>NZ_JBFUGR010000016.1:0-74857 GCF_056402815.1 Mesorhizobium sp. P3_B5 | reverse complement strand
GTCGCAGCCGACATAGTTCTGCACTATCATGTCCAGGCCTCTTCCTGTGGTGCGGGGTCTGCTGCTAACAGCCCCGTGCAACTGTTCAGGTTGATGGTTCAGTGGTGGGAAGGGACCGAGCCATGCCGCGGACTATCCCGAAAGGGATGACCAGGATCCTCTCGGCCTCCTTCCCACTTCAACCATACACCCGAACCAACACACAGGATCCTCGGGTCAAGCCCGAGGATGACGAAAGCGCGGGGGCCGCTCCTTATCCGAGCAGCGCCCTCTGCCTCTTGCTGCCACCCATCTTGCGCCAGGTGTTGAACCGATGCGTCGCGGCGGCGAAGGAGATCTTCATCTGCTGGGCCACCGAATAGCGCGACTTGCCCTCGTCGAACATGCGGTAGCAGCACTCGACGCCCTCCTCGGTCAGCTTGCCGTCGGGCGCCTTGTTGTGCGGGTTGGCGGGGTCGAATTTTTCGACCTGCTGTTCGACCAGGCCCTTCAGCCGCTGCAGATCGGCCTCGATGCTGGCGATGAGATCGAGAACGGGTTTCGGGTCAAATGCATCGGTGTGCGGTTTTGCCGTCATCTGCGAATTCCTCTGTCTTGGCTTAGGTTCAGTTATATAGGCGAACATTCACCGATAACGAAGAGGCACCCGCCGGATTTCCGGTTCAAATAATTTTGACCGCCGAGCGACGCGCTCGGTTGACCCAGAGTACTCCAAACCCTAGTTTAGAATAATTCTAAACTAGGGTGAATTTGTCATGCTTTCGCGTGTTTTCGGCTTTGGCCGCCGTTCCTTCGAATCGCTCTCGGAACAGGAGATCCTGGCGCTCGCCATCTCGTCCGAGGAAGATGACGGGCGCATCTATCGCGCCTATGCCGACGGGCTGGCGGAAGACTTTCCGCAATCGGCCAAAGTGTTCGAGGCGATGGCGGAGGAAGAGGACGGCCATCGCGACGCGCTGATCGAGCTTTTCCGCAAGCGTTTCGGCGAGCGCATTCCGCTGATCCGCCGCGATCATGTGAAGGGCTATTACGAACGCAAGGCGGACTGGCTGGTCCGCCCGCTCGGCATCGAGCATGTGCGCCAGCAGGCCGAGGCGATGGAGCGGCAAGCCTATCTGTTCTACGTCGAGGCCGCCAAGCGCACCACCGATGCCTCGACCAGAAAGCTGCTCGGCGATCTGGCGGCGGCCGAACAGGGCCATGAGAGCTCGGCACACCAGCTCGAACAGCAGCATGTGCCGGGCGCAGTGAAGGATGAGGAGGCGGCGGCCGAGCAGCGCCAGTTCATCCTGACCTATGTGCAGCCGGGGCTGGCCGGGCTGATGGACGGCTCGGTGTCGACGCTGGCGCCGATCTTCGCCGCCGCCTTCGCCACACATGATACCTGGCAGACGCTTCTGGTCGGTCTCGCCGCCTCGATCGGCGCCGGCATCTCGATGGGCTTCACCGAAGTCGCGTCCGACGACGGCAAATTGTCCGGGCGCGGTTCGCCACTGAAGCGCGGGCTGACAGTCGGCATCATGACCACGCTGGGCGGCCTAGGCCACGCGCTGCCCTATCTCATCCCGCAATTCTGGACAGCGACGGCGGTGGCAGCGGTGGTGGTGTTCTTCGAACTGTGGACCATCGCCTTCGTGCAGAACCGCTACATGCAGACGCCGTTCCTGCGCGCCGCCTTCCAGGTGGTGCTGGGCGGCGCGCTGGTGTTTGCGGCCGGCGTGCTGATCGGGAATGCTTAGCCGTTGACCACCCGGCTATCCGCTGGCGCCTCGGCCCTTTCCGTCAGCCCATAATCGCGCACGACATGCGCGATGCGCAGTCGGTAGCCGGCAAAGATGCCGCCGCGGCCGGCCTGCTGCGCCTGCCGGTGCTCCTTGGTGTTGCGCCAGGCTTTTACCGCTTCCTCGTCGCGCCAGAACGATAGCGACAGGACGCGGTTCGGGTCGGCCAGGCTCTGGAAGCGTTCGATCGAGACAAAGCCGTCGATGCCGTCGAGCAGCGGGCGCAGCTGCGCGGCGATGCCGAGATAGGCATCGCGCTTGCCTGCCGCCGGCTCGACCTCGAAAATGACAGCGATCATATCTTCACCAACGGAGCGTGTGGACCTGAAGCCAGCTTCAGGAAGATGCGGTCCTCTTTCAAGATAAACTTTTCCCGCCTGGCGAACTCGTAGTTGGCCTTGCCGGCTGGATCGGCGGCGAGCCGGGCGCGGTAAGCCTCGTAGGCGGCCAGACTGTCGATGTTGTACATGGCGTAGGCCGTAGTGGCTGACCCCTCATGCGGCGAAAAATAGCCGATCAGATCGGCGCCGCAGCGCGGGATGGCCTGGCCCCAGTTGCGGGCATATTCCTCGAACGCCGCCTTGCCGAACGGGTCGATCTCGTAGCGGATGAAACAGGTGATGGCCATTTTTGTCTCCTTGACGGTTGGATATTTCTTGCGCGGACAGTTCGAGCCGGATCGAAACGTTGTGTGGATCGACGTGCTAGGCAATTCCCTTGCTGGTCATGTCTGCCAGAAGGATTTCGCGCATTCGCGGCGAACGTCTTCTGGTGTCAGGCCAAGGTCGCGCAACAAATGATCGTCGATCTCGGCGAGGTCGAGACGCTGCAGATGGCGGTCGTACCAGCGGGCCAGAAGCCGCAAGCGCAGCCGGCGCAAGGCGAAGAACGGGAACGGCAGGCGGGCGACAGGTGCGGAGGTCGAAGCGGCTGTTGTGGTCATCGTCGTCTCCTTGATCTCACTGGAGAATAGTGGTTATCTGACAAGAATGCTTCGATGAGGAACGAACTATGCGCGAAGGACCCGACATAGCCCGCATCGCCAGCCTGGTCGGCGATCCGGCGCGGGCAAACATGCTGAATGCGCTGATGGGCGGGACCGCGCTCACGGCAAGCGAACTGGCGATGGAGGCCGGCGTGTCATTGCCGACCGCCAGCTCGCATCTGGGCAAACTGCTGGAGGGCGGGCTGCTGACGGTGGCAAGCCAGGGACGGCATCGGTATTACGGCCTTGCCGGCCCGCAAGTGGCGGGCATGATCGAGGCCATCACCGGCGTCGCCGCCTCAGTCGGGCCGCAGCGTGTGCGGCCAGGACCGCGCGACGCGGCGATGCGGGTGGCGCGGGTCTGTTACGACCATCTTGCCGGCGAACAAGCGGTGGCAATGCTGGACCGTCTCGTCGACAAACACATCCTGCTGCGCGAGGACAAGGAGATCCGGCTCGGTCCGGCGGCCGCTTCGCATTTCGCCGCCATCGGCATCGACGTCTACACCAAGCCGCGACGGCCGGTGTGCCGCGCCTGCCTCGACTGGAGCGTGCGGCGCTCGCATCTGGCCGGCACGCTGGGCGCGGCTATCCTCGACAAGATCATCTCGGAAAAATGGGCGCGGCGCGAGAAGGACAGCCGCGCCGTGGTGTTCTCGCCGGTGGGCAAGCAGGCATTCGAGAAAGTGTTTTTGGGGTGAACTGAACTTCGTCATCCACGGGCGGAGCAACGAGCGAAGCGACGCGGCGCAGACCATAGGATGACGAAGTCATGGGGCTCAGCTCCGCTTCAACACCTTGCCCAGCTTGAAGAAATCCGCCCACGGATCGGCTTTGGCCAGCTGCTTCAGCGTCGTCTTGTCGCCGATTGGAAAGGCGTTCGGCGCCAGCCCGGCTTCGATTTCCGCCCATGTCACCGGCATCGACACGGTGGCGCCCTTCTTGGCACGCGACGAATAGGGCGCGACCGTCGTCGAACCGCGACCGTTGCGCAGATAGTCGACGAAGATCTTTCCGGTGCGCGCCTTCTTCGACAGCGTCGCCGTGTAGCGGTCCGGTGCCGCCTGCTCCAGCGCGCGGGCGAAATCATGGGCGAAGGTCTTTACTTCTTCCCAATCGGCCGACGGTTTCAGCGGCACGACGACATGGTAGCCCTTGCCGCCCGATGTCTTGACCAGGTTGGGCATCGACAAATCATCGAGCCTCGCGCGGATATCGAGCGCTGCATCACGTACCGCCTTGGCGTCGACGCCTTCGTCGGGGTCGAGATCGAAGACGATCTGGTCGGGCTTTTCCAGCTTCTCGATGGTGCAGCCCCAGATGTGGACCTCGACGACGCCGTTCTGGACCAGAGCGGCAAGGCCGTCGAAGTCGCGGATGAACAAGATCTCCTCGCCATCCGTCGGGTCCTTCATCCTGGCGATTTTCTCGTGCATGCCGGCCGAAGCGTGCTTCTGGAAGAAGCGCGGGCCGCCAATGCCGTCCGGCGCCCGCACCAAGCTGAGCGGCCGGTTGACGACGAATTGCTGCATGCGCGGCCAGACCAGCGCGTAGTGCTCGAGCAGGTCCTGCTTCGAGATCTTTTCCTCGGGCCACAAAAGCTTGTCCGGATGGGAGAGCTTGACGACGGTTTGCGCCGTCCCGGTTGATTTCGTCGGGGTCGGCTTTGCCTTGCTCCCGGCTGTCGATGCTTTCGGTTTTTCCTGCACGACTTCCTCCGCCGGCTTGTCTTCGCGCAATCCCTGGAACGATGCGTGGCGTATTATACGGTCGGAGGTCCAGCTGCGAAACTCCACTTCGCCGACCAGCGCGGGCTTGACCCAGACCAGTCCCTTGCCCTTCGGCACGGCCGCCGCGAAGGGCGATGCGTCCGCTTTCAAAGCGTCGAGCTTTTTCTTCAGGCCGGTAGCCATCCCGGCCGAAAAGCCGGTGCCGACGCGGCCGGCATAGTGCAGCTTGCCAGCCTCAAAATAGCCGACCAGCAGCGAGCGCAGGCCGCGGCCGGTCTTTTCCGACGGCAAATAACCGCCGATGACGAATTCCTGTCGCGCCGTGCATTTCGACTTGACCCAGGCCGGGCCACGGCCGCTGCGATAGGGCGCGTCGGCGCGCTTGGAGACGATGCCTTCCAGCCCCATGCGGCAGGCGTGCTGCAGCATGATCTTGCCGGGCTCAGCAAAATGGTCGCTGAAACGCAGCGCCGAATCGTCCGACTGTTTGCCGAGCAGGTCCTGCAGCGCCTGTTTGCGCTCGACCAGCGGTTCGCCGCGCAGATCTTGGCCGTTGAGACGCATCAGGTCGAAGACATAGTAGATGAAGCGGTTGGTCCGGTTCGCCGACAGGTCCTGCTGCAGCAAGGAGAACGACGAGACGCCGCTGTCGGCGAGCACGACGATCTCGCCATCGATGACGGCATCGGTGCATTTCAGACGCCCGAGCTCCGCAACGATCTCGCCGCCGAATTTCTCCGTCCAGTCGAGGCCGGTGCGCGTCAGCAGTCGCACCTCAGTGCCGGCAAGCTGCGCCTGCATGCGGTAGCCGTCGAATTTCACCTCGTGCAGCCAGTCCTTGCCGGCCGGCGCATCTCTTTCCAGCATGGCCAGCTGCGGCTCGATGAAGTCGAGCCGCTTTGCCGCAGCAAGCTTCGCTTTGCCGGCGGCCGGCTTGTTGGAATGCCAGATTTTTGGCGCCTTGCCCTTGGCGGTCTTGCCGGCGCCGACCTCCTCGATCGTCAGGCCCGACTTCACCGATTTCGGAGCTTCCTGCAAAATGTCCTCGCCGGGGCGGGCCGCGGCATCGTCGGATTTGATCAGCAGCCAGTTGTCGCGCTTTTCGCCGGCGCGGGGTTTCAATCTGACCAGATGCCAGAGGCCATGCAATTTGTGGCCGTGCAGCTCGAAGCTGATATGGCCTTTCTTCATCGCCTTGGCCGGGTCGATCTCAGGCGTCCAGGTGCCTTCGTCCCAGACGATGACCGTGCCGCCGCCATACTCTCCCTTGGGGATGGTGCCTTCGAACGGCGCATAGTCGATCGGATGGTCCTCGACGTGCACGGCCAGCCGCTTCTCGTGCGGGTCGAGGCTCGGGCCGCGCGTCACCGCCCAGCTCCACAGCACGCCGTCATGCTCGAGGCGAAGATCGTAGTGCAGCCTTGTCGCGTCATGCTTGTGGATGACGAAGATGCCGCCAGCCTTGTCCTTGCCGCTGCGCGAGACCTTGCCGGCCGGCTCGGCGGTCTTCTTGAAATCACGCTTGGATTGATACTGCTCGAGACCGGCCATCTCGTATCCTCAGGCCGATTTGCGCCTGGCGGCGGCGGCTTTCGGCTTCGCACCTTTCGCCGGCGACCTGGCCTTTGCCGACGAGGAAGCCTTTGATGAACCGCCATCCGAAGACAGGCTCTGCTTCAGCGCGTCGAACAGATTGACGACGTTGGAGGGTTTTGGCGCGGCCTGCGCCGCCGGCGCCTTCTTGCCGGCTTTCTTGGCGCGGATCAGTTCGAGCAGGGCGTCCTCGTATTTGTCGTCGAATTGCGACGGATCGAACGTGGCTTTCTTCTTGTCGATGATGAGCTCGGCCAGATCGGTCATCTCCTGATCGGTCTTCACCGCCTTGATGTCGCCGAAGACGGTATCAGGCTGGCGCACGGTGTTGTCGTAGCGCAAAGTGGTCAGCACCATGCCCTTGCCCAGTGGCTCGATGACAACAGGGCGCTCGCGGCTGTAGAGCACGATGCGGGCAAGTCCCGCCATCTTCTTGCCAGCCATGGCATCGCGGATGACGGCAAAGGCTTCCTCCGACACCGTGTCGGCCGGCGCGACATAATAGGGCGTGTCGAGATAGATCTGCTGAATCGAGGCTTTGTCGACGAAGCCGTCGAGGCTCATCGTGTGCGAGGATTCGATCTGCACCGCCTCGATCTCGTCCTCCTCGATATGGACGAAATCGCCGTCGCTGACCTCATAGCCCTTGATCTCGTCGCCATCGCCCAGCGGCTTGCCGGTCTCGCCATCGACATAGATGCGTTTGACGGTGTTGCCGGTCTTGCGGTTGAGCACCCGGAACGAGACCTTTTCCGTATGGGTGACGACGTTGGTCAGTTCGACGGCGCAGGTGACCAGCGACAGCTTCAGATAGCCCTTCCAGGCTGGACGAGGCGCCATGACAAACTCCCTGCGCGATGCGGTTCAACCGAGAACGGGCAAAGCCCCTTCCGGTTCCGGCCGCACATCTGGCAGGGCCAAGGCGCTTGCGAGCGCCGCGCACGGAAATTTCGTGGCTTCGGCAAATATTGAAACAGAACCGCGCCCAAGCGACATTCAGGCGAAACATATGTGATGCAAAAGTCACATTGGGCGAAATGCCGACGAACTGCACCGAAAGACCCCGAATCAGCCGCATTCCGGCCACGAACCAGGGCCTTTTCGACCAGAGATTAACATCGTGTTCACCGACTATTCACGCATCGACGCTATGATGCCCGTAATTCGGAAGGGACATCCGAAATCGGGACAGGGACCAAGGAAAATGAACTTCTGGCATCACATCGCTGGCTATGCCGCCGCCATCCGCGAATTCGTCGCGCCGAGCTATCGGCCGGAGCGCTACTACATGCGCGGCCCGGGCCCGGCCTGCGCACGTCGCGGCAACTCGCTCGGCGTCAGCGCGCACTGATCATGACCTTCGAGACGCGTCATAACAGCCGGATCTGCAGACCGGGCGCAAACCACCGCGCAACCACCTATCGTGCCGAGCGCCCTGTGCTCGCCGACAGACGACGTGCGACAACGCCGAGGCTTTAACGCCGCCGCCGGCAGGCCTAGTGTCCTAGGACATAAGCTGCCGGGTTGCACGTGACCATCGACCATCCCTCTGAAACCTTCGATGCCAGCCAGCCGTTGATCGTTTTCGACGGCGTCTGCGTTTTGTGTTCGGGCTTCGTGCGTATGGTGGTGAGGCTCGACCGCAAAAACCGCTTCCGCTTCGCCACGGCGCAGTCGCCCTTCGGCGAGGCGCTGTTTCGAAAATACGGGCTGCGCACCGACAGCTACGAGACCAACCTCGTCCTCATCGACGGTGCGGCCTTCATGCGCCTCGAGAGTCTCGTCGCCGTGATGGCCGAACTGGGCTGGCCGTGGCGGGCAGCAAGGGTCTTGCTCCTGCTGCCGCGCCCGCTTCGCAACTGGCTTTACGATCGCATCGCCAGGAACCGCTATGCGCTGTTCGGCCGGAAGGACAGTTGCGACATTCCGTCGGCCGGGTTGAGGGGACGGTTCCTTGGCTAGGATGCGAACCCCGGGTGAGCTGCGATGAGGGTCCTTGTCGTCGGCGGCTACGGAATCTTTGGCGGCCGCATCGTCGAACTGCTGGAAAACGATCCGCGCCTGATCCTGATGGTCGCCGGGCGCTCGCTCGCCAAGGCCGAGGCCTTTTGCAAGAGCCGAGGCCGCGCCGTCGCTCAGCTCGCTCCCGCACAGTTCGATCGCAATGGCGACCTCAACGCGCAACTGGCGTCGCTGCGGCCCGACATCGTCGTCGACGCCACCGGTCCGTTCCAGGCCTATGGCGAGGGGCGCTACCGGCTGATCGAGGCTTGCATCGGTCAGCGCATAAACTATCTCGACCTCGCCGACGGTTCGGATTTCGTTGTCGGTGTTTCCGCCTTCGACGTGGCGGCGAAAGTGGCTGGCCTGTTCGTGCTGTCCGGCGTTTCCAGTTTTCCGGTGCTGACGGCAGCGGTGGTGCGTCGCCTGTCCTCCGAGATGACGCGCATCGACAGCATTCGCGGCGGCATTGCGCCGTCGCCTTATGCCGGCGTCGGCGAGAACGTCATCCGCGCCATTGCGGGTTATGCCGGGCAGCCGGTCCAGCTGACGCGGGAGGGCCAGAAGCGCCAAGGCCATCCGCTGACCGAACAGATGCGCACGACCATCGCGCCGCCGGGCCGTCTGCCGCTGCACAACACGCTGTTCTCGCTGGTCGACGTACCGGATTTGCGGGCGCTGGCCGACCTCTGGCCGCAGGCGAAAACCATCTGGATGGGCGCGGGGCCGGTTCCCGAGCTGCTGCATCGCGCCTTGATCGCGCTAGCATGGCTGGTACGCGCTGGACTGGTCCGCTCGCTGTCGCCGCTCGCCCCGCTCATGCACTGGGCGACGAACCGGCTGCGCTGGGGTGAGCATCGCGGCGGCATGTTCGTCGCGGTGGAAGGGGCGGACCAGTCGGGCGCCACGGTCAAACGCTCATGGCATCTTTTGGCGGAAGGCGATGACGGGCCGCTGATCCCGGCGATGGCGGTCGAGGCGCTGGTCCGAAAGACGCTGGACGGACACAGGCCGGCGCCAGGCGCGCGGGCGGCCGTGCACGATCTGGAACTCGAGGACTATGCGGCGCTGTTTGCAGCCAAGACGATCTACACCGGCTTCAGGGACGATACTGCCGACCGCGAAAAGCCGCTCTATGCCGCCTTGCTCGGCGACGCCTGGCAAAGCCTGCCCGAAGAAATCCGCGCCATGCACGACCACGCCAGGGCGGCGCAAGGTCGCGCCAGCGTCGAGCGGGGAAGCTCTATCCTTAGCCGGCTAGCGGCCTGGCTGGTCGGCTTTCCCGAGGCGAGCGCCGACACCCCCGTGCGTGTCGATTTCGAAACCGACAAGGGCGAGGAGACCTGGACGCGGACCTTTGGCGAGCATCGCTTTTCAAGCCGCCAGTTCGAAGGCCGGGGCCGATCGGAGCGGCTGCTGTGCGAGCGCTTCGGCCCGCTGAGTTTCGCCATGGCGCTGGTTGCAGGCGAAGGGCGGCTGTCTCTGGTTTTGCGCCGCTGGAGCCTTTTCGGCCTGCCGCTGCCGATGTTTCTGTGCCCGCGCTCGACATCCTACGAGGCGGTGGAAGACGGCCGCTTCCGCTTCCATGTCGAGATTTCGCACCCGCTCACCAGCATGATCGTGCGCTACCGCGGCTGGCTGGAGCCGTCCGTCTCGCAAGGCTCCAGACAGCCCCAGGAGACCGTAGCGCTGGGCAATTAGCGCCATCGGCAAGCTTGTGTGCTTGCGCAACGCGCCGCCAGGGACGAAGATTTTTCGAGCGCCTGTCGAAATCGGGCGTGGCCGCGCGACATACGTTCGGCCCGCACCGATGCGGCCCTGTAACCACGGGAGATGACCATGCAGTACCTGCTTCTTATCTATTCCAACGAAGCCGCAATGGCAGCCGCACCGAAAGAGGCGGCCGTCCAGATGAGCGCCGCCTATGGCGCCTATACCGAAGCGATGAAAAAGGCCGGTGTGCTCCTGGCCGGGGAGCGGTTGAAACCGACGAAGATAGCAACCACCGTGCGGGTGGCCGGCGGCAAGACCAATGTGATCGACGGCCCCTATGCCGACACCAAGGAGCAGCTCGGCGGCTACTATCTGATCGAGGCGCCTGACATGGACGCGGCGATCTCGTGGGCGGCGCGCTGTCCCGGTGCCAGCACCGGCACCATGGAAGTGCGGCCGATCTGGCCGATGGCAGAATACATGCCAGCATACACTGCGTGACAGTCGGTAGACCAGACACTGCACGGGCGGCGGCGGAAGCCGCTGCCCGGCAGAGCTACGGCAAGCTGGTTGCCTATCTTGCCGCGCGCACGCGCGACGTGGCCGGCGCCGAAGACGCGCTGGCCGATGCCTTTGCCGCGGCGCTTGAGCGTTGGCCGCAAAGCGGCGTGCCTGAAAAGCCTGAAGCCTGGCTGCTGGCAGTGGCGCGGCGGCGCAGCGTCGATGCGGTCAGACGCCGGCTCACCAGAGAGGCCGGGCGCGACCACCTCAAGCTGATCGCCGAGGAAATGGAGGCGCGCATGACCGACGAAGACCTGCCCGACGAGCGGCTGCGGCTGATGTTTGCATGTGCCCATCCGGCGATCGAGGCCGGCGTGCGGGCGCCGCTGATCCTGCAGACGGTCCTGGGTTTCGACGCCGCAACGATCGCTTCCGCCTTCCTAGTGTCGCCGGCGACGATGAGCCAGCGCCTGGTGCGCGCCAAGTCGCGCATCCGCGAAACCGGCATTCCGTTCCGCGTGCCGGAGCGGGCCGAGCTCGGCGAGCGGCTGGACACGGTGCTGGAGGCGATCTACGCCGCCTTTGCCGAAGGCTGGTCGGATCCGGCCGGCACCGAGACCCAACGCCGTAACCTCGCCACCGAAGGCATCTGGCTCGGGCGGCTGGTCGCCTCGCTGATGCCGGATGAACCGGAGGCACTTGGGCTGCTGGCGCTGATGCTGTTTGCCGAAGCGCGGCGTGCGGCGCGCCGCAATGCCGAGGGAGACTATGTGCCGCTCGCCGAGCAGGATCTTGCGCTGTGGGATGATGCCCTGATCGACGAAGCCGAGGCTTTGCTCAGGCGCGCCGCCAGCATTGGCGTCATCGGCCGCTACCAGCTCGAGGCGGCCGTGCAATCCGCCCACACGACACGGCGGCTGACCGGCCGGACCGACTGGGTGGCGATCAGGGAGCTTTACGATGCCTTGTCGGTGATTGCCGGTTCGCCCGTGGTGGCGATCAACCGCGCTGTGGCGATTGCCGAGGCCGAAGGTGCCGCGGCAGGGCTGGCGGCGCTTTACGTGCTGGGTGACGACAAGCGGCTTGACGACTACCAGCCCTATTGGGCGGCCCGCGCCGGTCTGCTGGCCAGGCTCGGCAACATGCAGCAGGCCAGCGAGGCCTATGACCGGGCGATCGGCCTCGAACGCGACCCGGCCGTGCGCCGGTTCCTGCAGGCAAAGCGCGCGGCGCTGAAGAATTGAGCGGCGGGAGACGGCGCCGGGGTCTGGCCTTGCAACTGGTGCCAGTTTGCGCAAACCTCAGCCTCAACAGACCGGTTATCCGGTGGACGCCTGATTAACTGCATCTGGGAGGGCGAAGTGTTCGGCGAGCCCATTACCGTCCTCATGGTCAATGAGTACCCTGACTACATTGATGCACAAGTATGGGCTGCTGAGCTGAAAACCCGCGTGCCGCAGCTGGAGTTCAGGCTTTGGCCAGATGCCGGGAACAAAAGTGACATAGACATTGTGCTGATCGACAAGGGTGCCAGCCCTGGCTTTTTTGACGCCATGACGGGGCTAAGCGCCGTCGTCTATTTGGGGGCTGGTGTCGAAGGTATTGATCTTCAGAGCTTTCCCAAGCGTGTTCGCCTGATCAGGCTCGCAACGCGTGAGCAGGCTTCGGAAGTGGTGCAGTACATCGTCCTTCGCGTTCTCTGCCAGCAACGGCATGTTGCGGATTACATGAGTCTGCAAGCCCGCAAATCTTGGACTCCGCTCGCGCCGCGGAAGATCTCCGAGACAAGAATCGTTGTGCTGGGTGCGGGCCGGATCGGTGGCTGGGCCGCAAAGCTGTTTGCGGATCTGGGCTACGACACGGCAGTCTGGTCTCGCCATCAAAAGACGCTTCCTGGCATACATAGCTACTTTGGCCGTGCCCAGCTTGCGGACGCGCTCACAAATCGGGACTACGTTATCTGCTCACTTCCGCTGACTGGTGACACTCGTGGGATACTGAACTCCAGTGCCTTTGGAAAAATGAAGCGAGGTGCCTACCTTGTGAATGTCGGCAGGGGCGCGCATGTCAACGAAGCTGACCTGATCGGCGCTCTCGACGAAGGTCAGCTTTCCGGTGCTTGTCTTGACGTGTTCGAGCGTGAGCCCCTGGAGGCCTCATCGCCGTTGTGGACTCATCCCAGGGTGACCATCACGCCTCATGTTGCGAGCTTCTGGGTGGATTCTGGAATCGACCAGGCCGCCGATCTCTGCGGTCAGGTCGCAAGAAGAGAGCCTCTGTCCAACCAGATCGACCTCGAACGAGGTTACTGAATCGAAGTCGTGTCTCGCCCAGGCCGCCGAACTAGGTACCGAGCCCCTCGAACAGGATCGTCGACAGGTAGCGCTCGGCGAAGGACGGGATGATCACCACCAGGTTCTTGCCCTTGTTCTCCGGCCGCGAGCCGACGACGATCGCCGCCTGCAGGGCGGCGCCCGACGAGATGCCGACCGGCACGCCTTCGAGGCGGGCAACGAGACGGGCATTGGCGACCGAATCCTCGTTCGAGACCCTGACGATCTCGTCATAGATCGTCGTATCGAGGATTTTTGGCGCGAAGCCGGCGCCGATGCCCTGGATCTTGTGCGGGCCGGGCTGGCCGCCAGACAGCACCGGCGACGCCTCAGGCTCGACGGCGACGACGTGGACCGAGGACTTGCGCTTCTTCAGCACCTGGCCGACGCCGGTGATGGTGCCGCCGGTGCCGATGCCGGCGACGAAAATGTCGACCTCGCCATGGGTGTCGTTCCAGATTTCCTCGGCGGTCGTGGTGCGGTGTATCTCCGGATTGGCGGGATTTTCGAATTGCTGCGGAATGACGGCGTCGGGCAGCGTCGCGGCCAGCTCGTCGGCCTTGGCGATGGCGCCCTTCATGCCTTTCGGGCCTTCGGTCAGCACCAGCTCGGCGCCGAGCAGCGCCAGCATCTTGCGGCGCTCGACCGACATGGTCTCCGGCATGGTCAGGATCAGCTTGTAGCCCTTGGCGGCGGCGGCAAAGGCGAGCGCGATGCCGGTGTTGCCGGAGGTCGGTTCGACCAGCGTGGTCTTGCCGGGCGTGATCCTGCCGGATGCCTCGAGCGCCTCGATCATCGCCACGCCGATGCGGTCCTTGACCGAGGCGATGGGGTTGAAGAATTCGAGCTTGGCCAGAAGATTGGCGACGACGCCCTTTTCCCTGGCGAACTTGTCGAGCCGCACCAGCGGTGTGTCGCCGATCGTCTCTGTGATCGAACTGTAGATGCGGCCGCGACCGGGCACGCGCGCTGAGGTGACGGGCTTGTTCATTGGTTTCGCTCCCAGGATTTCAGGCAAGTGGACTCTAGGCGTCAGGGTATGGCCGGCAAGATAAGCTGTCGACCGGAAATATCCGAGTGGAGCCTGTGCTTAAAGCACCCCGGCATCGGAAAACGGTTTCCTGAAACGGGCCGATTCTGGAATGGCTTGGCCGAAACGCGCCTACTGACGAGCGGCAATCGCTGCCGCTGCCCCAACCATGAAGCCGGCAGCGGTGCGGTTCAGGGCTTTCAGCGCCCGCGGCGACTTCAGGAACCAGCGCGCCTTGGCCGCCAGCGCCAGATAAGGCACCAGCACCACCAGCAACACGACGACGGTGAGCGCGACGAGGATGCCGTAGTCGACGAGCGTGATGGTCTTCAGGTCGACGATGGTCGGCGTGATGGCGAGATAGAAGATCATCGTCTTCGGATTGCCGAGCGTGACGGTGAGGCCGGCGATGAAGCTCGACAGCAGTCCGCCCTTGCCCTTTTTCGCCTCGACCGTTTCGGGCGTAATGCCGCTGGTCCAGAAGCGCCAGCCGAGGAAGGCGAGATAGGCAACGCCCAGCCATTTGATGGCGAGAAACACCATGCCAAAGGTCTGGGCGACGAAGGCGAGGCCGAGCACCACGGCGGTGAGGTAGGTGATGTCGCCGAGCATCAGCCCGAACGACATGGCCAGCGACGAGCGGAAGCCTGAGCCGAGCGCCCGCGCCACAAGTGCTGTGACGCCGGGGCCGGGAATGGCAGCGGCGATGCCGAGTGCGGCACTGTAGGCGAGGAATCCGGTAAGGGTCATGTCTCAGCTTTAGCGCAAAGCCGGGTGCGGGTGAATTCCCTCACGACGGGATTCGATTGCACCAGTGGGTCAGGAGCCGCCATGGGTGATGCGCCAGATGGTGCCGCTGCCGTCTTCGGTGACGATCAGCGCGCCGTCCTTGGCAACCGCCACGCCGACCGGGCGGCCCCAGACCTCGTCGTCGGAGATGACGAAGCCGGTGATGAAATCCTCATACTCGCCGGTCGGCTTGCCGTCCTTGAACCGCAACCTGACCACCTTGTAGCCGGTGCGGATGCCGCGATTCCACGAGCCATGCAAGGCGACGAAGGCATCGCCCTGATAGTCCGCCGGAAAATTCTTGCCGGTATAGAATGCAATGTTGAGCGGCGCCGAATGGGCCTGGATCAGCACGTCGGGAATGGTCGCCTTGCCGGCGAGGTCGGTGCGTTCGCCCTTGTGGCGCGGATCCTCATTGTTGCCGATGTAGTACCAGGGCCAGCCATAGAAAGCGCCGTCCTTGACGGTGGTTGCATATTCGAACGGCACATTGTCGCCGAGCGCGTCGCGTTCGTTGACGACGCACCAGAGCGCGCCGGTGGCCGGCTGCACGGTCATGCCCGAACAATTGCGCAGGCCGGTGGCGACGATGCGGCCATTCTTGCCGTCGGGGTCGAAGGCCAGCACATCGGCGCGACCATCCTCGGCGCCCCAGGCAGCACCCAGCGGCATCGACTTGGCCCAGGCGTCCAGCCCGCCCTTCGGCCGCTTGCCCATGCCCTCGGCGACATTCGAACCGGAACCGACCGAGAGATAGAGCGTCTTGCCATCCGGCGAGAAGGCGATGTCGCGGGTCCAGTGGTGGCTCGAAGGAATGTTGGCGACGACGGTTTCCGGCTGGCCGGAAGCCTTGAGGTCGCCGTCGCGATAGGCAAAGCGAACGACGCTGTTGCTGTTGGCGACATAGACCCATTGCGGACTGTTTCCCTTGGGATAGAAGGCGATGCCATAGGGCTGGGTGAGGCCGTTGGCGAAGATCGCCTCCTCGGCGGGTTTGGCGCTGCCCTGCGTGAGACGATAGACGCGGATCTGGTTGGCCCTGCTGTCGGCGACGAAGAGGTCGCCATTGGGCGCGACGCGCACGACGCGCGGGCTGGCGATGCCTGAGGCGATCATCTCGGCCGAAAAACCCGGCGGTATCTGCGGCCTGGCGCCTTCCGGCCGGTCCGCCAGGCCGGCGCCATTGGATGCGGATTCGGTAAGGAAGGGCGCCTGCAGATCCTCAGGCAGGATCAGGCGCCGCACGCCCGGCCTGTCGTCCCTCCAGTCGCCAAAGGCGGCTTCGCCTTTCAGCAGCGGCTGATCCGCCTGGGCAAATGCCGCCATGGCGAAAAACAAGGCGGCGGAAATAGCTGTCGGACCGGCAAATCGCATCATGCTGAACTCCATGGCTTCACCTCGACACGGCGAAACGGGTGGGCTCGTCGGTCGTTCCGCATCACACGGGGTGTTGAAGGGATCGAGACTCAGTTTCCGGCGGCGTAGAAATCGTCGTCGAGGCGCTTTTCCAGCTCGACGAGATCGGCCGGCAGCGGCAGGCCCATGGCCCGCATTTCCCTCAGCTTCTCGCGCAGCTGTTCCTGCACCTCATGCTGATCCTCCGGCTGGTTGACCATCTCTTCGAGCAGCAGGCTGATCTGCGCCTTGATCTCTTCGAAAGCCATTGTTTTTCTCCTTGCGCAGCCTTGCCATGAGGCAACTTGATATTCAGGTCAGGCCGACCTCACCTGAATATCAATACACCTCAACGGAGCATGCGCGATATCAGCTGCGCCGTATAGTCGACCATTGGCACGATGCGGGCGTAGTTCAGCCGGGTTGGGCCGATGACGCCGAGCGCGCCGATGACGCGGGCGTCCTTGTCGCGATAGGGCGCGACGACCAGCGACGAACCCGACAGCGAAAACAGCTTGTTTTCCGAGCCGATGAAGATGCGCACGCCGGAGCCTTCTTCGGCGAGGTCGAGCAGCTGGATCAGCCCGTCCTGCGTCTCCATGTCCTCGAACAGATGCCGCAGCAGCTCGATCTCGGCGTGGGCGGTGACATTTTCGAGCAGGTTGGCGCGGCCGCGGACGATGAGCCGCGCCGGCAGGCCGCTGTCGGCGCCGGCCCAGACCGCCAGGCCCTTCTCGACCAGATCCTGCGACAGCGTGTCGAGCGCCGCCTTGGTCTCTTCCTTGATGCGGGCGATCTCGACCCGCGCCTCGGCCAGCGTGCGGCCGCGGATGTGGGCGTTGAGGAAGTTGGAGGCTTCATGCAACTGCGAGACGGTGACGCCGGCGGGCAGGTCGATGACACGGTTTTCGACGTCGCCGTTCTGCGACACCAGCACGGCCAGCGCCTTGGTCGGCTCGAGCTGGATGAATTCGATATGCTTGAGCGCCACTTCGTTCTTGGCGGTCAGCACCAGGCCGGCGCCGCGCGACATGCCGGACAGCATCTGGCTGGCTTCGGTCAGCATGTGTTCCAGCGTCGCGCCCGAGCCGGAGGCGCGCACCTGCGCCTCGATGGTGCGGCGCTCCTCGTCGGAGAGATCGCCCAGTTCCATGAAAGCATCGACGAAAAACCGCAGCCCGGCCTGGGTCGGCAAGCGACCGGCGGAAATGTGCGGAGCGTAGATCAGGCCGAGATGCTCGAGGTCGCTCATCACATTGCGGATGGTGGCCGGCGACAGCGACGATGGCAGGATGCGCGACAGGCTGCGCGAGCCCACAGGTTCGCCGTCCTTCAGATAGGAATCGACGATGCGCCGAAAAATATCGCGCGAGCGCATATCAAGCGACTGCAGCGCGGGCGACAGCAAACTGGGTTCGGCAACTGCCTTGGTCATTCGAGCCAAAAACCTCCGGCTAAAGGATATAGACTTCACCGGCGCCCGCGCAACCCGGTGTCTGTGTCTCAGATCACCCGGTGTCTGTGCCAGATCACCCGGCGCCTGTGTCAGGTCGCCCGGCGCCTGTGTCGGCCATTTTCCTTTGCGCCATGGGCCCCATGCGGTTACAAGCCGGCCACGATTCCGAAAAACATAGGAAAACAGCCTGAATGCGCCCTTCCAAACGCCAATTCGACGAAATGCGCGCCATCTCCTTCGAGCGCGGCGTCTCCAAGCACGCCGAAGGCTCGTGCCTGGTGAAGTTCGGCGACACGCATGTGCTGTGTACGGCGAGCCTTGAGGAGAAGGTGCCGGGCTGGATGCGCAACTCCGGCAAGGGCTGGGTGACGGCCGAATACGGCATGCTGCCACGCTCGACCGGCGAGCGCATGCGCCGCGAGGCGTCCG
Organism: Mesorhizobium sp. P3_B5; assembly: GCF_056402815.1. NCBI lineage: Bacteria > Pseudomonadati > Pseudomonadota > Alphaproteobacteria > Hyphomicrobiales > Phyllobacteriaceae > Mesorhizobium > Mesorhizobium sp. P3_B5. Next base: position 57,121 of record NZ_JBFUGR010000016.1, on the reverse strand, counting down.
CCGGCAAGCAAGGCGGCCGCACGCTGGAAATCCAGCGTCTGATCGGCCGCTCTTTGCGCGCCGTGGTCGACCTGCAGGCGCTGGGCGAACAGCAGATCACCGTCGACTGCGATGTCATCCAGGCCGATGGCGGCACCCGCACCGCTTCGATCACCGGCGGCTGGGTGGCGCTCTACGACTGCCTGCGCTGGATGGAAGCGCGGCAGATGGCCAGCGTCGCCAAGGTGCTGAAGGATCATGTCGCGGCGATCTCCTGCGGCATCCATGACGGCCAGCCGGTCATCGACCTCGATTATGTCGAGGATTCCTCGGCCGGTACCGACGCCAATTTCGTCATGACCGGCAAGGGCGGCATCGTCGAGATCCAGGGCACGGCCGAGGGCGAGCCTTTTTCCGAGGATCAGTTCGCGGCGCTGATGGGCTTGGCCAAGAAAGGCATCCAGCGGCTGGTCAGCCTGCAGCAGATGGCTGTGGCGTAACCTTCGGCTTCACGATGACCCCCGCCGCCATCCTGGAATCAGCCCTCTACGTCACCGATCTGGCGGCGGCCGAAGCGTTCTACACCGACGTCCTCGGCCTCGATCTCCTCGGCAAGGTCGAAGGCAGGCACATTTTCTTCCGCTGCGGCGACAGCGTGCTGCTGGTCTTCAATGCCGAGGCGACGAAAGTCCCGCCGGCGCCGGATGCGCGGCTGAAGGTGCCGCCGCACGGCACGGTTGGCGAGGGCCATCTCTGCTTTGCGGCAAACGCGGACGAAATCGCCGGCTGGAAGGCGCATCTCGAGGCGAAAAAGATCGCCATCGAAAGTGAGTTCGAATGGCCGCAAGGCGGCCGCTCGATCTATATTCGCGACCCATCGGGCAATTCGATCGAATTCGCCGAGCCAAGAATCTGGGGCCTTTGATGCATTCTCTCGATGGCAAGAAGATCGTCGTTGCCAGCCATAACGCCGGCAAACTGCGCGAATTCGCCGATCTGATGGGACCGTTCGGCTTCGAAGCGAAGTCGGCCAAGGACTACGGCCTGCCGGAGCCGGACGAGACCGGCACCACGTTTGAGGAAAACGCCTACATCAAGGCGCTGGCCGCGGCCAAGGCGACCGGCCTGCCAGCGCTGTCGGACGATTCCGGCCTGTGCGTCGATGCGCTCGACGGCGCGCCCGGCGTCTACACCGCCAATTGGGCCGAGACGCCGGATGGTTCGCGCGACTTCGGCATGGCCATGCAGCGCACCGAAGTGGCGCTGCAGGAAGTCGGCGCGGCTCTGCCGGAACAGCGCAAGGGCCGCTTCGTCGCCGTCATTTGCCTGGCCTTTCCCGACGGCGATGCCGAGTACTATCGCGGCGAGGCCGAGGGAACGCTGGTGTGGCCGCCGCGCGGCGAGCTCGGCTTCGGCTACGACCCGGTGTTTTTGCCCAATGGTTTCGACAAGACTTTTGGCGAGATGAGTGCCGAGGAAAAACACGGCTGGAAGCCCGGCCAGCCGACCGCATTGTCGCACCGCGCCCGCGCCTTCCAGAAATTCGCCCAAGCGCGACTTGGTTCGGAATGATTGGGTCCGGCATGACCATGCCCCTCGACCGCAGGCCCGGCTTCGGCGTCTACATCCATTGGCCGTTCTGTGCGGCCAAGTGCCCGTATTGCGACTTCAACAGCCATGTCCGCCACCAGCCCGTCGACCAGGAGCGTTTTGCCCGCGCCTTCGAGACCGAGCTCAAGACCATGCGCGAACGCACCGGACCGCGCGACGTCACCAGCATTTTTCTCGGCGGCGGCACGCCGTCACTGATGAAACCGGAAACGGTGGCGGCGGTGCTGGACGCGGTGGCCAAAAACTGGACGGTGCCCGATGGCATCGAGGTGACGCTGGAAGCCAATCCGTCCTCGGTCGAGGCGGAGCGCTTTCGCGGCTATCGCGCGGCCGGCGTCAACCGGGTGTCGCTCGGCGTGCAGGCGCTGAACGACAAGGATTTGCGTTTTCTCGGCCGCCTGCACAATGTCGATGAGGCGCTGCATGCGATCGGGCTGGCGCGCGAAATCTTTCCGCGGCTGTCGTTCGACCTGATCTATGCGCGGCCCGGCCAGACGCCAGAGGCTTGGGCATTGGAGCTCGAACAGGCAATCGGCCACGCCGCCGACCATCTGTCGCTCTATCAGCTGACGATCGAGGAAGGCACGCCGTTCCACGCGCTGCATGCGGCAAAGAAGTTTGCCATTCCCGACAATGACCACGCCGCCGACCTCTATGCGCTGACGCAGGAAATCACCGCGGCGCACGGGCTGCCGGCCTATGAGATCTCCAACCACGCCCGGCCAGGCGCGGAAAGCCGGCACAACCTCACCTATTGGCGCTATGGCGAATATGTCGGCGTCGGCCCCGGCGCGCATGGCCGCTTCATCGAAAACGGCCGCCGCACAGTCACGATCGCCGAGAGAATGCCGGAGACCTGGGCCAATCTGGTCGAGGCCAAGGCTCATGGCGTCACCGGTGGCGAAATCCTGACCCGTTCGGAGGAGGCCGACGAGTTCCTGTTGATGGGCTTGAGGCTCGCCGAAGGCATCGACCTGTCGCGCTACGAAGCGTTTTCCGGACGCAGCCTGTCGACCGCGCGGCTGACGGTGCTGCAGGACGAAGGGCTGGTGGTGCCGATCGGCAATGCAAGGCTGCGCGCCACGGCCGCCGGCATGATCGTGCTCGACGCCGTGGTGGCGGATTTGGCGAGATAACCCCTTTGAAAAACGTGCTCTTCGTCTGCAGCCAGAACCGCTTGCGCAGCCCGACTGCCGAGCAGGTGTTTTCCAAGCGCCAGGATATCGAGGTGGCGTCGGCGGGAACCAACCACGATGCCGACACGCCGCTGACACATGAGCTGGTGGCGTGGGCCGACATCATCTTCGTCATGGAGAAGGCGCACCGCACCAAACTGCAGAAGAGATTCAGGAACAGCCTGAGCAAGGCCCGGGTGATCTGCCTCGACATCCCCGACGACTATGAATTCATGGATCTGGAGCTGATTGACCTGCTGAAGGCGCGGGTGTCCAGGTATCTCAGCTGACTAATGTCGCCTGGTGCGCAACACCTACGCGTTCGTCATCCTCGGGCTTGACCCGAGGATCCATGCCGCGACGTTAAGACATTGCAATGGTTCAGAATTCTGTTTTCGCTGCGCTCTTCGGCTGATGTCACGGAATGGATCCTCGGGTCTGCGCTGCGTCGCTGCGCTCCTTGCTCCGCCCGTGGATGACGAAGAGAGAATTGTCTGCGCCAATCGCGAAGGTTGCAGCAATCAGGCGTCGTGCTTGAAATGGCGCTTGGCGCGACCCTTCTCGGCATGCGCCTGTCCGGTTCGGGCCGGCTTGGCGTCGGCCTTGTCGCGGCGGACGCTGTTCTGGCCGCTTATCGGATGCGGCGGGACGCCTTCCCTGGTGGTTTTCGTTTCAAGACGGGTGATGAAAATATCGAAGCGATTGGGCATCGTCCGGTCAGTGCTCCGTCGTGCTGTCGGGTTCGTTGTTGGAAAGCCTGATCTCCGCTGCCGGAGCGCGCGGGACAGGCTTTTGCGACTGTCTGTTGCCTTTTTCGCTCGGCACGCTGTCCTTCGGCGCGGCAAAGCGCTTGCGGCCGGCATAGTAGGGCTCGAAAACGTCCTGGATCTTCAGGCTGTCCATCCTGTCCTCCTCCTCAGAGACTCAGGGGGTAAATTCGCCGGGCTTGGTTTCGTTCCCCACTGTGGCAAAGGCATGGCGGCCAGATTACATCGCGGTCACGTTTTGCAACCGGGCGTGCGCCGTGCCAAACAGGGTAAACGCATTCGAAATATCAGGGGCACTGGTGACCGGTGATACGGCAAAACGCAGCTATGTGATCGGGCAGACCGAGATATCAGTTCGGCCGCTGCAGCCGGCGCTCTATCTGGTGGCGACGCCGATCGGCAATCTCTCCGACATCACGCTGCGGGCGCTGGAAACGCTGGCCGCCGCCGACGTCGTCGCCTGCGAGGACACGCGTGTCTCGCGCGTGCTGCTCGACCGCTACGGCATTCGCCGCCGCACGTCAGCCTATCACGAGCACAATGCCGGCGAGGCCGGACCAAAACTGATCGCGGCCCTGCAGGCCGGGCAGAGCGTGGCGTTGATCTCCGACGCCGGCACGCCGCTGATCTCCGATCCCGGCTACCGGCTGGTCGGCGAAGCCATCGACCACGGCATTCGCGTCGTGCCGATCCCCGGCCCATCGGCACCGCTGGCGGCGTTGACGGCGTCAGGCCTGCCCTCCGACGCCTTCCTGTTCGCAGGGTTTTTGCCGGTGAAGACCGGGCAGCGGCTGACCAGACTGGAGACGTTCAAGGCAGTGCCGGCGACGCTGATCTTTTTCGAATCGCCGCGGCGGCTGGCTGAGACGCTTGTCGCGATGGTCGAGGTGCTGGGCGGCGAGCGGAAGGCGGCGATCGGCCGCGAGCTGACCAAGACCTTCGAAGAAATGCGCACCGGCACGTTGCAGGCACTGGCCGACCACTATGCGGCGGCCGACACACCGAAGGGCGAGATCGTCATCTGCGTCGGCCCCGCTGAGGTCAAGGCCGACCAACCCGCCGACATCGACCGGCTGCTGCTGTCGCTCGCCGCTGAAATGCCGGCCTCAAAGGCAGCGGCGGAAGCGGCGAAGATGACCGGCGGCCAGAAACAGGCGCTCTACCGGCGGCTGCTTGAACTTAAGGATGCCGTTGGAGAAGGCGACGGTGGCTGAGCGCCCGGCCGCCAGCCGCCAAAAGGCCTATCGGCGCGGCCATCGCGGCGAGTGGCTGGCGGCAGCGGCTTTGATGCTGAAAGGCTACCGGATTCTCGCCCGCCGCTACCGCACCAAGCTCGGCGAGATCGACCTGATCGCGCGGCGCGGCAATCTGGTGCTGTTCGTCGAGGTCAAGGCGCGGCGCACGCTGATCGAGGCCATGGAGGCCATCGCCCACGAATCGGAGCGCCGTATCGAAGGTGCGGCCGATCTCTGGCTGATGCGGCAGCGCGACTACGGGCGGCTTTCGGTGCGCTTTGATATGGTGGCCGTACTGCCTTGGCGCTGGCCGGTGCATGTCGAGAATGCGTTTTATGGGCGGAATTAGCTGAGGTCCGCGCCCTTCCTTCGTCATCCTAGGGCGAAGCAGTCGCGAAGCGACGTCGCGGAGACCCTAGGATCCATGCCGCGACGTCTAAGCGCTTCTGCGGTGCAGAATGTGGAGGATGAAGAACCACGGCTTGGCAATGTTTATTCTCGACCGCTGTGCTCCCCGATCGACGTCACGGCATGGATCCTCGGGTCTGCGCCGCGTCGCTACGCTCCTTGCTCCGCCCGTGGATGACGAAGTCGCGGAGGCCGCGGACCACTCCTCACCCCCAGATGAAAAGCGCCACCAGCCCGACTATACCAACCACCAGCCGCCACCAGCCGAACAGCGAGTAGCCGTTGCGCGAAACGTAATCGAGCAGGAAGCGGACGACGATCAGCGCGGTGATGAAGGCGGCGACGAAACCGATGGCGATGATCGGCAGGTCAGCGGTGCTCAGGACATTGCGGTTCTTGAACAGGTCGAAGGCGAAGGCGCCGACCATGGTCGGGATGGCAAGGAAGAAAGAAAACTCCGCCGCCGCACGCTTGTCGACGCCCAGAAGCAGCGCGCCGACGATGGTCGAGCCGGAGCGCGACGTCCCGGGGATCAGCGACAGGCACTGGAACAGGCCGATCTGCAGATAGAGCCGGGTCGGAAAGCGCTCGACGTCGCGGTAGACCGGCTTGAGGTTCATGCGATCGACCGCCAGCAGGATGACGCCGCCGATGATCAGCATGATGCAGATCAGCCGTGGCGATTCGAACAGCACCGTCTTGATGAAATCATGCGCCAGCGCGCCGATGATCGCCGCCGGCAGGAAGGCGATGAGGATGCCGATGACGAAATGCCGCGTCAGCCGGTCATGCGGCAGGTCGAGCAGCATCTGCCACAGGCGGCGGAAATAGACGCTGAGGATCGCCAGGATGGCGCCGAGCTGGATCAGGATCTCAAAAGCCTTGCCGGTCGAGTGAAAGCCAAGAAAATGGCCGGCGAGCAGGATATGGCCGGTCGAGGAGACCGGGATGAACTCGGTCAGCCCCTCCAGCAGGCCGAGCAACAGGGCTTCGACGATGGTCTGGCTTTCCATGGCAACCTCGGCATTGGCGTGAGCGCTTGAGAAAACGGCTTGCGAAAGGGCTTGCTTGTCACGGCGCGGAAGTCCCCCTATAGGTCGCAACACCCTGACGGCCCGGAATCCGGGCGGCCAAGACTTACCGGCGCCGCCGGCGATTCGCCAGTGCGCCTTATTATCGCGGGACCATGCTGACGCTTTTCCACCACCCGATGTTCGCCACCTGCCGCTTCGTTCGCCTCGCCTTCGGCGAGTATGGCGAGGAGCTGGCGCTGATCGAAGAAAAGCCGTGGACGCGGCGCAAGGAGTTCCTGGCGCTGAACCCGGCCGGAACCTTGCCGATCCTGCTGGCCGAAGGCGATGTGCCGATCGTCGGCGCCATGGTGATTGCCGAATATCTCGACGAGACGCGCGGCGTCTTGAAGCGCGACAAAAGGCTGTTTGCGGAAGACCCGATGGAGCGCGCCGAAATCCGCCGTCTCACCGACTGGTATCTCACCAAGGCCGAAGGCGAAGTGACAAGGCATCTGGTGCGCGAACGCGTGCTGAAGCCGGTCATGCCGGAAACGGCGGGCGGCGGCTCGCCCGATTCGGCGGCGATCCGCGCGGCCCGAGCCAACATCCGCCAGCATATGAAATATACCAACTGGCTGGCCGGCACCCGCCACTGGCTGGCCGGCTCAAGGGTGACCTATGCCGACCTCGCGGCGGCTGCAACACTGTCGGTGCTGGATTATCTCGGCGAGATCGACTGGCGCGAACACACCGCGGCGCGCGAATGGTACACGCGGGTCAAATCGCGACCGTCGTTCCGGCCGCTTCTGTCCGACCGGGTGCGCGGCCTGTCACCGGTGTCGCATTATGCGGACCTCGACTTCTAAGAGCGAAACCCTGCGCGCGCTGATCGACCGTGAAGCGCGGCGCGCCGGTTTCGATGCGGTTGCCGTCACCACGCCCGGCGCGATTCCGCTGGCGCCCGCGCGGCTCGCCGAATTCGTCGCCGACGGTTTTCATGGCTCGATGGGCTGGATCGCCGAGACGCTTCAACGCCGGGGCGAACCGACGGCGCTGTGGCCGGAGGTGCGCTCGATCGTGGTGCTGGCGATGAATTATGGTCCCGACCATGACCCGCGTGCGCTGCAGGCCAGGCGCGACCGCGGCGCCATCTCGGTCTATGCGCAGAACCGCGACTATCACGAGGTGATGAAAGGCCGGCTGAAAGAAATCGCCGGCAAGATCGTGGCGCGCGCCGGCGGCGACGTCAAAGTGTTCGTCGACACCGCCCCGGTGATGGAAAAGCCGCTGGCCGAAGCCGCCGGGCTCGGCTGGCAAGGCAAGCACACCAATCTGGTCAGCCGCGAGCATGGCTCCTGGCTGTTCCTCGGCACCATTTTTACCACGGCCGAACTCGAGCCCGACCGGGCGGAGATCGACCATTGCGGCTCCTGCCGCGCCTGTCTCGATGCCTGCCCGACCGACGCCTTTCCGGCACCCTACCGGCTCGATGCGCGGCGCTGCATTTCCTATCTCACCATCGAAAACAAGGGGCCGATCCCGCACGAATTCCGCGAAAAGATCGGCAACCGCATCTATGGCTGCGACGATTGCCTGGCCGCTTGCCCGTGGAACAAGTTCGCCAGAGTGGCCTCGGAGGCGAAGCTTGCCGCCCGCGCGGATTTGCGCGAGCCGCCGCTCGGCGAGCTGCTTAGCCTCGACGACGCGGCGTTCCGGTCTTTCTTCTCGGGTTCACCGATAAAACGCATCGGCCGCGACCGCTTTGTCCGCAATGTGCTGATCGCCGCCGGCAATTCCGGCGATTTTTCGCTTGTCGACTCCGTGCGAGCGCTGCTTGGCGATGCCTCGCCGCTAGTGCGGGGTGCTGCGGTATGGGCGCTGGCGCGACTTGTGCCTGAGAGCGAATTTGCCGACCGTGCCGCCGCTGCGATGAAAACAGAAAGCGAAGAAGCCGTGCGAAACGAATGGCTTCTGGCGTTGCCCCCTCCAATCGAGACGCATGCATGAGCCAAAAGCATTTCTTCATTTTCGGCGCCGGTTATTCGGGCAAGGCTTTTGCGCGAGGCAACGCCAATGACGACAAGATTTTCGGCACGACGCGCTCGACTGAAAAATTCGCGGCGCTGCGGCAGGCTGGCATCGAGCCGCTGCTTTTCGATGGCGCGCTGACACCGGAGATCGGCGAGGCGCTGAGGACGACAACCCATCTCGTCATCTCGGTTGCACCGGAAGAGGCCGGCGACCCGGTGCTGAATGCCGCGCGCGCAAGGATCGCGGCTGATATGCCGGCCCTCGCATGGATCGGTTATTTGTCCACCGTCGGCGTCTATGGCGATCATGGCGGTGGCTGGGTGGACGAAAGCGCCGCATGCCGGCCGGTGTCGAAACGGTCGGTGATGCGGGTCGCGGCCGAGCAGGACTGGCTGAAGCTCGGCCAGGATATCGGCCGGCCCGTCGCGATCCTGCGGCTGTCCGGCATTTACGGACCAGGCCGCAATGCGCTGGTCAATCTGGACAACGGCACCGCGCGGCGGCTGGTCAAGCCCGGCCAGGTGTTCAACCGTATCCATTGCGACGACATTGCCGGCGCGCTCTGGCATCTGGCGGAGAGCAATAGAGGTGGCATCTTCAACGTCACCGATGACGAGCCGGCGCCGCCGCAGGATGTCGTCACCTATGCCGCCTCGCTGATGGGTGTCGCCCCACCGCCGGAAATTCCGTTCGAGACCGCCCAACTTTCGCCCATGGCGCGGTCCTTCTATGGCGAGAACAAGCGGGTCGCCAATACGGCGATCAAGGCGGCGGGCTATCGCTTTCGCTTTCCGGACTACCGCACCGCCTTCGATCATATGTGGGCCAGCGGCGACTGGCGCGACGGCGAAGCGCGCAGCCCGATGAAGCGCTAGCGATCGAAGCGTCGTGCAAGGCATGATATGATTCGCCGTGGTCGCCTTAGGGCAACCTGGTTCAGGAATGCGGTGGGGTCCGGTTTCATGAAGACAGCGATGCGGCTCGGCAAAACGTCAATGCTAGCGGCGGCACTCGGCCTGCTCGCAGTGGCCGGGCTCGCCGCGCAGCCGGCGGCGGCCGAGGAGCGGGCAAAAGACCTGTTCGGCGCCAAGAAATTGCCGGCGGCGGTGGCGGCGCAATCGATCGGCTTCTATTCCAAGGGCTGCTTTGCCGGCGGCGTCGCCATTCCCATGGACGGTCCGAACTGGGAGGTGATGCGGCCTTCGCGCAACCGCCGCTGGGGCCATCCCGTCATGATCGCGCTGGTCGAAAAGCTGTCGCGCGACGCAGCGGCCGACGGCTGGCCAGGCCTGTTGATTGGCGACATTTCGCAGCCGCGCGGCGGCCCGATGATGACCGGCCATGCCTCGCACCAGATCGGGCTCGACGCCGACATCTGGCTGACACCGATGCCGGCGCAAAAGCTTTCGACCGACAAGCGCGAATCGATGAGCGCCACCTTGCTGGTCGACGAAAAGACGCATCTGGTGAAGGACGCGCTGTGGACGCCGGCACATATGCGGCTTTTGAAGCGCGCGGCGAGCTATCCGGAGGTCGAGCGCATCCTGGTCAATCCGGGGATCAAGAAAAAGCTCTGCGACACCGTCAAAGGCGATCGCAGCTGGCTGCAAAAGATCAGGCCGTTCTGGGGCCACGACTATCATTTTCACATGCGCATCGGCTGCCAGCCGGGCTCGCCCAATTGCAAGGCGCAGGAAGCCACCACGCCCGGCGACGGCTGCGACAAGTCGCTGGCCTGGTGGTTCACCGAGGAGCCGTGGCGGCCCAACAAGAACCCGGATGCGCCCAAGGCGCGCGACATTATGACGATGGCGAACCTGCCCAAGCAGTGCCAGGCGGTGCTCGACGCGCCGGCGCCGGCCTCGGCGGAAGCCGCCACCTATCATGGCGACGGCATGCCGATCGCTGCCGCGCCTGCTCTTGCAGATGCAGAGCCGGCTCCGCCAGCCGAAAGCCCAGGAACAGTTCTGCCGGCTTCGGCCAATGCCTTCGCTGCGACCCCCGAGATCCACATTCCGCTGCCGCGCCCGCGGCCGGGAAACTGACCTGTCAGCGGTCCCTGGCGAAATCCATTCTTTCCCTTTCCAAACTCATGCGCTAGTCAACGAAGAACGGTGCAACGCCGCCGGAACGGGGACGGACAAGGGCATGCCTAGCGTGAGTGACGACGATACTGTGCTGCGGTTTCCGATCCTGATCGGCGATATCGGTGGCACCAATGCGCGCTTTTCGATCGTGCTCGACGCGAACTCGGAGCCGAGCGAGCCGCAAATCGTGCAGACGGCCAATTTCAACACCATCGACGAAGCGATCCAGGCGGCGGTGCTCGACCGCTCGTCGGTGCGGCCGAATTCGGCGGTGCTGGCCGTGGCCGGCCCGGTCGACGGCGACGAGATCCAGCTCACCAACTGCCCATGGATCGTCAAGCCGAAGCAGATGTTTGCCAATCTCGGCCTGAGCGACATCGTCGTGCTCAACGATTTCGAGGCGCAGGCGCTGGCCGTCGTCGCGCTCGGCGAAGAGCATATGGAAAAGATCGGCGGCGGCACGCCGGAAGCCAATGCCGGGCGCGTGGTGCTCGGTCCAGGAACCGGGCTCGGCGTCGCCGGTTTGATCCATGTCCTCAATCACTGGATACCGGTGCCGGGCGAGGGCGGCCATATGGACATCGGACCGCGCTCGGCCCGCGATTTCCAGGTGTTCCCACATATCGAGAAGCTCGAGGGCCGCATTTCCGGCGAGCAGATCCTGTGCGGACGCGGCCTGGTCAACGTCTACCGGGCGGTGGCCAAGGCCGACGGCAAGCCGGCGCCTTTCACGACGCCGGCCGAGATCACCGCTGCCGCACTGGCGAAAACCGACCGGATCGCCGAAGAAGCGCTGTCGATGTTCGTCACCTGCCTCGGGCGCACCGCAGGCGACCTGGCGCTGGTGTTCATGAGCCGCGGCGGCGTCTTCCTCACCGGCGGCATCGCGCAAAAGATCGTGCCGGCCCTGAAAGCCGGCAATTTCCGCGCCGCTTTCGAGGACAAGGCGCCGCACAGCGAGCTGATGCGCTCCATGCCGGTCTACGTCATCACCCACCCGCTGGCGGCGCTTCTGGGGCTTGCCGCCTACGCCAGAAACCCGTCGCTGTTCGGCGTGCAGACCGCGGGACGGCGCTGGCGCGCCTAGACGCTCCCGTCGCGAGCATCATGTTTTCCAAAAACCGCTTCCGGCCTTTTTGGAACCGTGCTGCGGGCCGCGACGAAGTTTCGCCATAGGCAAGCCACGACCGGGGCGCTAAGAGGGGGGCCGAATTCCAGCCCGCTCTACCATGCGGAAACCGACGAAGCGCTGCAGATTTGACACTTCAAAGCCCAAACACGGCGAAAGCTCGGCCCGGCGAGGTCACGGCGGTGCTGCGCCGTATCATCGCTGAAAACGGCCGTGACCATCGCTGGACCTATGCGGTCGTCATCGTCTGCTCGCTGCTGGTTTCGGGCGCGACCGCCTTCACGGCCTGGGTGATGGCCCCGATGGTCAACGAGATCTTCTACGAGCGGCGCGCCGACTCGGTGCTCTGGATCTGTGCCGGCTTCATGGGTGCCTTCATCGTGCGTGGCTTCGCCGGCTATGCTCAGGCGGTGGGGCTGGCCACTATCGGCAACAATCTGGTCGCCCGCTACCAGAAACGCACCTTCGATCATCTGATGAAGCTCGGCGTCGACTTCTTCAACGACACGCGTTCCGGCCGGTTGGCGGCACAACTGGACGAAAATATCGGCGGCATCCGCGACCTGTTGTCGTTGACGTTGATTTCGATCACCCGCGACGCGGTTACGCTGGTCGGCCTCGTCGGCCTCATGGTTTACCAGGATCCGGTGTTGTCGCTGAGTTCGCTGCTGATCGGGCCGCCGCTGATCTGGGCCGTCGTCTACATCACCCGCAGGGTCCGCAAGATCAACCGGGAATCCGTGCTGATCAACTCGCGGCTGAGCGGGTCTGTCCAGGAGGCCACGCAAGGCATCGCCATCGTCAAGGCCTTCACCATGGAGGATGAGCTGGCACGGCGCATCGGCGTCATGGCCGACACGGCGGAGCAGCGCAGCAACAAGATTGCGCGCGTCTCGGAGCGGCTGTCGCCGATTTCCGAGATGCTTGCAGGTCTCGCGGTCACCGCTGTCATCGGTTATTCCGGCTATCGGGCACTGGTCCTCGGCCAGCCGCCGGGCGCGGTGTTTTCGTTCATCACCGCGCTGATCCTGGCCTATGATCCGGCACGGCGCCTGGCGCGCATGCAGGTCACGATGGAGCGCGCGCTGGTCAATGCGCGCATGATCTACGAGCTGCTCGATCTCGAACCGAAACAGAGCGACGCGCCAGATGCCGTCGAAGCGCGGATCACCACCGGCGAGGTGCGCTTCAACAATGTGACGTTCGGCTACAGCTCCGATATGCCGGTTCTGAGGGATCTGAGCTTCACCGCCGTCGCCGGCAAGGTGACGGCGGTCGTCGGCGCTTCGGGCGCCGGCAAGTCGACGCTGGTGGCGCTCTTGCAGCGCTTCTACGACGTCGACAAGGGCAGGATCGAGGTCGATGGCTGGGACCTTGCCAAGGTGACGAAGCGCTCGCTGCGCCAATCGATCGCCTATGTCTCGCAGGCGCCCTATCTTTTCGAAGGCACGATCCGCGACAACATCCGCTACGGCCGGCTCTCCGCCAGCGACGCCGAAATCGAACAGGCCGCGCAACAGGCCGCCGCCGACGAGTTCATCCGCCAGCAGCCGCAAGGCTATGACACGCCCGTCGGCGAAAACGGCGTGACGCTGTCGGGCGGCCAGCGCCAGCGCGTCTCGATCGCTCGCGCCATCGTGCGCAATGCACCGATCCTGCTGCTCGACGAGGCGACCTCGGCGCTCGACAATGAAGCGGAGGCCCGCGTCCAGCAGGCGCTGACTCAGGTCATGGAAGGGCGCACCACCATCGTCATCGCGCACCGTCTGTCGACCGTGGTCAATGCGGACCACATCATCGTGCTCGAGGACGGCCGGCTGGTCGAGGAGGGCACGCATGCTTCGCTGATGGCCGATCCGTACAGCGTCTATGCCCGGTTCCATCGCATACAGGGCATCGATGGCCTGGGACTTGTCGACGACAGCGCGACGACCCAAGGTGCGGTTGAGGATTTCGAGACGCAGGCCGGGAGCACGAGATGAGCGAGACGTCCGCAACCGGGAAGCCGGCAAGCGATATGGGCCTGGTGGTGGTGGGGGCGGCCGGCCGCATGGGCCAGACGCTGATCCGCGCCATCCATACGATTCCCGGCGCGCGCGTCGTCGGCGCGGTCGAGCGCACTGGGTCGCCCTATCTCGGACGGGATGCGGGCGAACTCGCCGGCATCGGCATCATCAATGTGGCGATATCGGACGATCCGTTGCCGGTGTTCGCCAGGGCCGATGGCGTGCTCGATTTCACTGCACCGGCGGCGACCGTCGAGTTCGCCGGCTATGCCGCGCAGGCGCGTATTGCCCATATCATCGGCACCACCGGCTGCTCGGCCGACGACAATGAAAAAATCGCAGCGGCGGCGCGCCACGCGACGATCGTCAAATCCGGCAATATGAGCCTCGGCGTCAATCTGCTGGCCGTGCTGGTGGAGCAGGCCGCGAAGGCGCTCGACGCCGACGATTTCGACATCGAGATCCTGGAAATGCATCACCGGCACAAGGTCGACGCGCCGTCGGGGACAGCACTGCTGCTCGGAGATGCCGCCGCCGCGGGGCGCGGCATTCCCCTTGCCGGCAACGATGTCAGGGTGCGCGACGGCCACACCGGCGTGCGCAAGCCTGGAACGATCGGCTTCGCCACTTTGCGCGGCGGCTCGGTGGTCGGCGACCACAGCGTGATCCTGGCCGGCACCGGCGAGCGCATCACGCTGTCGCACCATGCCGAGGACCGGGCGATCTTCGCCCGCGGCGCGGTCAAGGCGGCGCTATGGGCGCGCGCGAGGAAGCCGGGACTGTATTCGATGCGGGACGTGCTCGGGCTCGCCTGAGATTTCCATAAACTTGAAGGAGCGAAAATGTCGGGAACTCTCGTGCTCGTGCGCCATGGCCAGAGCGAATGGAACCTGAAGAACCTGTTCACCGGCTGGCGCGACGTCGACCTGACGGAACTCGGCCACAAGGAGGCCAAAGAGGCGGGCGCGAAGCTGAACGCACGCGGGCTGAAATTCGACATCGCCTTCACCTCGGCGCTGATCAGGGCGCAAAAGACCTGCCAGCACATTCTCGACGCGGTCGGCCAGAGCGATCTGAAGACCATTCGCGACCAGGCGCTGAACGAGCGCGACTATGGCGACCTCTCCGGCCTCAACAAGGACGACGCGCGCAAGAAATGGGGCGAGGAACAGGTGCATGTCTGGCGCCGCTCCTACGACGTGCCGCCGCCCGGCGGCGAGAGCCTGAAGGACACCGGCGCCCGCGTCTGGCCCTATTATCTGCACGACATGCAGTCGCATGTGCTGCGCGGCGGCACCGTTCTGGTGGCGGCGCACGGCAATTCGCTGCGGGCGCTGATCATGGCGCTGGACGGCAAATCCGGCGAGGAGATCGTCAAGCTGGAACTCGGCACCGGCGTGCCGGTGGTCTACAAGCTCAACGCCGATTCCACCGTGGCTTCGAAGGAAGTGCTGGAGGGCTGAGCCGGCTTGCCGACCGTGGCCTCAAAAAAGCGCGTTGACACTCATCGCTTGCCCGCTTACATGAGCCCGCACCAGCCCAGATGGCGGAATTGGTAGACGCGCACGGTTCAGGTCCGTGTTCCGCAAGGAGTGGAGGTTCGAGTCCTCTTCTGGGCACCATTTTTCCCGACTACCAACGGGATCAACACGTTAAGCAGAGTGCAGGACGTCGGAGCGGGTCAATGGGTCTCGATTTCGTTGTCTTCAAGCAGCTCGCGTCCTTAAAGGCGGAGTACGGCGCCGATTTGTCGCTGGCCGACGAGGAAACGGGTGAGGTCGACTTGGAGTCGCTGTGCCTGGATGACCCTTGGGCAGCGGCAGTGGCTCTCGATCATCGTGTTGGAAACATCAACACAGTCTATTATCTTCGAGATCTCGTTGCCGATATTCTGATGGATCCCGACTCTGCGTTGCAGACTCTGGTGCTCGACTCCCGCAGCCATCTGGGAGACGTGATCAAGGCGTCTGCTTTCGGCCAGCTCCGCAAGGAGCTCGATGCTCTTCGTTCCGTCGATACCCCCATAATCGTAGAGTTCGTCGCGGGGCTCGATGCCTTGATTGCGTGCGCCGAGCGAGAGGGCAACCCGATCGTCTTCTCTTAGATGGCGGTGCCGCCGCTGCGTGGCAGGGCTTGCGGTCTTCCAGCAGCAGCCGCCGCCCCGAGAATTGAACCCGTTGGCCCTCTTGCCTATAAGCGCATGTGGCCGGCCAGCGAGGATTTCTGTTGAGACTGTTTGGAAAGCTTCGCGCGAGAGCGGTATCGATTTCAGCGGCAAGCGCATACTCGACGCCGGCTGCAATGTCGGGATCGTTGCCTATGAGGTGGCGAAGGAGGGGCCGGCATCGATCCGCGGCGTCGACTATTTCCCTGACTTCATCGAAACCGCAAAACACGTGTTCCACGGCTATCGATCTCTCCCGCACCGCTTCGATGTGCTCGACCTCAGCAAACCGCGACGGGTCGAGCAGACGCTTGCGACCGAGTATGACATCGTCATCTTCTTGGCGGTGTGGCAGCATATTTACCAAAGGCATGGGGCGGGCGTGGCCGAGCGGGTAGCGGTCGATCTTGCCAGAAGATGCAAGGAGACGTTGATCGCCCGCACCGTGCCCCTTGCGCTTGCCGATGCCTTCTCCGGCATCATGCGACGGGAAGGCTTCGAGCTTGCCCGGGAATGGCGGGGCACAAAGTCAAAGAACGGTGACCGTATATTGGCGATCTACAACCGTGTTCATCCGCCGGTTTCGGATAGCGCAACACAATATCGCTAATCGGCCATCGGTGCTTGTATTCTCGACTATTCACTTTGCTCTGCGTCGACGCCAGTAGATCAAATGGCCGAGACTTCCCGATGCGAATGAGGTCAGAGCATCGGGCCGACACGCATTTGGTCGAATCGTGCACCAGCTCGTCGACAGGGATGATTGTTCGAATCGGCCTTGGTACGAAGTCTTAAGATGTCTCACCTAGGTTCGTCTTTGACTTCGAGAGCGCTGCCTTAAACAGATCTGCATAGTTTACATTGGCCAGTCAGACAGCGCTCCGCATCGGAATGGATGTCTCAGAATGCGCGACGTCACGCCTTCTCGACCGCACCCGAGAACCCTGGGATGGGTGGGCACGACAGCGCTCGCCATGGGCGGCAGCAATCAAAGCCTGTTTCTGATCACCGCCCTTTTCGTCGGCCAGGGGAACATTCCCGGCCAGGGAAGCGCCGCGGTTCCGTTGCTCTTCATTGGCCTGCTGCTTGGCTGGGCTGCCGCGCCGGCGTGGACCGAACTGGTTCTCATGTGGCCAAACCGCGTCGGCGGTATCTCTGCGGCGTGCGCGGAAGCTTTCAGGCCTTACAGTCCCGTCCTCTCGGCCTTGACGGGCACTTGCTATTGGTGGGGCTGGGTTCCGACCTGCGGACTGACCGCGGTTCTTTCAGCGTCTGCAATCCAGCAATGGTACTTGCCGGGCCTTCCCGTGGAGGCGGTCGCCTGCGGGCTCGTCGCATTCTTCGCGGCAGTCAATTTGTGCGGAATCAAGTGGGTGGTCCGACTGGCGATACCGGTCGCCACGGCCTCCGCAATACTGGCGTTTCTCTCGTCCCTTGTCCCGGTCATCAGTGGCGAAGTCGACTGGCGCAAGGCGACGGATTTTGCGCTGACCAGCCCGTTTGCCGGCCTGTTCGGCGATATCACGTCGGTGATGGCTGGGCTGTACCTGATCGGATTTGCAGCGCCGGCATTCGAGGCTGCAGCCTGCCATGTTGGCGAGACCGTCGATCCCAACCGCAACATTCCCCGGGCGATGTGGGCCAGCGCGGCAATGGCCGGCATCTATTTCCTTGTCCTGCCGGTCGTCTGGCTGGGTGTGCTTGGACCTGAGCCGCTCGGCACGGACCTCGCCATGGCTCTCGGGCCTACGTTTGCGCCCCTGTTGGGCGGTTTCGGCAAGGCGGCCGCCATCTGGTTCATCATGTTCAACATGTTCCATGGAACGTTGCAGCCATTGGCAGGCGCCGCGCGGACCCTTGCGCAACTGAGCGAAGACGGCCTGCTGCCGAGATTCCTGGCCAGCCGCATCTCGACAACGGATTGCCCATGGGCGGCAACGCTGCTCACCGCTGCCGCGGCAATCGGTTTCATGCTGTGCGGCTATCCGCTCTGGATGATTGCCGCAGCCAATTTTACCTACCTGATCAGCATCTGCATGCCCAACATCGCAGTCTGGCTCTTGCGCCGTGACCATCCCGATGCCGCGCGACCCTTCCGGGCTCCCAGAGGAACGATCGTCCTTGGCGTGGGCGCGGCGGCAGTATGGTTGTTGACCGCTATACTGGGCTTCCAGCAGTTTGGCCTTCCGACCGTCCTGTTCGGTCTGGCGTTGGCCTATTCGGGTGCTGCGCTTTACGCCTGGCGCGCCATGGAGGATCGCCACGCACTGGGTCTATCCTTGCTGCCGCATACGCTTCACCTGAAGCTTACCGGGGCCATGCTTTTTGTGCTCGTGCTTGACGGTGCCGGCTATTTCCTGGCGATCGGCAGCGTTCCCAACATCGACGCTCCCCTGATCGCCGCGCTGGAGGACATTTTTGTCGTTGTCGCGTTGCTGACCATCAGCGTCGGTCTGGTTTTGCCGGGAATGATCACCCATTCGGCAACCGAGGTGAGCAACGCAGCGAAGCGTTTGACATCCGGAACGCTGAAGGACTTCTCTCTCGCCATGGCTGCCCTGGGGCGTGGAGACCTTGCTGCAGCGCACGCCTCCGTGAACATCATGCCGGTGACTGTAAACTCTCGCGACGAACTCGGAGAGATGGCCGAAAGCTTCAACCAGCTGCAGGACAAGGTGAGGGAAGCCGCCCACGGCCTGGACGACGCGCGCGAGAATATGAACCTGGCGCGCACCGAACTCATGGCACGGCACGAGGAAATCGCGCATCTCGCGCACCACGATCCGCTTACCGGTCTGGCGAACCGAACTGCG
Source organism: Mesorhizobium sp. P3_B5 (assembly GCF_056402815.1). Classification (NCBI taxonomy): domain Bacteria; kingdom Pseudomonadati; phylum Pseudomonadota; class Alphaproteobacteria; order Hyphomicrobiales; family Phyllobacteriaceae; genus Mesorhizobium; species Mesorhizobium sp. P3_B5. The sequence goes on along the minus strand of NZ_JBFUGR010000016.1, from coordinate 38,703 downwards.
CTTGCAGGGCACCTGGCCACCACGATTGAGCGGGCGAGAGCAACGCACGCCAGCTTTGCCGTGTTCAGCATTGACCTTGATCATTTCAAAGAGACCAACGACGTTTTTGGGCACGCGGCCGGCGACGATCTCCTGTGCACCATCGCCCGGCGCCTTCAATCCGCGGCGCCGGAGGCGTTTATCGCCCGCATGGGCGGCGACGAATTCACTCTTGTCCTGGCGCTGGATGAACGACCCGCGGGGGCAAGGGAAGTCGCCGATCGTCTGTTCGAAGCGGCGGCAGGCGAATTCGAAATACGGGGCCAGCACATTTCAATCGGGCTGAGCATCGGCGCGGCGATCTATCCGAGGGACGGAGACAATGTCGCATCGCTCATGGCAAATGCCGACGCCGCCCTCTACCGAGCCAAGGCAGATGGTCGCCGAATGCTGCAATTCTTCGATCCGGAAATGGATCGGCGACTAAGAGAGCGCTACGCCCTGCAGCAAGATTTGCGATCGGCGGTCGCGCGTGGAGAACTTGTGCTCCACTATCAGCCGCAAGCCCGGATAGACGGCGAAATCTTTGGTTTTGAGGCACTTGCCCGTTGGCACCATCCAAAACACGGGCTCGTCTCGCCGACCGCGTTCGTACCCCTTGCCGAACAGGATGGCACGATCGTTGAAATAGGGGAATGGACGCTAAGGCAGGCATGCAAAGACGCCGCCTCCTGGGCCACACCCCTGCAGATCGCCGTCAATCTTTCCCCGGTGCAATTCCGTTTCGGGGACCTGGTGGGTCTCGTTCATTCGATCCTCTACGAGACCGGCCTTACGCCCGGACGCCTTGAACTGGAAATCACGGAAGGGGTTCTCATCCGCGATCGGGCAACCGCATTGTCGGTTTTGCGGCGACTGAAGGCGTTGGGCGTCAGGATCGCCATGGATGATTTTGGCACCGGATATGCCTCACTGTCCTCGCTACAGGCGTTTCCATTCGACAAGATCAAGATCGATCGCAGTTTTGTTTCGGGTGTCAGTTCGAATGTCCAGTCGGCCGCCATCGTGCGCACGATACTCAGCCTGGGCTCTGCGCTGGCCCTGCCTGTCATCGCAGAGGGCGTTGAAACCGAAGACGAGCGTGTTTTCCTGATGAAGGAAGGATGTCCGGAGATTCAGGGATATCTGGTGGGGCACCCGCATCCAATAGCGCTCTACAAGGATGTGACGGATGGCTTATCCCCTGGATCTGCCTTGGGAGATTCCGCGGGATCCTCCGCTGCAGCCCAGGCGTTTGGCGTGACAGGATAGTCTTGGGCGGAGATCGTGGCTTGCGCTGTCGGCCGCGTCATCGATCAGGCTCGCCCCTGATCTGCGCGGCAGATCAAACGGCCAGCTTGCGCGCGGCCTCGATCGAAGCCTCCGCTATGATATCGAGCGCGCCGAACTGCTCGTAGAAATTGAGCCCGAACTGCTCTTGCATCTCGCGCCCGGTCGTTCCGCACAGCATCCAGCTGTTGCCGGATGGATTGATTTCGATCAGTTGGAGATTGCCGGTCGCTTCGTCGCGCAGGATGTCGACACCGAGCGAGGGAATGGTCGGGAAGACGGCATGTGTCTGGACAGCAAGGTCGAGCACGTCCGGGTCCACGGCAAGGGCGACGGTGCAACCCTTGGCCGAGGCTATGATCGATTCCCCCTGGCCATGCCGGAACCCGTCGGGACTCTCCAGCGGGGTGAAATCCTTCCTGCCCTCGTACTGGAGGGACATCAGCGGCCTGCCGAGATAGGTGAGGACGCGGTAGGCCTTTGGCCAGCGCCCGGTATGGACATAGCGCTGGGCAAGCATCGGCGAGCGTCGTCCCGCATGCTCCTCGGGATACTCCACTGGGTCGGTGTAGCGGACGCGGCCGGTCTTGGTGATGCGCACGAACGCGCCGCGCGCGCCTCGCGACGGCTTTACCACCACATACGGCCCCCAAACCGCCGGATCGAGTTTGGTCCCGGGCACGATCTCCACCCATTTGGGAACCGGCAGTCCCGCTGCCTCGAGAACGGCAAGCTCCCTGATCTTGCCCATATGCTGATGAACGAGCCGCGTTCCGCGCAACGGCCGCAGCCATTTCAGCCTGTCCATTTCGATGGAAAGGGTTGGCCGCATCGCCAATGCCGCGGTGGGCAACGGCGTCAGCACGGAAGCGGTCGACAGAACACTGACTCTGATCTCCGGCGCGCGCGCCGAGATCAAGGCGCCGACCTTGCGGAAATCGTCGATCGCTTCCTTCTTGGGATAGCAGTAGAAAGCCAAGTTGGACTGGGCCATGCTGGGTTTCGTCCGGAAAAATCGTAAGCTAGAAGACAGATCGCGCCCGCTTCAAGTAGCAAGGAATAGCTTTGCTGCGCCAACGCAATCTCTGCCAGCCCTGAAATAGCAGGACAATCCGTCATCGAGGGTCCTGAAGGAAAAGCCTTCTAGGGTGGGGGTCTACCTTCGCAAGAATCCAAATCCGATTACCTCGCCTCGCGGCTAGGCCCTGAACAAACCACTTCAAACCCGGCGGCCGCTTCGGTACGGTCAAAGCCATGGCTCAACCCACCAACCCGACCGTCACCCGTCGCGACCAGATGTTTCCCATCCTGGCGGAGGCTGACATCGAGCGCATGCGCCGTTTTGGGCAAGCCAGCGCCTATGCCGCAGGCGAGCCGATCGTCAAAGCCGGCGATGTGGCGCCGGGCCTGATCGTCATCCTGTCGGGCAGAGCGGACATTACCCAGGGCGGTGAGTTCGGGAAGCGCGAGACCATCGTCACCCACGGCCCGGGCAATTTCCTCGGCGAACTGGCCCAGCTTTCGGGACGGCCGTCGCTGGTCAATGCCGAGGCGATCGAGCCGGTGGAGGCGTTCGTCATCGCGCCGCAGCGACTGCGCGACTTGATGGTGCAGGAGGCAAATCTCGGCGAGCGCATCATGCGGGCCCTGATCCTGCGCCGCGTCGGGCTGCTGGAAAGCGGCAGCAGCGGGCCGATCATCATCGGACCCGCCGGCAATGGCGACACGCTGCGCCTGCAAGGCTTTCTGGCGCGCAGCGGCCAGCCGCACCGCGCACTCGATTCCGACACGGATCCGTGCGCGACGACGCTGATCGAGCGGTTTCAGGTCGACCCTCATCATCTGCCGATCGTGCTGTGTCCGAACGGAAAGCTGCTGCACAATCCCGGCGAGAATGAACTCGCCCGCTGCATCGGCCTGCTGCGGCCGATCGATGCCAGCAAACTCTACGACGTGGCCATTGTCGGCGCCGGACCGGCGGGGCTGGCGGCGGCGGTCTATGCGGCGTCCGAAGGGCTGTCGACGATCGTGCTCGACTGCCGCGCGTTCGGCGGACAGGCGGGCGCCTCCTCGCGCATCGAAAACTATCTCGGCTTTCCCACCGGTATCTCGGGCATGGCGCTGATGGCGCGCGCCTACAACCAGGCGCAGAAGTTCGGCGTCGAGATGGTGATACCCGACGAGGCCAAGCTGCTGAGTGCTGCCAACGACCTGACCGGCGCCCGCTACAGGCTCGATGTCGGCGACGGCGAGAGCGTGCGGGCGCGCACGGTGGTGATCGCCAGCGGCGCGCGCTACCGCCGCCTCGCCATCGCCAACCTGGCGCAATTCGAGGGCACGTGCGTGCACTATTGGGCCTCGCCGATCGAAGCGCGGCTGTGCGGCGGCCAGGAAGTGGCGCTGGTCGGCGCCGGCAATTCGGCGGGGCAGGCGGCGGTCTATCTGGCCAGCCATGTCAGGAAGGTGGCGCTTTTGGCGCGTGGCGGCAGTCTGGACGCCACGATGTCGCGCTACCTGGTCGAGCGCATCAGGGCCCAGCCCAACATCGAGGTGCTGACCGAGACCGAGATCGAGGCGCTGGAAGGCGATCAGGGCAATCTCGGCAGCATTCGGTGGCGCAACCGCGCCAGCGGCGAGGAAACGACGCGGCCGATCCGCCATCTCTTCCTGTTCATCGGCGCCGACCCGAATACGGACTGGCTGGCGCACTGCAACGTGGCGCTGGACACCAAGGGTTTCGTGCGCACCGGGACGGACATAGGATCGGGCCTGATGGAGACCAGCCGCAGCGGCGTGTTTGCCATCGGCGACGTCCGCTCCGGCTCGGTCAAACGCGTCGCTGCCGCCGTCGGCGAAGGCGCCCAGGTGGTGGCGGCACTGCACGCATATCTCGCGCAAAACGGCAGCCAGGCCGTGGCGCCCGAACTGGCCAGGAGAAACTGATGGCGGATGAATGCAGACATGCGCATGACATCAAGGATGTGACGCCGAGCGCGCTCGGCTGCGAGGAATGCCTGAAGAGCGGCTCGTGGTGGGTGCATCTGCGGCTCTGCCGCACCTGTGGCCATGTCGGTTGCTGCGACGACTCGCCCAACCGCCACGCGACCAAACACTTTCACGCCACAAGCCATCCAGTCATCGAAGGCTACGATCCGCCGGAGGGTTGGGGCTGGTGCTACATCGACGAGGTCTTTCTCGACCTCGGCGAGCGGGTCACGCCGCAGAACGGCCCGATCCCGCGATTTTATTGAGGTAGCGTTGGAAGCCGGCCGTTTATCGCACGGAGCCGGTGACGGTCCGGTCGATGGCGTCGGGATTGCGTTCATTGCCGGCAAGGGCCGCTATGAGCAGCAGGCTGGCAACCACCGGCACAAACAGGATGGCAACGCGGGCTTGCACATAAAAAATGGCGCGCCATTCGCTGCGCTTTTCGGGGCTGTCGTCCATCGTACTCACTCTGTCATGCCCCCCAGGGCGTGACATAGCGGCGAACGGTTAAACAACCCCTTCCGAGTTTGTTAACCCGGCGATTTTGAAACCCTCGCAACCCTGCGGTCAGACGGGCAATGCGAACAGCCTGCCTCCGGCGGCCACGACATCATTCACCCCCGCCAGCCGCAGGCAGTGCCAGGCCATGGCGTGGTTGCTGGAGGTGGCGGGAATGCCGATGCGTTTTTCCAGTCCGGCCACCGCTTCGGCGATGCGCAAGCTGGTGCAGGAGATGAAGATCGCATCGACACCCGGCGTCGCCGCCATGCGCTCGGCGGCGGCCTCGATCGAGGCGACCGAGATACGGGCGGCTTCGCGATCGTCCTGCCGGTCGAAGGTGGCGACGGCGGCTATGTCGAGGCCACGGCCGGTGAAATAGGCAACGAGGCCTTCATTGATGCGGGGCGAATAGGGCGTCAGCAGGCCGATGCCCTTGACGCCGAGCGCCCGGAAAGCGGCAAGGGCCGCGGTGACCGGCGTGGTGCAGGCGATGCCGGGCCGCGCCTTCCTGATTTCGGCGAACACCGCCTCCTCGCCGAGCGTCATCGTCGCCGAGGTGCAGCCGAAGCCGACGACGTCGAGCGGGATGCCGGGCAGGATGAGGTCGACGCATGGCGCGATCCTCGGGCCGATCGCGCGCAAAGTGTCTGGGGTGATGTCGTGGTCGTTGAAGACGCGGGCTTCGTAAAAGGCGACCCCGGGGATGTGTATGAGAGCGCGGAATTCATGCTCCAGCGTCTGGTCGGTGGCCAGCACGGCAAGGCCAATCGCCGCGCGTGACGCCAGGCCGCCGTCGAGGTCTGACGGCAGCACGCCAAGGTCGACCGGTCCGGAGGCGGGACGTCTAGCAGCAACGTTAGGAGACATAGCGTTCCCTTTCAGTTCAAAAGACCATCCATCGAAATACCTGGCGTCTTGCCGGCGATCAGATCGGCGGTGATGCGGGCCGAGCCGTGCGACATGGTCCATCCGATATGGCCGTGCCCGGTGTTGAAATAGAGGTTGCGCAAGCGGCGGCGACCGAAGGCGGGCAAATTGTTCGGCGTCATCGGCCTCAGCCCCGCCCACATCTCGGCGCGGTTGTAATCAGCGCCTTCGGGGTAGAGCTCCTGCGTGACGCCTTTCATGAAAGCGAAATCGGCCGGCTTGTGGCTGGTGTCGTAGCCGGCGAACTCGGCCGTCGCGGTGACGCGGATGCGGTCGCCGAAGCGCGAGATGGCGACCAGATTGTGCTCGTCGACGGAAGCGATGGTCGGCGGGGCCGGGCGGTTGCCGACCGGAATGGTCAGCGAATAGCCCTTGATCGGATAGATCGGCAGGTTGATGCCGATCTTGCCGGCAAGCTTCGGGCTGTGGCTGCCGAGCGCCAGCACATAGGCGTCACCCCTAAAGGCGCCCTTGTCGGTCAGCACATGGGTGACGCCATCGCCCGACGTCTCGATGCCGGTGATCGTCGTTGCCGTGTGGATGGCGCCGCCGCGCGCAAGTACCTTCGCGGCCAGCGCCCGGGTGAATTTGGCGGGGTCGCCGGTCTCGTCGGTCGGGCAATAGATGCCGCCGGCGATCTTGTCCCTGGCCAAGGCCAGCGACGGGTCGAGCGCGACAACGCCGGCGCGGTCGAGCACTTTTATCTCCTGTCCGTCGGATTCGAGCAGCTTCATGTGCTCGACGCCCTTGTCGAGCGCCTGCTGGCTGCGGTGGAAATAGACGATGCCGCGATCGTTGCGGTCGTAGTCGATGTCCTCGTCGGCAATGACCTCGCGCAGGATGGTCTGGGAATAGGCGGCGAGGCGATGCTTGAGCAAAGTGTTGCGCCGCGCCTTGGCGGCCGTGCATTCCATCAGGAACAGCCACGACCAGGTGTACAGCCGCGGGTCGGCCGAGAATTTGAAGCGCAGCGCCTGGTCCTTCAGCAGCAGCGATTTCAGCAGGATCATCGGCGCGCGCGGCGACGACCAGACGAAGGAATGGCCCGGCGCGATCATCCCAGCATTGCCCCAGCTGGTCTCGGCGGCGACTTGTGGCTGGCGCTCTAGGAGCACCACGTCGTGGCCATCCTTCTGCAGCTGGTAGGCGGTGGTGACGCCGACGACGCCGCCACCCAGCACCACTATGCGCATGACGCCTCCGGAGATCGCAAAGTGAGTACACTTTAGGGTGTACGTCGCGGTCCGCAAGTGGAGACGCCAGCGGGACAGCGCCCCCCTCTGGCCTGCCGGCCATCTCCCCCACATGGGGGGAGATCGGCCGTCACGCCGCGTTTCGCCAATCGCCAACGTCGCAGGAACGAGCAAAGCGCTGGAACAGCCAATCTCCCCCCTCGTGGGGGAGATGTCCGGCAGGACAGAGGGGGGCGCGAAGGATCACCGCGATGGAAGCGACCCCGAAAGCACTTACCCCTTCAGCGCCTGCTCGAGGTCGGCGATCAGATCGTCGCCGTCCTCGATACCGGCGGACAGCCGCACCAGCGAATCGGAAATGCCTAATGCCGCGCGTTTTTCGGCCGGGATAGACCCATGCGTCATGATGGCGGGGTGCTCGATCAGGCTTTCGACGCCGCCGAGGCTTTCGGCCAGGGTGAACAGTTGCGTGCGTTCGAGGAAGCGCTTTGTCGCGGCGAGGTCGCGATCGAGCTCGACAGTGATCATGCCGCCGAAGGCGTGCATCTGCTGGACGGCGATGGCGTGCTGCGGATGGCTGGCGAGACCGGGATAGATGACCCGGCGCACGTCTTTGCGCGCCTCCAGCCATTGCGCGATCTTGAGACCGTTGGCGGAATGGCGCTCCATCCTCAGCGCCAGCGTCTTGATACCGCGCAGCGCCAGAAAGCTGTCGAACGGACCAGAAATGGCGCCGATGGCATTCTGCAGGAATTTCAGCTGGACGGCGAGATCCTTGTCGTCGCCAACCACGGCGACGCCGCCGACCATGTCCGAATGGCCGTTGAGATATTTGGTCGTCGAGTGGACGACGATGTCGATGCCGAGCTCCAGCGGCCGCTGGATATAGGGGCTGCAGAAGGTGTTGTCGGCGACCGTCAGCACCCCTTTCCGTTTGGCCAATGCCGCGACGCCTTCGAGGTCGACGATGCGCAGCAGCGGATTGGTCGGCGTCTCGACCCAGAGCATTCTTGTCTCCGGGCGGATCGCCGCTTCGACGGCAGCGAGGTCGGTGAAATCGACGAAGGAGACCTGCAGATTGGCCGAGCGCTTGCGCACCCGCTCCATCAGCCGGAACGAGCCGCCATAAATGTCGTCGGTGGCAACGATGTGGGCGCCGGCATCGAGCAGTTCCAGCACTGTGGCGATCGACGCCAGGCCGGAGGCGAAGGCAAAGGCGGCCGAGCCGCTTTCGAGATCGGCCACGGCGCGCTCGAAGGCGAAGCGCGTCGGGTTCTGGCTGCGGGCATATTCAAAACCCTTGTGCACGCCGGGCGACTGCTGGCCATAGGTCGAGGTGGCATAGATCGGCACCATCACCGCGCCGGTCAGCGGATCGTGGCTCTGGCCGCCATGGATGGTGCGCGTCGAGAAGGCCAGTCGGTTCTTGCCCGGTGTCTGTTCGGTCATCGTGCGCGCCTCAAATGGTTGATCAGGTCGATGCGGGTTATCAGGCCGACGAACTCGTCGCCATCGAAGATGATGGCGACCTCGTTGCGGTCGAACACCGGCAGCAGCGCATCCAGCGTCTGACTGGCCTGCAGCGTGTGCAGATTGGAGGTCATCGCCGTGCGCACCGGACCGTTGAAGCGCTCCCAGCGGCCGTCATGGGGACCATCGACCTTGGCCAGGATGTCGCTTTCGTCGACGATGCCGACCAGTCTGCCATTGTCGAGCACCGGCAGTTGCGACACATCCGAGCGGCGCATGCGGCCATAGGCGTTGAGCAGGCTTTCCTCCGGGCCGACAGAGACGGTGTCGCCGGTGCGATGCGAGCGCATGACGAGGTCGCGCAGATCGCCATGCTGCTCCTGTTCGGCCAGCCCTTGCTCGGCCAGCCAGAAATCGTCGAACACCTTTGACAGATATTTGTTGCCGCTGTCGCAGACGAAGGTGACGACCCGCTTCGGCACCGTCTGCTCGCGGCAATAGCGCAAGGCGGTCGACAAAAGCGTGCCGGAGGACGAGCCGGCCAGAATGCCTTCCTTCGACAGGAGATCGCGCACCGCCAGCATGCTCTGCTTGTCGGGGATGGAGTAAGCCTTTTTCACCAGCGACAGGTCGGCATTGGGCGGCACGAAATCCTCGCCGATGCCTTCGACGGTCCAGCTGCCGGCCTCTTCCAGCTTGCCGGTCTTGATCAGCGGCGCCAGCACTGATCCCACCGGATCGGCCAGGATCATTTCGGTCTTCGGCGAGACCTTTGCAAAATAGCGGCCAAGCCCGGTCAGCGTGCCGCCCGAGCCGACGCCGACGACCACCGCGTCGACGTCGCCTTCGAGCTGCGAAAAGATCTCCGGACCGGTGGTGGTTTCATGCGCCGCAGGATTGGCCGGATTGGCGAACTGATTGGCATAGAAGGCGCCGGGCACCTCGGCGGCGATCTTTTCGGCCATGTCCTGATAATATTCGGCATGGCCCTTGCCGACATCGGAGCGGGTCATGCGTACTTCGGCGCCGAGCGCGCGCAGATGCTGGATCTTTTCGCGCGACATCTTGTCGGGCACGACGAGGATGATGCGGTAGCCCTTGGGGATGCCGACCTGGGCAAGGCCGAGGCCGGTATTGCCGGCGGTCGCCTCGACAATGGTGCCGCCGCGCTTGAGCTTGCCCTCGCGCTCGGCGGCGGCGATCATGGACAACGCAATGCGGTCCTTGATCGAGCCGCCCGGGTTCTGGCTTTCGAGCTTGATGAACAGCCGGCACTTGCCGGTGTCGAACTTGGTCAGTTCAACGATCGGCGTCTGGCCGATCAGGTCGAGAACCGACGCATAGGGCGGACGCAGGCGCGACAGCGCGCCGTCAGGTGAAGCGGTTCTGTGCTCGCTCATGTCGAAGCTCCATGGTCAAGGCGAGCAACCGCCGGGGGCAAGCGGTAGCCTATCCTCTTCTCCTGCCCTTTGCAGTCGGAAAGAAGATAGATCATGCCAATCAACCGGCCAGATGCGGAATGAAATTCCGGGTTTCGAGCATGCGGCCGCTGCGGAGGGTTGACGGCAATCACGGTTGCGCAATCGTTCGAGGTTTGCCGAAGCCTCCTCGCGTTCGTCATCCTAGGGCGGAGCAGGAGCGAAGCGACGTTGCGGAGACCCTAGGATCCATGCCGGGACTCTTGAACGCCGCGACGGTGCAGAGTTTTGAAGTGCCAAGACGATCCTCATTCTCAACCGCCGTGTTCCTTGCCGCCCGTCACGGAATGGATCCTAGGGTCTGCGCCGCGTCGCTTCGCTCCTTGCTTCGCCCTAGGATGACGAAGGCATGGGTAGCTTGCTCAGGCGTCTACCCCAGCAGCTGCTTGCTCAGCCTCGCACACTGAACGCGAATGTCCGGGATGGCGTCGATCTCGAAGAAAGTCCCGCGCGTCAGCGGTCCGACGGCGAGGATCTTGGCCGATACCGACCCGTCGCTGGCGATGATTTCGCAATTGGCTGACACGTCGAGGCCGAGCCGCAGCGGGTCGGGCCGGGCCAGTCCACGGTCGACCAGCGAGCGCACCACGCTGTTCGAGGTGGTCGAGATGTCCCTGGCGATGCCGGTGCAATCATAGAGGCGGGCGGCTTCGAAGGTTTCGAGACGCTGCGTGTGGCGGGACTGGACTTCCACCGTATAGCCGTCGCCCGCCGTGATGCCGACGATACGCCCGGCGACGGGACGGATGCGGCCCTTTTGCACGGCCTCGGTGACGCGGGCATAGACCTCCGGCGCCATGCGATGCCGATGGATGTCCCACCAGGCCTTGGTGTGCTCGACAAAGCGGCGCTTGGCCGAGGACGGCCAGTTCTGCCAGATTTTCTGGTTGAACGGCCTGAGGCCGTCGACGACATCGCGCCAGTCGATACCGGCCTTCTGGTTCTCGCGGATCAGGTCGCGGAACCAGCCGACAAAGTAAGAAAGCTGGGTGCCGAGCGGAATGTCGGCGACATCGAGCTTGATCGGTTTGCCCTTGCGGTGCGGCGAAGGCAGCAGGCCGCGCCTGGACAAAGCGACGATCTCGCCGCGATGGCCGCGCTGTTCGAGCGCCAGGAAGGCATCGACCATGCTCAGGCCGGTACCCAGCACCAGCACTCGGGCTTGCGGATCGAGCGCGGTGTCGGCTTCCGACCCCATGCGGATGGCGTGGCCTTGCCCGGCGCCTGGCTCCTCGTCATGACCGGTGGCCAGCACGGCAAGATGGGCGACGACGCTGGTGCCATTGGCCAGTGCCACCTCGACCCCGGATGCGCTCGGCGCAATCGACAGGCTCTCCTCGCGGATCAGGCGCAAGCGTCCCGTCTGCTCTTCCCGCGTCTCGAGCTCGTCCAGCAATTCCTTGAGGTAGCGGGCATAGACGCTGCGCGGCGCATAGACCGGCGCCTGCTCCTGGGTTGCCAGGCCATTTTCGAGCAGCCAGCGCCAGAAATTGCCGGGATCGTCGGCATAGGCGCTCATGCCGGTGGCGGCGACATTCAGCACATGGGCGGAGAGCAGCGTGGAATAGGCCATGCCCTGGCCAAAATGCGGACGCTTTTCGATCAGCGTGACGCGCAGATCGGGATTGGGCGATTTTAAGAGATGCGCGGCCAGCACGACGCCGCTAGCGCCGCCGCCGACAATGATGATCGAATTGGGGATGATCGAATTGCCGCGCCCGGTCATGCGCGCACCAGCAGTGGTCGAAGGGTCAGGCCTGAACCTTCACCGCGATGTCCCTCGCGACCGTAAGGTCGTCGAGGGCGATGTCGCGCATCTCGGCGAGGCTGCGCTGATCGAGCACCTCGGCGATCGCCTGCCGGACCTCGAGCATCAGATGTCTGACTTGGCATGTCGCCTCATTGCAGTCTTCGCAGCGCTGATACTGGGTGCGGCTGGCGCAAGGAATCGGCGCCAGCGGCCCGTCGAGCACGCGCACGACATGGCCGACCTTGATTTCATCGGCCGGGCGGGCAAGACGATAGCCGCCTTCCTTGCCCTTGCGGCTCTGGACGAAACCGGCATTGCGCAATTCGCCAAGGATGGCGTCGAGAAACTTTTTCGGAATGTTGTTGCCGCTGGCGATATCGCCAACGAAGGCGAGCTGTCCGACCGGCAACTGCGCCAGATGGACGAGCGCCTTGAGGCCGTACTTACCCTTTTTTGTGAGCATAAACCGAACGTTTCTCTGTCCTGCGATGGTTTTTGACCATCGGTTGCGAAACGCCTGGCGTGCCTCCCCGCCGCGTCCAAGCTGCCACGACACATAAATTCTAGTGACATGATATACAAGCCGGGAAACGTTGATTTTGCTCGATTTTCAAGCCGCTGAGGCCGTTTTTGCCGGCCTTTGTGCCTTTGAGAGCACAGAAATGCGCTTGGCCGGCAGCGGGGCGACAAAGGGCGACGCGCCAGAAGTCCGATGCATGCCGCGAACGATCATGGTGATGCGGTGGTCGCTCATCGTCGCCTCCAATTCGTCAATGTCGATAAGACTACTATACTTAGCCCCGAAGACGCGGAAGGCGTTTTCAATTCCTTGGCTGTTTGGGGCATGGATTTGCCGAACGGGGGAGCGCGTTGGGAATTCTCGTTCGCGGCCGGCGGGCTAGAACATCAGATGCGGGAGCGGTTCGCCCAACCCAACCCGACCAGGCCGACCAGCATGGTCACGATGCCGATATAGAGCCATTGCGTCTGGTCGGTCATGAAGCTTCCCCGGACAATGCCGAGGCCCTGCAGCGACCACAGCGCGCCGATGGCCAGGACAAGCAACGCCAGCAGATTCCTGATCAGTCTCATCGTCGGCATTCCCTTCCCAAGTCGATCGTCAACTGCATCATGGCCGCGATGAAAATGCGAAAGGAAGCGATCCGGTCGCGTCTGCTGTTACTTGCATAGTAACGTTGAACCTTGCCGAAAACATCCCCGATATTGACATGATAATCACCGGAAATACGCCGGTCTATGGTTAAAAATTCCTGACAAACTGTTTCCTCGTGACTCCAAACGTGTGCTGCCGCCACGGAACTGCCAGACGTTTGCCGCATTTCCTGCCTTATTCGACACATAACGGCTGGGGTCTGTCAAAGAACGGAGCCAATCCCACAAATGAAGAAGAACAACCAGACCGCGCTTGTCGCGGTGACGATAGCGGCTGGCCTGATGGTCGGCGCTTCCGTCTCCCCCGCCGCAGCGCAATGCGGCCGTGCCTCCTGGTACGCACTGCACTCCCGGACCGCCTCGGGCGAGCGCATGAACCCGTCGGCGATGACCGCCGCGCACCGCACCTTGCCTTTCGGCACGAAGCTCAGGGTGACCAACAAGAACAACGGCCGCAGCGTCGTCGTGCGCATCAACGATCGCGGGCCGTTCATCAAGGGACGCATGCTCGACCTGTCGAAGGGCGCTGCCGGCCAACTCGGCTTCATCAGCTCGGGCTATACCGCCGTCTGCGTGGCCCGCATTTGACCTTTGTCGTGTCCAGCCCAGCCGGACACGACCTGCCCGCCAAGCGCCTTTCGCAACGCACAGTGAGCCGGCTCCGCTGTTCGAGACGGATTCTCAAGGCCTTAGACGAAATGAGGATATTTCACGCCAGGTGACGTATTGCATCGCAGCAATTAGTTGTTAACCTCGCCGCGAGATATTCAAGGATCGGCGCTGCTCGTCGTGCCTTTGGATCGCATGCAGCAGCGGGGTTCTTTATGTTCTACCAGCTCTACGAACTCAACCACGCTGCCTTGCAGCCCGCCCGCGCCTACGCGGATGCGGTGCGGATTTTTTACCGCAATCCGCTCAATCCGTTTTCGCATACATCCTGGGGCCGCTCGGTGGCGGCGACCGCCGAATTGTTTGAGCGCACCACGCGCCGCTACAGCAAGCCGCGTTTCGAGCTGACCAAGACCGTGGTCGACTGGAAAAATGTCGAGGTCACCGAAAAGACGGTGTGGTCGCGGCCGTTCTGCAATCTCCAGCGCTTCGAGCGCGCCGTTCCTGCCGGGCGCAAACCGGATCCGAAGCTCTTGATCGTGGCGCCGATGTCCGGCCACTATGCGACGCTGCTGCGCGGCACGGTCGAAGCGATGCTGCCCCATGCCGATGTGCACATCACCGACTGGGTCGATGCGCGCATGGTGCCGCTTGCCGACGGCAGCTTCGATCTCGACGACTATATCGACTACATCATCGACATGCTGCACGCGCTGGGGCCTGACACCCATGTCATGGCGGTATGCCAGCCTTCGGTGCCGGTGCTGGCGGCGGTGGCGCTGATGGAAACCCGCGGCGACCCCTTCGTTCCCTCGACCATGACGCTGATGGGCGGGCCGATCGATACACGCCGCAATCCCACCGCGGTCAATCTTCTGGCCAAGGAAAAGGGCATCGATTGGTTCGCCGACAATGTCATCATGAATGCACCCTGGCCGGTGCCCGGCTTCGGCCGCGAGGTCTATCCCGGCTTCCTGCAGCTTTCGGGCTTCATGAGCATGAACCTCGACCGCCACATCACTGCCCACAAGGACTTCTTCGTGCACCTGGTGAAGCATGATGGCGACAATGCCGAGAAGCACCGCGATTTCTACGACGAGTATCTGGCGGTGATGGACCTGACGGCGGAGTTCTATCTGCAGACGGTCGATACCGTGTTCGTCCGCCACGCTTTGCCGAAGGGCGAAATGATGCATCGCGGCGTCGCCGTCGATACGTCGGCGATCCGCAATGTCGCGCTGTTCACCGTCGAGGGCGAGAACGACGACATTTCCGGCCTCGGCCAGACCCAGGCCGCGCACGACCTTTGCCCCAACATCCCGGCTGAGCGGCACGCCCATTACATGCAGCCGGCGGTCGGCCACTACGGCGTCTTCAACGGCTCGCGATTCCGTTCCGAAATCGTGCCGCGCATAGTCGACTTCATCACCAGCTACGGCCGCCAGAACCGCGTCGCGGCAAAGCCCAGGCTGGTCCGCTCCGCCAAGGGCTGAAGCAAGAGCCACAGCACGCCAAGGTCACAGCGCGGAAGCGCTATCTTTGTTTTGAGCATGACCTTTCCGAAAACCAGTTCCCACTTTTCGGGATCATGCCCTGGCCACTGCCGAAACCGATCTGTTGCACAATAGACGCTGTCGGCCGGGTGCGGGTAACCATGCCAAGATTCTGGCTGTCGTCATAATTGACACGGAGTGTAAATCCCCCTTAACCTTTCGTTAACAACAAGGGCGAACGGGGACAATGATTTCCTCACCGATGGCACGGACGCTGCGCTTGTGTGCAGTCGCAGGGCTGGCGATTTCGGGATGCTGGGCTGGCCCGGCATCGGCGGCAGCGCCAATGGCAACCGGGGGGCCGACCTCGCAGCCGATCGGACACTATGATTTCTGCAAGGCCCATCCGGGCGAATGCTCGATCCGGCCGACCAACCTCGCTCCCGCCGCCATGACCGACGCGTTCATGCGCAAGCTGATCAGCGTCACCGCGCAGGTCAACGCCGCCGTCAAGCCGATGAGCGACTACGACATTTACGGCAAGGACGAGGTCTGGGCCTATCCCGACAAGGGCGTCGGCGACTGCGAGGACTATGTCCTGGAAAAGCGCCGCGACCTGAACCGCCTGGGCGTGTCCCTGGCCGACCTTCTGATCACCGTCGTGCGCAAGCCGGACGGCGAAGGCCATGCGGTGCTGACTGTGCGCACCGACAAGGGCGACTACATCCTCGACAATCTGACCGACAAGGTCCGCTCGTGGGACCAGACCGGTTACCGCTTCCTCAAGCGGCAGGCGATCGACAACACCGGCCGCTGGGTTTCGATCCGCGGTGGCCAGCAGGTTCTGGTCGGCGCGGTTCAGTAGCGACCTGCGGCTTCCACCGTTTCGACCGCTCAGGCGCGCCTCATCGCCATCCGAAAATTTTCTGCATTCTCCGTGAACCAATTCATCTCGGCCAACGACACATGGCTGTAGACGGAAACCAACCATGGAGAATTCAGATGACTGCACTTTTGCGTAATGCCTTTCTCGCCGCCATTGCGGTATCGGCCCTGGCCGGATCCGCTTTGGCGGATCAGACCATCACCTGTTCCAACACCCAGACCAACGACCCGTGGGCCGGCCGCTGTTGCAACGCCGGCGACTCGAACTGCCTGGGCGGCGGCAACAATGGCCACGAGCATGGTAATCCGGGAGGTCGCGGTGGCCCTAACGGCCCGGCCGGCGCAAAGTAATCGCGCCATGCCCGCTGGCTCCCCGCCGGCGGGCATCGCTTTCAGAGTGAAATAGACGTCCGGCGCGAGTGGGCTGACGTGGCTGTCAGACTTAGGCCGGCCGGCCCAGCGCCGCGCGGATCGACGCGGTGATGCGGCGCAGCTCGGCTTCGTCGAGTTTTTCGATGTTTTCGGCCAGCAGATTGGCGAGTTCGGTGGCGGCGGGGGTGAGACCCGACGTGTCGATCCTGACGCGCGGATGCGAGCCCTCGGCCAGCCGCGCCAACTCCTCCGCATCGTCCCAGATGACATTGAAATAGCCGATGATCTTCTGGATCAGCGTCCAGGTCGGCGCGCCGCGGCGGCCATGCTCGAGCGCCGACAGATAGGCGGCGCTGACGCCGATGGCCGAAGCCATGTCCTTCTGGCTGACACCACGTTCCTGCCGCAGCGACCGCAGCTTTTCGCCGAACGGGGTCACGGCCACGCCCTCATCAGCGCAGCCGCCGCAAACGGATGTAGAGCGCGCCCGAGCCGCCATGGTTGCGGGCGGCATGGTCGTGGCTGGAGACCAGCGGCCGGAACGCCGGCGTCGACAGCCAGGCCGGCACGGCGCGGCGCAGCACGCCGTCGCCGCCCGACGACGAGCCCTTGCCGGTGATAACAAGGACATAGCGGATGCCGCCGGCATGTGCCCGGTGTAGGAACGAAAACAGCAGCGAATAGGCCTCGTCCTGGGTCATGCCATGCAGGTCGACGCGGCCTTCGATCGGCAGCCGGCCCTTCTTCAACTTGTCCAGTGTCGGCTCGTCGAGCGCATGCGAGATGTGCTGCGGCTTTGGCTTTGACGCCAAAGCGGGGCTGGCGGCGGCATGAGCCGGCGGCGCGGCAGGCTTCGCGTCGACGCCGAAATCCGGAATGTCGACGGCGGTTCTGCCCCTGAGCGGCTTGGCGGTGCGCGCCACCAGGTTCCACAGCACCCGGTCGTCCTCACTCAGCCTGTCCGTCTTGCGGGTCATCGATTCGCCCCCGAAACAAGCGGACGCGGTAGCAGCGCATAGAAATCGGCGGCGTTGCGGACGACGCCGGCGATCTCGCCGGCCGCATCGCCCGATCCGGCGAAAAGATCGCCTCGCGCCGGCCCGGTGATGGCCGAGCCGGTGTCTTGCGCGATCATCAGGTGCCGGAACGGTTTGGCGTCGAAAGCCATCAGCGACGGCGCGTCGATGTAGAACGGCGTGCCGAACGTGTGCAGCAGCCGGTCGACCGCGACCGAGCGGCCCGGCGTCAGCGGAACCTTGGCGGCGGCGATTGGCCCGAGCGTCGCGTCGTCGACCGCCGCTTCACGGAAGAAGATAAAAGAACGGTTCTGCCAGAGGATCTCGTCGATGCGATCCGGGTGCGCTTTGAACCAGGCGCGGATCGACTGCATCGTCACTTTTTCCAGCGGGATCTCGCCGGTTTCGCTGAGAATCTTGCCGGGGCCGGTAAAGCGTTGGCCGGATTTGGCGGCATAGGTGATGCGGCGCAGCCGGCCGTCGGTCATCTTCAGCCGGGCGGCACCTTGAACATGGATGAAGAAGGCATCGACCTTGTCGGCCAGCCAGGCAATTTCCAGACCCTTGCCGGCAAGCGCGCCGCGCTCGATGGCGCCACGGTCGTAATACTCCGCTGGCCCGTCGGCGCGCGCGAAGGCGAGATAGGGATCCATGCCTGGGGGACGATTGGCGTCGTCAATGTCGATGAGATCGGCCGGGCGCGACAGCAGCGGCACCGTGAACTGCTGCGTGCGCACCGGCGAGGCATCGACTTGTGGCTCGTAGAAACCGGTGACGAGGCCGGAGCCGCCGTTTTCGGCGTCGATGCGGGCCGGAATGAAATGGCGTTCGAAGAAAGCGCGCGCCGCGTTTCGATTCGGCAGCGAAATGGTCCGCGCCTCATCACAGGCGGCGGCAAAGGCGCTGAAGTCGACGCCGAGTGAGCCCGAGCGATAGGGCCTGGTCAGGACATGGACGGCCGAACGGCGAAAGGCGACAAAGGCCTGGAGATGGTCGTCATCGCCCCAGCCGGGGAGATCATCGAAGGATTTTACCTGGAAAGACCGCGATAGCGACACGACCTGGCCCGCCGCCGCTGGAATTCAGTCTTCTTCTTCGGTGGCGACGAGCTTCCAGTTCGGATCGCGCGAGCGCGTGTCGCGGGCAAACGTCCAGACATCCTTGACCTCGGCGACCGTCTCGGGATCGCCGTCGATGACCGCACCGGCCTTGTCGCGGGTCGCCGAAATCAGTTCGCTGATGATGCGCAAGGTGACATGGGCCTCGCCGCCCTTCATTTCGGCGGAGACGATGTCGGCCTTGTCGATGCCGACGAAGGAGGACTGGATCTTTTCCGATTTCGCCTCGCGGTCGCCGATGGCGGCGACGAAGCCGTCAAAGACCTCGCGCGACAACAGGTTCTTAAGCGTCTTGCGGTCGCCATCGGCATAAGCCATGACGATCATCTCGTAAGCCATCTTGGCGCCGTCGACGAAGGTTTTGGGCTCAAAGGTCGGGTCGTTGTCCTTGATCGTGCGCAGGCCCTTGTTGAGGTCGGTGTCGGGCTTGGCGAAGGCATCGATGGCGGCATAGGTGTCGCCAACCGGTTCACCCGGCGCCCGCTTGCGCGGCAGCGAGACCACATTCTCGGGTTTCTGGGGGGCATCCTTGTCGGCGGCGCGGCCCGCCGTATAGGGATCGAAGGGCGGGCGTTCGCTGCCCGTGCGGCGACCGAGCACATTGCGCAGCTGGAAAAAGATCACCACTGCCGCGATCAGAAAGAAAATTGTGCCGAAGTCGAAAAATCCCATATCTTCCGCCAATCAATCCCTGTCCTGGCCGGACCCCCGGCCAATCAACAGGCCGCGGTCGCATAGCGTTCAACATTCAAAGCATATAGAACGCAAGGCGCCATCATTCAAATCAAAGGCAGGCATACCTATCTAACGGGCTCAGTGCCAGCGGCGATTGCTCGCCGACCGGCAAAACACGGAACCGATCGGTCAAGACTTGCGTATTTCGTTCCTTCCCCTGTTCCTGCTGGCGCTTCCGTTGCTGGAAATCGCCGGTTTCGTCGTTGTCGGCCGCCAGGTCGGCGCGCTGGCGACGGTCGGCCTGGTGCTGGCGTCAAGCGTGGCCGGCGCCCTGCTGCTCCGGTACCAGGGCTTTGGCGTCATGACCCGCGTGCGCACTGAGATGAACGCCGGACGCGATCCAAGCCGGCAACTGGCGCATGGCGTAATGATCGTGCTGGCGGCAATCCTGCTGATCATCCCCGGTTTCATCACCGACATCTTCGGCATTTTGCTGTTCCTGCCGCCGGTCCGCGACCTCGCCTGGCGGCTGTTGAAAAGCCGCGTCGTGCTGGCGACCGATTTCAGCACCGGCGGTTTCCGCACCCGGCAGCGCGGCAAGACCATCGATCTCGAGGACGGCGACTATTCGCGCGCCGACGACTATGGCCGTGGACCCGATCACAATTCGCCCTGGCGCCGCCTGAAGGACGAATAGATCGTCCCTCGACCGCTTCGAGAAGCAGGCGGCAAACCTTGTCTTGTCATGCCGACCATGGTAGCGAACGCCCGATTTCAATTCGGGCCGCATCGTCGCCCAGGCAAAAGGACAACGGCTCATGGCCAGCAAAGATGACGCGCCGGTCGGCGCCGCCAACGGCAACGGCGAGACAAGCCAGCCCTCGCTCAACGTGCTCGCCCAGTATGTGAAGGACCTGTCCTTCGAAAGCCCCGGCGCCCCCAATTCGCTGCGCGGCCGCGACAAGGCCCCCGGCATCGCCATCAACGTCAATGTCAACGCCAACCCGCTTTCGGACAAGCAGTTCGACGTCAATTTGACGCTGAACGCCAAGGCTTCCTTCGATCAGGAAGTGCTGTTCAATGTCGAGCTGGTCTATGGTGGCGTGTTCGCCATCGCAGGTTTCCCGCAGGAGCATATGCTGCCGATCCTGTTCATCGAATGCCCGCGGCTTTTGTTCCCGTTCGCCAGGCAGATCATTGCCGAAGCGACCCGCAATGGCGGCTTCCCGCCGCTGATGCTCGACCCGATCGATTTCGCGCAGATGTTCCAGCAGAAGCTGGCCGAAGACCAGGCGGCGTCGAAGGTCAAGGTCAGCTGAGGCTGCCCTGCACGGTGATTTGAAAAGCCCGGCCTTGTGCCGGGTTTTTTGTTTGAGACGCTGAGGGACAGCGAATCCTTCTAGGTTGCCGATGCCCTCCTCTCCCTTCGTCATCCTAGGGCGAAGCAAGGAGCGAAGCGACGCAGCGCAGACCCTAGGATCCATGCCGTGAAATTGATCGTAGGATGCAGCGGATCAGAATCGCGCTTGTCCTTGCATCAACGCTCGCTACCCTGAAACCCTGACCGGCTACGTCTATATGACCGCGAGTCAGAAACGCGGCACGATCTATATCGGCGTCACCAACGATCTTGGCCGACGCATGCCGGAGCACAAATCCGACCAGGGCGCGGGTTTCACCAGCCGATACGGTGTACAACGGCTAGTCTGGTACGAGGAATTTTTCGACATTGCCGATGCCATCCAGCGCGAGAAGTCGCTGAAGCGCTGGCCGCGTCAATGGAAGATCGAGCTGATCGAAAAGGCCAATCCGGAGTGGTTTGAGCTCTTTCGTGGAACCGGGTGGTAGGCGCTCGGTTTCTTGCACCGCCGGAGCACTGCACGACTGTCACGGCATGGATCCTAGGGTCTGCGCCGCGTCGCTTCGCTCCTTGCTCCGCCCTAGGATGACGAAGACGCGGCAACCTTCAGCCACAGCGCCTTTTCGCCGAGCGTCCCGACCATGCCGGCATGCGCGGCGCGTTCGGCGTCGGTCAGGCGCGGGGCCAGCGGCACCGGGCGGGCGCCGATCGAGATGTCGATATAGGCGACATCCGACCTGCCGGCAGAGGGCGATGCCACGCTGTCGAGGATGAGCGCGGCCTGCTTGCCGCCGATGAGTTCGATATAGACCTCGGCCAGCAGTTCCGAATCGAGCAAGGCGCCGTGCTTGGTGCGATGGCCATTGTCGATGCCGTAGCGGCGGCACAGCGCATCCAGCGAATTGGGGCCCATCGGATGCTTGCGGCGCGCCAGGGCCAGCGTGTCGACGACCAGCCCATTGTCGATGACCGGGTGACCCAGCCGGCCGAATTCGACATTGAGGAAGCCAATGTCGAAAGTGGCGTTGTGAGCAACAAGCTTGGCGCCGTCGGTGAAGGCCAGCCACTCCTCGGCAATCTCGGCAAAGGTCGGCTTGTCCTTCAGGTCCTCCGCACTGATGCCGTGCACCGCCTGCGCTTCGGCGTGAACCGCGCGTCCCTGCGGATTGATGAATTTGTGGAAGGTGCGTCCGGTCGGAAAGCGGTTGACCAGTTCGACGCCGCCAAGCTCGATGACGCGGTCCTCGCGGGAATCGAGGCCGGTGGTTTCGGTATCGAAGATGATCTCGCGCATCGAATCAGTCTGCTCCTGGCCAGCAGAATCATACACCGGAACAAAATGGCAATGGGCAATGCTGACGGCCTGCAGTCAGGAGCCTGCCTTGCCGGACTTATCCCCGGAGACTTCGGCAATGATGGCGTTGACCGCCGCTCGCGCGGCCTCAAACCCCTGGCCGGTGTCGATGACGAAATCGGCCTGCCGGCGCTTCTCGGCGTCGGGAACCTGCTTGGCCAGAATCGCCGAAAATTTCTCTTCGCTCATGCCCGGCCGCGCCAGCACGCGGGCGCGCTGGATTTCTGGCGGCGCGGTGACGACCACGACCTTGTCGACGCGGTCGCGGCCGCCGGTTTCAAACAGCAGCGGAATGTCGAGCACAACAAGCGGCGTACCGGCGGCACGGTTTTTTGCCAGAAAGGCATCGGCCTCGGCGCGGACCAGCGGGTGGACGATGGCTTCCAGTTTTTTCAGCGCGGCGGCGTCGCCAAGCACACGTCCGGCCAACGCCGTGCGATCGGTTGCACCGGATCTGGTCACGCCGGGAAAGGCGGCTTCGACCAGCGGAACGGCCTTGCCCGAATAAAGGCGATGCACGGTCTCATCGGAATCATGAACTGGCACGCCGGCCTCGGCAAACATTTTTGCCGTGGTCGACTTGCCCATGCCGATCGATCCGGTGAGGCCGAGCACGATCATGCCTTGGCGCCGATATCGGTGACGATCATCTGGCGCAGTTCGGCGGTGACCTCCGGCCTGATGCCGAACCAGCGTTCGAAGCCGGGCACGGCCTGATGCAACAGCATGCCGAGCCCGTCGACGGTCTTCAGCTTCCTGGCGCGCGCCGCGGCCAGCAGCGGCGTCTCCAGCGGCACATAGACGATGTCGGTGACGATGGCTTTGGCAGGCAATCTGGCCGGGTTGGCCGGCAGGCCTTCGTTGCCATGCATGCCGAGTGCCGTGGTGTTGACCAGCAGGCCGGCGCCGGCAAGTAGTTCGTTGGTTGCGCCGAGACCATGGGCGGTAACGCCGGCGCCGAAACGATCGCGCAATTCCTGTGCCCGCGCGAGTGTGCGGTTGACGATGCGGATGTCGCCGACACCACGTTCGATCAGCGCATGGATGACGGCGCGCGACGCGCCGCCGGCGCCGAGTACCACGGCCGGGCCGTTGATCGCCCAGCCCGGCGCATGGTCGTCCAGATTGGCGGCAAAGCCATGGGCGTCGGTGTTGCCGCCCCATAGATTGCCGTCCTCGAACCACAGCGTGTTGACGGCGCCGATCGTTTCGGCGGCCTCGTCGCGGCGCTCGACCAAAGCGAAGGCGGCCTCCTTGTGCGGAATGGTGACGTTGCCGCCGCGGTAGCCGTTCTTGCGCAGCCCAGCAAGGAATGCGGCAAAATCCGCAGGCGCGACGTCGATGGCCTGGTAGCTGCCATCGATGCCGTATTGTTCCAGCCAATGGCCGTGGATCCTCGGCGACCGCGAATGGGCGATCGGGTGGCCGGTGACAAAGGCTTTTTTCGCCATCTCAGCCATCGACAGCACCAAGGCTGCGAAGTTCGGCCAGCACCGACAAAAGCGGCAGGCCGACAATGGTAAAATAGTCGCCCTCGATCTGAGCGAATAGCTGGATGCCCTCGCCTTCGATCTGATAGGCGCCGACGCTGGACAAGGCCTTGACGCCGACGCGGGCCAGATGGCGGCCGATAAAGGCCGGATCGAGCTTGCGCATGGTCAGGCTGGCGATGCCGACATGCCGCCACAAAACCGCACCGTCACGAACCAGAACCGCGGCACTGTTGAGCTGATGGGTCTTGCCGGACAAAGCCAGCAGATGGCGGCGCGCGCCTTCCATGTCGGCAGGCTTGTGGAACACTTCGTCGCCAAGCGACAGCGTCTGGTCGCAGCCAAGCACCAGGGCGCCAGGCTTGCGCTCGCTCACCTCGGTGGCCTTGGCCTCGGCCAGGATCGCGGCAACGTCCTCCGGCGAGACGCCTTGCAAAGGCGCTTCGAGCGCGCGCTCATCGACATCCGCGGGCACCGCCTCGATGGCGACGCCGGCATTGACCAGCATCGCCTTGCGGAACGGGCTGCCGGAAGCGAGGATGATTGTTTCGGTCATTGTTTTATCGCGCCTGATTACCTGTCTAGTGGCCCAAGTAGAAAACCGTTGCATTCGTCGGCCACTGTAACGGCATGGATCCTAGGGTCTCCGCCACGTCGCTACGCTCCTGCTCCGCCCTAGGATGACGAAGGCGTGGTGGCTCTTTGGCTAACCGCGAATGTCGGAGTTCGGCATCTGCGCCGTTGAATAGCAGCTGATGGCAAATCGCAAACCTTCGAGATTGGCTGAGGCAATCGTCCCTTCGTCATCCTAGGGCGACGGTGGGTGTTAACAACGCGGCGCACGGCTCCAATTATCTGCTCTTCCCCCTCAGGGCAACGATCGCCGCCGCCGTCTCCTCTATCGAGCGGCGGCTGACATCGATCATCGGCCAACCATGCCTTGTGCAGATCTGGCGGGCATAGGCGAGTTCCTCGGTGATGGCGGCGCGGTCGACATAGTCGCCGGCCTCATAGTCACTGCTGTTGCCCAGCACGCGGTTCTGGCGGACATGCGAGATGCGCTCGGCGGTGGCGATCAGCCCGACGATCAGCGGCGTCTTGGCGCTGATCAGGCTTTCCGGGATCGGCACGCCAAGCACGATCGGAATGTTGGCGGTCTTGATGCCACGATTGGCGAGATAAATGCTGGTCGGCGTCTTTGACGTCCGCGAGATGCCGATCAGCACGATATCGGCGTCATCCATATTGGCCGGCAGCTGGCCGTCATCATGCTCCATGGTGAAGTTGAGCGCGTCGATGCGGCGGAAATATTCGGCGTCGAGAACATGCTGTGCGCCGACGCGTCGGCCGGCCGGCGTGCCGAGATAAGACTGGAACACGATCAGCACCGGCTCCAGCACCGAAACGCAAGGCAGGCCCATGGTTGCGCAGCGCTCGTCGATGCCGCGCGCCAACTTCTGGTCGACGACGGTGTAGAGGATGATGCCTGGTTCCTCCTCGATGTCCTCGAACACTTTGGCCACCTGCTTCTCGGTGCGGATGAGCGGATAGATATGCTCGATGGCGCGCGCATCCTTGTACTGTGCCGAAGCGGCGCGGCCGGCGGCGAGCAGCGTTTCGCCGGTGGCGTCGGAAATCAGATGCAGATGAAAGAAGCTCTGGGGTTTGTTCACAGGGTCCATTCCAGGCTGTGGGCGAATGTGGATAAACCGGACCGAAAAACCGGCCGGCTGGAAGCGACTGTATCAGATGGCAGTTTGTCCACAATTCGATGCGCTGTCGGCTTCGTCGGGCGGCTGGGGACAAGTCCGGGGACGCATTTTTTCGCCCATGCCTCATCCACAGCGGCAATTTCCTTGGCTCGACGACAAACCATTGACTCCAGTCGTAAATTCCCGACCTTCCACAAAGTTCTGCAATCCTTTTGGAGAAGCGCGCGACAATATGCTGGCTGGCCTTTATCGGGGCAAAGCGGGACAGGTGACAACCACCGATACCAACAGACTCTTAGAATCAGAAGATTCTAGAAATAGACTCTTTAATTATAGAGAAGGCTTAGGAAGAGAGCGCTCAATGCCCCAAGTCAGGACCATGCTGGACGTGCTGAAGGGGCAAGCGGTGTTTCCGCCACCACTCTGGATGATGCGCCAGGCCGGCCGCTATCTGCCGGAGTATCGCGAGACGCGCCGTCGCGCCGGTTCGTTCCTCGATCTCTGCTATGATCCCGACCTGGCTGTCGAAGTGACGATGCAGCCGATCGAACGGTTCGGCTTCGATGCCTCGATCCTGTTCTCCGACATCCTTGTCGTGCCGCATGCGCTTGGCCGTGACGTGCGCTTCGAGGAAGGAAGAGGCCCGCTTTTGACCCCGATCTCTGCGCCAGAGATTCTGGCTCTGGAGAGCGACGTGTTTCACGTGAATCTCGAACCGGTCTACGAGACGGTGCGCCGCTTGCGGGCAAAGCTGCCTGATGAAACGACGCTGATCGGTTTCTGCGGCGCGCCGTGGACAGTGGCGACCTACATGATCGCTGGCCATGGCACGCCCGACCAGGCGCCGGCACGGCTGTTTGCCTATCGCGAGCCGGTGGCGTTTCAGCAGCTGCTGAAGGTGCTGGCCGATCACTCGGCGCAATATCTCATCCGTCAGATCGAGGCTGGTGCCGACGTGGTGCAGATTTTTGATTCCTGGTCCGGCGTGCTCGACGACGCTTCTTTCGACTTGTTCTGCGTGCAGCCGGTGGCGGAGATCGTCCGCCAAGTTCGCGCCGTTTATCCCGAGGTTCCGATCATCGGTTTTCCCAAGGGCGCCGGCGCGCACTACCAGACCTACCGCCAGAAGACCGGTGTAACGGCCCTGGGGATCGACTGGACGGTGCCCCTGACGGCAGCGAAGGAATTGCAGCGCTCGGGTGCGGTTCAGGGTAATCTCGATCCCTTGCGGCTCGTGGCTGGCGGCAAGGCGCTATCCGATGGTGTCGGCGCGATCCTGAAAGCGCTGGGAGATGGGCCGCTGATCTTCAATCTCGGCCATGGCATCACGCCGGAGACGCCGATCGGCCATGTCGAGGCGATGGTGAAACAGGTACGGAGCGCGACACGCTGATGACCGACAACAATACGAACAGCACCAGCCAGGCGATGATACGCATGGCCGTTGGCATCGCCGCGCTGGTTGTTCTCACCGGGCTTTTGTATTTCGTCGCGCCCGACGGCTTCTATCCGTGGGCAAAGGCGATCCATATCCTTGCCGTCATCGCGTGGATGGCTGGCATGCTCTATCTGCCGCGGCTGCTGGTCTACCACGCCGATGCCGAGAAAGGCTCGGTACAGTCCGAGACCTTCAAGGTGATGGAGCGCCGCCTGCTGCGCGGCATCATCAATCCGGCGATGGTCGTTACCTGGGTGTTCGGGCTTTGGCTGGCCTGGAAAGGTTTTGCGTTCCAGGGTGGCTGGCTGCACGGCAAGATCGCTTTGGTGCTCTTGCTGTCCGCCGTGCATGGCTACCTCGCCGGCGCGGTGCGCAAATTCGCCGAGGATCGCAACGAAAAACCCGCGAAGCACTGGCGGATCGTCAACGAGATCCCCACATTGCTGATGATCGCCATCGTAATCCTGGTTGTCGTCAAGCCGTTCTAGACCATATCGGTCCCGTAAAACGCAGCTTGCTCTTTCACCCGACCGACGATAAAAGACGGGTCTTCCTTCCCGTCATGCGCCGCCCTTCATCGCTTTCGGCCGCGCCCGGCATTTGTCGCATCCCGCCGATATATTTTCCCCAAAGCAGATTCAGAGTCCGTCTATGCAAGAAATGAAACTCGCAGAGTTCAAGAACAAGAAACCGCCAGAGCTGATCGCCTATGCCGAATCGCTCGAGGTGGAAAACGCCAGCGTCATGCGCAAGCAGGAGCTGATGTTTGCCATCCTGAAGAAACTGGCCGCGCAGGACGTCGAGATCATCGGCGACGGCGTGGTCGAAGTGCTGCAGGACGGTTTTGGCTTCCTGCGCTCCGCCAATGCCAACTATCTGCCAGGTCCCGACGACATCTATATTTCCCCGTCGCAGATCCGGCGCTTTTCGCTGAAGACCGGCGATACGGTCGAAGGGCCGATCCGCAGCCCGAAAGAGGGCGAGCGCTATTTCGCGCTGCTCAAGGTCAACACGATCAATTTCGACGACCCGGAAAAGATCCGTCACAAGATCCATTTCGACAATCTGACGCCGCTCTATCCGACGTCGCGGCTGAAGATGGAAATGGAGGTTCCGACCTCCAAGGATATTTCTGCCCGCGTCATCGACCTGGTGGCGCCGCTTGGTAAAGGCCAGCGCGCCTTGATCGTGGCACAGCCGCGTACCGGTAAAACGGTGCTGCTGCAGAACATCGCCCACTCCATCACCACCAACCACCCGGAATGCTATTTGATCGTGCTTTTGATCGACGAGCGGCCGGAAGAAGTCACCGACATGCAGCGTTCGGTGAAGGGCGAGGTCGTGTCCTCGACCTTCGACGAACCGGCGGTGCGCCACGTCCAGGTCGCCGAAATGGTGATCGAAAAAGCCAAGCGCCTGGTGGAACATGGCCGCGATGTCGTCATCCTGCTCGATTCGATCACCCGCCTCGGCCGCGCCTACAACACCGTGGTGCCGTCATCCGGCAAGGTGCTGACCGGCGGTGTCGACGCCAATGCGCTGCAGCGGCCGAAGCGCTTCTTCGGTGCCGCCCGTAACATCGAGGAAGGCGGCTCGCTGACCATCATCGCCACCGCGCTGATCGACACCGGCAGCCGCATGGACGAAGTAATCTTCGAAGAGTTCAAGGGCACCGGCAATTCGGAAATCGTGCTCGACCGCAAGGTCGCCGACAAGCGCATCTATCCGGCCATGGACATTCTGAAGTCCGGCACCCGCAAGGAAGATTTGCTGGTCGCCAAGCAGGATTTGCAGAAGATCTTCGTGCTGCGCCGCATCCTGGCGCCGATGGGAACGACCGATGCGATC
The DNA here is from genome assembly GCF_056402815.1 of Mesorhizobium sp. P3_B5. Lineage (NCBI taxonomy): Bacteria > Pseudomonadati > Pseudomonadota > Alphaproteobacteria > Hyphomicrobiales > Phyllobacteriaceae > Mesorhizobium > Mesorhizobium sp. P3_B5. The sequence goes on along the minus strand of NZ_JBFUGR010000016.1, from coordinate 10,545 downwards.
GAGTTTCTGATCGACAAGCTGAAGCAGACCAAGACCAATGCGGATTTCTTCGATTCGATGAATACGTAGGGGTCGAGCTGCGGATCCGCGGTTCGTTCCAAGCAAAGCTATTTGGAGCCCATTCCGAGAGATCGGGATGGGCCTCTTCATTTTGACCAAATCACCGTCGCAAAAGCCGTTCGAGCTCTTCAGCATCAGTCACCACCGGCAAACACACCTGCCCCGTGCAAAGCCAGGCGCCCGGTTTATCCGTCGGCGGCAGGATGCCACCCGGCAAAGTCGGTCGATTCGCTTCCGAACCAATCGCCACGACGATATCGACTCGTCTCGGATCAGGGGATCGATTCGCAACCGGAACGAGTCCTGGATTGGCGAGGTTGTCTATTAGCACCAGCTTCAATGGCTCGACCGCGAGGGCACAGGCGTTGACGATGCCGGCCTGGCCATAGGCCTGGTGTGCAGCGCGGCCGGCGGCATGCTCGGCGACTTTCCAGGCCTTTTCCTGCAGGTCGAGATCGCCGGTGACGGAGGCCAGTCGGACCAGGGCCTCGACGATCTGGCCGGAGGCCGAGGGGATCGCCTCGTCCACATCGCCCCTGATGCGGATCGGTACGTCAGTGCTGTCCGATGCAGTCAGATAGTAGCCGGTCTTGTCACTGTCCTGATGCCAGTGGTCGAGTTGTTCGATGAACCGGCTGGCCTGCTCGACATAGCTCCAATTGCCGGTTGCTTCGAACAGCGAGATCGCGGCGTTGGTCATTGCGGCATAGTCGCTCGACAGCGCCGGAAACAGTTTTTTGGCGCCGAGCATCGAATGCGGCAAGCGCCCGTCCTGGCTGGACTCGGCAATATGGGCGAAGGCTTTTTCCGCCGCTTCGATCCAGTCGGCCCGGCCGAGTGACCGCCCTGCCTCGGCAAGGGCTGCGATCATCAGGCCGTTCCAGTCGGTCAGCGCCTTGCCGTCGCGCCCGGGCCTGACGCGATGCTCTCTGGCTGCCAGCAGCTTTGCTTTTAGCGGGATGAGCTGGTTGCGATCGGCCACGCCTTGCGTCTGCCGGGCTTCACTTTGGTGGACGATCGGCTTGCCTTCCCAACCATGCGGGCTGGAAAGCATTAAGTGTTTGAAAAACAAGGTGGAGTCGTCACCGAGCACGGCTTCGATCTCATTCTCACTCCAGGTGTAGAACAGCCCCTCCTCGCCGTCGCTGTCGGCGTCCAGGCTGGCGGCGAAGGCGCCGTCATCGACGCGCATTTCTCGCAGCAGCCAGTCAATTGTCTCTTCGATTCGTACCCGGAACAAATCATTGCCGCTCGCCGCATAGGCCCAATTGCACAGGCGGATGAGGTGGGCGTTGTCGTAGAGCATCTTTTCGAAATGCGGCACCAGCCATTCGGCGTCGGTCGAGTAGCGGCTGAGGCCGCCGCCGATATGATCATAGATGCCGCCGGCCAGCATCTTTTCGAGGCTGAGCAGGACGGCGTCGCGATGCGATGTGCTGCCGTCGCGCAGCCAGGACAACCACAGGGTCTGCATGAACGGTGCATTGGGGAATTTTGGCGCCCCGCGCAGGCCGCCCAAATCCCGGTCGATCATGCCGTCGATGCCGCTAGCGAGATTGGCCAGCGTGTCGCGGTCCAGCACTGCCTTGGCATGCGTGCCAGCCAGCCGCGCCTCGACATGGTTGGTCAGACCGTCGGCACTCTGGTCAAGGCTTTGTCGCTTCTCGCGCCACGCCTTGTCGACCGCTTCCATCACCTGGATGAAGCCGGGGCGGCCGTAGCGCGCCTCGCGCGGAAAATAGGTGCCGCCCCAGAACGGCTTGCCGTCCGGGGTCAGGAACATGGTCAGCGGCCAGCCGCCCTGCTCGCCCATCGCCGAAAGTGCCGCCATGTAGATCTGGTCGATGTCCGGCCGTTCCTCGCGATCCACCTTGATATTGACGAACAGCCGGTTCATGACGGCGGCGACGGCATCGTTTTCAAAGCTCTCATGCGCCATGACATGGCACCAGTGGCAAGCGGCGTAGCCGACCGAAAGCAGGATGGGCCGCTCGAGCGCCTTGGCTTCGGCCAGAGAAGCAGGTGACCAGGCCCGCCAGTGCACCGGATTGTCGCTGTGCTGCTGCAGGTAGGGGCTGGCCTCTTCGGCAAGCAGGTTTTTGGCGGGCAATGTCACAATGGCAGCTCGGTGAATGGGATCGGGATTAAGCGGGCGAAGCTAGGGCGGTTCGACGGAGCGGGCAAATGATTTCAGCTGAGTCCATCGTTGCGCTGTCGAGCGGCCGCCTGCCCGCCGGCATCGCCGTTATCCGCATTTCCGGCCCAAGGAGTCGATTCGTAGTCGAAACGATTGCCGGCGGAAAGATTAAGGACCGTGTGGCGACCTTGCGCAAGTTACGGGCGCCGGACAAAACCGTGCTGGACAGCGGTCTGGTCGTCTTCTTTCCTGGTCCCGACAGCTTTACCGGCGAGGATATCGCCGAATTCCATGTCCATGGCGGCCGGGCCGTGGTGACCAAAATGCTGGAGACCATCGCCGGTTTTAATGGCGTCAGGCATGCGGAGCCGGGCGAGTTCACTCGCCGGGCCTTTCTCAATGGCAAGTTCGATCTGGTCGAGACCGAGGCGCTGGCCGACCTCATCAACGCCGAAACCGAGGCGCAGCGGCGCTTTGCGGTGCAGAACGCCCAAGGTGTGCAGAGTGAGCTTTATCTTGGCTGGCGCCGCCGGCTTATTCATGCGCGGGCGATGATCGAGGCCGAGATCGACTTTGCCGATGAGGACGATGTGCCCGGTTCCGTTTCGGATACGGTCTGGTTGGATGTGCGAAAGATGATTGACGAGATCGATCGACACGTCGCCGGGTTCCGCGCCGCCGAGATCATTCGTGACGGCTTCGAGGTCGTCATCCTCGGCGCGCCGAATGCCGGGAAGTCGAGTCTGTTCAACGCGCTGGCGCGGCGCGATGCCGCTATTGTAACGGATGAGCCCGGCACGACGCGTGACCTGCTCGAAGTGGTGCTGGATCTCGAAGGAATGCGGATTAGGGTGACGGACACGGCGGGTCTGCGCGAGGCTCCGGGCAAGGTCGAGGCAATCGGCATCGAGAAAGCCCGAACGAAAGCACGCGGTGCCGACCTTTTGCTGCTGCTGAAGGATATGCTGAACCCGGCAGAAGTTGGTGCAATGCCGGCCGACGTTCCGACGCTGAGGATTGGCACAAAAGTCGATCTGGTGCCGCAGACGCCGGCGACGCAGTACGACGCGGTCATTTCGACCACGGATGGAACGGGGCTGACGGAGCTGTTGGCGGATATCGGACGCCGCGCCGCGGCGCAGGCCGGCCAGGTCGGTGATATCCTGCCGTCGCGGCTTCGCCACGTCGAGCTGCTCAATGAGACGAAGCGCTTTCTGCTGTCGGCTTTTGCGGGAGATGGGCGTGGGCAGGAGTTGCGCGCCGAGGATCTGCGCCTGGCGGCGGACCGGCTTGGCCGCATCGTTGGCGCTGTTGACGTCGAGGATCTGCTGGATGTCATCTTTTCGCAGTTCTGCATCGGTAAATGACTCACGTGAAACACGGCCTGGCGGCTGGCAGATGACTCACGTGAAACACTAGGCCCCTCCGAACTGCCGTGACTCACGTGAAACAGGGCGACTGGGATGCCGGCGATGTTGTTTCACGTGAAACGAAGGGCCGTGCATTCTTGACAGCACGCCCATGCGGGCACATGTGTCGGGCGAACTGAAATTCGGGATTCTTGGAATGAACGATCACTATGACGTGGTTGTGGTGGGCGGCGGCCATGCCGGGTGCGAGGCGGCGAGTGCTGCCGCGCGCGCGGGCGCCAGGACGGCGTTGGTGACGCTGCGCTTCGACACGATCGGCGTTATGTCGTGCAATCCGGCGATCGGCGGTCTCGGCAAGGGCCATCTGGTGCGCGAGATCGACGCCATGGACGGGCTGATGGGTCGCGTCGCCGATGCTGCCGGCATCCAGTTCCGCCTGCTCAACCGCCGCAAGGGCCCGGCCGTGCGTGGACCGCGCACGCAAGCGGACCGCAAGCTCTATCGGCTGGCGATGCAGGCGGCGATCCGTGAACAGGCCGATCTCGATGTGATCGAAGGCGAGGTTCTCGATTTTGAGATCGAGGACGGGCGCCTGTCGGCTGTGCTTTTGGCAAATGGCCACAGACTCGCCTGCGGCGCCGTGGTGTTGACCACCGGCACTTTTCTGCGCGGACTGATCCATATCGGCGAGAAGAAGATCGTTGCCGGCCGCATGAACGAGCAGGCCAGTCTCGGTCTGTCGGCGACGATGAGCCGGGCGGGCTTCAAGCTTGGGCGACTGAAGACCGGTACACCGCCGCGGCTCGATGGCCGCACCATTGATTGGGCATCGCTGGAAAGCCAGGCGGCGGATGAACATCCCTCGCCGTTCTCGCTGTTGACCGACCGCATTGAGAATCCGCAGATCCATTGCGGCATTACCCGCACGACGCCGGCGACGCACGACCTGATCCGCGCCAATCTTGGCCGCTCCGCCATGTATTCCGGCTCGATCGAAGGTGTGGGGCCGCGCTATTGCCCGTCGATCGAGGACAAGATCGTCAAGTTCGGTGACCGCGAGGGTCACCAGATTTTCCTGGAGCCGGAGGGGCTCGACGACGACACAGTGTATCCGAATGGCATTTCGACCTCGCTGCCCGAAGACGTCCAGCTCGACATTCTGAAAACCATTCCGGGGCTGGAGCGGGCGGCCATGTTGCAGCCCGGCTATGCCATCGAGTACGACCATGTCGACCCGCGTGAATTGCTGGCGACGTTGGAGACGAAGCGGATTGGCGGGCTTTTCCTTGCAGGCCAGATCAACGGCACTACGGGCTATGAAGAGGCGGGCGCGCAGGGATTGCTCGCCGGCCTCAACGCGGCGCGCAAAGCAGCGGCGAGTGATCCAATCGTGCTCAGCCGGACCGAGGCCTATATCGGCGTGATGGTCGATGATTTGACCAGCCGCGGCATCAGCGAGCCCTACCGCATGTTCACCTCGCGGGCCGAGTTTCGGCTGTCGCTGCGCGCTGACAATGCCGATGAGCGGCTGACGCCACTGGCCGTGAAGCTTGGCATCGCCTCGCAGCGGCGGACGCAGCGGTTCAACGATGTCGTGGACGATCTCGACAAGGCACGACAGCTCGCAACCAGCACGACGATGACCCCGAACGAGGCGTCGGGTCACGGGCTGCAGATCAACAAGGACGGTGTGCGGCGCTCCGCCTATGAATTGCTGGCCTATCCCGGCGTCGATGTCGCCTGGCTGGCGCGAATTTCGCCTGCGTTCGGCGAAATCGACGCCAAGACGGCCGAACGACTCGAAACGGAGGCGAAATATTCCGTTTACCTTGACCGCCAGCAAGCCGACGTCACTCAGATCCGGCATGAGGAGAGCCGCCTGATCCCGGTTTCAGTCGACTTTGCCCATGTTCCAGGCCTTTCTAATGAACTGAAGCAGAAGATGCTGGCACGCCAGCCGCGCTCCATCGCCGATGCGCAGCGCATGGAAGGCATGACGCCGGCGGCGCTGGCGATCATCGTCGCGCATGTCCGCAACGCCGAGGCGTCCGCGCAAAGGAACGTTGCGTGAGCGCTGCCACATGGAAAAGCCTGCAAGAGGCCGCAGGCCCGGTTTCACGTGAAACATTCGATCGTCTGGTCGAATTCGAACGGGTCTTCCAGAAGTGGAACAGCCGCATAAACCTGGCCGCACAATCGACGCAGGACGATGTCTGGCGCCGTCATATATTGGACAGCGTGCAACTGGCGCGACTCGAGCCGGCGGCGACGCGCTGGGTGGATCTCGGCTCGGGTGGCGGCTTTCCCGGACTTGTGATGGCTTTTCTATTGGCCGAACGCGCCGGTGCCAGCATTGATCTGGTTGAAAGCAACCGGAAAAAAGCGTCGTTCCTGCAAGCAGTCGTCGGGCAGTTCAATCTGCCCGCGCGCATCATCGCGCGGCGCATCGACGACAGCTATGCGCTTGTTTCTGAACCGCAAATCGTCACGGCGCGAGCACTTGCCGCGCTCCCTGCCCTGGTTGATCTCGCGGCGCCGTGGCTGACAAAAGGCGCCCGCGGCCTGTTCCACAAAGGCCGGGATTACCGCGCTGAAGTGGAAGAAAGCGCTCACCGATGGTGCTTCGATCTGGTAGAACATTCGAGCGTCACCGACCCGCATGGGGTCATCCTCGAATTGTCTGCTTTGCGCCCGGCTGAAAATGAACTTCTGGCATAAATCCATGATGAAGAATGGCCCTCGAATCATCACCGTAGCCAACCAGAAGGGCGGTGTCGGCAAGACGACGACGGCCATCAATCTGGCCACGGCGCTGGCGGCGATCGGTGAAAAAGTGCTGATCGTCGATCTCGACCCGCAGGGCAACGCCTCCACCGGTCTCGGTATCGACCGCAAGGACCGCACCGTCTCCTCCTATGACGTTTTGACCGGCGAGCTGGACCTCGAAGCCGCAGCCATTCCGACGGCGGTTCCAGGCCTGTCGATCGTGCCGTCGACGCTCGATCTGCTCGGCATCGAGATGGAGATCGCCTCGGCGCCGGACCGGGTGCTCAAGCTGCGCAATGCGCTGCGTGCCGCGACCGAGCGCGGGGCGCCCTTCGGCTATGTGCTGATCGACTGCCCGCCGTCGCTCAATCTTTTGACCCTGAATTCGATGGCGGCGGCCGATTCGGTGCTGGTGCCGCTGCAATGCGAATTCTTTGCGCTGGAAGGTCTCAGCCAGTTGCTGGAGACGGTCGAACAAGTCCGCCGCTCGATCAACCCCGACCTGACCATCCAGGGCATCGTGCTGACCATGTATGACGGCCGCAACAACCTCGCCAACCAGGTGGTGCAGGATGTCAGGGCGCATATGGGCGACAAGGTCTACGAGACCATCATTCCTAGGAATGTGCGGGTTTCCGAGGCGCCGTCCTACGGCAAGCCGGCGATCCTCTACGATCTCAAATGCTCAGGCAGTCAGGCCTATCTGCAGCTTGCCTCAGAGGTTATCCGCCGCGAGCGTAAATTACGCGCTGCTTAATTAGCAAACAAGCCGATTCGATACCGAAACGATCTGGATAGAGAATGAGCGAAGACCTTTCACGGAAAAGACTGGGGCGGGGACTGGCGGCGCTGATCGGCGAGATCGATCGCCCGGCCGCGCCGGAAAAGCAGGGCCTGAACGCCGATGGCAAGGTGCCGATCGAGTTCCTGACGCCGAACCCGAAAAACCCGCGCCGGCATTTTGGCGATGCCGAGCTCACCGACCTGGCGCAGTCGATCCGCGAGCATGGTGTCGTGCAACCGGTGGTGGCGCGGCCGTCGCCGACACACGCGGGACGCTACGAGATCATCGCCGGCGAGCGGCGCTGGCGCGCGGCGCAGCGCGCCGGGCTGACCGAGATCCCGATCATCGTGCGCGACGTCAACGACCGCACTGCGCTCGAACTCGCGATCATCGAAAACGTCCAGCGCACCGACCTCAACCCGGTCGAGGAGGCGCTCGGCTACCAGCAGCTGATCGACGATCACGGCTACACCCAGGCCGATCTCGGTCAGGTGATCGGCAAGAGCCGCAGCCATGTCGCCAACACGCTGCGGCTGCTGAAACTGCCCGACGTGATCCGCGACATGCTGGTCGACGGCGCGCTGTCGGCCGGCCACGCCCGTACGCTGGTGACGGCCGAGGATCCGGCCGGTCTCGCCAAACGCATCGTCGAGGAGGGGCTGTCGGTCCGCCAGACGGAAGCGCTGGCGCAAATGCCGGCCGGCAGCAGCCCGAATGGAGCGCGCCCAGCGGCGAAGCCGGCGGACAAGGATACCGACACGCTGGCGCTGGAAAAGCTGATGACCGACACGATCGGCATGATCGTGGCCATCGAGCACAAGGGGAAGGGCGGCGTGCTGCGGGTGAGCTACCGGACGCTGGAGCAGCTCGATGAGTTGTGCCGGCGGTTGAAGCAGGAGCGGTAGGCTGCTGGAGACGTCACGGTATTTAGCCGGCAAATCATGTTCTAACGTAAGGTCAGGTTGTGGCGCTGATATATCGGTGATAATCACCAAAAAAAGCGGGCCTGCTATGCCGAGCCCTCAACAGAAACGCGCAGACCAGGCTTATCTGTCAGTGATCCGAGTTATCGGATCACTGCGATTGATCGGGCGCTTCCTTCCGCTTTGCCATGAGCCGGCGAATGGCCGGGACGACGAAGCCGTTGGTTATGAACAGGCCGAAAGCACCGCCCAAAAAAAGAACCCACCAGTGCACCTTCGGATTTGGCGACGAGGTGCAATAGACGAGGGTCGCCGCTATGGCCGAGAAAAACAAACACCCCGCGCAAAATCCTGCGTAGGTTGCTAGATTTTTCGCGGGATACTTCATGCCGCGAAACTACCATGGCTAAGGGCCGGCCGCTACGCCGGCCCTTTCCTTTTCGTCGCTGGCAATTGGCGAAATCGGCGCGGCTGCGTATCTCCCCCCTCGAGGGGGGAGATGGCCAGCAGGCCAGAAGGGGTCGTCTCATATCAGGCGCCGGCGCGGAGCGAAGGAGGTCGGCGCTTTACGCGCTGGGACCCCCTCTGTCGCCTTCGGCGACATCTCCCCCTCAAGGGGGGAGATCAGCCGCGCTGCGCCAGCCGACTGCTCTCCACCGCAATGCCAAGCAGCGCCTGCCGCTCGCGGCTTGACAGTGCCGAGCAACGGCGTAACCTAAATTAGATATGGCTTAAATTATCTGCCCTGGCGTGCCGATCAGTCGCGGCGAGGGTATTTGCCATTCCTACAATAGCCGTGAAATGGCACCGCCTCGCCAAAACGATATGCCGACGCGCCTGACGCAAGTGGGAGGTGCAAATGGCAGTCCGTTGGCAATTGTCCGGAAGTTACTTCGAAAATTGTAGCTGCGATGTCGTATGTCCTTGCCTGCTGTCCACCAACGCGCAGCTGACATCGAAGCCGACGCGAGGCGTTTGCGACGTCGGTCTGGTTTTTCACATCGACAAGGGCAATTACGGCGACGTTCGATTGGATGGGCTCAGTGTCGCGATGGTTGCGCACACGCCGGGTCCGATGGCAGACGGCAATTGGACCGCCGCCGCCTATATCGACGAACGAGCCGATGACAGGCAAACAGAGGCGCTCGGTGCCATCTTCACTGGCGCCGCAGGCGGCCCTATGGCGGTGTTGGCGCCCATGATCGGCACGAATCTCGGCGCCAAGAAGGTGCCGATAGACTACCGGATAGACGGCAAGAAGCGGTCGGCGGAGATTGCGGGCGTCATGCAGATGGCGGTCGAGCCGCTGCCGACAATGCGCGAGGACGGGCAGATGTGGGCGGCCACCGGCCATCCGATCAATCCCGACTGGCTTGCCCTGGCGATGGGGGCGGAAGGCAGTACATTTAGCGACCATGGCATGAGCTGGGACAATTCCCGCCGAAACGGACATTACGCCCCGATCAATTGGTCCGGCCAGCAGTAGCGTTGGCCGCATGGTCGAGGCGGATCCGCTGACGCTGCAGCGAAACATCATTCTGGCGATGCTGATCGCGATCGCTGCGGCGGCGTGGACCCTGCTTGTCTGGCAGCAGATGGGCATGGACGCGGACATGCGCATGGACATGTACTCACTCACCATGGGCATGGAGGCGCCGCTGTTTCTTGCCGTCTGGATGATCATGATGATTGCCATGATGTTTCCAACGGCCGCGCCCATGATCCTGACGTTTCACCAGGTCCAGGCCGGCAAACGGGGCCGGGGCGAGACCTTTGTCTCGAGCTGGGTGTTCGTGGCTGGCTACATGCTGGTCTGGGGCGTGATGGGCGTGGTCGCCTTTGCCGGTGCGGCGGGTGCGGAGATGCTTGCCGGGCATGTGGGATTGTCTACGGCAACGGCCGCCCGTATTGGCGGCGCGCTGCTGATGCTTGGCGGCGCCTATCAACTCTCCCCACTGAAAGATCTGTGCCTGGCCAAATGCCGCACGCCGATTGGCTTCATCCTGACCTCATGGCGCGATGGTTACCGGGGCGCGGTTCGCATGGGCCTGGAGCACGGACTTTTTTGCCTGGGCTGCTGCTGGCTTTTGTTTCTTGCGCTGTTTCCTCTCGGGGTCATGAACGTCGCCGCAATGGCCGTGGTCACCTTGCTGATCTTTGCGGAAAAGACCCTGCCGTCAGGAGAGGGGATCGCAAAGGTCTCGGGTGTCGCTCTGCTGCTTTATGGTTCGGCGGTGCTGGTCTTTCCACAGGCGCTGCCAACCTTCCAGCCGATGGGCGCCATGATGATGAATTGAAAAGGCCCTTCTCGGTTGCGGCGTTTGTATTTGGCTAAAGCGGTGGAGCTGCTGATCTCCCACCTTGAGAGGGAGATGGCCGGCAAGTCGCCGACGCCGCCTGCCGTTGCGGAAGGCGTCGGCGCCTCTCGCGCGGCGACCCCCTCTGTCGCCTTCGGCGACATCTCCCCCTCAAGGTGTCGCCTTCGGCGACATCTCCCCCTCAAGG
>NZ_JBFUGR010000015.1:0-88919 GCF_056402815.1 Mesorhizobium sp. P3_B5 | reverse complement strand
CACACCGAGCGGTAATCGACCTTCAGGCCGCGCTCGCCAAGTTCGACCACAAGACCGCGCAACGTAAAATCCGCAGCTCGGCAGCGCAGCAGCAGCCAGTCCCGATGCTCACCGGCAATCTTCTTCGGCCGGTGCCCACCCATCTTGCCGGGCGCAAGGCTACTCATGTCGCGCAACCGCTGCACCCACCTGATGACGGTGCTGATACCAACCCCATAGCGTGCCGAGGCCTGCCGTCGCGACAGCCCCCTCCCGCTCAACCGACGCAACAACCCGTTCGCGAAGATCCATCGAGTAAGGCTTGCCCATCCATGCTGACCTCCTTGTCTCAGCAAGAAGGTTGAATCAGATTTGCACGCCTAAGGGAATCCTCGCCGATTCAGCCTCAATTCATCCCGCTCTAGGGCGCGGCTCGAGACCGGCAAGGCCTGAAAAGATTATCTTTTTTTAATTACACTTTGCCGCAGCGCGCTCCTAGCGTTCGCCTTGGGCCGAGAACCGCCGGCGATGGCTCCCATCATCGCGACGCGACGGAACCGGACGGCCCGCGGCCGGAACGTGGGCGAGACAGTCGCCACCTTCCACAGTCAAAGGAGACGCCACGATGCGCTCTTTCACTCCCAGGACCTCGCTTAAAACCGCAACTCTGGCAGCACTTCTCATTGCTGTTCCGTTCGCCGGCGCCTACGCCGCCGGACACCACAAGGGCGCCCTTGACGAGGCCGCACCGACCGATTTCACCGGTCCGCGCGTCGCGGCGCTGATCGATCAGGTGCAAGGCGTCGACAAGGGCATCGCCGACGCAAGGCAGGCGAACACGATTACGCCGGCCGAGGCGCAAAAGCTGCACCAGCGGGCCGCCAATATCAGCCAGGCCGCCGAAAAAACCGCTGCCGCCGACCATGGCAGGATACCGGCGGCGCAATACGCCCAGTTGCTGCACCGGCTCGACAATCTCGACCAGCGGCTGCTGAGCGACACCGGCAGTGGCTTCAACATGGGTGACGGCTCGGACGGCGGAAACTATCCGAACGGCTGACAGCGTCCGAGCAAGGACAAGGAAGGGACTGCCTGGCGCCTCGGGGCTGTTGCCCCGCTGGCGTCTTTTTTACCAGCCGAGCCACACCGCCAGCAGCGCCAGCACGGCCGGCACTGTCTGGATGAACAGGATTTTTTTGCCCACCGTCGCTGCGCCGTAGAGGCCGGCGATGGCGACACAGAGCAGGAAGAATATCTTGATCTGGAACCCGGCGGCGCCGAGATAAAGCCCCCAGATCAGCCCGGCGGCGAGAAAGCCATTGTAGAGCCCTTGATTGGCGGCGAGCACTTTCGAGGCGCTGGCGAATTCCGGCGTCAGGCCGAAAGCCTTGTGGCCGCGCGGCGTGTCCCATAGCGCCATCTCCAAATAGACGATGTAGACATGGATCAGGGCCACCAGCCCGACCAGAATGTTGCCGATCATCTTGTCTCCCCTCCATCGCGGTCTTTTGCCGTCAGCCAGCATTCCACGCGCGCCATCTCTTCCGCAAGGTGCATCGGCGAGAGCCGCCCTGGAGGGTTGCCAATACAAGTGCATTGGTATCTTTTCCCGCCGTCCAAACTCACCGGAAGCAGCCCATGTCCTTTCAGAAACTCGATGACCTCGGCCACAAGCTCGAAGCGCTGGAACACGCGCTTGCCATCCTCGGCGCCGACGAGGCGACCCATATGGCGGTCGGCGGCGGCGAGAAGCGCGCCGAGGCGATGTCAGCCCTTGCCGGCATGCATCACCGACAGGCGACGGCGCCGGAGATCGCCGACTGGATCGCGGCGGCCGAGCAGGAAACGCTGAACGAGGAACAGCAGGCCGCGGTCAGGGAATTGCGCCGGCAATACACCAACCTGACCTGCCTGCCGGTGGAATTCGTCGAGCGGCAGACGGTCGCCCGCATGCGCTCGGAACAGCTCTGGCGCGACCTGCGCGGCAAGAACGACTGGGCCGGCTTCCTGCCGGCGCTCGAAGGCATCGTGGCGTTGGTGCGTGAGGAGGCGGCGCTGCGCGCCGACGTGCTCGGCCTCGATCCCTATGACGCGCTGATGGAGCAATATGATCCCGGCAATCGCGCCGCCGACATCACCCCGGTGTTCGGCGAATTGAAGACCTTTCTGAAAGGTTTTGTCCCTGAGGCGCTGGCGGTGCAGGAAGAGCGACTGGCCAAACGCCCGCTAAAACCGCTTTCGGGCAGCTATGCGATCGACAGGCAGCGCGAGCTCGGCCTCGCCATGATGGCGGCGGTCGGCTTCGACCTTACCCATGGTTCGCTGTCTGTGTCGCACCATCCGTTCTGCGGTGGCGTGCCCAGCGACGTGCGCATCACCACCCGCTACAAGACCTCCGATTTTCTGTCGGCGCTGATGGGCGTGCTGCACGAGACCGGCCATGCGCTCTACGAGCAGAACCTGCCGAAAGCATGGGCGCACTGGCCGCTCGGCAAGGCGCGCGGCATGGCGGTGCATGAAAGCCAGAGCCTGTTCGTCGAAAAGCAGCTCGGCCGCAACCCCGAATTCTGGCGCTGGGCGCTGCCGGTGGTCGAACGGCATCTTGGCGAGAGCTGGACGCTCGACGACATCCTGCCGCATGTGCACCGGGTCGAGTGCGGCCTGATCCGCGTCGACGCCGATGAGGTGACCTACCCGCTGCACGTCATCCTGCGCTTCGAACTGGAACAGGAACTCGTCTCGGGACGGCTGCAGGCGGCCGACCTGCCCGAGGCCTGGGACGCCAAGATGCGCGACTATCTCGGCCTGTCGACCATCGACAATCCGGCCGACGGTCCGATGCAGGACGTGCATTGGCCGGGTGCGGCCTTCGGCTATTTCCCGTCCTACACGCTGGGCGCCATGATGGCGGCGCAGCAATGGGCGGCGCTGACGAAGGACCATCCCTCTGTCGACGACGACCTTGCCAGGGGCGATTTCGCCGCCATCAACGACTGGCGCCGCAAGAAAATCTGGTCGCAGGGCTCGCATTGGTCGACGCCGGAACTTCTCGAACGCGCCACGGGCGAAAAGCTCAATGCCGCGCATTTCACCGAGCATTTGCGCAAACGATATGGGGACGCCTAGGCAAATAGGCGAAATGCGCATGCCTACTCCGCCGCGCCCCTGAACGCGCTGGCCCCGGTTTCGAACTGCAGCTTGGCCAGCCGCGCATAGATGCCGCCCTTGGCGACGAGGCTCTGATGGGTGCCTTCCTCGACGATGCGGCCGCCATCCATGACCAGGATGCGGTCGGCCTTCAGCACCGTCGCCAGCCTGTGGGCGATGACGATGGTGGTGCGGCCCTGCATCAGCCGCTCCAGCGCCATCTGCACCAGCGTCTCGCTTTCGGCGTCGAGCGCCGAGGTCGCCTCGTCGAGCAAAAGGATCGGTGCGTCGCGCAGGATCGCGCGGGCGATCGCCACGCGCTGGCGCTGGCCGCCGGACAGCGTCACGCCGCGCTCGCCGACCTGGCTGTCATAGCCTTTCTCGAGCTTGAGGATGAATTCGTCGGCCAGCGCATCTTTCGCTGCCGCCTCGATTTCGGCCTCGCTGGCGCCCGGCCGGCCAAAGCCGATATTGTCGCGCGCGGTCGCCGCAAAGATGGTGACGTCCTGCGGCACGATGGCGATGCGCGCCCGCACCGCTGCGGGATCGGCTTCGCGCACGTCGACGCCGTCGATGACGATGCTGCCGGTTTCGGGGTCGTAGAAGCGCAGGATCAGCGAGAACACCGTGCTCTTGCCGGCCCCCGAGGGACCGACGATCGCCACCGTCTCGCCGGGCTTGACCTGGAAGCTGAGGCCATGGACGGCGGCGCGATCGGGCCGGGCCGGATAGGAGAAGGACACGTCATCGAAGCCGATCGCGCCTTTCGCCGTCGCCGGCAGCGGCTTCGGATCGGCCGGCGCCTGGATGGCCGGTTTTTCAGCGAGGATTTCGGTCAGCCGTTCGGCGGCACCGGCCGCCTGGGCAAGTTCGCCCCACACTTCCGAGAGCGCGCCGAGCGCGCCGGCGGCGAACACCGAATAGAGCAGGAACTGGCCGAGCGTGCCCGGCGACAGCGTGCCGGCGAGCACGTCGCGCGAACCGAACCACAGCACCGCCACCACCGAGGAAAAGATCATGAAAATGGCGAAGAAGGTGAGGAAGGAGCGGGCAAAGACCGAGGCCCGCGCCGCATCGAACGCGGCTTCCACGGCAGCCGAAAAGTGATTGGTGACCAGCTTCTCATTGGTGAAGGCCTGCAGCGTGCGCACCGCGCCGATCTGCTCGCTGGCATAGGCCGTGGCATTGGCCAGCGTGTCCTGCGCCAGCCGCGACTTGCGCCGCACCGAACGGCCGAAAGCGACCAGCGGCAGCACGATCAGCGGAATGGCGGCAATGACCAGCCCTGACAGTTTCGGGCTGGTGACGACCATCATCGCTACGGCGCCAAGGCCAAGGATGACGTTGCGCAACGCCACCGAGGCGGTCGCTCCGACAGCCGACTTTATCTGCGTTGTGTCGGCGGCGAGCCGCGACACGATCTCGCCCGACTGGGAGGTATCGAAAAAGGACGGCGACAGCGTCGTGACATGGCGGAACACATCGCTGCGGATATCGGCAACGACGCGCTCACCCAGCGTGATGACGAAATAGTAGCGGCTGGCCGACGCCGCCGCCAGCAAGGCAGCCATCACCACCAGCATGGCAAAATACTCGGCGATGAAGCTGGAATCGGAAGCGGAAAAACCGTGGTCGATCATGCGCCGCACGGCCAGCGGCAGCGCCAGCGTCGTGGCCGCCGCGACGACCAGCGAGATGACCGCGCCGATGACCATTTTCCGGTAGCGGGCGAGATAGGGAAACAGGCGCCGCAGCGGCCCGAGCGAGCGCCGACGCTCGTCTTCCCCGCCGCTGATATCCGCCATGACCGTTTCCTCTGGCCGCTTCCGGGTGGGCGCTTCAATATGCGCCCGCCGCGGCCTTGTGATTCAATTCCGGCTGATGTATAGGCTCGCCGACCGTTTTAGAAGCCGTGGCTCCTCAATAGCTGCGGCTTCGAGTTTTAAAAAGGGGCGCATCGACGCAGGCTTTGCGCCCGTCGGCCGCTCCGGCAAGCCACGAACAAAGCCCAGGATCAGAACAATGAAGACCGACATCCATCCCGATTACCACACCATCAAGGTCGTCATGACCGACGGCACCGAATACATGACCCGTTCGACCTGGGGCAAGGAAGGCGATACGATGAACCTCGATATCGACCCGACCACCCACCCGGCCTGGACCGGCGGCCAGCAGACCCTGCTCGACCGCGGCGGCCGCCTGTCGAAGTTCAAGAAGCGTTTCGAAGGCTTCGGCCTCTAAGCCACGTCGGCTTTGTCGCAGATCAAAAACCCGCCCTTGAGGCGGGTTTTTTGTTACCGCGCCTAAGGTTCAGCTTTCGCTCCCTACTCAAGCAGAAGCTCCCGCAACGCCATGCGCTTGTAGGCGGCGACCAGCCTGTCGCCCTCATCTCGCTCGACCGAGATCGCCAGCCGCATGGCGGCCTCGCCCATCTGCCAGATGAGAAATGCCGTGGTTTCCAGCGCCGCCGGATCGGCGGCCGACCGCAGCCGCTTCAGCACCGCGGTGAGGAATTCGGCGTTGGCGCGGCTGTCGGCGAGTTCGAGTTCACGCAGCGCCTTGTCGGCCTGTGTGCCCGACCAGATGTCGCGCATGACGGGCTCGGCCAGAAACAGCCCGTAATAGATATCCACCAGCTCCGAAAACGCCCGCCGCAAGCCCTCGGCGTCACTGACATCGGCCAAAGCGGCCGCGATGCAGGCCTGGCTTTCGGCGGTATGGCGCTCTGCCAGCGCCCAGACGATCGCACGTTTGTCGGGAAAGAACTGGTAGAGCGAGCCGATCGAGACACCTGCCCTTTCCGCCACTTCGCCCATGCGCATGGCGTCGCTGCCTTGTTCGGCAATTAGCGCCGAGGCGGCGGCCAGCATGCGCTCGACCCGCTCGCGGCTGCGCTGCTGGCTCGGCGCCCGGCGCGGCGAGGCGATCTGTTCGTTGGCCGGTGGGGCGGTGCCTTCCATGACTGTCTCCAACAAACGCGCTCAGCTGAACCGCCGTGAAATTGGCTTGACTCGCAAAATACGAGGGTTTATCACGTTTTGCAAATGTGACGATTGCTCATATTTCAAGGCGAGAGGAAATCGAGATGAACAACACGACAGAAAAACCGACCTTGATCCTTGGCGGCACCGGAAAGACCGGCCGCCGTCTGGCCGAGCGGCTGACGGCGTGCGGCCTGCCGGTGCGGATTGGTTCGCGCTCCGCCACGCCGCGTTTCGACTGGGAAGTTCCCGCAAGCTGGGCTCCTGCACTTGAGGGCGTCAGTGCCGTCTACATCAGCTACTATCCCGACCTCGCCGTACCGGGCGCCGCCGAAGCGATCGGTGCCTTCGCCAGGCTTGCCGTGGCCAGCGGCGTCACCCGGCTGGTGCTGCTGTCGGGTCGCGGCGAAACGGAAGCGCAACGTGCCGAAGAGATGGTGAAAGCCTCGGGCGCCGACTGGACGATCCTGCGCTGCGCCTGGTTTGCCCAGAACTTCAGCGAAGGCTTCCTCATCTACTCCTTGCTCGACGGCGAGGTGGCGTTGCCGGTCGGCGGTGTCGGCGAACCCTTCGTCGATGCCGACGACATCGCCGAAGCCGCCTTCGTCGCGCTGACCGAGCCAGGCCATGTCGGCCAGCTCTATGAGTTGACCGGGCCGCGACTCCTGAGCTTCGCCGACGCGGTCGGCGAGATCGCCAGGGCCACCGGACGCGACATCCGCTTTGTCAGGATTTCGCACGCCGAGTTCACGGCTTCGGTGGCCGCGCACGACATGCCGCCTGAGTTTGCCTGGCTGCTCAACGAGCTGTTCACCGAAGTGCTCGACGGCCGCAACGAGGCGCTCACGGACGGCGTCCAGCGCGTGCTTGGCCGTGGGCCGAAAGACTTCTCCACCTACGCAACCGAAACCGCCGCAACCGGCATCTGGAGCAACTGAGATGATCAAGCTTCTTCCCACCCTCACCATCATTGCCGCAATCGGCTCGGGCGTCGTCGGCGGCGTGTTTTTCGCCTTTTCCAATTTCATCATGGCGGCGCTTGCCCGGCTGCCCGTCCCAGCGGGCATCGCCGCGATGAATTCGATCAACATCACGGTGATCACCCCGACCTTCATGACGGCGCTTTTCGGCACCGGCCTGCTCTGTGTGGTGCTTATCGCCGCCGCCATCATGGGTTGGAGCCAGTCCGGCTCGTACTGGTTGCTTGCCGGGGCGGTGATCTACCTGATCGGCAACCCGATCGTGACCATGATCTTCAACGTGCCGCTCAATGATGCGCTCGCCGCCGTCGACCCGACCAGCGCCAACGGCGCCGCCGTTTGGGCGAACCATCTGAGCCAATGGGTAATGTGGAACCACGTCCGCACCATCACCGCCATCGTGGCGATGGCCTGCTTCATCTTCGCATTGGTGTGAAAATGGCACGTCGCAAACGCAAAAGGACCTCGCCTCAGGCGGGGTCCTTTTGCGTGTGACCCTTGCGGTCGGAATGGCCTAGATCCCGATCCGGATCGATGACGTCGCGCACCAGCTGCTTGAGTTTTGCCGCGTCCGGAAAGCCGCCGTCGCGCTTGCGGTCCCAGACCAGCGTGTCGTTGCAGGAAATGGTGAAGATGCCGCCGGTGCCGGGCACCAGCGTCACTTCGCCGAGATCCGTGCCGAAGGTGGAGAGCAGCTCCTGCGCCATCCAGCCGGCCCGCAACAGCCACTGGCACTGCGTGCAATAGGTGATGCGGATGGCTGGGAGATCGCTCATGTTCGAGTTTCGATCATGCCGCGCTGAGCTTGGCCATGGTCTCGTCGTCGACCTCGAAATTGGCGTAGACGCTCTGCACGTCGTCGTCATCCTCAAGCGTGGCGACCAGCTTCATCAGTGACTGTGCCCGTTCCTCGTCGACCGCGATGTTGGTCTGCGGCTTCCAGATCGGCTTGACCGACTCGGCCTCGCCGAGCGCGCCTTCCAGCGCCTTCGACACCTCGCCCAGGCTTTCAAAGGCGCAATAAATGGTGTGGCCTTCCTCGTCCGACTGCACGTCGTCGGCACCCGCTTCGATCGCCGCGTCCATGACCTTCTCGGCGTTGCCGGCCGAGGCTGGATAATAGATCTCGCCGGCGCGGTCCCACATGAACGACACCGAGCCGGTTTCGCCCATCGCGCCGCCAGCCTTGGTGAAGGCGGCGCGCACATTCGAGGCCGAGCGGTTGCGGTTGTCGGTCAGCGCCTCGACGATCACCGCGACGCCGCCCGGGCCATAGCCTTCGTAGCGCACGGATTCGTAGTTTTCGGCATCGCCCATCGACGCCTTGTTGATGGCGCGCTGGATGTTGTCCTTCGGCATCGACACCGCCTTGGCGTTTTGCACCGCAAGGCGCAGGCGCGGGTTCATCGATGGATCGGGCGTGCCGCTCTTGGCGGCGACGGTAATTTCGCGCGCCAGCTTGGAAAACATTTTCGACCGCACCGCATCCTGGCGGCCCTTGCGGTGCATGATGTTCTTGAACTGTGAATGGCCAGCCATGGCACCCCTGTCGTCTTCTCGGCTAGAGCATCCCGAGCGAGGTGATTTCACCTCGTCTTCCGCAATGCTCAAATTCAAAATCTAGAACGCCCTGATGCGTCCGGATGGACGCAACGTCGCTCTCTGTCGGAATGGCCGGCTTATAGATAAATCGGCTCAATTCGTCCAGCCGCGCCGTGTAAGCGGCGCGAGCGTTCGCGATCGCGGCCTTTTCCGAGGTTAATGGCCGCCGGACTTGGACTTCTTGCGTTTGCGCGCCAGCATGTTGAGACCTTCGACCAGCGCCGAAAAACCCATGGCGGCGTAGATGTAGCCCTTGGGCACATGATAGCCCATACCGTCGGCGATCAGCGTCATGCCGATCATCAACAGGAAGCCCAGCGCCAGCATGACGATGGTCGGGTTCTTGGCGATGAAATTGGCCAGCGGCGCGGCCGCCAGCATCATCACGCTGACCGCCACGATCACCGCGATATACATGATGGCGATCTCGTCGGTCATGCCGACCGCGGTGATGATCGAATCGATCGAGAAGACGAGGTCGAGCAGCAGGATCTGGAAGATGGCGCCGGCCAGCGAAAGCTGCAGCGTCTCGCCCATCATTGAATCCTGATGATCGTCGAGATCGACCGTATGGTGAATTTCCTTGGTCGCCTTCCAGACCAGGAACAGGCCGCCGGCGATCAGGATCAGGTCGCGCCAGGAAAAGCCATGACCTAAGGCGGTGAAAACCGGCGTCGTCAGCTGGACGATGATCGAGATGGTGGCCAGCAGCACCAGCCGCATGACCAGCGCCGCCGAAATGCCGAGCCGCCGGGCGCGTGCCCGCTGCGCTTCCGGCAATTTGTTGGTGAGGATCGAGATGAAGATCAGATTGTCGATGCCGAGCACGATCTCCAGCACCACCAGCGTCAGCAGCGCGATCCAGGCGGTCGGATCGTTGACGAAGGCAAGATGCGGCGTCAGGAATTCGATGAGCTGCATGGAGGTCGTCCCCTCTTTAACGATCTAGAGCAGTTTCGCGGTTGGCCGGCAGTTAGGTACTGTGCGCACCCATATCAATGTCACGACCAGAAGGACGGCGCGGTTTCCTCCAGCCGTGGCCCGCGGCGAAACGGCGCGATCTTCTCGGCAAGGCCGGTGCGGTCGGAAATGTCGACGCCAACGCCGCACAATGTCGCCGGTCCGGTCGCTGCCTCGAAACGGCCCTTCGGCACTTTCGACAGGAACCGGTTGAGCGGCTCTTCCTTGTCCATGCCGAGCGAGGAATCGTAATCGCCGCACATGCCTGCGTCGGACAGATAGCCGGTGCCGCCATTGAGGATCTGGTGATCGGCGGTCGGCTGGTGCGTGTGGGTGCCTACGACGAGGCTGGCACGACCATCGACGAAATGCGCAAAACACATTTTTTCCGAGGTCGCTTCGGCATGGAAATCGATGACCACCGCATCCGCCTGTTCACCGAGCGGGCAGGCGGCGAGTTCGCGCTCGCCGGCCTGGAACGGATCGTCGAGCTCTGGATGCATGAACACCCGGCCCATGATGTTGGCGACCAGCACGCGCGCGCCATTTTTGGCGATGTAGACGCCGGAGCCGCGCCCCGGCGTGCCCTTGGGGAAATTTGACGGGCGCAGGAAGCGCTCCTCGCGCGGTGCGAAAACCAGCGCGTCGCGCTGGTCCCAGACATGGTTGCCCGTGGTCACGACATCGGCGCCGGCCGCGATCGTGTCGCGAAATATGTCTTCGGTGATGCCGAAACCGCCGGCGGCGTTCTCGCCATTGACGATGACGAAATCGAGTTTGAAATCCGAGATCAGGCCGGGCAGCTGTTCCCACACTGCCGTGCGCCCCGATTTGCCGACCATATCGCCAAGAAAGAGAAGTCTCATCTAGGTCCTGAAAAGCTGCATGCCCCCTTGGAAAGGATCATGCGTCTGAAAGATAATCTATCTACAATTTTGGCGAGAACCGGCGCAACCCGCTCTCGGTGAGTATTTCCGGGATGACCACGTCATGCGGCTCGTCCGGCACCAGCGCCACTTCCTGGCAATCGAAGGCGATGCCGATCAGTCGCGGCGGATGCCCTTTGGCCACCAGCTTGGCGATGGCGCGATCATAGTAGCCTGCGCCATAGCCGATGCGGTGGCCGCGCGCATCAAAGGCGGCGAGCGGCACCAGCATCACCGCGGGATCGAGCACTTCGGCCTCTTCATGTGGCCCGACCGTGCCAAATCCCATCTCGACCATCGGCGCGCCGCGCACCAATTCGCGAAAGACGATGGTGGTCTTGTCGAGAATGGCCGGCAGGCAAAGCCTTGCTCCTTGCTCGCGCAAGGCAAACATCAGCGGCCGCACGTCGACTTCCGAGCGCATCGGCCAGAAGCCGGAGACGATCTGTCCCGGTTCGACAGCGAGATGATCGCGCGCCGTCTCGGCCATTTCGAGAGCCGCCTCCACCCGCCAGAACTCATCGAGCGCATCGCGGCGGCCGAGTGCTTCCTTGCGGAGATGCTTTTTCAGGTCTTTCGGAGAGGTCATGGAGCCAAGGTAGAAAAGGTCGGATTTGGGCGGAGTGTCAGGAGCGACGTTTTCTACCGCATGATCCACCGGAATGTCAGTGGATCCAAAGCGTTTGAGTGACGATCCACACAACCGGTGGAGAGAGCGATCCCGGGAACCTACAAAGTAGGTGGGCGCCGTATGAGAAAACCCACGGGTCTTCCCAGGGACAGCTCCCTAGGGATCATTAAGGCCCCGGGGAAAATGTTCTCCTGCCGGGAAGCGCAGACCGTCGACCCTGATATAGGCCTGTTGCCGCCTATAGACCAGATGCCAAGACATTCTCGGCCGCATTATTCGCGACCCGCCCCTGCCACCAGACCAGCGCCGGCATGGCCAGCAGTTCGACGCAGAGCCCGGCGATGTGGCCCGCCGACGGCGCACCGGCCACCAGCAGCGAGAAAAGCCGCGCCAACCCGCCACTGAAGGTGCAGGCGGCAAGCAGGCGAAACCGTTCGGTCTTGGTCTCGATGCCGGGGATGCAGCTGTACCAGGCGATGCCGACGGCGAGGAAGAAACCGGAGAGGAAACGGAAATGGCTGTCGAGATCGACCGGCCACGGTGCTGCGACATGCAGGAACTGCGGCCCCGACATCATGCCTTCTAGGCCGACCAGCACCGGTGTCGCCGCCAGCACCGCCACAGCCACTTGCAGCGCTGCCTTGCCGAATGTCTTTTCTTTCAACTCTGTCGCCCTCGGTCCAAGGATGACAAAGGAACGAAGTTGGCGGCGCGAGGTTTCACGGCAGCTTCGCCGCAGCCTTGCACAGGCAGGGCCGCGTCCTTACGGTTCAGCTGAAGAGAACCAAGGAGCAAAAATGCGTTTCGAAGGCACGGCGGCCTATGTCGCCGACAAAGACCTGATGGTTGCGGTCAACGCGGCGATCGCGCTGGAGCGGCCCTTGCTGGTCAAGGGCGAGCCCGGCACCGGCAAGACCGAACTGGCCAGACAAGTGGCATCCGCACTCGGCCTCGACCTGATCGAATGGCACGTCAAGTCGACCACAAGGGCGCAGCAGGGCCTCTATGAATATGACGCGGTGTCGCGGCTGCGCGACAGCCAGCTCGGCGACAACAGGTTCAACGACATCAGGAACTACATCAAGCGCGGCAAGCTTTGGGAAGCGTTCGCCGCCGGCAAGAAAGTCGTGCTTCTGATCGACGAGATCGACAAGGCCGACATCGAGTTCCCAAACGACCTGCTGCAGGAACTCGATCGGATGGAGTTCTTCGTCTACGAGACCGGCGAGACGATCCGTGCCGTGGTCAGGCCGATCGTCATCATCACCTCCAACAATGAGAAGGAACTTCCGGACGCTTTTCTGCGCCGCTGCTTCTTCCACTACATCCGCTTTCCCGACGTCGAGACGCTGCACAAGATCGTCGACGTCCACTATCCCGGCATCAAGCAGAACCTGGTGCGCGCCGCGCTGACCCAGTTCTACGAAATCCGCGACGTGCCCGGCCTGAAGAAAAAACCCTCGACCTCCGAAGCGCTCGACTGGATCCGGCTGCTCGTCGCAGACGACATCGCGCCGGAGGATCTGCGCGCCGATCCCAAGAATGCGCTGCCCAAACTGCATGGAGCGCTGCTGAAGAACGAGCAGGACGTGCACCTGTTCGAGCGGCTGGCCTTTATGGCGAGACGGCAGGGTTAGGCCGGCAGCAATAGCGCTTCCCGGGCTGTGGACCGTTGCCGACAAGCGATCGTCGGCGCAGCTTCGGGTCAAAGCATTGGAGGAAACAAAATGACCGACATCACCGTCCGCCCATTGGCACAGTCCGACCACGCCGACTGGCAGCGGCTGTGGACCGCATACCTTACCTTCTATGAGACGGTGCTGCCGCAAGAGGTCTACGCCATCACCTGGAAGCGACTGTTCACGGAAGGTGAGTTCGAACCGAAGGGCTTCATCGCCACGCTCGACGGCAAGGCCGTGGGTCTCACCCACTATCTCTACCACCGCTCCGGCTGGTCGGAGAAGAACAACTGCTATCTGCAGGACCTGTTCGCTGACCCCGACGTACGCGGCAAGGGCATCGGCGCGGCCCTCATCGAAGCGGTGAAGCAGGAAGCGGCCAAGATCGGAGTGAAAAACGTCTACTGGATGACCCACGAGACCAACGCCACCGCGCGCAAGCTCTACGACCACGTGGCACGGCGGACCGGCTTCATCGAATATGATCTGCTGTAGGTAAGACCATGTTCATCCCCTTCTTCCTCGAACTGAAGGCCGCGCGGGTTCCCGTTTCGCTCCGGGAATATCTGTCGCTGCTGGAAGGGCTGGAAGCGGGACTGGTCGACTATGACGTCGAGGGTTTTTACTACCTGGCCCGCGCCGCTTTGGTGAAGGACGAGCGCCATATCGACCGTTTCGACCAGGTCTTTGCGCATGTCTTCAAGGGTGTCGAGGCGCTTGGCGGGACGGATGCGGTGGACGTCGCCAATATCCCCGAGGAATGGTTGCGCCGCCTTGCCGAAAAGCACCTGACCGACGAGGAGAAAAAACTGGTCGAGGCGCTGGGCGGTTTCGAAAAGCTGATGGAGACTTTGAAGCAGCGGCTCGAGGAACAAAAAGGCCGCCACCAGGGCGGCTCGAAATGGATCGGCACCGGCGGCACCTCGCCCTTTGGCGCCTATGGCTACAACCCCGAAGGGGTGCGCATCGGCCAGCATGAAAGCCGCAACCGCCGCGCGGTCAAAGTCTGGGACAAGCGCGAGTTCAAAAACTTCGACGATGCCGTCGAGCTCGGCACCCGCAACATCAAGATCGCGCTGAAGCGCTTACGCCGCTGGGTGCGCGAAGGCGCTGAGGAAGAATTCGACCTGCCCGGCACCATCCATGCCACCGCCGAGCACGGCTATCTCGACGTGCAGACGCGGCCCGAGCGGCGCAATGCGGTGAAGCTGTTGATGTTCTTCGATGTCGGCGGCTCGATGGACGATCACATCAAAACCGTCGAGGAATTGTTTTCGGCCGCCCGCGCCGAGTTCCGCCAGCTCGAATATTTTTACTTCCACAATTGCCTCTACGAGGGCGTGTGGAAGGACAATCGCCGCCGCCGCGCGGAGACCATCCCCACCTTCGACCTGCTCCACAAATACGGCCCGGACTATAAGGTGATCGTCGTCGGCGATGCCTCGATGAGCCCCTATGAGATCGCGCATCCCGGCGGCTCAGTCGAGCACTGGAACCCGGAGGCCGGCGTGGTCTGGCTCGGCCGCCTGCTGCAGCAATGGCCAAACGCGGTATGGCTCAATCCGGAAAACCAGAAGAATTGGGGCTTTACCCATTCGATCGCGATGATCCGCGACATCTTCGGCGGCCGCATGTTTCCGCTGACGCTGGCCGGGCTCGAAGGCGCGACCAAACAGCTTTCACGGAAACATTGACTTGCGGCTGGGCCGCCAAGATTCAGGTCAGGCCGAGTCGAAAATTACCTCGTGCGAGAACCGGAGCGGAGCGTACTTTTCGTACGTGAGCACCGGAAGCGCAGGTATCGGCCATTTGCAGGCCGGCCTCACCTGAATCTGGGCAGACGCGTAACAAATGCCTATGTTGGTGCGAACATGAGGTTGCAATCAACAACGAGCCGGCAAGGCTGAGGAGATCAAATGGACACCCACACCTATCCCGTCACCCGCACCGACGCCGAATGGCGCGCCCGGCTGACGCCTGAGCAATATGCGGTGATGCGCGACCATGGCACCGAGCGGCCGGGAAGCTGCGCCCTGCTCTACGAAAAGCGCGCCGGCACCTTTTCCTGTGTCGGCTGCGACCAGCCCTTGTTCGAATCCAAGCTGAAGTTCGAGAGCGGCACCGGCTGGCCGAGCTTCAACGATCCGGTCCCGGGTTCGGTCGAGAACACGGTCGACCGCAGCTACGGCATGGTCCGCACCGAATGCCACTGCGCCCGCTGCGGCAGCCATCTCGGCCACGTCTTCGACGACGGCCCGCCGCCGACCGGCCTGCGCTATTGCATCAACGGCGTCGCGTTGAAATTCGAGCCGGCCGCGTAAGCCGAAGCTCTTTTATCGCCTAGCGAAGGGCGGCTCCGGCCGCCCTTTTTCGTATCCGGCCAGTGCTGCCTCAGACGACGGCCGTCAGGATCAGCCATAGCGCGGAACCGAGCATCATCGCCGAAGCCTTGGCGCCAGCGGCCTTCTCAGCGGTTCGCCAGACGGCAAGGGTCAGGAAGATGTTGTAGGGCACGGGCGAAAAATGCACCGCCAGAACCAGTGCCAGCGGCAGCTTCAGCCCGAGCAGGATGAGTGCCGCCACCGTCGAGGCGATGTTGATCGCGGTGCCGATAAAGGCCAGGTCGCGCCAGAACAGCCGGTCGAGCGGCACCAGGCCTTGCCAGCGCGAGCGGAAGAACGATCCGACGGCGGATATCATATCTTGCTCTGTCCCAGCACGTCGGTGACGACCCGCTCGATGCGTGAGCATTCCGTCACCAGCCAGTCGGCCATCGCCGGCCAATTGTCCTCAGCAAAGCAGTTGACCCGCCACATCGAATTGATGCCGAGGCCCTCGCAACTCTGTTCCGGCCTGAGCTTCAGCCTGTCTTCGATCGCCGCCTGGAACGGCTTCAGTCGCGACCAGGATTCTGTAGCGCCGAACTTCTCGTTGCGGCCGAAGAAGACGCCGACATGGTTCTGCGCCGGAGCGACATACATGGAAAGCACCAGGGCGAAATCGGGCAACCCGCGCTGCCAGAACCATGGCCCGCGCCGCGCCATTAGAGGCCGTTCTTCCGGATGCCGTTCCGCGAACAGCGTCCAGAAGCTGCGTTGGCGAAATTCAGAGGCGCGGCGGGCGCCGAAGTCGAATTCGCTCATGGCCCGCTCCAGCATCATGCTCGGCCCGAGACTGTTTTCGAAATTCGCTCTGGCGAGTCATATGGCGGTGGTTTCGAGAACCGTAGCGCAGCGGACATTTGTTCCGTGAGCAACGGAAGCGCAGAAAACGCCGTCAGATGGCCGCCGGAGTAGAATTTCCAGACAGTCTCTTACACCATGCCGAGCGCGGCCTTGTAGAGATCGAGGATGGTTTCCTCTTCCTGCCGCTCGGCCTGGTCCTTCTTGCGCAGCCGGATGATCGACCGCATCGCCTTGGTGTCGAAGCCGGTGCCCTTGGCCTCGGCGAACACTTCCTTGATGTCGTCGGAAATTGTCTTCTTCTCTTCCTCGAGCCGCTCGATGCGCTCGATGAAGGCGCGCAACTGGCCGGCGGCAACAGTCTGGCTGGTATCGGTGATGTCGTCGGCCATTTTTCTTCTCCGCTTCTTTTTAAGCGCCGCGATTCTGGCGCGGCGAAATGGAGCGGGTTCGATGCCCGAGCGGGCGCGGCGGGTCAAGACATTATCGGCGCTTCGTGAACGGCTGCTGCCAGCCGTCCCCAGAGCGATCGATCGGCGCGTCAATTGAACGCGATCAACAGATCCTTCGCATCGATCTGGTCGCCGGCCTTGACCAGCACCTCGGCGATCGTGCCGTCGCGCTCGGCATGCAGTGCCGTCTCCATCTTCATGGCTTCGATCGACAGCAGCACGTCACCGGCCTTGACCGCCTGACCGGCGGCAACCGCAAGTGCGGAGACCACGCCCGGCATCGGCGCGCCGACATGCGCTTCATTGCCAGGCTCGGCCTTGCGCCGCGCCTTGGCCGCGGAAGCGCCATGCGCGCGGTCCGGCACCTTGATGCGGCGCGGCTGGCCGTTGAGCTCGAAGAACACGGTCACCATGCCCTTCTCGTCGACGTCGCCGATGGCCAGGCAGCGCACCACCAGCGTCTTGCCCTTCTCGATGTCGACAAAAATCTCGTCTTCCGACTTCATGCCGTAGAAATAGGTCGGCGTCGGCAGCACGCTGACCGGCCCGTAGGTCTCCTGCGCGCCCGCAAAGTCGGAAAACACTTTTGGATACATCAGCCACGAGGCGAATTCGAACTCCGAGAGCTTGCGCTCGAGCTTCTCCTCGATCTCCTTGCGGCTCGCTTTGAGATCGGCGGCTTTCAGCAGTGAGCCCGGCCTGACCGTGATCGGCTTGTCGCCCTTCAACACCTTCTTCTGCAGCGCCTCCGGCCAGCCGCCGGGCGACTGGCCGAGATCGCCGCGCAGCATCGACACCACCGAGTCCGGGAAGGCGATGTCCTTGTTCGGGTTCTCGACATCGGCGACGGTCAGGTCCTGGCTGACCATCATCAGCGCCATGTCGCCGACGACCTTGGACGACGGCGTCACCTTGACGATGTCGCCGAACATCAGGTTGACGTCGTGGTAGGTTTGCGCCACCTCGTGCCAGCGCGTCTCCAGCCCGAGCGAGCGCGCCTGTTCCTTCAGGTTGGTGAACTGCCCGCCCGGCATTTCGTGCAGATAGACTTCCGAGGCCGGCCCCTTGAGGTCGCTCTCAAAGGCTGCGTACTGATTGCGCACCGCTTCCCAGTAGAACGAGATTTTTCTGATCCATAGCGGATCGAGGCCGGGATCGCGCTCGGTGCCTTTCAGCGCCTCGACGATTGAGCCCAGGCATGGTTGCGAGGTGTTGCCCGACAACGAGTCCATCGCCGCGTCGATGGCGTCGACGCCGCTCTCCACCGCCGCCAGCACCGTCGCCGCCGACAGGCCCGAGGTGTCGTGGGTGTGGAAATGGATCGGCAGGTCGCTCGCTTCGCGCAGCGCCTTGAACAGCACCCGAGCCGCAGCCGGCTTCAACAGTCCGGCCATGTCCTTGACGGCGATGATGTGAGCGCCAGCGGCCTGCAATTCCTTGGCCAGCCCGACATAATATTTGAGATCGTATTTGGCCCTTGCCGGGTCGAGAATGTCGCCGGTGTAGCAGATCGCCGCTTCGATCAGCTTGCCCTCGGCGCCGACCGCATCCATGGCGACACGCATGTTTTCGACCCAGTTCAGGCAGTCGAAGACGCGAAACAGGTCGATGCCGCCGGCAGCTGCCTGCTTGACGAAATGCTGCACGACATTGTCGGGATAGTTGGTGTAGCCGACGCCATTGGCGCCGCGCAAAAGCATCTGCAGCAAAAGGTTGGGCGCGGCTTCGCGCACCAGCGACAGGCGCTCCCACGGGTCTTCGGTGAGGAACCGCATGGCGACGTCAAAAGTGGCGCCGCCCCAGCATTCGAGTGACAAAAGCTGCGGCAAGGCCCGCGCATAGGTGCCGGCAATGCCGGCGATGTCATGCGTGCGCATGCGCGTTGCCAGCAGCGACTGATGCCCGTCGCGCATCGTCGTGTCGGTGACCAGCACCTCTTTTTGCGCGCGCACCCAGCCGGCGAATTTCTCCGGTCCGAGCGCGTCGAGCTTCTGCTTGCTGCCGCCAGGCACATTGCCGTTGAGATAGGGCACCACAGGGGCCGCCGCATCGGCCTTCGGCTTGGGCCGGCCGCGTGTCTCAGGGTGGCCGTTGACCGAGACATCGGCCAGATAGTTGAGCAGCTTGGTGGCGCGGTCCTGCCGCTTGACCTGCTGGAACAGCTCCGGCGTCGTGTCGATGAACTTGGTCGTGTAGGAATTGTCGGCAAAACTCGGGTGATTGATGATCGCCTCGAGGAAGGTGAGATTGGTCGCCACGCCGCGAATGCGGAACTCGCGTAGCGCGCGGTTCATGCGGGCGATGGTCTCCGCTGGTGTCGGCGCCCATGCCGTCACCTTTTCCAGCAGCGGATCGTAGAAGCGGGTGATGACCGCGCCCGAATAGGCGGTGCCGCCATCGAGGCGGATGCCGAAGCCGGTGGCGCCGCGATAGGCAGTGATGCGGCCATAGTCCGGGATGAAATTATGCTCGGGGTCTTCCGTGGTGATGCGGCACTGCAGGGCATGGCCGTTCAGCCTGATGTCCTTCTGCGCCGGCACGCCCGATTCCGGCGTGCCGATAGCAAAACCGTCCAGGATGTGGATCTGCGCCTTGACGATGTCGATGCCGGTCACCTGTTCGGTGACGGTGTGCTCGACCTGGATGCGCGGGTTGACCTCGATGAAGTAGAATTTGCCGGTGTCGGCATCCTGCAGGAACTCCACCGTGCCGGCGCCGATATAGGCCGTCTCGCGGGCGATCTCCAGCGCGTAGCCGCACAGCTCCTCGCGTTGCGACATTTCGAGATAGGGTGCCGGCGCCCGTTCGACCACCTTCTGGTTGCGGCGTTGGATCGAGCAGTCGCGCTCGAACAGGTGGACGGCGTTGCCTTGGCGGTCGCCCAGCACCTGCACCTCGACATGGCGGGCGCGCTCGATCAGCTTCTCGAGATAGACCTCGTCCTTGCCGAAGGCGGCTTTCGCTTCGCGCTTGCCTTCCGTGACCTCGCGGGCAAGGTCGGCTTCGGCGCGAATCGCACGCATGCCGCGGCCGCCGCCGCCCCACGATGCCTTCAGCATCACCGGGTAGCCGATCTCCTTGGCCAGTTTCTTGACCGCCTCCATGTCATCCGGCAACGGATCGGTGGCGGGGATCACAGGCACGCCGACCTCGATGGCGAGATTGCGCGCCGCAACCTTGTTGCCGAGCCTTCGCATCGTGTCCGGCTTCGGCCCGATGAAGGTGATACCGGCCTCGGCGCAGGCGTCGGCGAATTCGGGGCTTTCGGACAACAGGCCGTAGCCTGGATGGATCGCATCGGCGCCCGAAAGCCTGGCGACGCGGATCACCTCCTCGATCGACAGATAGCTTTCGATCGGCCCCATGTCGCGGGCCAGATGCGGTCCGCGTCCGACCTGGTAGCTTTCGTCGGCCTTGAAGCGGTGCAGCGAATATTTGTCTTCCTCTGCCCAGATCGCCACGGTTTTGAGGCCGAGTTCGTTGGCCGCGCGAAAGACGCGGATGGCGATTTCGGACCGGTTGGCGACAAGGATCTTCGTGATTGCCAAGGACTGGGCTCCAGACACGAGAGGATGGGGGCTAAAGGCAATGATTAACGCGAAAATGCTGCAGTGCAAACAAAATCAGGAGGCGATTAAACCGATTTAAATCGATTCTTCGCGCGAAAGCGGCATGCATTTGCCTGGACGCGCCAGCGACCGCCGATCTGTCATCCGGGCGGATGCCCTTCGCCCGCCGCATCGAGGATCGATTTCGGGTTTTGCAGGGGGTCGCACCCGACATGAAAAATGCCCGGCGCAGCGCGCCGGGCATTTTCCGATTTCAGACGTTTGTCGGCTTATTGCTCGAAGTAGGTGTACTTGCCGTCGTCACCCTTCTTCCAGTTATAGATGACGTAGTCGGGGCGGGTGATGTCGCCCTTGGCGTCATAGCCGATGTCGCCGATAGCGGTCTTCCAGGGGCCACTCGCCTTGATCTCTGCGGCAACCTTCTGCGCATCGTCCGACGAGCCGACCTTGGCGGCGGCGGCGGCGACGATCTGCAGGGCGGCGTAGGAGTAGAGCGTATAGGCCTCAGGCTCGAAACCGGCTGCGCGGAACTTCTCGACGAGTTCCTTGGCGTTCGGGTTCTTGCGCGGATCGGGAGCGAACGTCATCAGCGTGCCATCGACGGCGTCGCCGGCGATCGAAGCCAGTTCGTTCGACACGATGCCGTCGCCCGACATGAACTGGACCTTGAGGCCCTGGTCAGCCGCCTGGCGCTCGATAAGGCCGAACTCGGTATGCAGGCCGCCGTAGTAGACGACGTTGACACCGGCGTCCTTCATCTTGGCGATGAGGGCCGAGAAGTCCTTGTCGCCGACATTGATGCCTTCATACAAGACTTCGGTCAGGCCGTTGCCATTGAGCGCCTTCTTGGTTTCGTCGGCGAGGCCCTGGCCATAAGGCGTCTTGTCATGGATGACCGCGATCTTGCCATCCTTGAAGTGCGCGGCGAGATAGTCGCCGGCAACCTTGCCCTGCTGATCGTCGCGTCCGCAGGTGCGGAACGTGTTCCACAGGCCGCGCTCGGTCAGCTGCGGGTTGGTCGCCGAAGGCGTGATGACGAGAATGCCGTTCTCGGCATAGACTTCCGACGCCGGGATGGTGACGCCCGAGTTGAAGTGGCCGACAACATATTTGACGCCGTCAGCGACGAACTTGTTGGCAACCGAGATGCCCTGCTTCGGATCCGACACGTCGTCGCCGACTTCGAGCTTGACCTGCTGGCCGTTGATGCCACCAGCCGCGTTGATGTCGGCGGCCGCCTGCTCGGCGCCCTTCTGCAACTGGGCACCGAACGCTGCGTTCGGGCCGGTGATCGGACCGGCGACGCCGATCAGAATGTCAGCCCACGCGTTACCGCTGAACGCGACAAGCGCGGTCAGGGCGACGGCGGACAAAAGTGACTTTTTCATATAACGCTCCCATTTACCGAGTGGGCGTGGATGATGCTTTCATGCGATGCCCACTCTTGCTCGCAGAAAGTTTACTTTGCCGATTTTCAGGCACTTGTCACGCCGATTCATCCCCGGAACGGCGTTAATGATGAACGTCAGCCCTTCGGTTTCCAGCTCAAAAGCGACGCTCGTTCGTAGAGCCAATTATACTGCGTCACCATCTGGTTGGTGCGCGTGTATTGATAGCCAATGAAGCCCAATATCAGCAGCACGATGGTGTCGACGATGTAGTAATGCAGCGAAAACATCGTGCCGCCGAACAGCGCATGATGGATGAACCTGATGCCGATGCCGAGGCCGAGCATGTAGGCGAACAGCTGGATGAAGCTGCGCCATGTTTGGGCACTGGCCTTGCCGGTCATCCATGCCGCCCAGCCGCCAAGCAGGCAGGTGACGAAGAAGAACTGCCAGATCGAGGGTTCCTCGTAGAGAATGCCCTGCATGATGATGACTCCCTAGCATGGTCCCGAAAAGTTGCAGACTTTTCGGACAAAGATCATGCGACAAACAAACAACTTGGAGCGGAATATCGGATGCACATTCCGCTCCAAACTCAGTGGTGGCCGCCTTCGAGATAGGCGGCGCGCACTTCCGGATTGGCGAGCAGTTCCTTGCCGGTGCCGCTCATCGTCACGTTGCCGTTGACCATGACATAGCCGCGGGTGGCGAGCTTCAGCGCGCCAAAGGCGTTCTGCTCGACCAGGAACACGGTCAACCCTTGCGTGCGGTTCAGTTCGCGGATGGCGTCGAATATCTGCTTGACGATCAGCGGCGCCAGGCCCAGCGACGGTTCGTCGAGCAAAAGCAGCTTCGGCCGCGCCATGAGCGCGCGCCCGATCGACAGCATCTGCTGCTCGCCGCCCGACAGCGTGCCGCCGCGCTGGGCGATGCGCTCCTTGAGGCGCGGGAACAGCGTGAACACCTTCTCGACGTCCTCGTCATAATGCTTGAGGTTGTCGAGGCTGGCGCCCATCTGCAGGTTTTCCATCACCGTCATGCGCGGGAAGATGCGGCGCCCTTCCGGCGATTGCGCGATGCGCATGCGCGCAATCTCGTGGGTCGGCATCTGGGTGATATCGGTGCCGGCGAAGGTGATGGTGCCGGCGCGGGCGCGGGGCGCGCCAAAGATGGTCATCATCAGCGTCGATTTGCCGGCGCCGTTGGCGCCGATCAGCGCGACGATCTCACCCTCGTTGACGGCGACATCGACACCGTTCAGCGCCCGGATATTGCCGTAAAAGGTCTGGACGCCCTTGATATCGAGCAGCGTATTGGCGGCCATTATTTGCGTCCTCCGCGCGGCTTGGTTGTCGAGGACTTCCCGGTCGGCTTGGCCGTGGCTCGCTCGGACGACTTTCTTGGCAAGTTGGCCTTTGCATCGACCTGCTCTGCCTTGGAGGCGCCTTTCGACACGGTGACGCGTTCGCCCTCACTGTGGCCGATCGTGTCGGTCACCGGGCCGGCCATCATCGACGACGACATGTCGGACCCGTGCGCCTTGTCGGGACCGGTGTCCAACTGCTCGATGACGGCTTCGTCACCGACCTCGGTCAGCACCGTCTCGACCTCTTCGTCATCGACACCGAGATAGGCGGCGATGACGCGCGGATCGGTCCGCACCGATTGCGGACTGCCGTCGGAGATCTTGCGTCCGTATTCCAGCACCACGACATGGTCGGAAATCTGCATGACCACCGACATGTCGTGTTCGATCAAGAGGATCGAGGTGCTGTTCCTGATGTCCATCAACAGATCGTTGAGTGCCGCCGATTCCTTCGGATTGAGGCCCGCCGCCGGTTCGTCGAGGCACAAAAGCTCGGGACCGGTGCACATGGCGCGCGCGATCTCCAGGCGCCGCTGCGCACCATAGGGCAGGTCACCGGCCGGATCGTCGGCACGGTCGACGAGATTGGCCTTCTCCAGCCAATGCTTGGCGAGGTCGATCGATTCGGCC
The DNA here is from genome assembly GCF_056402815.1 of Mesorhizobium sp. P3_B5. Lineage (NCBI taxonomy): Bacteria > Pseudomonadati > Pseudomonadota > Alphaproteobacteria > Hyphomicrobiales > Phyllobacteriaceae > Mesorhizobium > Mesorhizobium sp. P3_B5. Next base: position 65,444 of record NZ_JBFUGR010000015.1, on the reverse strand, counting down.
GACGCCTTGCGGTAGCTCGGGAAGCCTAACAGGCCCAGCATGGTATAACCCGACGCCTTCATCAGCTTGTTGTGCTGGGCGACGAGAAGATTTTCCAGCAGCGTCATGCCCGAGAACAGACGGATGTTCTGGAAGGTGCGCGCCACCTTGGCGCGCGCCGGGATCTCATGGTTCGGCAGCCGTTCGAGCAGGAAACTCGAGCCGCCGCTGAGGTTGAGCGTGATCATGCCTTCCGACGGCTTGTAGAAACCGGTGATGCAGTTGAACACGGTGGTCTTGCCGGCGCCGTTCGGTCCGATCAGTGCGGTGATCTCGCCGCGCCTGGCCTGGAAAGACAGATCGCCGATGGCGACCAGACCACCGAATTTCATCGACAGATGGTCGACCTGGAGGATGGCGTCTTTCATGGACGGATCGGTCTTCTGAATCGAGTTCATGCTCATCAGCCGTGTCCCTCTTTGGTGAAGGACCCCGAGACCGCTCTTCTCTCCTTGAGGAAGGCTGTCGGTTCACGGCTGCCGACGAAACCGCGCGGCTTCCACAACATGACGATGACCATGGCCATGCCGAACAAAAGCATGCGGTAGAGCTCCGGTGTGAAGTCAGGACCGAATATGGCCTTGAGGAAGTCCAGCTCGCGCAGGATTTCCGTACCGCCGATCATCACCAGCGCCGCCACCGCGATGCCGCCCAGCGAGCCCATGCCACCGAGCACGACGATGGCCAGGATGATCGCCGATTCCAGGAACACGAAGGATTCCGGGCTGACGAAGCCTTGCCGTGCGGCGAAGAACGAGCCGGCAAAGCCGCCGAACATGGCGCCGGTGGCGAAAGCGGTGAGCTTGGTGGTGGTGGTGTTGATGCCGAGCGAACGGCAGGCGATCTCGTCCTCGCGCAGCGCTTCCCAGGCGCGGCCGACCGGCAGGCGGCGCAGCCTGATGGTGACGAACGCGGTGAGCAGACAGAGCAGCAGGATGAGATAATAGAGGAAGATCTTGTAATAGGCGCCCGACTGGGCAATGCCCAGCACTTTGGCGATGTAGTTCGGGTCCGAGACGTTGAACGACATCAGGCCGAAGAACGAGACCTTCGGAATGCCGGAAATGCCGGCGGAGCCGTTGGTCACCTCGCGCCAGTTGATGATCACCAGCCGGATGATCTCGCCGAAGGCCAGCGTCACGATCGCCAGATAGTCCCCTCGCAGGCGCAGCACCGGAAAACCGAGCATCACGCCCCAGAACGCTGCCATCAGGCCTGCGGCCGGCAGCAGGATCCAGAACGACAGGCCGAAATGCGTGCCGAGCAGCGCATAGGCATAGGCGCCGACGGCATAGAAGGCGACGTAGCCGAGGTCGAGCAGGCCGGCCAGACCGATGACGATGTTCAGCCCCCAGGCCAGCATCACATAGATCAGAATCTGGATGCCGAAATTGTCGACCCACTTCAGCGAGCCCTGGAAGCCGACCAGCAGAACGATCACGATCGGATACAGGAACAGTACGGTTATGCCGATCTTGTTGAAGTTGCGGCGCACGAAGCCGGGTTGCGCCGCGACTGCTGGAGCTTGGGCCTTTTGCGCCTTGGCGCGCTCAAGGGCGGGTTGTGCGAACCCGACATAGAGGAAACGTCCAGCGGCGGTGAGGAGCACCACTATGGCCAGCAGACCCCAGCGCTGCACCAGGATCAGCTCGTTGGAGATATTCTGGTCGGTCTTCAGGCCGATGAACAACACGAACAGGCCAAGCGCGATGGCGCCGGCATAAAGCGCCTCGCGAAAGGCGCGCTGGACGGGGCTGGCGACGACGTCGCTTTCCGGAGAAACGGTAACCGCCATGATTTCAGACCTTTTCGACTTCTGGCCGGCCAAGAATGCCGGACGGCAGGAAGATCAGCACGATCGCCAGGATGGAGAAGGCGGCGACGTCCTTGTAGTCGATGGAGAAATAGGCCGACCACATGCTCTCGATGAAGCCAATCAGCAGCCCGCCGAGCACGGCGCCGGGCAGCGAGCCGATGCCGCCGAGCACCGCCGCGGTAAACGCCTTAACACCGGGCGTGAATCCATCGGAAAATACCACCACGCCGTAATACATCAGGAACAGCGTGCCGGCGACGGCGGCAAGGGCGGCGCCCATGATGAAGGTGATCGAAATGGTACGGTCGACATCGATGCCGAGCAGCGCCGCCATCTTGCGGTCCTGCTCGCAGGCGCGCTGCGCTCGGCCAAGCGAGGTCTTGTTGACGAGATACCAGAACAGCGCCAGCAGGATCGCGGTGACCACGACAATGATGATCTGTTTCAGCGACACGCTGACGCCCTCGATCGTGAAGACCTTGGACACCATCGGCGGGACCGGCTTGTTACGCGGCCCTTGCGTCACCTGGACGAAATTGGACAGCGCGATCGACATGCCGATCGCGGTGATCAGCGGCGCCAGCCGGAACGAACCGCGCAGCGGCCGGTAGGCCACCTTTTCGATCGTCCAGTTGTAGAGGCTGGTAAGCAGCATCGCCACGATCATCATGATCAGCAGCGCGAGCACAATCGGCACCGAAGTGAACAGGGCGCCGAGGATGAGGAAGACGATGAGGGCGGTGAAGGCGCCGACCATGAAGATGTCGCCATGGGCGAAATTGATCATGCCGATGATGCCGTAGACCATCGTATAGCCGATTGCGATCAGCCCATAGATCGATCCCAGCGTCAGCCCGTTGATAAGCTGCTGGATGAAGTACTGCATGCTGTTGTGGCTCCCCTGGAATGTCGCCCATGCAGACGCATTCCTTTTCGTATTTCCCCTAGTCGTAAAGTTTCGAGCCCGGATTGCAACGTGATTTTTCGATGGTCATGCGTGTTTTCCCGACACGCCATCAGATTGCCCGTTTTTTCTTATCCGACCCCTGGACTATCGCGGACCCTATCATTGGCATAACGCAATGTCTTTGACGATTCGGCCGCATCATGCACCTCGTTTCGAAGAAACCACCGTCAAAATTAGGTGATGAGCAGGATCGTTGCGTCATTCAAGGCGATCCGGTTTTCGCGCCTTTCGCGCCCCGCGGCTCCGGATTCTGTTAGCTGGCGACAAACCTGCGCTAAAACGGATCATGGCCGGCGATTGAGATGGCTTTCAACCCGGCCATCCAATCGAGCAATGATCGCTCCGCCCGGGTTCAGTAGGCCGAACCGCCGTCCTGGCCGAGAACGTGCCGCTCGGTGCCCTTCAATGGCGGGTTGAACACGCTGACCAGGACCATGTCATTGGCCGCATCCGCGCGCAGGAAATGCTCGTCATGTTCGTCGAGCACATAGATCGTGCCCGGCTCGATGCGATGGACAGTGCCGGACATGTCCTCGACCTCACCCGCGCCGGCGATGCAGTAGCAGGCCTCGAAATGCCTGATGTAATGGAGCCGTGATTCGCTGCCGGCGCGCACGACGGTATGGCAGACGGTGAACCCCATGCCGTCCTGCTGGGTCAGCAGGCGATGGCTGGTGCCATTGCCCCAATCGACGAAGAAGTCAGATTTTTCTACATCAGTGAGTTGTCTTGTAAACATGATCGTTCTTTCGAAAGCTACGGCCACAGGCCATGACACGCAAAACGGACTAAGGGATAGCGCTGCTTTATCTCAAGTTTTTGCGATGATCCCGGGATCCGCCTGCAGGAATGCCGCAGCTGAGGGGCGCTTTCAAATGATTGCTTCTCACCTGATATGTTAGTAAATTTGACAGATGGACTACATCCCGTTGAATGCCGTGCGCGCTTTCGAGGCGGCGGCCCGCCATTTGAGCTTTTCGGCTGCCGGCGAAGAGCTTCACGTCACCCACCCGGCCATCAGTCACCAGATCCGGCGGCTGGAGGAATGGCTGGGCGTCTCACTGTTTCACCGGGATGCCCGCAAGGTGCGGCTGACCGAAGCCGGGGTGATCCTGCAGACCTCGGCCAGTGGCGCGCTTGCCGAACTCGACGCCACTTGCCGCCGCATTCGCCGCAATGCCGGCCAGGAAACCTTGTCCGTCGGCTGCATCCCTTCCATCGCCAGCCGCTGGCTCGTGCCGCGTCTGTCCGACTTTGCCGCCCGTCACCCCGGCATCGGCATGCGGGTCGCCTATGCCAAGGCCGATGAGAGGTTCATCGACGGTCAGAACGACGTGCTGATCACACTCGGCGCCGATCCCTCTCCCGACGTTACCAGCCTCAAGCTGTTTTCCCGCCTCAACCGGCCGGTGTGCAGCCCGCATTATCTCGCGGGCAGGGATCGTCTGCGCACGCCGGCCGGTATTGCCGGCGCCGACCTGCTGCACGACGAGACCCGCGATGGCTGGCGCGAATGGTTTTCTGAAAGCGGACTGCCCGGCGTCGATGTCGGCAACGGGCCGGTTTTCGCCGACTTCAACATTCTTGCGACGGCGGTCATCGCCGGCCACGGCGTGGCGCTCTGCCCCGTCGAAGTTTTTCGCGATGAGCTGAAGCGCGGCGACCTGATCGTCCTGTCGGAGATCGCGACCAACCGCGACAAGGGCTACTTCCTGACCATGCTGGCGCAAGCCTCACCGGCAGCGTTCAAATTCGCCGACTGGTTTCGTCAAGAGGTTTCGGCTGACGAGGAAGCAGGCGGCTCTCAGGCCGGACACGTCGACGTCACTTGACGACGAAGCCATGCGCGAACGGATCGCGGTCGTCGATGAAGATGGTGTTCAGCCCGGTCATTCGCGCCCAGCCGCCGATCGAGGGAATGATCGCCGGCTTGCCGGCAACGCTGACCTCTTTCTCGACCCTGCCCTTGAACAGCGAGCCGATGATCGATTCGTGGACGAAGTCGTCGCCCGCCTTAAGCTTGCCCTTGGCATGAAGCTGCGCCATCCGGGCCGAGGTGCCGGTGCCGCACGGGGAGCGGTCGATCGCCTTGTCGCCGTAGAAGACGGCGTTGCGCGCATCCGCGCCCGCCACTGTCGGCTTGCCGGTCCAAAGCATGTGCGACAGTCGGTTGATTCCCGGATTCTCCGGATGCTCGAATGTGTACTTCTCGTTGAGCCGCTGCCGCACCACCGGGCTCCAGGCGATGAGATCGCCGGCCGAATGGTCGGCCATGTCACGATAATTCTTCTGCGGCTCGACGATGGCGTAGAAATTGCCGCCATAGGCGACATCGACGCTGATCTCGCCGAGCCCAGGGCATTCGACCGTCAACTCGGCATAGAGGAAAGACGGCACATTGGTGATGCGCACCTCCTCGACATACTCGCCGACCTGTTTGTATTCGGCGGTGACCAGGCCGGCCGGCGTGTCGAGCCTCAGCATACCCGGCGTCTTCGGCTTGATCAGCCCATGCTCAATGGCCATCGTCACCGTGCCGATGGTGCCATGGCCGCACATCGGCAGGCAGCCCGACGTCTCGATGAACAGGATGGCGATGTCGCAATCCTCGCGTGTCGGCGGATAGAGGATCGAGCCCGACATCACGTCATGGCCGCGCGGCTCGAACATCAGCCCGGTGCGGATCCAGTCATATTCGGCGAGAAAATGCGCGCGCCGCTCCATCATCGTCGAACCCTGGAGCAGCGGCCCGCCGCCGGCGACCAGCCGCACGGGATTGCCGCAAGTGTGGCCGTCGATGCAGAAGAAGGATTGCTTGGCCATGACGTCTCCTGGAAACTCAAAACCGCTGTGGACTGAAAGGGGCGAGATCGATCGGCGGAGTCTGCCCGAGAACGAGATCGCGGATCAAGCGGCCGGTAGCCGCCGACTGAGTCAGGCCGAGATGGCCGTGGCCGAAGGCATAGACGACAGACGGGCTGTTCCGAGCACCGCCGATGACCGGTAGCGAATCCGGCAGCGAGGGACGAAACCCCATCCATTCGCGGCCGCCTGAGGGATCGAGCCCCGGCAGGAAGGCTTTCGCCTTTCCCAGCAGCGCCTTCGAGCGGGCATAGTTGGGTGGCCGCTCGATGCCGCCGAGCTCGACCGCGCCGCCGACGCGCAGGCCGGTATCGAGCGGCGTGATGACGAAGCCATGGCCGGAGAAGATCAGCTGCCGCTTCACATCGAAGGCGGTCTTCGGCAGCGTCGTGTTGTAACCGCGTTCGGTTTCGAGCGGGATGCGGTCGCCGAGATTTTTGGCCAGCAGATGCGACCAGGCGCCGGCGGCGATGACGAGGTGTTTTGCCTGCCGCGTCGTGCCATCGGCCAGCGTCAGCGTCGCGCCGTCCTGAGCCGCATCGATACGTTCGATCCGAACCTTTTCAAAACGCGCGCCCTTGCTCTGCGCATAGGCCCAGATGGCTTTGCCGAGCAATTTCGGGTCGGCGACGGTCTTCCATCCCGGCACGAACGTGGCCTTGATGAAGCGCGGTGACAGACCTGGCTGCAGCCGCGCCAGCTCTTCGCCATCGACATGGCGAAAGCCGATGCCGAAACGCTGCTTGGCCGCCCAGCCGGGCAGCGATGCCTTGAACTCGGCTTCGCTCTCATAGAGTTCGAGCGAGCCGTCCTCGTGCAGCATGTCTCCGGTACCGGAGCGCGCCATCAGCCCGGCCCATTCGGCTTCGGCGAGCCGCATCATCGCGACTTGTGCCGCGATGCTGCCCTCATAGCGATCACTGCGCCCGGCACGCCAGAAGCGGAACAGCCAGGGCAGGAGTTTTGGCAGATAGGCGGGCGGAATGCTGAGCGGCCCGAGCGGGTCGGCAAGCCATTTCGGCAGTTGCCTGATCATGCCCTTGTGGGCGAGCGGCAGCACGTCGGAAAAGGCAAAGGCAGCGGCATTGCCGGAGCTCGTCTCTTCGCAAATGCCCGTCCGGTCGAAGATCGTGACGTTGCGCCCTGCCTCAGTCAGAAAGGCAGCGGCGCAGATGCCGATGATGCCGCCACCAACTATGGCGATATCTTCACCTTCTCCCCGTTCACGGGGAGAAGGTGCCCGAAGGGCGGATGAGGGGCGGCGCCCCGCTTCTGCCGATTTGGAATTTCCTTGCACGTGGGCGCTGCCCCTCATCTGGCTGCCGCCATCTTCTCCCCGTGAACGGGGAGAAGAGAGCCATCAAAACTGCGGCAGATTCGGCCGCACCGCCAACGCGTCTTTGACGATCTTCTCGACCGCCTTGCGGCGTTCGCCCGAAAGCGGCTGGCGCGGCATGCGCACCCGGTCGTTGGTTTGAATCGCAAAAACTTCGGCGAGCTTGATGTTCTGCACCAGATAGGTCGACACGTCGAGGTCGAGCAGCGGCCGGAACCAGCGGTAGATGCTCAATGCCTCCTCGCGGCGGCCCTGCTTCATCAGCTGGTAGATGGCGACCGTCTCGCGCGGGAACGCCACGACCAGCCCGGCCACCCAGCCGATGGCGCCGACCGACAGCGCCTCGAACGCCAGATTGTCGACGCCGGTGAACAGATCGTAGCGGTCGCCGAAGCGGTTGATGATCTCGGTCGAGCGGCGGATGTCGTCGGAGGATTCCTTGATGGCGACAAAACGCTTGTCCGACGCCAGCTCCTCCATCTGGTCGACGGTGACGTCGACGCGGTAGGCAAGCCGGTTGGAGTAGATCATCACCGGCAGATCGCCGGCCTGAGCGACGGCGCGCAGTGCTGCGACCGTCTCTTCCTCATTGGTGTGGTAGATCGGGCTCGGCACCACCATCAACCCGTTGGCGCCCTCTTTCGCGGCGCGGCGTGCGATGCTTGCGGCCTCGCGGGTGCCGGCCTCGTTGACGGTGAGCAGCACCGGCTTCTTACCGGCGATCTTCTGCGCAGTCTTCAGCACTTCGATCTTCTCGTCAGGCGACAGCATCGGCCCTTCGCCGAGCGAGCCGCAGACGATGATGCCGTCGCAGCCGGCCTCCATCTGCAGCGCAAAGCAGCGCTCCATCTCGGCATGGTCGAGGCGGTCGTCCTCGGTGAATTTGGTCGTGACGGCGGGGAAAACTCCGGTCCACATGGTCATCTCTCCATCTGATATATCAGTGATATATTTCAAGCGAAAGCCGCTGTCAATGCGGATTCCGTTGTGATATATCCAAAATATATCAGGAGATGACCCTTGGCATTGGTCGACGAAAGCCAAAGCTCCGAGCCGGTGGCAGCGAAAGCCTACCGCGTGCTCGAGCACATGATCGTGACGCTCGAGCTGGCGCCCGCCAGCTTCGTCACCGAAGGCGCGTTGATCGAGCGGCTGAAGCTCGGGCGCACGCCGGTGCGCGAGGCGATCCAGCGTCTGGCCTGGGAGGGCTTGCTCGATGTCCGGCCGCGCGCCGGCATTGCCATTGCCCCGCTGCATCCCGGCGACTGGCTGCGCGTTCTCGACGCCAGGCGCGGCATCGAGGTGGTGCTGGCCCGCTCGGCCGCCCGCTTCGTCACCCGCGAGGCCGCCGACCTGTTTCACGATGCGGCGCTTGCCATGCAGAAGGCGGTGATCTCCGGCAACGTGCTTGCCTTCATCCAGGCCGACAAGGCGCTCGACGAGGCACTGGCGCTGGCCGCCGACAATCCGTTCGCCGCCCGGCTGGCCGCACCCTTGCAGACCCACAGCCGCCGCTTCTGGTTCCGCTACAAGGCCGATACGGGTCTGGCTGAATCCGCCGAGCACCACGTCGCGCTGATCCGCTCGATCCTGGTCGGCGACGAAGAGGCCGCCGCCAAAGACGCCAAGCGCCTGATGGCGCTGCTGCGCGGCCATGCCGAGGCGGCCGCCACGCGCTGATCAGGCAGCTCAGTTCCCGTGCGCCATCGCGTTCACGGTGAGGGTATTCTCCCATCCCTCACCGATCGCGAGGATACAGCTTTGGCCGTTTACGTCGGTTATCAGCAGGGTCCATGTCCCACTTGCCGAGACATAGATTTCGACAACGGCCGCTTGCCCGACAACACCGTAGCCGATCTGCCGCTGTTGAAAGGCCTGCGCCAGTCCGGCGATAACGTCACTGTGGCCGCCGCAGACGAGTTGCGCCTGAGCGGGCAGCGTCGACAGCGCCAACGCGGCGGCGATCGCGGCTATCCTGATCCATCGAAACGAAAATTTGTGTGCCATTTGGCACCTCCTTCGCCTTCACGTTCCGGCAAAGGGAGGCACATAGGCAGCCTCAATATGCCGGAGCGTTCCAGGCCGGGTCCGACGTCTTCATCACGTCACTCCTTCTGGTTTCCGGTCTGTCGTCTGGGAATTTTGTCTCATTCCCTCGATTCGATATGGTGAGGTCCCGATCCGAAAACAAGCACCATTGCCTTGCCGTCACCGGCGCCACCGCACCGGATTTTGTCACCGCATGACACGATCCAAGCAACAGGATGCCGCGCAAAAAAGGCGCGGCAAAAGCCGCGCCCTTAACTCGGTGAAAATCTGAACTCAGTTCATCGTCGGAATGACGAACTCCGCACCATCCTTGACGCCGGACGGCCAGCGCGACGTCACCGTCTTGGTCTTGGTGTAGAAGCGGAACGCGTCCGGGCCGTGCTGGTTGAGGTCGCCGAACGAAGAACCCTTCCAGCCGCCGAAGGTGTAATAGGCGATCGGCACCGGGATTGGCACGTTGACGCCGACCATGCCGACCTGGACACGGCTTGCAAAGTCGCGCGCCGCGTCACCGTCACGGGTGAAGATGGCGACGCCATTGCCCATCTCGTGGTCGTTGGCGAGCTTGATGGCGCTCTCATAGGTCGGTGCACGCACCACCGAGAGCACCGGGCCAAAGATCTCTTCCTTGTAGATGCGCATGTCTGATGTCACGTTGTCGAACAGGCAGCCCCCCATATAGTAGCCGTCTTCATAGCCCTGCATGGAGAAGCCGCGGCCGTCGACGACCAGCTTGGCGCCTTCCTTGACACCGATGTCGACATAACCCTTGACCCGCTCCAGCGCTTGCGCCGTGACCAGCGGGCCGAAATCGGCGGACGAATCCGTCGACGGGCCGACCTTCAGGCTTTCGACGCGCGGGATCAGCTTTTCCATCAGCCGGTTGGCGGTGTCGTTGCCGACCGGAACCGCCACCGAGATCGCCATGCAGCGCTCGCCGGCCGAGCCGTAGCCGGCGCCTATCAGCGCGTCGACGGTCTGGTCCATGTCGGCATCGGGCATGATGACCATGTGGTTCTTGGCGCCGCCGAAGCACTGCACGCGCTTGCCCGACGCGGTGCCGCGCGAATAGATGTACTGGGCGATCGGCGTCGAGCCGACGAAGCCGATGGCCTTGATATCAGGATCGTCGAGGATGGCGTCGACCACGTCCTTGTCGCCATTGACGACGTTGAGGATGCCTGCCGGCAGGCCGGCCTCGATGAACAGTTCGGCGATGCGCATCGGCACACCTGGGTCACGCTCGGAAGGCTTCAGGATGAAGGCGTTGCCGCAAGCGATGGCCGGCGCGATCTTCCACAGCGGGATCATGGCCGGGAAATTGAACGGGGTGATGCCGGCAACGACGCCGAGCGCCTGACGCATCGAATAGACGTCGATGCCGGGGCCGGCGCCATCGGTGAATTCGCCCTTCATCATATGCGGTGCGCCGATGCAGACTTCGACCACTTCGAGGCCGCGCTGGATGTCGCCCTTGGCGTCGGCGATGGTCTTGCCGTGCTCGCGCGCCAGGATCTCGGCGAGCGAGTCGTATTCCTTGGCGACCAGTTCGAGGAACTTCATCAAGACGCGCACGCGCCGCTGCGGGTTGGTTGCCGCCCATTTGGGCTGGGCTTCCCTGGCATTGATGACCGCTGCGCGCAGTTCCGCCTGCGAAGCCAGCGCCACCGTGCCGCGCACAGTGCCGTCCATCGGCTGCATGACATCCTGCTTGCGGCCGCTGGTGCCGGCGACATGCTTGCCGCCGATGAAATGACCGTAGTCGATCATGATTTCTCTCCCTTTGTTTGTGATGGCATTATTCAACGCCTTTGCGCGGTCGATGGCAACGCGAGCCAGAACGCAACCGTTGTGCGTGAAATAGATATCGGTTGGTGTCTGTGCATTAATTGCCGCAAATGATAGGGTGCAGCGTCGATTGCTGGAACCACACGTTGAGCCTTGACCGTTTTCACCGGGACCATTCCCATGAACTGGGATGACGTCCGTATCTTCCTCGCCGTGGCCCGTGCCGGCCAGATCCTTGGCGCGGCCAAGCGGCTGGAGCTCAACCACGCCACCGTCTCACGACGCATCGCCGCCCTTGAGGATGCACTGCGCACGAAACTCTTTCGCCGGCTTACCACCGGCAGCGAACTGACGCCGGCCGGCGAGCGCTTTCTCGACATCGCCGAGCGCATGGAGGGCGACATGATCGCCGCGCGCTCCACCGTTGCCGGCGAGGGCGACGATGTCTCGGGCACCGTGCGCATCGGCGCGCCGGACGGTTTTGGCGTCGCCTTTCTGGCCAAGCACCTTGGCCAGCTCACCGCGCTTCACCGCGAACTTACCATCCAGCTGGTGCCGGTGCCGCGCTCCTTCTCGCTGTCCAGGCGCGAGGCCGACATTGCCATCACCGTCGAGCGGCCGACGGAAGGCCGACTGGTGGCGGGGAAGCTGGTCGATTACACGCTCGGCCTGTTCGCCTCCCGTGCCTATGCCGAGGCGCATGGTCTGCCCAGAACAGCCGCCGAGCTTGGCCAGCACAACCTGATCGGCTACGTGCCCGACCTCATCGTCAGCCCCTCGCTCGACTATGCCGCCGAGTTCAGCGCCGACTGGCGCACCAGTTTTGCCATTTCCTCGGCACTCGGCCAGGCGGAGGCGGTGCGATCCGGTGCCGGCATCGGCATCCTGCACACCTTCGTCGCCCGCTCGATGCCGGAGTTGCTGCCGGTCGACATCGTCGCGCCCATCCGCCGCGCCTACTGGCTGGTCTATCACGAATCTGTCCGGCCGTTGCGCCGCGTCCAGATCGTTGCCAATTTCATCACCAAGGCGGTGGAGCGGGAACGCGGGCTATTCGTATAGGATCGGGGCGCGTCGGGGACGAACGTACCGTCCGTAGTGCAAACCAAGCCGCCTTGCCCTTGCCACAAAATCGGCCAGTGTGGCATCAGGTGCAGGCGTTCTCGATCACGTGGCCAAAGCGCTGGGTGGGGACATTTCGGAAATTGGCGCGGATAGACATGCGAGCCGTTCTTGCCATCCTGCCGCTGCTTTTCGTCTCGGCCTGCGCCAACCCGTGGACGAAGGTGCCGGAAGCGGAATTGCCCAAGCCGATCCGCACGGCTATGGCACGCCCCTCGCCTTTCGTCTTCGGCAATTACTGCGGCCCCGGCACCCGCACCGGCGACCTCTCGGCTCGGCCGGTCGATCGTCTCGATAGCGCTTGCCAAACCCATGACGCCTGCTACATCGCCCGTCACAACCATTGCGATTGCGACAGCGCCCTCATCGCCTCGGCCAAGGCGATCCGCGATGACAAGACGGCGCCAAAAAAGATGCGCAGCAAGGCAGAGCTTTTGATCGCCACCTTCGCGCTCCCCGTCTGCAAGGTCTTTCCGCAAGGCTTCATGCCGCCGCGCGATCCCGCCCAGTTGAAGGAATTGAACGAGGCAGCGGGTTGAACCGGGCCGCGTGCATGGCCCTGTTCGGACTGGCGTTTGCCGCGCTTGCCGGTTGCGCCGGACCACTTCGCCATGGCTGTGATTTCTTCCCCAACGGAAAGGATTGCTCGAGACCGTCGCTGTCGGCGGGTGCATCAGAACCGCAAATCGCGGCCACCCAGTTTTTCGGCGACGCCGGCACCAGCGACTACGAAAAGCAGTTCCTGGCGCTGCTCGCCCACAACCAGATCGGCGCCATCGACCGCGCCAACGGCACCGGCCCTTTCGGCCATGATCGTCACGCCATCGCCAACAGCGACTTCCAGGCGACCTATCGGGCGCTGGAACAATTGGCAAAGCCGGTCGCCATCGCGCAGGTGCCGCCGGCGAGCGGCCAAGCGGGCGAAGGCCGTTTCGACGGCCGCTGGCGGGTGTCGCGGCAGACGCTCTATATCGACGCCGCCGCCCGGCCATCTCAGCCAAAGACCTTCAGCTTCTCCGGCCTGCAGGCGCGCTCGGTCGAAATCCTGCTGCGCCAGGCGGGGCAGCAACCCGTCGACATCGGCGGCACGTGTGACGGTGCGCTGGCGCTCCGTGCCGGCGGCCATTCGCGCACCATCGCCAGGGGCGCGGCATTTCGTTTCCACCTGTCCGGGGAGGGTGTGGCCGTCAGCCTGTTTCCAAGCGACGGCCTGAACCGCTGCGATCTGCAAATCCGCTCCAGTCTTACGCCGGCCGGCACGCCGCTCACCATCCTGCGCGAAGAAATCGCCGACCCGGCGCTGGCCGCCTTCGACAGCCGCTACCAGCGCTGTCCGGTCCCCGGTCCGGCCGGCCTCGAAGAACTCGACCGCGTTTTCTACGCCAGCCGCTGGCTGTCGCAGACCTGCGCGCTGCCGATCGGACAGCCACGCCTGCTGCGCAAGTCGCGCGAGGGCTTCAACGCCAAGGTCGAAGCGCTGATGGGCGCGGCCCTGCCCGACAGCGCCTTCGACAAGGGCGATCCCGAACTGCCGCTCGATTTCTCGCACGCGCCCAAACTCAGGCTGATCTATCTGTCGTCGCTGGAGTTCAAGGCGGACTTTTCCGGCCGCATCATCGAGCGGCTGATCCGCCATCACGCCGCGCTCGGCACCAAGGTGCGCATCATGGTCACCGACGTGCTGGAGCGCGACAAGGACGACGCCATGCTGCATCGGCTGGCGGCCGAATTCCCCAATGTCGAGCTGCAGGAATACCGCTGGCGGCCAGACCACGGCGCGCCGATCGACGAGCAGCTGTCGCAATTCCACAAGACCCACCACGTCAAGATGCTGGCGACGCTTAGCGACGATCCGGGCCGCTCCCGCGTCATCATCGGCGGCCGCAACATCCATGACGGCTTCCTGTTCCACCAGCCTGTCGACCTGTCGCGCTACCCGAACCTCCAGCAATATGGCCGGACCGACGGACTGTCGCTGAATTACTATTCGAACTGGAGCGACTTCGACATCGAGATATCGGACCGGGCCACGGTCGAGACGCTCGCCGCGCATCTTTCGACGCTGTGGCTGCGCGACGCCGACACCAACATTATCAGGCCCTTCTCCATTCCGGTCCGCTCAGGCAGCCAGCGTCCGCAAGGCACAGCGCGACATTTCATCTCCGTGCCTTACGAGGATGGGCATGCGCTGGAAGCCTATTTCGTCGAGCTGATCGACACCGCCGAGCACCGTATCGAGATCGTCAATCCCTATCTCAACCTGACGCCGAAGCTCGCTCTGGCCTTCGACCGGGCGCTGGCCCGTGGGGTCAGGATTGACATCGTCGGCCGCATCGACCTCAAGGGCGACATCGGCGGCAAGTTCCTGACAGCGCTGAACAAGCTGTTCGTCGAGAAATACGGCGACCGCATCAACATCCGCGAATTCAAGGCGCCCGATGTCGTGCTGCATTCCAAGATCATGATGATCGACGAAAGGCTGGTGACGATCTCGTCGGTCAACCTCAACAACCGCAGCTTCTTCCACGATTCGGAGAACGGCATGATGGTGCTCGATCCCGCCTTCTATGCCAGGATGCAGCCGATCTACGACGACTATGTCGCTCATTCCAACCCGGTGTCGACGAAAGTGACGATCCCGTGGGCCTACCGCCTGCTGTTCGGCAAAGGCTGGGCGAAGGAAGCGTTTTAGAGCATAACGACGACAGCCGATTGAAGGCCGCCAAACGTTCGTCATCCTAGGGCGAAGCAGGAGCGAAGCTCCGTCGCGGAGACCCTAGGATCCATTCCGTGACCTCTATCGAAGGCTGCAGCGGAGCAGAATTCTGAACCGTGGCAACACCTTAGCCTCACGGCATGGATCCCGGGGTCTGCGCCGCGTCGCTTCGCTCCTTGCTCCGCCCCAGGATGACGACCTCATGGAGGTCTCCGCCAATCCCACCGTAACTGCTGGTGTGAATCGGCTCGGCAAACACTCGCACTAACTCTGATACCGCTCTGGCCCCAACTCGCGCACATTGATGTCCGGCACCCGGCTGGAGATGATGTCGGCCAGCACCTTGGCCGAGCCGCAGGCCATGGTCCAGCCGAGCGTGCCATGGCCGGTGTTGAGATAGAGGTTGGAGAACTCCGTGCGGCCGATCAGCGGCGGTCCGTCCGGCGTCATCGGCCGCAGCCCGCACCAGAACGTCGCCGCCTTGAGGTCGCCGCCCTCCGGAAACAGGTCGCCGACCGAGTGCTCGAGCGTGCGGCGCCGCGATTCGTGCAGCCTGAGATCGAAGCCTGAAATTTCCGCCGTGCCGCCGACGCGGATGCGGTCGCCAAGCCTGGTGATCGCCACCTTGTAGGTTTCGTCCATGATCGTGGATTCGGGCGCGGCGGCCGCATCCTTGATCGGCACGGTGATCGAATAGCCTTTGACCGGGTAGACCGGGATCGGCCGTTTCAGCTGGCGCATGAATTTCGCCGAATAGCTACCCATCGCCATCACATAGGCGTCGGCTACCCGCCAGCCCTTGTCGGTGGCGATGTTGGTGATGCGGTTGCGGTTCTTGACGACGCGTCTGATCGTCGTGCCGTATTCAAAGGTGACGCCGCGCGCCACGCACAGCTCCGCCAGACGGTCGGTGAACATCTTGCAATCGCCGGTCTCGTCACCCGGCAGCCTGAGGCCACCGACGAACTTTTCGCGCACGCCCGCCAGTGCCGGCTCCGCCGCGATGCAGCCATCGGGGTCGAGCACCTCGTAGGGAACGCCATAGGTCTTCAGCACCTCGATGTCGCCGGCCGTGCCGTCGAGCTGCTTTTGCGCGCGGAAAAGCTGCAGCGTTCCCTTGGCCCGCGCATCATAGGCAATGCCGGTCGTCTCGCGCAGCGCCTTCAGCGTGTCGCGGCTGTATTCGGCGAGCGGCACCATGCGCGCCTTGTTCACCGCGTAGCGTTCCGCCGTGCAGTTGCGCAGCATCTTGAGCAGCCAGACCCACATATGCGGATCGAAAGCCGGCCGCACCACCAGCGGCCCATGCTTCATCAGCAGCCACTTGATCGCCTTCAGCGGGATGCCGGGTCCCGCCCAGGGCGAGGCGTAGCCGGGCGACACCTCGCCGGCATTGGCAAAACTGGTTTCCAGCGCCGGACCTTTCTGGCGATCGATCACCGTCACTTCGTGGCCGGCCTCGGCGAGAAAATAGGCGGTGGTGACCCCGATCACGCCGCCGCCCAACACCAGGATCTTCATCGCACCATTCTCCACGACGACGTCTCGCCTGGGCTTGAAGCCCAGACCGTCGCTTTCTGTCTGCCGGATTTTGCAGCGTCCGCCAAGTGCTTGCGTGCTCTGCCGCTATCCGTTGTCGTAGCGGCGATGGAAGCGGGAGCCGAGGCTGGTCAGGATTTCATAGCCGATGGTGCCGGCATGACCGGCGGCATCGTCGACGCTCTGTAAGGGACCCAGGAGTTCGACGAGGTCACCTTCCGCAAGCTTGCCCGCCGGCAGCGCGGAAATGTCGAGGATGATCGAGTCCATCGACACGCGCCCGAGGAAGGGCAAGCGCACGCCTTCGAACCAGGCGGCGGAAGCCGCGCGGCGGTGCCAGCCATCGGCATAGCCAAGTGAAATTGTCGCCGCGCTCAACGGACCCGTCGCGTGAAAAATGTGGCCGTAGCCGACGCCGGCTCCCTTTTCGAGTCGCCGCGTCTGCACGACCTTGGCCTGCAGCCGCACCACCGGCAGCATCGGGTTCGGTTCGCCCGGCGTTGGATTGATGCCGTAGAGCGCCGCCCCCGGGCGGGCGAGGTCGAAATGAAAGGCCGACCCCAGGAAGATGCCGGAGGAATTGGCGAGCGAGGCGGGAGCCTCGGGCAGCACCTTTCGCAGGCGTTCGAAGACCAGCCATTGCCGCTCGTTGGCCGGATGCTCCGGCTCGTCGGCGCAAGCGAGATGGCTCATGACAAGGGTAACGGCGATGCCGTCGAAGGCATGCGGATCAGCAGCAATCGCTTCCACTTCCGCAGGTGCCATGCCGAGCCGCGACATGCCGCTGTCGACCTGGATGGCGGCTGGCAGTTTCCTGCCGGCCTGTCGGCCGGCTTCACCCCATGCTTTGAGCTGGCCAGCGCTGTTGATGACGGGAACAAGGTCCGCTGCAACCGCCTCTGCTTCCGAGCCGGGCGGCAGGCCGTTGAGGACATGGACCACTGGTTGGGGTCCGAGAGCCTTGCGCAGCGTCAGACCCTCGGCCAAAAGCGCGACGAAGAAGATCCTGCAACCTTCTTCTGCCAGCGCCCGTGCGACTGGTGCCGCACCCAGACCATAACCGTCGGCCTTGACGACACCGGCGCACCGCACGCTGCCCAGTTGCGCCTTCAATCGCCGGTAGTTTTGCCTGATGGCGCCAAGGTCGATGGTCAGAATCGCGCCGGCCGCCGCTTCGCTGACCGGCTCGCCGGCAGTGTCGACAGGTTCGGGGAAAGACCCTTCGGCGGCGTTGCTCATGCCAGCCCCTTGTTGCATCAACCCATCAATAGGGCCGCCGCGCGGGCGCGGCAACCATGCGGAGACGATGCCGTTCCTGGCCGCCTTACGCCACCAGATGCCGGAACGCCGCCACCACGTCCTCATAGACCTTGCGCTTGAACGGCACGATCAGCTCGGGCAGGTCCTGCATTGGCCGCCAGGCCCATTTGTCGAACTCGGCCGTATGCCCGCCCGGCGGCGGATTGATCTGGATTTCGCTCGCCTCGCCGTGAAATCGGAAGGCAAACCATTTTTGCGTTTGACCGCGAAAGCGTCCCTTGAAGGCGATACCGACCAGGTCGGGCGGCAGGTCGTAGTTGATCCAGTGCGGCGCTTCGGCCAGCAGCGAGACCGAGCGCATGCCGGTTTCTTCGTAGAGTTCGCGCTCCGCCGCCTGCAGAGGCTCCTCGCCCCTGTCGATGCCGCCTTGCGGCATCTGCCAGAGCTGCGTCGTGCCAGCGAATTCGCTGTCCGGTTCGGCAATGCGATGGCCGACCCAGACCAGGCCGTCACCATT
Organism: Mesorhizobium sp. P3_B5; assembly: GCF_056402815.1. Classification (NCBI taxonomy): domain Bacteria; kingdom Pseudomonadati; phylum Pseudomonadota; class Alphaproteobacteria; order Hyphomicrobiales; family Phyllobacteriaceae; genus Mesorhizobium; species Mesorhizobium sp. P3_B5. The sequence goes on along the minus strand of NZ_JBFUGR010000015.1, from coordinate 47,433 downwards.
GAGGATCATCAGCCCAACGCAGGGACGATAGGGCAGCGTTTCGGGGTCGACACGTTTCTTCTTCGACATCGGGTCAGATTTCCAGCCGTTTTGAGAATTCGCTCCGGCGAGGCAGGTGGCGAGCGGTTTCGAGAACCGGAGCGGAGCGTACTTAAAGTACGTGAGCACCGGAAGCGCAGAAAACGCAGCCAGATGCCCGCCGGAGTAGAATTATCAAAACGGCTGTCAGCCTTTTTCCGGGTCAATGGCCACCGCCGAGATCGGCACGATCTCGATGCCGCGCTTCTTGGCCTCGATCACCCAGGACGAAACCGTGTCGACGGTCAGGTCGAAGGCCGAGCCGATGCCGACGGCAGAGCCTTTGGCCCGCGCGGTGGCTTCCAGCGCGTCGAGCGCTTTGAGAATCGCGCCGCGATCCTGTACGGCGTCGATCGCCGTGTCGCCGGCGACGAACGGCACGCCGTCCTTCAACGCCAGGTCGGGCGCCAAGCTGCGTGCCGACGAGCCGTCGTCGACATAGGCCAGGCCGCGTCTGCCGAGCTCGGCCATGAACGGCCCCATCGCTGTCGCGTCGGCCGAAAAGCGCGCGCCCATATAGTTCATGACGCCGGTATAGTTGGTCGTGCGCGACAGCGCCCAGCGCAAACTCTTCAAATTCTCATCCGGCGTCGCGGAAACCGTCAGCGTGTTGCGGCCGGGATTGACGTTGGGATAGTCGAACGGCTCCAACGGCACCTGCAGGACGATCTCATGGCCGCCCTGCCGCGCCGCCTGCATCCAGCGGCCGATGCTGTTGCCTTGCGGCGCGAAAGCCAGCGTCACCTCGGCCGGCAGCTTGGCAATCGCCGCCTGCGTGCCGGTCTGCGACACGGCCAGCCCGCCAATGACGATCGCCACGCGGGCACCGCGCGCGCCGGACCATGGTCGCGCATAGACATCGAACGGCCGCCTTCCGTCGGCGGCACGGATCGGCAACGGTCCGGTGTCGCTGGGCTCGATCAGCGCCTTGTCGGGAATATGCGCGATCTTCAGGTTCTGGCCGAGCGTCGACGGGTCGTGGATGACGATGGCCGCCTTGGGCGGACCGTCGCCCTCTTCCGTTTGCACATGGATGATCTGCGGCCCGCCTGTCTTGGCCGGCGCGTCCGCCTTCGGCGCTGCCGTTGCAGTGACCGGTGCGGCCGCAGGCTCTGCCGCGGCCGTCACTTTCGGCGTCGACACAGTGGCTGCTTCCGGTTTGCGGAACGGCTTTTCGCGCAGCGCGATCGCGCCGGAGATGCCGACCACCGCCAGCACGGCAAGCGTGGCCGCAACCGCACCGCTGCTGATGCTGCGGGCCACGCGCGGCGACCGGACGGTCTGTCCGAGCGGGCGTTCGATATCCTTTACGATGTCTGCCAAGCAGCATCCCCGAATCAAACTGCCGGAACCTCACGGTCCCGGCAGCATTGCATTGCTTCGATCAACCGGCCAGAGCTGCTTGCCCGGCCGGGTCGACCCTTACTGGTTGAGCACAGCCTTCTCCGGATTCGGCGGGAACGCCGGATCGGTCTTCTGGCCGCGCAGCAGCTGCTCGGCATAGATGAGCTGCAGATCGTCCTTCGGATCCGGCGGCACATAGGCAGCCGAGCCCGAACCGGTATCGCTCTCGTCGGCGCCCTTGATGTGGCCCTTGAGGTCCGATTCGCCGCGAGTCAGGTCCCTGCCCTGCAATTCCGGCGGCAGCGGCTGGTCGACCTTGATGTCGGGCGTGATGCCCTTGCCCTGGATCGACTTGCCGGACGGCGTGTAGTAGAGCGCCGTCGTCAGACGCAGCGCACCGTTCTCGCCGAGCGGGATGATGGTCTGCACCGAACCCTTGCCGAAGGACTGTGTGCCGACCACGGTGGCGCGGCGCAGATCCTGCAGCGCACCGGCAACGATTTCCGAGGCACTGGCCGAGCCGCCATTGACGAGCACGATCAGCGGCTTGGCGCCGATGTCGTCGCCCGGCCTTGCGTCGAAGCGGGTGACGTCCTTAGGATCGCGGCCGCGGGTCGAGACGATCTCGCCACGGTCGAGGAAGGCGTCGGACACGCTCACAGCCTGGTCGAGCAGGCCGCCCGGGTTGAGCCTGAGATCGAGCACATAGCCCTTGAGCTTGTCGTTCGGCACCTGCTTCTTGATGGTGTCGATGGCGTTCTCGAGGTCGTCATAGGTCTTTTCGGTGAACGAGGTGATCTTCATGTAGCCGACGTCGTTTTCGACCCGGAACTTGACCGCCTTGACCTTGATGATGTCGCGCACGACCGTCAGTTCGATCGGCTTGTCGGCGCCCTGGCGCAGGATGGTCAGCTTGATCGGCGTGTTGACCAGGCCGCGCATCTTCTCGACCGCGTCGTTCAGCGTCAGGCCGCGAACCTCTTCGCCGTCGATCTTGGCGATATAGTCGCCGGCCAGCACGCCAGCCTTGGCGGCCGGTGTGTCGTCGATCGGCGTGATCACCTTGACCAGGTCGTTCTCCATGGTGACCTCGATGCCGAGGCCGCCGAACTCACCCTTGGTCTGCACGCGCATGTCCTGCGCCTGCTCGGCGTTCATGTAGGACGAGTGCGGATCAAGCGAGGCGAGCATGCCGTTGATTGCGTTTTCGACCAGCGACTTGTCATCCGGCGGCGTCACATACTGCGCCCGCACACGCTCGAAAATGTCGCCGAAGATCGCCAGTTGCTTGTAGGTTTCGGAGCCCGCAGCGTTCGCCGTCGAGCCAGACGCGCCGTAGACCAGGCTCATCGCTGATGCGCCCATCAGCGCACCGGCAAACAGAAGCGACAGTTTCCGCATAATTTCACGTCCTTCCAGAAAAACGGTCCGCCCACCATGGGGTCGGATCGACGGGTTTTCCATCCTTGCGGAACTCGACATAGAGTTCCGGCGTGGCATTTCCATTCTTCGAGGCCGAGGTGCTTGCCACCCGGGCCTCTCCCATCGCGCCGACCGGCTCTCCTGCGAGCACCGACTGGCCAGACGCGACGCTGATTCTGCTCATCCCCGCCAGAACGACATGATAGCCGTCACCTGCGTTCAGGATCAAGAGTTGACCATAGGAGCGAAAGGGCCCCGCATAAAGCACATTTCCGTCCGCCGGTGCGGTGACGATGGCTCCCGATTGTGTCGCAACCATGTCGCCAAGCATCACTGCGCCGTTACCGTCGTCGGCCCCGAAGCGCCGCTTGATCTTGCCGGTGACCGGCAGCGCGACCTGCCCCTGGAGCGCCGAAAACGGCGCCGTGGCGGTCAGCTGATTGCCTTCCGGCACCGGCAGCGACGCCAGTTCCGTTGACGCGGTTGTGTCTGCGTCTGACTTGTCGGCATCAGCCGCCTTCTGCTCGCCGGCTTTGACGGCACCCGCCGCCTTGCGGCTCTTGTCGGCCTCAAGCGAGGCGATCAGCTCCTTCAGGCTGCCGGCCTTGGCCGCAAGTGCCTGGGATCGCTGCTTTTCGGCCACCATCGCCGTCCAGGTGTCCGCCTCGAGCTTCTGCTTGGCTTCGAGCAGCATGGAGAGCCGCTTCTTTTCCGCCGCCTGCTCGCTGACAGCCGCCGTCAGCCGGGTCCGCTCGGCCTCGATAGAGGCGGTCACCCGCGACTGTTCCTTGAGATCGGCCAGCAGACTGTCGGTCTGCTGGCGCAGTTCCGGCACCACCGCGCCGAGCAGGATGGCGCTGCGCACCGACGACAGCGCGTCTTCGGGTTTGACCAGGATTGCCGGCGGCGGGTTGAGGCCCATGCGCTGCAGCGCGCCCAGCACTTCAGCCAGCACGTCACGCCGCGCCAGCAGCGAAATGCGCAGCTTCTGCTCCTGCGCTTTCAGCCCTTCCAGCTTGGCGCCGATGTCCTCGATGTCCTGGCCGAGCTTCTGCTCGGTCATCGCCGACTGGATCAGCGCCGCCGTGATCGAGGCATGGTCCTTCTTGACCGCAGCAATGTCGGCGGCAAGCTTGCCCAGCCGCTCGGACGACAGCGTGATCTCTTTCGAAATCTGCTCGTATTCGGCCCGGCTCTGATCGGGATCCGGCGCCATGTCGAGCGTGTTTTCGGCCTGTACCGCGCCGAGCGACAAAGCGACCGCCGCCGCGGCGATGCCGCAGCGCGCGCGCCAGGAGCTCGTTCTTGATTTCCAGTCTTCAGACATTGAAGCCCGACTCTATGCGCGGCTTCGTTAACGAACAATCAACCATGTTCGAAAGGTCCACCCTGCTCAGCGCAATCTTGCCGCGCATTGGGGCGGAAATCCGGGCGGTTCGGGCAAATTCGCAGGATTACGAGCGGTGATAGGGATGCCCGGAAAGAATGGTGGCGGCCCTGTAAAGCTGCTCGCCCAGCATCACACGCACCAATTGATGCGGCCAGGTCAGCGCGCCGAACGACAGCATCAACTCCGCCTGGTCGCGCAGCGACTGATCGTGACCGTCGGCGCCGCCAATGGCGATGACCAGGGCCTTGCGGCCGCCATCGCGCAACAGGCCGATGCGCCCGGCGAAATCCTCGGATGACAGGTTTTTGCCACGCTCGTCGAGCAGGATCAGCGCACTGCCTTGCTGCAAGAGCGTCTGCAGCTTCTGGCCTTCCTCGCGGCGACGCTCATTGGCGGTCTGGGCGCGTCCCTCAGCAATCTCGACGACACCTGAGAATTCGAACCCCACGGCCGGGCCGCTCTTGGCGAAACGCTCGAAATAGCGGTCGGCAAGTTGCTTCTCGGGGCCGGCTTTCATCCGGCCCACAGCATGAACGGCAATCTTCATCCTCGCCTCGAAAAGCAGCTAAAACAAAAGCTGCTCAGTGGAGGGTCTCTTCCTCGAGATCCGGCGCCTGCCACATCTTTTCAAGATTGTAGAAGTCGCGGACTTCGGGGCGGAAGACATGGACGATGATGTCGCCCGAATCGATCAGGACCCAGTCGGCACCGGCCAGTCCCTCGACGCGCGCCATGCCAAGACCGGCATCCTTGAGCGCCTTGAGCAGATGGTCGGCGACAGCCGAGACATGACGGTGCGATCGGCCCGACGCGACGACCATGTAGTCGCCGAGGCTCGATTTCCCCTGAATGTCGATTGAGACGATGTTTTCGGCCTTGGAGTCTTCCAGACTGGCAAGGACTGTCTTGATGGCGCGGGACACGGCGTCGTTTACGCTGATCCCGGCCGGCGAAGGCACGATGTCGGCCTTCTTCCGCAGTGCTGTTCTCAGTGTATTTCCTTTCGCAGCAAGAACAACCAAATCACCCTTCAAAGCAGGTGACACCACTTAGATAGGCAGAGTTCCGTTGCAGTTTCAAGACGGCAGGCTCCGCCATCGCAAACGCAGAGCCTGTATTGCGGTTCCGCGCCTCGACAAAAATGGGAACCCGGACGCCTTGCGAGGGTTATCGACTTGCCGACCAACACGGATTCCCAATCATGCCAATCGACCCCCAGGACACCCTTCTCACGGTGCAAGCAGGCCTTGCGCAACTCAGCACGCTGATCGTTACCTATTCCTTCTCGGCCGTCGGAGCCATAATCCTGCTGGTCGTCGGCTACGTCATCGCCGGGCTCGCCGAGCGATCGATCTTCGCCGGCCTCGGCCACATCCATGGCTTCGACGCAACCTTGCGCCACTTCTTCTCGAAGATCGTCCGCTACGCCATCCTGATCCTCGTCGTCATCATGGTGCTTGGCCAGTTCGGCGTGCAGACAGCGTCGATCATTGCCGCCATCGGCGCCATCGGCCTCGCCATCGGCCTTGCCCTGCAAGGCACGTTGCAGAACATCGCCGCCGGCATCATGTTGCTGGCGTTGCGGCCCTTCCGCATCGGCGAATATGTCGAAGTCGGCGCCATTTCCGGCATCATCGAGGAAATAGGGCTGTTCGCCACCCGGCTGCGGACCGTCGACGGCGTCTACATGCTTGCGCCCAATTCGACGCTCTGGAACCAACCGGTCCGCAATTATACGCGCAATGGCGTTCGCCGCAGCGACATAACGCTGACCATCGGCTCCTGGAACGACATCGATCTTGCCCAAAAGACGATGCTGGCCACCGCCGCTGCCGAACGGCGCGCCAAGCGCGAGCCGGCGCCAATAGCCTTTGTCGCCACCGTCGGTGACAGCACCGTCGCCATCACCTTGCGCTACTGGACCTCGTCAGCCGATTTCTTCGCCACCCAGATCGATCTCACCAAACGCGCCAAGCAATCCTTCGATGCCGAAGGGATTTCGGTGCCCGCGCCGCCGCCGGAAGCGCCGTATCAAGAACCCTCGGCCACAAGGCAATAGGACTAGTTATCCGTGCGGCGCGGCTCTTCGCCCGCGAAGGCGAGTTCCACCGGCAGCGGCGCCTGCGCCGTCATCGGCGCGAAGCTGCCGGTCTCAGTGGCGGGAACCGCCCGCGTGGTGGCCACCCGCCACAGCACGAACAGGCAAAAGCCGGCGGCAATGACGATCGCCACATAGATGAAGGCCTGCGTACCGTAGACGGCCGAAAGCGCCGTCACGATGCCGGGCACGACAAAACCCGACAGCGACCAGGCAAACAGCAGCGAACTGGACAGCGCCACCATGTCGTCCTTGCCGGCGCGGTCCGCGGCATGCGCGCTGGCCAGCGAGTAGATCGATTCCGAGGCGCCGTCCCAGACGATATAGATGACGATCAATGCGGCCAGCGCGCCGCCATCGAAACCGAGGGCAAACGCTCCCGCACCGGCGGCAAGTGCCGAGGCGGCGATCAGCACATAGCGGCGGTCGGTGCGGTCGGAGATCCAGCCGAGCGGGATTTGCAGGATCAGCGTGCCGACCGGCATGGCCGACAGCAGCAGCGCCACATCGGCCTGGCTGTAGCCCTTGGCCGTGGCATGGATCGGCGCGAAGCCGGCAATCGCCATCGACAGGCCGCCGACGGCCAGCATGCCGGCAACACCGACCGGCGAGATCCGCCAAGCCCGAAGCAGCGCTACCGATGCCGCCCGCGGCGCCGGTGGCTGAGCGAGCCGCGTCATGCCGACGGGAAGGATCGACAACGCCGTGAAGGCGATGCCGACCAGCGGTGCCTCCGCCGTATTGATGTCAACCAGCGCCAGCGTCGCGTAGCCGACACCGAGCCCGGCGACATAGGCGACGTAGAAGAACGCCATCACCCTGCCGCGTATGGCGTTGGCGACGGCGTCGTTCAGCCAGCTCTGCGCGACAATGAAAAGGCCGCAGATCGAGAAGCCATAAAGAGCCCGCGCTGCAATCCAGACGATGGGATGCGTCCCGGCGCCGACAGCGGCGTTGGAGAGCGCGATCAGCGCCGACAGCACCATGAAGGCGCGGGCGTGGCCGACCCTTCTGACCAGCGGTCCGGTCAGGATGCAGCCGGCGAGACCTCCCGCCGAAAGCCCGGTGATGATCAACCCGGCCCAGGTCGGATCGAAACCCTCGGCGCCGAGCCGCACCGGAATATAGGCGAACATCAGCCCGTTGCCGACGGCGATCAGCGCCATCGACACGACGACGCTGGCAATGGCGATCAGCGGCGCCGACGGCTTGCCTTGCTCCGGATCGATTGTGGCGTGGTCCTTCTCCAGCATTCATGCACCATCGCCCACCGCACAGCGAAAAGCCGCTGCAAAAGCGACATCGCCGGACGGCCAGCAGCGCGGATCCTCACATGGCCAGAATTTCGCCCAGCGGCGAGGTCGGCGGCACATCGGCGAGCGAGAGTTTGCGCAGCGACCCATGCCAGAGGTGGATGGCCAAAGTGTCGGGCCTGATCAGGTCTACGAGAGACCGTTGCGGATCGAGCAGGGTGCCCTGTCCCTCGATGTTGGTGTAGAAAACATCCAGCGGCGAGGCTTCGGCCAAGAGGCCGCGCTTGCGCACCAGATGGGTCAGCAAAGGCGGTCCAAGCGAGGCATGCGGCAGATTCTCGAACCCCTTCATCAGTCCGAACGCCCGCCGGGCGCCGAAGCGCAAGCGCTTGGTCCATGAAAACCATTCCGGAAGCCGCTCGGGATGATCCACCATCTCGGCGAGATCGCGCAAGATCGGCGAACCGACAGGCAGGCTCAGCACCGCATTGTTGATGCGGGTCTGGCTCTCCCAGCCGAACATGTAGGGACGGCGCGGCAAAGGCCGCACGCAATACATGTCGCAGTCGACATAGATCTCGGCCCCGCTGGCAAGCAGCTTGTAGCGAAAAATGTCGGCAAACAGCGCATAGCTGCCGTTCCTGTGGACGATGATGCGCTCGCGCGGCAGGATCTTTGACGCATCCGCGAGTTCGACGCCCGCCGGTGCATCCGTCGGGTCGTCATAGACATGCAGCACCGTCCGGTGGCCAATCCTGACGAAGGATTTCAGGCAGGCGACATGCATCGACCCGAGCGGCCCGCCGATCCAGACGGCATGAACCGCAGGCGGGTCCTGATCGATCATGGCCCCGAACCGATCACAGCTTTGCCATATTGCGGATCGCGCTCGACGACAGCGATGACCGCGGGCCATGGATAAAGGTCCAGGCCGGCGCCTTCATGCGGGCGAGCCGCGGCGCGTCACCTTCGTCGACGCGGGCGTAGTCGAAGGTCTTGGCGACGACCGACGACAGGAACGACAGCGTTGCCCCCGGACGGTCGATCACCGCGATCGGAAAGGTCATGACGATCTGCCGCCAGCGCTGCCAGCGGTGGAAATCGCGCAAACTATCGGCACCCATGATCCAGACGAAATCGACGCCGGGGTTGCGCGCCTTGACCAGCGCCAGCGTGTCGGCGGTGAAGCGGATATGGTGGGCGGCCTCGAAGGCGGTGACCTTGATCTTCGGGTTCTTGGTAATCTGCTCCGACTGCAGCAGCCGGTCGCTGAGCGGCGCCAGCTCGCGCGCGCTCTTCAGCGGATTGCCGGGCGTCACCATCCACCACAGCTGGTCAAGCGCCAGACGCCTCAAGGCAATCTCGGCAACCAGCGCATGGCCGGCATGCGGCGGATTGAACGAGCCGCCGAACAGCCCGACAGCCAGGCCCTTTTCGGCATGCGGCATCTTCAGATGCCGATACCCGACGCCCGGCCAGGACTTCGAAAGATCGCTCAAGGCCGTATCTGGCCGGACCCGCGCACGCGGTATTTGAAAGAGGTCAGCTGCTCGACGCCGACCGGCCCACGCGCATGCATCTTGCCGGTGGCGATGCCGATCTCGGCGCCCATGCCGAACTCGCCGCCATCGGCGAACTGCGTCGAGGAGTTGTGCAGGAGGATTGCCGAATCGATTTCGTTGAAGAAGCGCTCCACCGCCTTCGCATCCTCGGCGACGATCGCCTCGGTGTGATGCGAGGAGAACGTCTCGATGTGCTCGATCGCCCCGGCAACGCCGTCGACCAGTTTTACCGCGATGATGGCATCGAGATATTCGGTCACCCAGTCGGCATCGATCGCCGGCTTGGCGTCGAAGAACAGCTTCATCACTTCGAGATCGGCATGGATCTCACAGCCGGCCGCACGCAGCGCGTCGAGGATCGGCACCAGATGCGTCGAGGCAACGGCCCGGTCGACCAGCAAAGTCTCGGCAGCACCGCACACGCCGGTGCGCCGCATCTTGGCGTTGACGGCGATGTTGACCGCCATGTCGAGCTTGGCCGAGCGGTCGATGTAGAGGTGGCAGATGCCTTCGAGATGGGCAAAGACCGGCACCCGGGCCTCGGTCTGCACGCGCTCGACCAGGCTTTTGCCGCCGCGCGGAATGATGACGTCGAGTGCGCCGTCAAGACCTTTCAGCATCTCGCCGACGGCGGCGCGATCGGTGGTCGGCACCAGCTGGATGGCGTCTTCCGGCAGCCCGGCGGCCTTCAGCCCTTCGACCAGGCAGGCATGGATGGCGGCTGACGAATTGAGCGAATCCGAGCCGCCGCGCAGGATCACCGGATTACCGGCCTTGAGGCAGAGAGCGCCGGCATCCGCCGTCACGTTCGGCCGGCTCTCATAGATGACGCCGACGACGCCAAGCGGCGTGCGCACGCGTTCGATATGCAGGCCGTTCGGCCGGTCCCATGCGGCGATGACGTCGCCGACCGGATCCTTGAGTTCGGCGATTTCACGGATGCCGTCGGCCATGGCGCGGATGCGCGCCGGATCGAGCTTCAGCCGGTCCATGAAGGAGCCTGAGAGCCCGGATTCATGGCCATTCGAGACATCGATGGCGTTGGCGTCGAGAATGTCATGCTCGCGGGCGATGATCGCGTCGGCCATGGCGAGGAGTGCGGCGTTCTTGGCACCTGGGGTAGCGATGGCCAGCGGTCGGGCAGCAGTGCGGGCACGGCGGCCAATATCGGCCATCAACGCCGCGGTATCATCCCGGGATTTTTCATGCAACTTCAGCATGGCTCATCCTCCGCTCTGGTCACCGGCCAATACTTGGTCACCGGCCCCTACTTGGTTACCGGCCCCTACTTGGTTACCGGCATGGCTCACCACAAGGTCATCGCGGTGGATCATCGCCGAACGCGCTTCGTAACCAAGAACCGTTTCAATTTCGGCAGTCTTCAGGCCAGCGATCCTTACGGCATCGGCGGCATCGTAGGCAACCAGCCCACGCGCGATCTCACGGCCTTCCGGCGACAGGATCGCCACCGTATCGCCGCGCGAGAAATTGCCGCTGACCAGTTTGACGCCGGCCGGCAGCAGCGACTTGCCCGACAAAAGCGCGCCGATGGCGCCGGCATCGACTGTCAGCCGTCCCGCCGGTTCGAGCTGGCCGGCGATCCAGGTCTTGTAACCCTTGACCGGATTGGCGCTCGGCCGGAAGAAGGTGGCGCGCTCGCCGCGCTCGATCGCCATCAGCGGCGACAACCGCGTCCCGGCGGTGATGATCATGGCGGTGCCGGCGGCGGTGGCGATCTTGCCGGCGTCGAGTTTTGTGCGCATGCCGCCGCGCGACAGTTCGGACGCAGCCGCCCCCGCCATCGCCTCGATATCGGGCGTAATGCGGTCGACCATCGGAATGAACTTCGCGTCGGGATCGCGCGCCGGCGGTGCCGTGTAGAGCCCGTCAATGTCGGAGAGCAGGACCAGCAGGTCGGCGCCCATCATCGTCGCCACCCGCGCCGCCAGCCGGTCATTGTCGCCATAACGGATTTCGGAGGTCGCCACGGTGTCGTTCTCGTTGATGACGGGCACCGCCTTCATCTTGAGCAGCGTCGAGATGGTCGCGCGGGCATTGAGATAGCGGCGGCGCTCTTCGGTGTCGCCGAGCGTCAGCAGGATCTGGCCCGACTTCAGGCCGCCCTTGCCCAGCGCATCCGACCAGGCACCGGCCAGCGCGATCTGCCCGACGGCAGCGGCCGCCTGGCTCTCCTCCAGTTTCAGTGCACGCTTGCCGAGGCCGAGAATCGTGCGGCCAAGCGCAATGGCGCCGGAGGACACGACGAGGATTTCGGCGCCGCCTTCAGCCAGCACGGCAATGTCGTCGGCCAGCGACGCCAGCCAGTCGCGCTTCAGGCCGCTCGTGCGGTCGACGAGCAGCGCCGAGCCGATCTTGACGGTGATGCGCCGGTATTTTTTCAGCGACTGCGCGGCCATGCTAGCGATCCCAGCGCGTCTCGACCGGAGCCGCAGTGGCGGCGCGGGCTTCGCCCACCACCGCCATCAGCGCGCGCAGCACCGCCTCGACGCCTTCGCCGGTGACGGCTGACAGCAGCATCGGCGCGCGTCCGGCAGCGCGCTTCAGCGCCGCGACCTTCTTCTTGCGTTCGGCGGCATCGAGAATGTCGACCTGGGAAAGGGCGACGATCTCGACCTTTTCGATTAGCCCGTTGCCATAGGCATCGAGCTCGGCGCGCACGGTCTTATAGGCCTTGCCCGGATCTTCCTCCTGCGCCGAAACAAGGTGCAGCAGCACACGCGTGCGCTCGACATGGCCCAGAAATCGGTCGCCGATGCCGACGCCTTCATGCGCGCCTTCGATCAGGCCGGGAATGTCGGCAATGACGAACTCGCGCGCGTCGATGCGCGCGACGCCGAGGCCGGGATGCAGTGTGGTGAAGGGATAGTCGGCGATCTTCGGCTTGGCAGCCGTAACCGCCGCCAGGAAGGTCGACTTGCCGGCATTGGGCAGGCCGACCAGGCCGGCATCGGCGATCAGCTTGAGTCTCAGCCAGATGTTGAGCTCTTCGCCCGGCAGGCCGGGATTGGCGCGGCGCGGCGCCTGATTGGTCGAAGTCTTGAAATGCTGGTTGCCAAAACCGCCATTGCCGCCCTTGGCCAGCAGATAACGCTGGCCGACCACGGTCAGGTCGCAGATCAGCGTCTCATTGTCCTCGGCAAAGACCTGGGTTCCCGCCGGAACTTTCAGCGTCACGTCGGCACCCTTGGCGCCGGTCATGTTGCGGCCCATGCCGTGAATGCCGGTCTTGGCCTTGAAATGCTGCTGGTAGCGATAGTCGATCAGCGTGTTCAGGCCGTTGACGGCCTCCAGCCAGACATCGCCGCCACGGCCGCCATCGCCGCCATCCGGCCCGCCGAACTCGATGAATTTTTCGCGCCGGAACGACACCGAACCGGCGCCGCCGTCGCCGGAGCGGATGTAAACTTTGGCTTGATCGAGAAATTTCATCGGATTTCGTAGTTTCTCTATTGGCCTTGCGGCATTGCTCTAACCCTCGGCACTGCTCTAAACCAAGGTGGGGCGAAGGGCGAGGCCGTTTTGCGACGACGGCGCCGCGCGATTTTTGCGGCGCTGTTGCAATTTGCCCGGGCCGGGGAGATGTGGAATGCGGGTTGTAACCTACAACATCCAGTATGGCATCGGTCTCGATGGGCAATACGACGTCGGCCGGATCACCGACGCCGTGCGCGGCGCCGACGTGATTGCGCTGCAGGAGGTCACCCGCAACAACCCCAGGAACGGCAATCGTGACATGGTGGCCGAGATCGGCGAGGCGCTGCCTGAATATTTCGCCGCCTATGGCAGCAATTTCGAGGTCAATGTCGGCTCGCGCATCGAGAACGGCCGGGCGCTGACGACCACCTTCCAACTCGGCAACATGGTGCTGTCGAAAACTCCCATTCATCTGTCGCGCAACCTGCTTTTGCCGCGCAGCCGCAGTTTCGAGGCGATGAACTTCCAGCGCGGGGCGCTGGAGGCGCTGATCGAGACGCCGCTCGGTTTCATCCGTTTCTACTCCACTCATCTCGACCACCGCAGTCCGGTCGAACGCACCAGCCAGATCCGTTTCCTGCGCCAGCGCCTGTTGAACTATGCGCTCGAGGGCGGCGGCCTGTCGGGCATTCCCGAGATCGGTCTGCCGGACCTGCCCTATCCCGAGGCCTTCATCGTGCTCGGCGACTTCAACATGCTGCCCGGATCGCCCGAATATGTCGAACTTGCCGGCCGCCCGGATCATGAGTTCGGCATGCCGCTGACCGCCGATCTCGCCGTCGACGCCGCCCAGCGCCTCGACACGCCCGATCTCGTCACCTGGGTCGATCCCAAACGGCCCGACGATGCGAGCCGCCACAAACGCATCGACTATGTCTTCACCTCGGCCTCGCTCGCCGGATCGCTGAAGCGTCTGTGGGTCGACCGACAAGCGGTCGGTTCCGACCATCTGCCGGTCTGGCTCGAGACAGCCTGACCGGCGTGATCCGCATACATCAGAAGTGGACCCAATTCCTGAGGCTGGTCCAGGTCTTGCGATCGAGGCGATAGCGCTCGACCGGCACCTGGCCGGCGACGATCGAGTTCAGCATGCCCTGGCCGGCATACTGGAAGCCGCATTTGTGGATGACCCGCCGCGAGGCCGGATTGATGACCCGCGTCGATGCATGCAGCACCTGGATCGTCGTCCTCTGGAAGGCGAGGTCGACCAGCGCGTGCGCGGCCTCGGTCGCATAGCCGCGCTTCCAGAAGGGTTCGCCGATCCAGTAGCCGAGTTCCAGCCCGCGATCGGTGGTGTTGAGGCCGGCGCAGCCGACGAAGGTGTCGGTTCCCGCCAGCGTCAGCGCAAAGGCGATCCCCGCCCGGCGCGACGCCGTCATGGCAAGAAAGGCGCGCGCCTCCGCCTCGCCATAGGGGTGCGGCATGCGGGCCAGCATTTCGGCGACATGACGATTGTCGGCGAGTGCGGCCAGTTGGCCGATATCGCTTTCACGCGGTGCACGCATCACCAGCCGCTCGGTGGCCAGCACCGGGCAGTCTATCGCGTAACTTTCGTCTTCCGTGTCTTCCGCTTCGGCAACCATGTCAGTCCTCCAGGCACAAGAAAAAGGGGAGATGGAAACCCATCTCCCCTGATCCATTTCCTGGCTTGGCCAGACACCGGTTCCCGAGATGGGTGCCGGTGTTCTCGTACGGAACCGGCTACTCCGCGGCTTTGGCGATCGGATTGACCGATACGTAGGTTCGGCCGTTGGCTTTTTTGTTGAAGGTGACTGCGCCAGTCTCGAGCGCAAAAAGGGTGTGATCCGTGCCCATGCCGACATTGACGCCGGGATGCCACGTGGTGCCGCGCTGACGAATGATGATGTTGCCCGGAATCACGGCTTCGCCGCCGAACTTCTTCACGCCCAGGCGCTTGGAATGCGAGTCGCGACCGTTGCGCGACGAGCCGCCAGCTTTCTTGTGTGCCATCTAACTAACTCCGATGCGCCCTCGAGGGCGCTTGAATGGTCTTATGAACGCGTTCGCGTTCCGTTTCAAGTCCGATCCGGCGACCTTGTCGCCGGTTCGTTTTACTTCTTCGCCAGTTCCTTGGCCTGCTCGCGCCAGTCGCTGATCTGCTCGGCGCTGAACGGCATGTGCTCGTCGATCTTGGCGACATCCTTGTCCGACAGCTTGGCCAGCTGCGCGAAGGTGATGATGCCCTGCTCGGCAAGGTCCTTGGCGGCGACCGGGCCGATGCCCTTGATCACGGTCAGGTCGTCCGGCTCGCCCTTCGGCGCCTTGAACAGCGGCGCGGCGGCGGCTTCAGCGGCCTTGGCCTCTGCCTTCGGGGCAGCCTCTGCCTTGGCTTCCTTCTTGGCCTTGGCCTCCTTCGGCGCTGCCTCGGCCTTCGCCTCGGGGGCGACCTCAGCCTTGGCTTCCTTCTTCGGAGCCTTGACCGCTGCCGTCTTCGTCGGCTTGGCGCCAGCCAGCAGGATCTCGGCGATCCGCACGGTGGTCAAAAGCTGACGATGGCCGATCTTGCGGCGCGAATTCTGCCGGCGGCGCTTCTTGAAAGCGATGACGGTGCGGTTCTTGCCCTGTTCGACGACTTCGGCGGTGACCATCGCGCCATCGACAAACGGCGCGCCGAAGGTGACATTGTCGCCCTCGCCATGCGCGAGCACGCTGCCGATTTCGACGATATCGCCGACCTGGGCTTCGAGTTTTTCGATCTTCAGGAGATCGTTGGCGGCAACGCGATACTGCTTGCCACCCGTTTTAATGACTGCGAACATTTTTTGCCTTTCGCTGTTCGGTCGGCCTTGATGAACCGCGTTGGCGGTTCGGCCGTCTTTTTGTCAGTCTGCGGGTTCAAAAAACAAGCGGCGCGGAAGAACCCTCCACGCCGATTGCGCGCTGTCCCTAACCGAAGGTTGCGGTGAAGTCAAGGCAATCGGCCAGGACAAACGCCCCTGAGCCGGCCGTTTGCGGCTTCCCACCATCCACGCCATGCAAGCCCCCCCGAAACGGCAAGGCGCCTTGCGTTCTCACGCCGCAGAAACGCTGCCTTGCCGAAGAAGCCGGACAACAGGCAGATTGGGCCTTGTAACCTGCCGAAGCAGCCGTTATCTAGTGCGCCGCGCCGGCAACGGCCGACCATGACCGCGGAGAGGTGGCAGAGTGGTCGAATGCACCGCACTCGAAATGCGGCATGGGTGCAAGCCCATCGGGGGTTCGAATCCCTCCCTCTCCGCCATACAACACTGAAGTTGTTCAAAATTTCCCGAAATAAAACCGTAACCCCCAAACTGACCCCGCCGATTTCAGTTTTATCTTTTCGTTACCGTGGCAAGATGAGAAATTTCCCGAGTTTCCTCGCTTCGTAGGAAAAGGCGCTGTCGGCCCCCGGGGCGGATTGCCGAATAGTGCCTTAGCAGTATGGCCAGGCCATACACCTATCAACGTGCTTCACGCATACCGGCAACCGTCTCGCTGGTCCCCTCTACTCAATCGGGGGGCGGTCCTGATTTGCGGCTGGGGAGGGGTACCATTCTCAAGTTACCTTGCTTCGAAATCGCGCCAGATTTTTTCTGACTTCCTGCGGATGGACCCACGCGCAAACATCTTCGGCGACCATCAAGGACCGGCGATAACGACGCCTGGCGACGTGCGATCAGCTAGCAATTGCTTGCCGTCGCCCCGACAAACGCCCGACAGCGGTGTTTGATAGGTGGTCGGTGCCCTTGCAAGCCGCCAACCCCCTTTCACGCTCTCCAGCGGTCTTTCTTGAGCGCGTAGAGCCTGTCCGCTCTGGGGCCGGAAGCAGTAGGTCTTGTCGTCAGGGAAGAACGATAGCGGACCTTCAACCTCCAAGGTCTGATGTCGTGACTTGACCCCAGAGTAGCCCTTCGGCAGCACCCACGATCGGACCATAAACCACGCCATGTGAGGAATGGCCAAAGGGACGTGGTGAGTTGATCGCTGCTGGCGCCGGCACTGCACGCTCGCATTCGAGGTAGGACTAGAATACGCTCGCCGCCCGGAGCTTCGACCTATGGAAGAGGCAGGACACAAGCATGGAGCGACGCCTCACCGCAATCCTTGCTGCCGACGTCGTCGGCTACAGCCGCCTCATGGGAGCCGACGAGGGTGGCACGCTTGCGCAGCTGAAGAGGCTTCGCGCCGAAGTGATCGAGCCCAAGATCACAGAGTTGCGCGGACACATCGTCGGTTCCGCTGGCGACAGCCTTCTTGTCGAATTTGCCAGCGCAGTCCACGCGGTGCAGTGCGCGGTCGAAGCCCAGGAGGGATTGGCCGCTCACAATGCAAGTTTGCCCGAAGACAAGCGCATGACTTTCCGTATGGGCGTGAACTTGGGGGACGTGATTGCAGAGGACGATACGATCTACGGTGATGGTGTGAACATCACCGTGCGGCTCGAGAAGCTTGCAGAACCTGGCGGCGTCTGCGTCGCGCGCAACGTCTACGAGCAGGTCAAAGGCAAACTAGACTATGCCTACACCGACCTCGGTAGCCATCAGGTCCACAACATCGTGGAGGCGGTGCGCGCCTATCGGGTCAGTCGAGCAAAACCCACTTCGGCATTCTCGACAAGGGATACGCTGACGCTTCCCGAAAAACCGTCCATCGCGGTCTTGCCATTCGACAACTTAAGTGGCGACCCCGAGCAGGGCTACTTCGCTGACGGCATGGTGGAGGAGATCATCACCGCGCTGTCCCGGACGCGCTGGCTGTTCGTCATCGCGCGCAACTCGAGCTTTACTTACAAGGGCCGGGCAGTGGACATTAAGCAGGTCGGACGCGAGCTTGGTGTGCGCTACGTGCTTGAAGGGAGCGTGCGCAAGGCGGCGAGCAAGGTGCGCGTCACCGGGCAGCTTATCGATGCGGCAACGGGTGCACATCTATGGGCCGACCGTTTCGACGGCGGGCTGGAGGACGTTTTTGACCTGCAGGAGGAAGTGACCCGGAGCGTCGTCGGAGCGATCGCTCCGAAGCTGGAACAGGCAGAGATCGAGCGGGCCAAGCGCAAGCCGACCGAGCACCTTGACGCTTACGACTACTATCTGCGCGGGATAGCAAGCCTCCACCAGTTGACCAGGGAATCCACCGCAAACGCCCTCCCGTTGTTTTACAAAGCCATCGAACTCGACCCTGAATTCGCCTCGGCATACGGCATGGCCGCCTGGTGTGGCGTCATCCGCAAGGCGAACGGTTGGATGACGGATCGCAAGCAGGAAGCCGCCGAGACGGAACGCCTGGCTCTGAAGGCAGTGGATTTGGGCAGGGATGACGCCGTTGCGCTCTCCCTCGGCGGAAGCGCGCTCGCCTTCGTCGTGGGCGACAACAATAGCGGGGCAGCGTTCATTGATCGCGCGCTCGCGCTCAATCCGAACCTGGCTACCGCGTGGCTATTCAGCGGCTGGGTCAGAGTCGACCTCGGCGATACGGAAACCGCACTCCAGCATCTGGCGACTGCGATACGTATGAGCCCAGTCGACCCGCTCATGTTCGATATGCAGAATGCGGTTGCAGTGGCTCATCTCTTCGCTGGTCGATTTGAGGAGGCATCCTCTTGGGCTGAAAGGTCGTTGCGGGAAAAGCCGGACTTTTTGGGGTCGTTGCGCTATGCGGCTGCAAGCTATGCTCACGCCGGCCGAACCGAGGACGCGCAAAAGGTGGTGAGCCGAATTCTCGCGCTCGATCCTGGCCAACGAATTTCCAATCTCGCCGACGTCGTTTCAACTAGCCGTGCGGCCGATGTGGCTCTGCTTTCGGAAGGTTTGCGAAAGGCCGGCTGCCGGAATAGCGCTGCCAGGCTGGCGCATCGATCGCGAGTTGGTAGTTAAAACGTGGGCGTTGAGCGGCTACGCGCACTATTGAGACCCTGGAGAATGCCAAGCCTATTGCTGCGGCGGCGCCGGAAAAGGCGGCCCGAATTGGGCGCCGCTTCTACGAACCGGATATCCCCGCCGCCGGCTTTCAGCGTCGCGCGCTCCCTGTTTCCGGTGGAGACGGTCTGGCAGCCCTAAAGACCATTCCAATCCTCGGGCTCATATGCCGCTTGCCTGACAGAGCCTTCAAGCCGATCCGCCGGATTGGTGCGCGGCGATCGCGCCCAGAAAAACCTGGCCGAACTCCTTGAGCTTCGCCGCACCGACGCCGTTGACCTCGGCGAAGGCGTCGAGATCATGCGGACGGCGCTCGGCCATGTCGATCAGCGTGCGATCGGAGAAGACCACATAGGCCGGCACCTGGCGTTCCTTCGCCAGACGCAGCCGCAGCGTCTTGAGCGCGGCGAGCAGCGACGCATCCACATTTTCGCCCTGGGGGCTCTGGCCGGCGCGGGCCTTGCCGCGTGCGGCGCGCGTGCGCATCTCGACGCGATACTGGAACGCCACCTCGCCGCGGCCAAGCGCATGGCCCTTTTCGGCGATGGCAAGGCCACCATGGCCGCCCGGATCCGGTACCAGGAAACCGTTCGCGACAAGCTGGCGGATCAGCGACAGCCAGAAGTCCTTCTTGTGCGCCAATCCGGTCCCGAAGCTGGCCAGCCTTTGGTGCCCCCTGGCCAGCACCTTTTCGGTGTCATGGCCGAGCAGAATGTCGACGACATGACCAGCGCCGAAGCGTTCGCCGGTCTGGGCGATCCCAGCGAGGATGATCCGCGCCTCCGCCCCGCCATCGGCGCGCGGCGCCTGGTCGAGGCAGGTGTCGCAATTGCCGCAAGGCGTTGCTTCTTCGCCGAAATAGCCAAGCAGGATCTGGCGGCGGCACTCGGCCGTCTCGCAATAGCCGATCAGTGTGTTGAGCCGGCCATGGGCACGCCTTTTGTGCTCCACCGGCGCGTCCTCGTCGTCGATGAAAAGCCGGCGCATGCGGATGTCGCCGAGACCGAACAGCATATGCGCCTCGGCCGCCCGCCCGTCGCGGCCGGCACGGCCGATTTCCTGATAGTAGGCCTCCAGGCTGCCCGGCAGATCGGTGTGGAAGACATAGGCGACATCCGGCTTGTCGATGCCCATGCCGAAGGCGATGGTCGCCACCATGACGACGCCGGACAAGGTCATGAAAGCGTTTTGATTGGCATCCCGCGCCTCCTTGCTCATGCCGGCATGATAGGCCAAGGCGGTGACGCCGTTTTTGTCGAGGAACGCCGCCATCTCCTCCGTCTTCTTGCGCGACAGGCAATAGACGATGCCGCTGCGGCCTTCATGACGCTGGACGAAGCCCAGCAACTGGCGCTTGCTGTCCTGCTTGGCCTCGATGCCAAGCTTGATGTTCGGCCGGTCGAAACCCAGCACTACGGTTTCGACGCGCCCGGCAAACAATTGCGTTTCGATGTCGGTGCGCGTGGCCTCGTCTGCGGTCGCCGTCAGCGCAATGATCGGCACATCGGGGAAAATATCACGCAGCCGCGACAACTCTTCATATTCGCGTCGGAACGCCGGCCCCCATTGCGAGATGCAATGCGCCTCGTCGACGGCGATCAGCCGGACATCGAGCCTGGCCAGCGCCTCGAGCATGCGCGCGGTCATCAGCCGCTCCGGCGCAAGATAGAGCAGGCGCGTCTGGCCCGCCGCGACGCGGCGCCATGCCCCGATATTGGCATCGCGCTCGATCGAGGAGTTGATCGTGTCGGCGGCGACGCCGGCAAGACGCAATGCCGCGACCTGGTCCTGCATCAGCGCCACCAGCGGCGAAACGACAATGGTGAGTCCGCCCAGAACCAGCGCCGGAACCTGGTAGCAGAGCGATTTGCCCGCGCCCGTCGGCATGACGGCCAGCACATGACGCCTGGCCAGCAATGCCTCCATCACATCGGCCTGGCCGGGACGAAAGTCGTCGAAGCCGAACACATCCTTCAAGACGCGCCGCTTGGGATCCTGCGCCGGGGCGCTCGCCGCCGATATCTGCATCACCTTGTCGCCTGCTGTTGAAGCGGATGCATGGTTGAGTCCGCCCGCGCGATTCGTTCCGCCGGCATTCGACTCGCCAAAGACCTGCCGTCCTGCTTGGCCGATAAAGCGGGGCTAATCCAGCCCTGTTAAATCTATTTTCACCATCTTGCGGCACCGTCCCGACCCTGCGGTGATGTTTTGAGTACCGCGGCGCCACAAGCGCCCAGGCAACACGCCCGCGCCTCTCCGGAGGCGCGGGCATTTTCGTTTTGGAACCATTGATGAAGACTGTATCAGTCCAGGAAATCGGCGCGGTGCGGGGTAAAACTGTCGACCAGACGCCCGGCCTCCAGCGCCTTGACGCCATGGACCAGATTTGACGGGACGATGAAGCTGCCGCCCGCTGCCAGGATTTCGCTCCTGCCGTCGATGGTTACCTCGAAGCGGCCTTCGGCGACATAACTCGCCTGGACATGCGGGTGCGAATGCAGCGCGCCGACGCCGCCTCTGTCGAAGCCGAACTCGACCATCATCAACTCGTCGGTGTGCAGCACAACCCGCCTGCGGTTGCCGTCCGGGGTCGGCGTCCAGGCGCCCTCGCCCGCATGCGCAAAGATCTTTGCTTCGGTCATTGCCACTCCTATCGCGCCAGCCAGCCGCCATCCACCGGCACCACGGCGCCATGCATGTAGTTGGACGCCGGCGCCAACAGGAAGACGGCGGCGTCGCCGATGTCTTCCGGCCCACCCCAGCGCCCGGCCGGAATGCGCGCCAGGATGGCGGCGCTGCGCTCGGGATCGGCGCGCAATGCCTCGGTGTTGTTGGTTTCGACATAGCCGGGCGCGATGGCGTTGACATTGATGCCTTTTGCCGCCCACTCGCAGGCGAGCAGTCGGGTGATGCCAAGCACGCCATGTTTCGAGGCTGTGTACGAGGCAACGCGGATGCCGCCCTGGAAGCTCAGCACCGAGGCGATGTTGACGATCTTGCCGCACCGTCCCGGCTCGGCCAGCACACGCCTGGCAAAACTCTGGCTGAGAAAAAAGACCGTCTTCAAATTGACGTCGGTGACGTCATCCCAATCGGCCTCCGAGAAATCGACCGCATCGGCGCGGCGGATGATGCCGGCATTGTTGACCAACCCGTCGAGCGGCCCGGTTTCCTCCCAGACGCTGTCGAGCATCGCCTGTGCGGCGGCATGGTCGGCAAGATCGCAGTTGACCGCT
The DNA here is from genome assembly GCF_056402815.1 of Mesorhizobium sp. P3_B5. Lineage (NCBI taxonomy): Bacteria > Pseudomonadati > Pseudomonadota > Alphaproteobacteria > Hyphomicrobiales > Phyllobacteriaceae > Mesorhizobium > Mesorhizobium sp. P3_B5. Next base: position 25,661 of record NZ_JBFUGR010000015.1, on the reverse strand, counting down.
TCGAACTGTCCGTCCGCCGCGGCGATCTTCTGCGCCGTATCGTCCATCGCCGAGCGGCCGACACCGACGACGGTGCCGCCGGCGCGCGCGATCGACACGGCAATGCCCTGGCCAATGCCGGTGTTGGCACCGGTGACAAGGATGCGCTTGCCGGCGAGGCTGAAGGCGGAGAGGTCGGTCTTCGTCGTCATAGCCGATAGGCTCTTTTGGCAAGGGTGTAGGCCAGCTCCCCGGCCAGTTCGTGTGCCTCGTCCTCGCGCAGCCTGTGCTCGGCAACGAGGCGCGCGAGATAGGCGCAGTCGACCCGCCGCGCCACATCGTGGCGGGCCGGTATGGACGGAAAGGCGCGGGTGTCGTCGTTGAAACCGACGGTGTTGTAGAAGCCGGCCGTCTCGGTGGTCATCTCGCGGAACCGGCGCATGCCTTCGGGACTGTCGTGGAACCACCAGGCCGGCCCGAGCTTCAGCGCCGGATAGACGCCGGCCAGCGGCGCCAGTTCGCGCGCATAGCTTGTTTCGTCGAGCGTGAAGAGGATGATGGTGAGATCACGCTCCAGTCCGACGCAGTCGAGCAGCGGCTTAAGCGCCGTCACATAGTCGGCTCGGGTCGGGATATCGAAGCCTTTGTCGCGCCCGAATTTCTCAAAAATAGCCGGCGAATGATTGCGCCAGGAGCCGGGATGGACCTGCAGCACCAGCCCGTCGTCGCGGCTCATCTTGGCCATTTCGGTCAGCATCTGGGCGCAAAATAGTTTGCGCTCGCGCTCATCGTCCGAGCCACGGCGGATGCGGCTGAACAACTCGGTGGCGGCGGCATCGGAAAGATTGGCGGTCTCCGCCGTCGGATGGCCGTGGTCGGACGAGGTCGCGCCAAAGCTCTTGAAGAAGGCGCGACGCTGGCGATGCGCGTCGAGATAGCCGGCCCAACTGCCAGTGTCGCAGCCGGTGATCTCGCCAAGCCGATCGAGATTGGCGGAAAAACCCTCGAAATCGGGATCGACGACCGCGTCCGGCCGGTAGGCGGTAACGACACGGCCTTGCCAGCCGCTGTCGCGGATCGCTTTGTGCCATTTGAGATCGTCGAGCGCGCCCTCGGTCGTCGCGATGACCTCGATGGTGAAGCGCTCGAACAGAGCGCGGGGGCGGAACTCGTCGCGCTGCAGCAGGGCAGCGATGGTGTCGTAATGCCGGTCGGCTGTTGCCGCACTCAGCGGCTCGTCGATGCCGAACAGATGGGCCAGCACATGGTCGAGCCACAACCGGGTCGGCGTGCCGCGAAACAGATAGTAGTGCTCGGCAAAGCGCCGCCAGATGACCCTGCCGTCGGTCTCCACGGGCGCGCCGTCCAGCGTCGGCACACCAAGATCCTCGAGGCGAACGCCCTGGCTGAACAGCATGCGGAAAATGTAGTGATCCGGTACGATGAGCAATTGCGCGGGATCCGGGAATGGCTCGTTCAGCGCATACCAGCGCGGATCGGTGTGACCGTGCGGGCTGACGATCGGCAGATCTTTCACCCCGGCGTAGAGATCACGGGCCAGCGAACGCAAATGCGCTTCGGCCGGGAACAGCAGATCCGGATCGGTCAGCGCGATCATCGAAAAGCGGCTCCTCCCAGGGCCGGTATCGGTACGGTCGAGCAGGAATGATGTCAACGTTGTTGCCGGGAATTGGCGTCCTTGCCGAGCCAGGAAACAGGTGTTACGCCGCGTGCGATCCGCCGCGCAGGAACATATCCATGCACTCAACTCCGTCAGCCCCTTTGATGCCATGACAAGCGGTCATCTGTCCGACAACGCACTCCAGTCATTGCCGAAGCAAGTCGCACTCCCTCGGTACGATCGCAGCCGCGTCGCGCCGGGCATCGTCCATCTCGGCGTCGGCGCGTTTCATCGTGCGCACCAGGCGACCTATGTCGACGACTGCCTGGCGGCCGGAGAGACCGGCTGGGGCATTGTCGGCGTCTCCTTGCGCAGTGCCGACACACGCGACGCGCTGGCGCCGCAGGACGGGCTCTACACGCTGGCGGTGAGAAGCAGCGGCAGTGAGAGCCTGCGCGTCATAGGCTCGATCCAGTCGATGCTGGTGGCACCGGAGGATCCGGGCGCGGTGCTGGCCGCGCTGACCGATCCGCGCACGCTTATCGTCACGCTGACGATCACCGAAAAAGCCTATCTCAGGGCCGCCGACGGCAACCTCGACACAGCCCATCCCGACATCGTTCACGATCTGGCGAACCCGCAACGTCCGAAAACGGCGCATGGTTTCCTCACCGAATCGTTGGCGCGCCGCCGCACCGCCGGTGTCCCGCCGTTCACGGTGCTTTGCTGCGACAACCTTCCGGCCAACGGCGCCACGCTGCACCGGCTGCTGGTCGAATTCGCCACCCGGCGCGACGCTGACCTCGGCCGGCATGTCGCCGACGAAGTGGCTTTCCCCTCGAGCATGGTCGATCGCATCGTGCCGGCGACCACCGAGGCTGACCGGGCGCGCATCGCTGTTGAGCTTGGGCTCAACGACGCCTGGCCGGTGATGACAGAACCATTCTGCCAATGGGTGGTCGAAGACAATTTTCCGGCGGGACGGCCGGCCTGGGAAAAGTTCGGCGTCACCATGGTCGGTGATGTCGGCCCCTTCGAGGACATGAAGCTGAGGCTGCTCAACGGCTCGCATTCGGCCATCGCCTATCTCGGCCTGCTCAGCGGCCACGCGACGGTCGACCGAGCCTTCGCCGATCCGGCGATCCGGCAGTTCGTCGATGCCCTGTGGGCCGAAGCCATTTCAACGCTGCCTGAGGATGCCGGGCTCGATACAAGCGCCTACACGGCGGAACTCACCGAGCGGTTTTCGAACACGGCGCTCGCGCACCGTACAGCGCAGATCGCCAATGACGGCAGCCAGAAACTGCCGCAGCGCATTGTTGCGTCCGCTGTCGCACGGCTTGAAGCCGGCGCCTTGCCTGAGCATCTGACTCTGGTGATCGCCGCCTGGATCGCCGCCTGCGCGGCGCGCGGCAAGACCTTGCCGGAGGGCCATTTCACCGATCCGCTGGATACCGCGCTGGCGGCGCTTTTCAGCCGCGACCTGCCGACGGAAGCGACAGTAGCAGCGGTGTTCGATCTCGCCGGCTTCGCCAAGGACCACGCCGAGCGCCAGACGCTGATCGAGTTCGTGGCCACCCATCTCGTCCACTTCAAGCAGGGCGGCCCGGCGCTCGCACTGGCCGCGCTCGGCATTGGGAGCAAGCAATCATGAGCTCCGGCTAGACCCAGTTACGCTGGGGACAACCGCCGGAACATTTGAGCGTAAGGGGTGTAGAACCTTAGCGCCGGCGGGATAGCGCCCCCCTCTGTCCTGCCGGACATCTCCCCCACAGGTGGGGAGATTGGCCGTCACAGCGGCTTTCGCTAATCTCCAACATTGCAGAGTTTGCGCCGACACCTGAGCTGCCGATCTCCCCCCTTGTGGGGGAGATGTCCGGCAGGACAGAGGGGGGCGCGAAGGATCGCTACCACACGCTACTTCTACGCCACCAATGTCATGTCATCCCAAGGGCTGCGCGCCAGCTTGGGATAGTAGGGATGCTCTAGGCCGGCAGAATAGCGCTTTCCAGCGTGGTGAGCTGGCTAAGGAACTGTTCGGCCTTGCTGCGGGTCTGGTCGTCCTTGGCGTCGGCGGCGTCTTCCTTGGCTTCCTGGATGCGGCGGGCGAGATCGGTGCGATCGACATCCTTCACCGCCACGGCGGATTCCGCCAGCAGCGTGCAGCCGGAAGGCACGATATCGGCAAAGCCGCCGAACACCACATAGCGCTCTTCCTGGCCTGCCACGGTCTTCAGCGTGACGACACCCGGCTTGATCGTGGTCATGACCGGTGCATGATGCGCCATCACGGTCATCTCACCTTCGGCGCCCGGAATGACGACGGATTCGACCTGCTCGGAAACCAGCAGGCGCTCCGGCGAAACCAGTTCGAATTTGAAAGCTTCAGCCATGCCAATCTAGCGAGTAGGGAATAGTGAGTAGCGAATAGTTCAGGAACTATCGCCGACTCATACATACGCCCTACTCGCTACTCCCTATTCGCTTCTTTTCGCTTCTTTATGCCGCTTCGGCCGCCAGGCGCTGTGCCTTCTCGACCGCTTCCTCGATGCCGCCGACCATGTAGAAGGCAGCTTCCGGAAGATGATCGTAGTCGCCATTGCAGAGGCCCTTGAAGCCCTTGATGGTGTCGGCGAGGTCGACGAGCTTGCCCGGCGAACCCGTGAACACTTCGGCGACGAAGAACGGCTGCGACAGGAAGCGCTCGATCTTGCGGGCGCGGGCCACCGTCTGCTTGTCCTCTTCGCTGAGCTCGTCCATGCCCAGGATGGCGATGATGTCCTGCAGCGACTTGTAGCGCTGAAGGATCGACTGCACCTGGCGCGCGACGCCATAGTGCTCGTCGCCGACGACCAGCGGGTCGAGCATGCGCGAGGTCGAGTCCAGCGGGTCGACGGCCGGGTAGATGCCCTTTTCCGAGATCGCGCGGTTGAGCACGGTCGTCGCGTCAAGGTGGGCGAACGAGGTCGCCGGCGCCGGGTCGGTCAAATCGTCGGCCGGTACGTAGATCGCCTGCACCGAGGTGATCGAGCCCTTGGTCGTCGTGGTGATGCGTTCCTGCAGCGCGCCCATGTCGGTGGCGAGCGTAGGCTGATAGCCCACGGCCGAAGGAATACGTCCGAGCAGAGCCGACACTTCGGAACCCGCCTGCGTGAAGCGGAAGATGTTGTCGACGAAGAACAGCACGTCCTGGCCCTGGTCGCGGAAATATTCGGCGACCGTCAGTCCGGTCAGGCCGACGCGGGCGCGGGCGCCTGGCGGCTCGTTCATCTGGCCATAGACCAGTGCCGCCTTGGAACCTTCGCCGCCGCCCTTCTTGTTGACGCCGGATTCGATGAACTCGTGGTAGAGATCGTTGCCTTCGCGGGTGCGCTCGCCAACGCCGGCGAACACCGAGAAGCCGCCATGCGCCTTGGCGACGTTGTTGATCAGTTCCTGGATCAGCACCGTCTTGCCGACGCCGGCACCGCCGAACAGGCCGATCTTGCCGCCGCGGGCGTATGGGGCCAGCAGGTCGAGAACCTTGATGCCGGTGATCAGGATCTGCGCTTCCGTCGACTGCTCGACATAGGACGGCGCCGGCTGGTGGATGGCGCGCATCTCGATGCCGTCGACCGGGCCTTCTTCGTCGACCGGCTCGCCGATGACGTTGATGATGCGGCCGAGCATGCCCGGGCCGACCGGCACGGTGATCGGCGCGCCGGTGTCATAGACGTCCTGGCCGCGGACCAGACCTTCGGTCGAGTCCATGGCGATGCAGCGCACGGTGTTTTCGCCGAGATGCTGGGCAACTTCGAGCACCAGGCGGTTGCCGACATTGACCGTCTCGATCGCGTTCAGGATGGCCGGCAGGTGCTCGCCGAACTGCACGTCGACAACGGCGCCGATGACCTGGCGAACCTTGCCGACCACGCCGGTCTTCTTGACGGAAACCGCCGGCGTCTTGGCTGCGGCTGCCTTGACCGGCGCTGCCGCCTTTGCGGGCGCGGCCGCCTTCTTGGCCGGAGCGGCCTTGGCCGCTGCTGCCGGAGCCTTCGCCGGTGCCGCCTTTGCGGCGGTCTTCGGGGCTGCCGTCTTGGGGGTCGCTGCTTTCGCCATCGTCTTTACCCTTTTCGTCCTTTGTTTCTCACGCTCCAGCAGAAGGCCGATGACCCTCTGGCGGTCGCGCCTAGAGCGCCTCGGCGCCCGAAATGATTTCGATCAGTTCCTTGGTGATCTGCGCCTGCCGCTGGCGGTTGTAGGTGATCGACAGTTTGTTGATCATGTCGCCGGCATTGCGCGTCGCGTTGTCCATGGCGCTCATCTTGGCGCCCATTTCGCCGGCTGCGTTTTCGAGCAGCGCGCGGAAAACCTGGACCGAGATGTTGCGAGGAATGAGATCGGAGAGGATCTCGCCCGGCTCCGGCTCATATTCATAGACGGCATTGCCACCGTCCGCGGCCGCGGCTGGAGCGGAAGCAATACCCGCCGGAATGATCTGCTGCGTGGTCGGAATCTGGCTGATCACCGACTTGAACTGCGAATAGAACAGCGTGCAGACGTCGAAGCCACCCTCATTGAACAGGTGGATGATCTTTCTGGCAATCGCATCGGCATTGACGAAGCCGAGTGTCTTGACCTCGCGCAGGTCGACACGGTCGAGCACCAGCGACGCGTAGTCGCGACGCAAGATATCAAAGCCCTTCTTGCCCACGCAGATGATCTTGACCTGCTTGCCGTCGGCCAAGAGCTTGCGGATGTGGTCGCGGGCGAGGCGGGCAATCTGCGAATTGAAGCCGCCGCACAGGCCGCGCTCGGCGGTGCAGACGACCAGCAGATGCACGTCATCCTTGCCGGTGCCGGTCATCAGTGCCGGGGCATCGCCGCCGCCGCCGATCGCCTGGGTGATGTTGGCCAGCACCGCGCCCATCCGCTCCGAATAGGGGCGCGCCGCTTCCGCCGCTTCCTGCGCGCGACGCAGCTTCGCCGCGGCGACCATCTGCATCGCCTTGGTGATCTTCTGCGTCGCCTTGACCGAGGCGATACGGTTACGAAGGTCTTTTAATGAAGGCATGCTTCAAACCTGATCCAACCCAATCGGCTTCGTTCAAGCAAAGGTCTTGGCGAAGGCGTCGATTTCCGCCTTCAGCTTGGCGCGCAGATCGTCCGACAGCGCCTTCTCCTTGCGGATGGCGTCGAGCACGTCCTTGCCGGCCGCACGCATATGCGACAGCAGGCCCTGCTCGAACTTGCCGACCTGGTTGATCGCCAGCTTGTCGAGATAGCCGTTGACGCCGGCGAAGATCACCGTGACCTGCTCCTCGACCTTGAGCGGCGAGAACTGCGGCTGCTTCAAAAGCTCGGTCAGGCGCGCGCCGCGATTGAGCAGGCGCTGCGTAGCGGCGTCGAGATCGGAACCGAACTGCGCGAAAGCAGCCATTTCGCGGTACTGCGCGAGCTCGCCCTTGATCGAGCCGGCGACCTGCTTCATCGCCTTGATCTGCGCCGACGAACCGACGCGCGACACCGACAGGCCGACGTTGACGGCCGGGCGAACGCCCTGGAAGAACAGATTGGTTTCCAGGAAGATCTGGCCGTCGGTGATCGAGATGACGTTGGTCGGGATGTAGGCCGAGACGTCGTTGGCCTGCGTCTCGATGATCGGCAGCGCGGTCAGCGAACCGCCGCCATTGTCGTCATTGAGCTTGGCGGCGCGCTCGAGAAGGCGCGAATGCAGGTAGAACACGTCGCCCGGATAGGCTTCGCGGCCCGGCGGGCGGCGCAGCAAGAGCGACATCTGGCGATAGGCGACGGCCTGCTTCGACAGATCGTCATAGCTGATCAGCGCGTGCATGCCGTTGTCGCGGAAATATTCGCCCATGGTGCAGGCGGTGAATGGCGCCAGGAACTGCATCGGCGCCGGATCGGAAGCGGTGGCAGCGACGATGATCGAATATTCGAGCGCGCCGCGTTCTTCGAGAACCTTGACGAACTGCGCGACGGTCGAGCGCTTCTGGCCGATGGCGACGTAGACGCAGTAGAGCTTTTCCTTCTCCGGGCCGTTGTCGTGCACCGATTTCTGGTTGAGCATCGTGTCGAGGATGATCGCGGTCTTGCCGGTCTGACGGTCACCGATGACCAGCTCGCGCTGGCCGCGGCCGACCGGGATCAGCGCATCGATGGCCTTGAGGCCGGTCGACATCGGCTCGTTCACCGACTTGCGCGGGATGATGCCGGGGGCCTTGACGTCGACGCGCTTGCGCTCGGTCGCCTTGATCGGGCCCTTGCCGTCGATCGGGTTGCCGAGCGCGTCGACGACGCGGCCGAGCAGGCCCATGCCGACAGGCGTGTCGACGATGGCGCCGGTGCGCTTGACGATGTCGCCTTCCTTGATGTCGCGGTCGGCGCCGAAGATGACGACGCCGACATTGTCGGCTTCGAGGTTGAGCGCCATGCCGCGAATGCCGCCGGGGAACTCGACCATCTCGCCGGCCTGGACATTGTCGAGGCCATAGACGCGGGCGATACCGTCACCGACGGACAGCACCTGGCCGACTTCGGAGACCTCGGCCTCCTTGCCGAAATTCTTGATCTGGTCTTTCAGAATTGCGGAAATTTCCGCGGCGCGGATGTCCATCAGCCGACCTCTTTCAGTGCAAGCTTGAGCGAATTGAGTTTGGTTTTGAGTGACGTATCGATCTGGCGCGAGCCCATCTTGACCACCAGCCCGCCGAGCAGCGACGGATCGACGGTGACGGAGATGGCCACGTCCTTGCCGGCAACGCTTTTCAGCGCCGCCTTCAGTTCAGTCTGCTGGGCCGCCGTCAGCCCATGCGCCGACGTCACCTCCGCGGCAGTCTCGCCACGATGTTCGGCGGCGATCTGGCGGAACGCCTTGATCATGCCGGGAATGGCGAACAGCCGGCGGTTGCGGGCGACGACGCGCAGGAAATTGCCGGTGAGGCCTGTAATCTTGGCTTTGTCGGCGATCGCCGCGATCGCCTTGGCCTGGTCCTCACTGGAGAACACCGGGCTTTTGATCAGGCGGGAAAGATCGGCGCTGCCGTCTAGCATTGCTTGGAAACTGTTGAGATCGGCCTCGACCTTGGCGATCGAATTTGCCTGCAGCGCGAGCTCGAACAGCGAACCCGCATAGCGTTCTGCGACACCTGAGATTGGCGATGACGATTGGGCCACGGACCGTCTTTTCTCTTGTCTGACAGGCCGCAGATTGTTGGCGCGAGCAAAAACTCTGGCTAAATCTTTGACCTTACTGCATTTTTTCAAGCACGGAGGCGCCGCTTCCGCTATCCCCGGCCGAAAGTCGATTGCCGTCTAGCACAGGCATTTTAAGACCGCAATGCGTCGTTCCGCATGCTTTTCAGGCACTATTGTCGCATCTGGCGGCTGAGTTCAACCGAAGCCGTTGGATTCAAGGCAAAAAGCCGAAGGCAAAGGCAAGCGGCAGCCCGGCCAGCACCAGTTCCACGACGATGGAAACCCAGTTGAAAGGCGTGTTGGCGCCGTCAGACATCATCGACAGCAAGCGGCCGAAGGCGGTGAACAGCCAGGAAAAGCCGAGCGCCATATAGAGCAGCGGCTGCGCCAGCAGGAGGCAGCACAGGCTGACACCGAGATAGAAGCCCGACATGCGGCCGCGCCCCTCGGCGATGGCGGCGAGTTTTTCGGGCTTGGGCTGCAGCCGAAGAATCCTGAAGCCAATTCTGGGCGCCAGAAACAGCAGCAGGCCGAAGGCGAGCGTGACGACGGCGCTCGACCATGCCAGCCACTCGCCCTGGCTCGTCGGCCACGGAAATGCAAATTCCATCTTGTCCCCTCGAAAATGCTTGTCTTGAAAATTTTGAGCATTCTAGCCGACCGGGAGACATGCACCAGATGGGTATTGCGATTTTAGATCGGGTTATCCCAGCGCGAATTCGACCGCCGCCTCGGCATGGATGCGCGTCGTGTCGAAGACCGGAATGTCGAAATCCGGCTGGCCGATCAGCATGGTGATCTCGGTGCAGCCCATGATGACGCCGTCGATCTTTTCATCGCGCCGCATGCGGGTGACTTCATCGACGTATGCCGCCTTCGACTCTGTTGTGACGATGCCCTGGCAGAGCTCCTCGTAAATGGCGCGGTGAACCATGTCCCGCCCGGCCTGATCCGGCACCACGGGATGCAGCCCATGCTTCTTGATGAGCCGGCCCTTGTAGAAATCCTGTTCCATGGTGAAGCGCGTCGCCAGCAGCGCCGGCCGGTTGACACCGGCGTCCTTGATCGCAACGGCCGTGGCATCGGCGATATGGATGATCGGGATCGACACGGCCGCCTGCACGGCGTCGGCCAATTTATGCATGGTATTGGTGCAGATCAGCAGCCCTTCGGCCCCCGCCTGTTCCAGCTTGCGCGCCGCTTCGATCAACAGCACGCCGGCGCCTTGCCAGTCTCCTTCATGCTGCCGCTCGGCAATCTCGGCGAAATCGAACGACCACAGCAAAAGCCTTGCCGAATGCAGCCCGCCCAGACGCTCGCGCACGATCTCGTTGAGCAGGCGATAATAGATAGCCGTCGATTCCCAGCTCATGCCGCCGATCAGGCCAAGGGTTTTCATGACGTTCGCTGCTCCGATCCGATTTGCATCGTCGATCTCACAAAAAGCTCTGCGGGTCGATGTCGACCTGCACCCGCACCGAGCCGCGCTGTTTCGGCCCTTCGGCCAGCATGGTGCGGATGAAGCCTTGCATGTCGGCGCGACGCTCGCCCTGGATCAGCAGGCGAAAGCGATGGCGGCCGCCGAGCAAGGACAGCGGCGCCTCGGCCGGGCCGAGTACGAACAGGTCGGTGGCCTGGGGCGCAGCACGCCGCAGGCCGCGCGCATGGCCCTCCGCTTCCGCCCGCGACGCGGCGCTGACGATGACGCCGGCGAGCCGGCCGAAAGGCGGCAATGCCGCCCGCTCCCGCTCGGCGATCTCGCGCTCGTAGAAGGCATCCGCGTCGCCGGAGACGATCGCCCGCATCACCGGATGGTCAGGCTGAAATGTCTGCAGCAGGCCAAGGCTTTTCTTGCCGGTGCGGCCGGCGCGACCGGTCACCTGGCTGAGCAGTTGAAAAGTGCGCTCAGCGGCGCGCGGATCGCCATTGGCGAGGCCGAGATCGGCATCGACGACGCCGACCAGCGTCATGTTGGGAAAGTTGTGGCCCTTGGCGACCAGCTGGGTGCCGATGACGATGTCGGCCTCGCCATCGGCGATGGCTTCCAGCTCCAGCCTCAGCCGCCGCACGCCGCCCATCAGGTCTGACGACAGCACGATGGTGCGAGCGTCGGGAAAATGCGTGACGACCTCTTCGGCGATGCGCTCGACGCCCGGACCGCAAGCCACCAGATGGTCGAGCGTGCCGCATTCCGGACAGGCCTCGGGCCGGCGCTCATTGTGCCCGCAATGGTGGCAGACGAGCTGGCCGCGAAACCGGTGCTCGACCAGCCAGGCCGAGCAGACCGGACAGCCGAAACGATGGCCGCAAACCCTGCACAGCGTCAGCGGCGCATAGCCGCGCCGGTTGAGGAACAGCAGCGACTGCTCCTGTTTCTCCAGTGTCCGTCGCATATGATCGATCAGCACAGGCGACAGGAACCCGCCGCGCGCCGGGGGCGCCCGGCGCATGTCGATCGTCTTCAGGTCGGGAAGTGCCGCCTCGGCAAAACGCGCCGAAAGCACTGCCCTGCCGTAGCGGCCTTGCAGCGCGTTGACCCGGCTCTCCACCGACGGTGTTGCCGAAGCCAGCACCACCGGGAAGCCGCCAATATGGCCACGCACCACCGCCATGTCGCGCGCATTGTAGAAGACGCGGTCTTCCTGCTTGTAGGCAGGGTCATGCTCCTCGTCGACGACGATCAGCCCGAGTTCCCTGAACGGCAGGAACAGCGCCGAGCGGGCGCCGGCGACGACGCGCACGCCGCCTTCCGCCACTTGCCGCCAGACCCGTTCACGCATTTTTGGCGGCAGGTCCGAATGCCATTCCGCCGGCTTGGCGCCGAAGCGTTGCTGGAAGCGTTCGAGAAAGGCATGTGTCAGTGCGATCTCCGGCAGCAGGATCAGCACCTGCTTGCCCTGGTCGAGTGCGGCCGCCACCGCCTCGAAATAGACTTCCGTCTTGCCCGATCCGGTCACGCCGTCGAGCAGCGTGACACCGAAGGCGCTGGCCATGACATTGCTACGCAGCATGGCGGCGGCATCGCCCTGGTCCACCATCAACTCCGGCACGGCATAGCTCGCATCGGGTGCTGCGACCACCGGTCGCGGCGGGATCATCACCGTCTCGAACACGCCTTGCGCCTTCAGCCCGTCGATGACGGTCGACGACACGCCGGCCGCATGCGCCAGCCCGGAGCGCGTCCAGGCGAGCCCGCCTTCGGCTGTCTCCAGCACCCGTAGTCTCGCGGCGGTCATCCGGTCGGGCTCGGTCACGGTGCGCAGCAAGCCCTCGATCCACGGTTCCGGGTCAAAGGCTTCTGGCGCCCGGAGCAGCATGCGCGCCACCATGCCGGGCGGCGACAGCGTGTATTGCGCGATCCAGTCGACGAACTGGCGCATCGCACGATCGATCGGCGGGCAGTCGAAGACCTGCTCGATCGGTCGCAGTTTTTTCGCGTCGACCTTTTCGACCACGCCATCCCAGACGATGCCGGCAACCTGGCGCGGACCGAGCGGGACGCGCACGATCGAGCCCGGCACCACCCGCATGCCGGCAGGCACGGCATAGGTGTAGGGGCGTTCGGCAGGCATCGGCACCAGCACCGGTGCGGCTGCGACAAAGGGCGAATCTTCGATCATGAGGCGTGACCTTGCCCCGACTTTGGTCTAGATCAAAGGGCAACCCCGAATGTGCATGGCATGCACATGAGAATCTTCAGGAGACCCCCCATGAAATTTTTTGTCGACACCGCCGATATCAAGGACATTCGTGAGCTGAACGATCTGGGGCTGCTCGACGGCGTCACCACCAATCCTTCGCTGATCCTGAAATCCGGCGGCAAGATCGCCGACGTCACCAAGCAGATCTGCGACATCGTCAAGGGCCCGGTCTCGGCCGAGGTCACCGCCACCGAATATTCCGAGATGATGCAGCAGGCCAAGGTTCTGGCCAAGATCGCCGACAATGTCTGCATCAAGGTGCCGCTGACGCTGGACGGCCTGAAGGCCTGCAAGACCATCCGCACCGAGATGAACCGCCTGGTCAACGTCACGCTCTGCTTCTCGGCCAACCAGGCGCTGCTGGCGGCCAAGGCCGGCGCCTCGTTCATCTCGCCCTTCGTCGGCCGCCTTGACGACATCGGCCTCGACGGCATGGAGCTGATCCAGGAAATCCGGCAGATCTACGACAATTACGATTTCCAGACCGAGATCCTCGTTGCCTCGGCGCGCACCGTGAACCATGTCAAGCAGGCAGCCCTGATCGGCGCCGACGTCGTCACCGCGCCGCCGGCGACGCTGAAGGCGCTGGTCAAGCATCCGCTGACCGACAAGGGCCTGGAACAGTTCCTTGCCGACTGGGCAAAGACCGGCCAGACGATCGGCTGAGGCCAAGCCGCACCGCGTAACAAAAAAGGCCGAGCGATCGGCCTTTTTTGTTGCCAGGTTTTCATCCAATGAATCTAAGCGGGAAAGCCTCTAGCTCGAGGTCTTTCCGTGCTTGACCAGGTCCTGGGCGACCGACAGGGTCACCATTTCGGCCAGTTCGCGCGCAGCACGGTTCTCGGCATCGATCTGCGCGCGATAGGAAGCGTACTCCTGGGTCGGCTTGTCGAAGGATGACGGGATCGAGCGCTTGCCGGTGGCGATGACCGCGCCGGTCTTGGCGTCGGTCAGCACGTAGTTCGCGGTCAGCGTGACCGTACCTGCCGTCGGCTCGTCCTCGTTGGTCTGGATTTGCACCTGCGCCGCCGATTCGACCAGTTCGCTAACGCCGAGATCAAGCATATAAACCGGCGCGGCCGGCTCGCCGGCACCCTGGCCAAGCGCAAAGATCAGATTGTTGCGGACCTGCTGGGCGTAGCGGGTCTTGACCGGCTTGACCGAGATCGACGCCAGTTCGGCCGAAGCGCTGACCGTGGAGCCGACCGTCAGCGGCGCGCTCGAATAGAGCGGCCTGACCGTGCAGGCCGAAACCAGCGTCACCGAGGCGACCAGCCCGCACAACGCGGCGCGTCGCAGCAAATGCGTCGTCTTTCCGAAATCAGGCAACGACATTGACGATCCTCTGCGGCACGATGATCACCTTGCGGGGCGCCTTACCTTCCAGCGCTTTTTGCACGAAGTCGAGGGCCAGAACCGCTTTTTCGACCGCACCTTGATCCGCGTCGCGGGCAATTGTCAAATCCCCGCGCTTCTTGCCGTTGACCTGGACCGGCAGCACGATCTCATTGTCGACGACCAGCGCCGGATCGTAGACCGGCCACGGCCGTTCGGCGACCAGATCGGTGCCGCCCAGCGTGTGCCAGCACTCCTCGGCCAGATGCGGCATGACCGGCGCGACCACATGCACCAGGATCTCCACTGCCTCGCGGCAAGCGGCTTTCAGCGCCTCATCGGCCTTGCCTTCGGCAACATCGTTGAGCGGCGTGGTCAGCGCATTAGCGAGCTCGTAGATGCGGGCGATGGCGCGGTTGAAGCCGAGCTTCTCGATATCCTCGCCGATCGCCTTCAGGATCTTGTGCGCGGCCTTGGAAACGGCGCCCGCCTCGCCCTCCTTCGCCGCTTGCGGCTTGACGCCGCCGAGCGTCTCGGCGGCGATCGACACCAGACGCCAGACGCGCTGGATGAAGCGATGCGCACCGGCGGCGCCATCGTCGGTCCATTCGACATCGCGCTCGGGCGGCGAATCCGACAGCATGAACCAGCGCGCGGTATCGGCGCCGTAGCCGTCGGTGATGTCTTCCGGGCTCACCGTGTTCTTCTTCGACTTCGACATCTTTTCGAGCGAGCCGATCGCCGCCTCTTCGCCGGTGGCGATTTCGATAGCGCGGCGCTTGCCGCCCACATCCTCGATCCTGACCTCGCCCGGCGACAGCCAGCGGCCATTGTTCGACGCGCCGCCGACGCGGTAGGTCTCGTGCACCACCATGCCTTGCGTGAACAGGCCCTTGAACGGCTCGGCCAGGTCGAGATGCCCGGTCTCGCGCATGGCGCGGGTGAAGAAGCGCGAATAGAGCAGGTGCAGGATCGCATGCTCGATGCCGCCGATATACTGGTCGACCGCCAGCCAATCGTCGGCAGCCTTCGGCTCGGTCGGATCGTTCGCCCAGGGCGCGGTGAAGCGGGCGAAGTACCAGGACGAATCGACGAACGTGTCCATCGTGTCGGTCTCGCGCCGCGCGTCCTTGCCGCATTGCGGGCATGTGACGTGCCGCCAGGTCGGGTGACGGTCGAGCGGGTTGCCGGGACGGTCGAACTCGATGTCGTCGGGCAGCTTGACCGGCAGGTCGGCCTTCGGCACCGGCACGACGCCGCAATCCTCGCAATGGATCATCGGGATCGGGCAGCCCCAGTAGCGCTGGCGCGAAATGCCCCAGTCGCGCAGGCGAAAATTCACTTTGCGCTCGGCCATCGGCCGGCCGCCGATGCTTTTCTGCTCCAGCAGCTTTGCGACCTCTTCGAAAGCCCGCTCCGGCTTCATGCCGTCGAGGAAGCGCGAATTGATCATCACGCCGTCATCGACATAAGCCTCTTCCGTGATCTGGAAGGTTTTGGCGTCGGCATCTTCCGGCATCACCACCGGGATCACCGGCAGGCCGTATTTGTTGGCGAAGTCGAGGTCGCGCTGATCGCCCGACGGGCAGCCGAAAATGGCGCCGGTGCCGTATTCCATCAAAACGAAATTGGCGACATAGACCGGCAGCGTCCAGCTGTCGTCGAACGGATGCACGACACGGATGCCGGTGTCGAAGCCCTTCTTCTCAGCCGTCTCCAGTGCCGCCACCGAAGTGCCCATGTGGCGGACCTCGTCGATGAACTTCGCCAGTTCGACATTGGTCTCGGCTGCCTTTTTGGCCAGCGGATGGTCGGCGGCGACCGCCATGAAAGAGGCGCCGAATATGGTGTCGGGCCTGGTCGTGTAGACTTCCAGTTCGCTCGCATCGCCAACCGGTGCTGCCAGGGGCCAGCGGATCAGCAGCCCTTCCGAGCGGCCGATCCAGTTCTGCTGCATCAGCTTGACCTTTTCCGGCCATTCGCCGAGGCCGTCGAGCGACTCCAGCAGGTCCTGGGCAAAGTCGGTGATCTTGAAGAACCACTGCGTCAGCTCGCGCTGTTCGACCAGCGCGCCCGAGCGCCAGCCGCGGCCGTCGATGACCTGCTCGTTGGCGAGCACCGTCATGTCCTCCGGGTCCCAGTTGACCTTGGAGGATTTGCGCGTCACCAGCCCCTTCGCGACGAAGTCAAGGAACAGCATCTGCTGGCGGTGGTAATAGTCGACATCGCAGGTGGCGAATTCGCGCGCCCAGTCTAGCGACAGGCCCATCATCTTGAGCTGCTCGCGCATGGCGGCGATGTTGGCGTAGGTCCATTCCTTGGGATGGACCTTGTTCTGCATGGCCGCATTCTCAGCCGGCATGCCGAAAGCGTCCCAGCCCATCGGGTGCAGCACGTTGAAACCCTTGGCCCGCTTGTAGCGCGCCACCACGTCGCCCATCGTATAGTTGCGGGTGTGGCCGATATGGATCTTCCCCGAGGGATAGGGGAACATCTCCAGCACATAGTATTTCGGCTTCGGGTCGTCGTTCTGCGCTTCGAACAGCTTCTTTTCGGCCCAGGCCTTCTGCCATTTGGGCTCTGACGCGCGCGGATTGTATCGTTCGGTTGCCATCGGATGATTTTCACTTAAAAGCAGGCGCAGACCGCCGGACAAGGCCCGGTGGCCGAGGTAAATGTCGTCGCGGTGTTCACCATGGATTGCCGGACCCGTCAACTGCGGCGAGCCGGCCAGCGCTAGAAAGACAGACAGGATATAGGCATGGCCAGCGCCGTCGAACAGTTTTTCGCCGTCAAGACGAGGATCGCTGCTGCCGAGCGCGAGGCCGGCCGCGACGCCGGTTCCGTAACGCTGGTTGCCGTGTCGAAGACCTTCGAAGCCGACGCCATCCGCCCGGTCATCGAAGCCGGCCAGCGCGTCTTTGGCGAAAACCGGGTGCAGGAGGCGCAGGCCAAATGGCCGGCGCTGAAACAGGAATTCCCCGACATCGTGCTTCATCTCATCGGCCCGCTGCAGTCGAACAAGGCGAAGGAAGCCGTTGCTTTGGCCGACGTCATCGAGACCGTCGACCGAGAAAAGATCGCTGCCGAACTCGCCAGGGAAATTGCCAGACAGGGCCGCGCGCCAAAACTCTACGTGCAGGTCAACACCGGCTCGGAGCCCCAGAAGGCCGGCATCGAGCCGCGCGACGCCGTCGCTTTCGTCACCCGCTGTCTCAACGTCCATGGCCTCGCCATCGAAGGCTTGATGTGCATCCCGCCGGCCGACGAGAACCCCGGCCCGCATTTCGCCCTGCTGGAAAAGCTGGCGCGTGAGGCCGGCGTCGCAAAACTGTCGATGGGTATGTCCGGCGACTACGAGACGGCAATCGCCTTCGGCGCCACCAGCGTCAGGGTTGGGTCGGCGATCTTCGGCAGCCGTTAGCCAGTCAGGCCTTGGGCCAGAGCCGCCGGCCAGTTGCTCCAGCACTGGAAACGAAACGTATCGTTCCTATATGACAGGTGTCAATCACCACACCTCTGGAGCCGCACTATGCGCTACAATCAACTTGGAAACACGGGGATGTTCGTCTCCGAACTTTGCCTCGGCACCATGACTTTCGGCGCCGCCGGCGAGAACGCCCAATGGGGCCTGATCGCCAGCCTCGACCAGAAAGGCGTCAACGAGATCGTCGGCCGCTCGATCGCCGGCGGCGTCAATTTCTTCGACACGGCCGATGTCTATTCCTTTGGCGAGTCCGAGAAACTGCTCGGCCAATCGCTCAGGGATCTCGGCGTCAAAAGGTCGGACGTGGTCATCGCCACCAAGGCGCATGGCGCCATGGGCGAAGGACCCAACCAGCGCGGCTCGTCGCGCGGCCACATCATGGATGCGGTCGACGCCAGCCTAGAACGGCTGCAGCTCGACCATATCGACCTCTATCAGTTGCACGGCACCGATACGGTGACGCCGATCGACGAGACGCTGCGGGCGCTGGACGATCTGGTTGCCAGCGGCAAGGTGCGCTATGTCGGCGTCTCCAACTGGGCGGCATGGCGCATCGCCAAGGCGCTCGGCATTGCCGACCGCAAGGGCTTTGCCCGCTTTGAGACCGTGCAATCTTACTACTCGATCGCTGGCCGCGACCTCGAACGCGAGATCGTGCCGCTGCTCAATGAGGAGAAGCTCGGCCTGATGGTCTGGTCGCCGATGGCCGGCGGGCTGCTGTCCGGCAAATACGGACCCGGCGCGCCGGGCAATGGCGAGGGCCGCCGCGCCTCCTTCAATTTCCCGCCGGTCAACGAAGACCGCGCCTGGGCAGCAGTCGCCATTATGCGCGAGATCGCCAGCAAGCACAGCGTCAGCGTCGCCACCGTGGCGTTGGGCTACGTGCTGGCAAAGCCCTTCGTGATGAGCGTCATCATCGGCGCCAGCCGCATGGAGCAGCTCGAACAGAATCTTGCCGCCACGGAGCTGAAGCTCGATGCCGATGATCTCGCCAGGCTCGATGCGGTGAGCGCGCTGCCGGCCGAATATCCCGGCTGGATGCTGGAGCGGCAGGCAGCCGGCCGGCGCCCGGCGCCGTTCATACCCAAGAAGTAGCCGTCTTGACTGGACATTTCGGGAGCCGAACGGCTCCCGAATCTTTCTCAGGTTCAAATCACAGCCGGACAGTCTCGACGAGAAAGTCGAGAAAAGCCCGCACGCGCGCCGGCAGATGCTTGCCCTGGCCCACATAGACGGCGTGGGTGAACTCCTCATCACCCGGATTGAAATCTTCCAGCAACGGCAGCAACTGCCCGCCGGCAATGTCGGCCTCCACATGCCAGCGCGCCAGCCGGGCGATGCCCACTCCGGAAAGCGCCATCAGCCGCATGGCCTCGCCGTCGCTGACCAGCGCGTTGTCTGTCGTCGGCACGATCACGCTTGCGCCGGCGCCGTCGCGGAATGGCCAGCCATCGATATGCCGCACGAAGCCGAAACTCATCCGGTTGTGGCGCTCGAGATCGGCCGGCACTTGCGGGGTGCCATGCGTCTCGAGATAGGACGGTGCTGCGACGACGACGGTGCGGCTTTGCCCAAGTTTGCGCGCCACCAGCCGCGATTCGTTGAGTGGGCCGGCACGGATGGCGACATCGGCGCGCTCCTGCATCAGGTCGATGACGCTGTCGGTCAAAACCAGATCGACTGATATTTCCGGGTAGCGTTCGAGGAAGCGCGGCAAAAGCGGGATCAGCCGGTGCTGTCCGAACGGCACATAGCTGTTGACACGCAACAGCCCGCGCGGTGCCGCTCCTGCCGCCGCCTCGCGCTCGGCCGCCGCCATGTCGGCCAGGATGCGCACGCCGCTGTCGTAGAAGGCCGAGCCTTCCGGTGAGAGCTGCAGCTTGCGCGTCGAGCGGCTGACCAGCCGGGCGCCGAGCCGGCCTTCGAGACGGCCGATCAGTTTGCTCACCGCCGATGGCGTCATGCGCAGTTCGCGCGCCGCCGCCGAAAAGCTCCCCGTCTCGACGACGCGCACGAACACTTCGATCTCACCGGAGCGGTTGATGTCGGGCCTGGCCATCTGTGAATCTATTTCATAGAAACTATGCCCGTAGCAAGTCTGGTTCACAGTACATGGGAGCACGATCTTTGCGGTCGGGGCGCGGATTTGGACAGGACGCTCATCGCCTTTGAACTGGAAACCGCCATGCCTCTCGCTCTCTACGCCCTCGCCGCCGGCGCCTTCGGCATCGGTGTCACCGAATTCGTCATCATGGGCCTGCTGATCGATGTCAGCAAAGATCTCGGCGTCTCGATCTCGGCCGCCGGCCAGCTTATTTCCGGCTATGCGCTTGGCGTCGTTATCGGCGCACCGCTGCTGACCATCGCCACCGGCAACTGGCCGCGCAAGACCGTGCTTCTGGCACTGATGGCGATCTTCACGCTGGGCAATCTCGCCTGTGCGCTGGCGCCGGACTACTGGACGCTGATGGGCGCCCGCATCATCACCGCCTTCGCCCACGGCACCTTCTTCGGCGTCGGCTCGGTCGTCGCCACCGGGCTGGTGGCGCCCAACAAGAAGGCCTCGGCGATCGCGCTGATGTTCACCGGCCTGACCATCGCCAACATTCTTGGCGTTCCCTTCGGCACCTGGCTCGGCCAGGCTTTCGGCTGGCGCGCGACCTTCGGGGCGGTAACCCTGGTCGGGCTCGCCGCCTTCGCCATCATTCTCGTGCTGGTGCCGCGCAGCCAGGCAGCGCCGGAAAAGAGCGACCTGCGCAGTGACCTCGCCGTGCTCGGCCGCATGCCGGTGCTGCTCGGCCTCGCCACCACCGTGCTTGGCTATGCCGGCGTCTTCGCCGTCTTCACCTACATCGCCCCGCTGCTGACCGAGATCAGTGGCTTTGGGGAAGCTGCGGTGTCGCCGATCCTGCTGGTCTTCGGCGGCGGCCTGATCGCAGGCAATCTGCTCGGCGGCAAATTCGCCGACCGCTGGCTGGTGCCATCCGTTCTCGGCAGCCTCGTGGTGCTGGCACTGGTGCTCGGCACCATGACCTTCGCCCTGCACAGCCAGGTGATGGCCGTCCTCTATGTCGGCCTGCTCGGTGCCGCCGCCTTCGCCACCGTGGCACCATTGCAGATGTGGGTGCTGGAAAAGGCGCAAGGCGCCGGCCAGAGCCTGGCCTCGTCCTTCAACATCGCCGCCTTCAATCTCGGCAATGCCGGCGGCGCCTGGCTCGGCGGCATGGTCATTGCTGACGGCCCCCGCCTCGGCGCCGTCAGCTGGATCGCGGCCTTGCTGCCGCTCTCGGCACTCGCAGTCGCAATGCTGGCGCTACGGTTCGATCGCACCGCCGCGCTCGGCACGCCCGCTTCCGTGCGGTCCTGACATCCGCAGGCAAAGCCAGATCGCTTTCACTTTCCGTCCACACCCGCAGGAGTGAGAAAATGGACTATCGACGTCTAGGCGCATCCGGCCTCAAGGTCCCGGCGCTTTCGTTCGGCACCGGGACCTTTGGCGGTTCGGGGCCACTGTTCGGCGCCTGGGGCACCAGCGATGCCAATGAAGCACGGCGGCTGATCGACATCTGCCTGGAAGCCGGCGTCAATCTGTTCGACACCGCCGATGTCTACTCGAATGGCGCATCCGAGGAAGTGCTGGGCGCAGCCATCAAGGGTCGCCGCGATGCGGTGCTGATCTCGACCAAGACGTCGCTGCCGATGGGCGATGGGCCGGCCGACTACGGTTCGTCCCGGTCACGGCTGATCAAAGCCGTGGAGGATGCGCTCAGGCGTCTTGGCACCGACTATATCGACCTGCTGCAGCTACACGCCTTCGATGCCGCGACGCCGATCGAGGAGGTCTTGTCGACGCTCGACGATCTCGTGCGCGCCGGCAAGCTGCGCTATGTCGGCGTCTCCAACTTTTCCGGCTGGCAAGTTATGAAGTCGCTCGGCCTCGCCGACAGACATGGCCATCCGCGCTATGTCGCGCATCAGGTCTACTATTCGCTGCTCGGCCGCGACTATGAATGGGAATTGATGCCGCTCGGCCTCGATCAGGGCGTCGGCGCGCTGGTGTGGAGCCCGCTCGGCTGGGGCCGTCTGACCGGCAAGATCCGCCGCGGCCAAAAGCTGCCGGAAAAGA
Organism: Mesorhizobium sp. P3_B5; assembly: GCF_056402815.1. Classification (NCBI taxonomy): domain Bacteria; kingdom Pseudomonadati; phylum Pseudomonadota; class Alphaproteobacteria; order Hyphomicrobiales; family Phyllobacteriaceae; genus Mesorhizobium; species Mesorhizobium sp. P3_B5. The sequence continues at coordinate 4,215 of NZ_JBFUGR010000015.1, read as the reverse complement.
GCCGGCTGCACGATACGGCAAGCTTCGGACCGCCGGTCGAGGACGAGCATCTCTACCGGGTCATGGATGCGCTCGATGCGGTGGCCGGGGAAACCGGCAAGACCGTGCCGCAGATCGCCATCAACTGGTTGTTGCAGCGCCCGACCGTCTCATCCGTCATCATCGGTGCCCGCAACGAGGAACAATTGCGCCAGAACCTCGGCGCCATTGGTTGGACGCTGACGCGGGACCAGATGAAAAAGCTCGATGCGGCAAGCGAGGTCACCGCGCCGTATCCGTATTTCCCCTATCAGCGGCAGGAAGGTTTCGCCCGGCTCAATCCGCCGGCGGTTTGAGCGACGCGATCCCACGTTCCGGGGCCGCCATACACATTGGGGAGTAGCCGAAGCCCCTCAACTTCGTCATCCACGGGCGGAGCAGCCGCGAAGCGGCGTCGCGAAGACCCGAGGATCCATGCCGCGACCTTGGACGTAAAGTGCAGCGGAGCAGAATTCTGCACCCTAGTGACGCTTCGGAGTCCCGGCATGGATCCTCGGGTCTGCGCCGCGTCGCTACGCTCCTTGCTCCGCCCGTGGATGACGAAGCGATGGGGGTTTCAGCCAATCACGAGCGGTCGATAAAATGCCTGGCGGCCACTCAGTGTAAAACGAACTCGCCATCCACCTTGCGCCATTCATTCGGCGCGATCAGCTTCTGGTGCGTGTAGACAACCGAATGCAGCGGCCCGTCGAGTTTGGCCTGCCAGAACTCGATGAACCGGATCAGCACCGGGAACTTCGGCGCCAGGTCATAGTCCTGCCAGATGAAGCTCTGTAAGAGGTGCGGATGATCGGGAAAGTGATAGAGAATCTTGGCCGTGGTCAGGCCATAACCCCTAAGCATCAGGTCCATTTCGGCATGGTCGCGCATTGCAGCCCCCAGGTTGATTCACCTCGCCTCCCAACGAACATTGTGCGCGCCGTTGCTTAACTGTCTATTGATTTTTCCTGATCGAAACGGGCTTTTCCACGCGAAAACATACAGTTAGCAGCGACCTTGCCCGAGTGCTGACAGCACCTGGCAATGCCCCTGCGTCATCCCGCCACGCAAACCCAACGTCTAATATTGCCGTCACCGCGGAACTGATAATAATGCGCGCGAATTCGCGGCCGCGTCGCCGCGATCCCGCCGGCGTTTCAAGCCGGCGGATTGGTTTGGGAGGAAGTGAAGAAATGTCCGAAGTTCATGTCCATCGCGTCCAGCCGGCGTGGAAGAAGAACGCGCTGATCGACAACGACACCTATCTCAAATGGTATACCGAAAGCGTCAAGAACCCGGACAAGTTCTGGGGCAAGCATGGCAAGCGCATCGACTGGTTCAAGCCGTTCAGCAAGGTCAAGAACACCTCCTTCGATGGCAAGGTCTCGATCAAATGGTTCGAGGACGGGCTGACCAACGTTTCCTACAACTGCATCGACCGGCACCTGAAGAAACGCGGCGACCAGACTGCCATCATCTGGGAGGGCGACAATCCCTATGACGACAAGAAGATCACCTACAACGAACTCTACGAGCATGTCTGCCGGCTGGCCAATGTGATGAAGAAGCACGGCGTCAAGAAGGGCGACCGTGTCACCATCTACATGCCGATGATCCCTGAAGCGGCTTATGCGATGCTCGCCTGCACGCGCATCGGCGCCATCCATTCGATCGTCTTCGGCGGCTTTTCGCCGGATGCGCTGGCGGGCCGCATCGTCGATTGCGAATCGACCTTCGTCATCACCGCCGACGAAGGCCTGCGCGGCGGCAAGGCCATTCCTCTGAAGGAGAACACCGACAAGGCGATCGACATCGCCGCCAAGAATTTCGTCATGGTCAAGAATGTCGTCGTCGTGCGCCGCACTGGCGGCAAGGTCGGCTGGGCGCCGGGGCGCGATGTCTGGTACCACGATGAAATCGCTTCGGTGAAGGCCGAGTGCAAGCCGGAGAAGATGAAGGCCGAAGATCCGCTGTTCATCCTTTACACGTCGGGCTCGACCGGCAAGCCGAAGGGCGTGCTGCACACCACCGCCGGCTATCTCGTCTACGCCTCGATGACGCACCAATATGTCTTCGATTACCACGACGGCGACATCTACTGGTGCACCGCCGATGTCGGCTGGGTTACCGGCCACAGCTACATCGTCTATGGGCCGCTCGCCAACGGCGCCACCACGCTGATGTTCGAAGGCGTGCCCAACTACCCTTCGCAGGCCCGCTTCTGGGAAGTCATCGACAAGCACAAGGTCAACATCTTCTACACGGCACCAACGGCGCTGCGCGCGCTGATGGGCGCCGGCGACGATCCCGTGAAAAAGACGTCGCGCAAGTCATTGCGCGTGCTTGGTTCGGTCGGCGAGCCGATCAATCCGGAAGCCTGGGAGTGGTATTTCAACGTCGTCGGCAACGGGAAGGTGCCGATCGTCGACACCTGGTGGCAGACCGAGACCGGCGGCATCCTGATCACGCCGCTGCCTGGCGCCACCGACCTAAAGGCAGGTTCGGCGACGCGGCCCTTCTTCGGGGTCAAGCCGCAGTTGGTCGATAGCGAGGGCAAGGTGATCGACGGCGCCGCCGACGGCAATCTCTGCATCACCGATTCCTGGCCCGGACAGATGCGCACCGTCTATGGCGATCACGAGCGCTTCATCCAGACCTATTTTTCCACCTACAAGGGCAAGTATTTTACCGGCGACGGCTGCCGCCGCGATGCCGACGGCTACTACTGGATCACCGGCCGCGTCGACGACGTGATCAACGTCTCCGGCCACCGCATGGGTACGGCGGAAGTGGAATCGGCACTAGTCAGCCACAACAAGGTTTCCGAGGCCGCCGTCGTCGGCTACCCGCACGACATCAAGGGCCAGGGCATCTACTGCTACGTCACTCTGATGGCCGGCGAGGCGCCGAGCGAGGAGCTGCGCAAGGAATTGGTCGGCCATGTTCGCAAGGAGATCGGCGCCATTGCTTCGCCCGACAAGATCCAGTTCGCGCCGGGCCTGCCGAAGACCCGCTCCGGCAAGATCATGCGCCGCATCCTGCGCAAGATCGCCGAGGACGATTTCGGCTCGCTCGGCGACACATCGACGCTGGCCGATCCGGCTGTGGTCGACGACCTGATCGCCAACCGGCAGAACAAGAAGGGCTGATGCCGTCGACGGTCGGTTCCGTCACTGAGCTTTGGCGCTATCCGGCGAGCTCGCTCGCCGGTGAACGCCTCGACGCGATTTTGGTAAGTCAGGAAAGCATCGACGGCGACCGCATGTTCGGTCTCGTCGATGTCTCCGACAACGAAATCGCGCGGCCCGATCGCGATGCGAAATGGCACAAGGTGCCGCGCATCCGCACTCGGCTGTCACAAGCTCGCCAGCTTGAAGTTGCCGTTCCCGGCGGCGACTGGCTGGCGGCACCCGGCGCCGAAAGCGACCGCGCCGTATCAGCCTATCTCGGCTTCGAAGCCTCGATCCGGCCGTTCGGCCCTGAAAATGCCGCGCCCGGCTATTCCGGCCCGCTGACCGCGGCGCGCTATCGCAAGGCGCCTATCCATCTCCTGACCACGGCGTCGCTGGCCCGCCTCAAGGCGCTGCATCCGGAGGGTGCCGACCCGCGCCGCTTCCGACCCAACATCGTCGTCGACGTGCCACCGGTCGAGGGCTCGTTTCCCGAAACGGAATGGATCGGCCGCAAGCTGGCGATCGGCGACCTCAAGCTGACCATCGCCGAGCCATGCCGCCGCTGCGGCTTCACCATCATTGCCCAGGATGGCTTGGACCACGACCCGGCCATCCTTCGCAACCTGGTCCGCCACAACGCCCACAATCTCGGCGTCTATTGCACGGTCGACCAGCCCGCCCGCGTCGAGATCGGCGCAACGATGCGGTTTCTCTGAGGATTATCGATACAGATCCGCCCGCGTCGGCGGCAAGCCGCTTGGCCCCCGCGCGCGCCTGGTGACGACGGTCTGGAAAATCTGTGCCGAGGCACGCTCGAAGGTGATCGAGCAGCCGGTGAGATATAGCAGCCAGAGCCGCGCCTTGGCCTCACCCACTTCGGCAATCGCTTCGTCGAACCGTGCCTGGAGGCGCTCGGCCCACAGACGGCAGGTGCGGGCATAGTGCTCGCGCAGGTTTTCGACGTCATAGACGAGGAAGCCATGCGCCTCGAGATTGCCGAGCGTCATGCCGATGGTGTCGAGTT
>NZ_JBFUGR010000014.1:0-96487 GCF_056402815.1 Mesorhizobium sp. P3_B5 | reverse complement strand
GCGGTGTCCAATCTCGGCATGTTCGGCATCAAGGACTTTGCCGCCGTCATCAACCCACCGCATGCGACGATCCTGGCGGTGGGTGCCGGCGAGCAGCGCGCCGTGGTCAAGAATGGCGAGATCAAGGTCGCCACCGTGATGTCGGTGACGCTGTCGACCGATCACCGCGCCGTCGACGGCGCGCTCGGCGCCGAACTGCTGGTCGCCTTCAAGCGGCTGATCGAAAACCCGATGGGCATGCTGGTCTAGGAAGGAAAAGGGCGGTGCGGAAATTCGTCACCAGCCTTTTTGCTCTGATCCTTTCCGGTCTGGCCGGCGGGCTGGTGGCGCAGGAACTGGCCGTCATCACCAATGCGCAGGAAGAATACATCCTCGTCTTCATGGCTTCGGTGTTGGTGACCTTCATTGTCACCTTTGTCTTCTTCGTGGCGCAGCTCATGACCGATCCGGTCGCGGCCGTGGCAAGGACGGGCAAGTGGTCGCTGATCGTCTTCGCGGTATTGATTGCCCTGCTGGTCGCCTTGATCCTCTATGCCGACAGCAGTGCGGCGGTGGTGAGCAAAGACATTCCGATGGTTGCCGGCCTTGGCCTGCCGGGGCTGGTGACAATCGTGGTGCAATGGCTGTTCGTACGCTGGCGGGTAAGCCGCGAGCTGGTCAAGGCAGAGGCAAGCGCATGAAAACCATCCTTTGCTATGGCGACTCGCTGACATGGGGCTATGACGCGGCGAGCCTCGGCCGCCATGCGCTGGAGGACCGCTGGCCGAGCGTGCTGCAGGCTGCGTTGGGCGACGATGTCGAAATTATCGCCGAAGGCCTGAACGGCCGTACCACGGCTTTCGACGATCATCTGGCGGGAGCCGACCGCAACGGCGCAAGAGTGTTGCCGACTGTGCTGACGACGCATGCGCCGCTCGACCTGATCGTCATTATGCTCGGCGCCAACGACATGAAGCCCTGGATCCACGGCAATCCGCTCGCGGCCAAGCAAGGCATCCAGCGGCTGATCGACATCGTGCGCGGCCATGACTACCCGTTCGGCTGTGCCGCGCCGCAGATCCTCATCGTCGCGCCGCCCGCGGTCAGCCGCACCGACAATGCCGAATTCAGGGAAATGTTTGCCGGCGGCGACGAGGCGTCAAAGCGGCTGGCGCCGCAATATTCCGCGCTTGCCGACGAGGCCGGCTGCGGATTCTTCGATGCCGGCACCGTGGCCGTGACCACGCCGCTCGACGGCGTCCATCTCGATGCGGAAAACACGCGGAATATCGGCAACGCGCTGGCGCCGTTGGTGCGTGTGATGCTGGAACTCTAGAGAAAGAAAATCAGGGAGAAAACCCGTGGCTGAATCCTACGACGTCATCATCATCGGCTCCGGTCCCGGCGGCTATGTCACGGCGGTGCGTTCCGCCCAGCTCGGCTTCAAGACGGCGATCGTCGAGCGCGAGCATCTCGGCGGCATCTGCCTCAACTGGGGTTGCATACCGACCAAGGCGCTGCTGCGCTCGGCCGAGATCATGCATTATTCGGATCACCTGAAGGACTATGGGCTGAAGCTCGACGGCAAGGTCAGCGTCGACACCGCTGCCGTGGTCGACCGCTCGCGCAAGGTTTCGCTGCGGCTGAACGGCGGTGTTTCCTTCCTGATGAAGAAGAACAAGGTCGACGTGATCTGGGGCGAGGCAAAGCTCACCAAACCAGGCGAGATCGTGGTGTCCAAGACGGTCAAGAAGCCGATGGAACCGCAGCCGCCGGTGCCGAAGGGTGTCAAGGGCGAGGGCACCTACACCGCCAAGCACATCATCCTGGCGACTGGCGCCAGGCCGCGCGCGCTGCCCGGCATCGAGCCGGACGGCAAGCTCATCTGGACCTATTTTGAGGCGATGGTGCCGAAGGAGATGCCGAAATCGCTGCTGGTGATGGGTTCGGGCGCCATCGGCATCGAATTCGCCTCGTTCTATCGCACCATGGGCGCCGAGGTGACGGTGGTCGAGCTTCTGCCGGCGGTGATGCCGGTCGAGGACGCCGAGGTTTCGAAATTCGCGCAGAAGCAGTTCGAGAAGCAAGGCATGAAGATCATCCTCGAAGCCAAGGTGACCAAGGTCGAGAAAGGTGCCAACTCGGTCACTGCGCATATCGAGATGAAGGACGGCAAGGTCGAGAAGATCACCGCCGACCGGATGATCTCGGCCGTCGGCGTGCAAGGCAACATCGAGGGCCTCGGGCTGGAAACGCTCGGCGTGAAGACGGACCGCGGCTGCGTCGTCGTCGACGGCTATGGCAAGACCAACGTTCCCGGCATCTACGCCATCGGCGATGTCGCGGGACCACCGATGCTTGCCCACAAGGCCGAGCATGAGGGCGTGATCTGCGTCGAAAAGATCGCCAATGTCCCCGGCGTGCACGCAATCGACAAGCTGAAGATCCCGGGCTGCACCTATTGCAACCCGCAGGTCGCCTCCGTCGGCCTGACCGAAGCCAAGGCAAAGGCCGAGGGCAAGGACATCCGCGTCGGCCGCTTCCAGTTCGCCGCCAATGGCAAGGCGATCGCGCTCGGCGAGGACCAGGGGTTCATCAAGACCATTTTTGACAAGAAGACCGGCCAGCTGCTCGGCGCGCATATGGTCGGCGCCGAAGTGACCGAGCTGATCCAGGGTTTTGTCGTGGCGATGAACCTCGAAACCACCGAGGAAGAGCTGATGCACACGATCTTCCCGCATCCGACACTGTCAGAGATGATGAAAGAGAGCGTGCTCGATGCCTATGGCCGCGCGCTCAACGCATGATAAATTGGCGTCGTGAGACTCACACGCCGGAGCCAAGGAACCTAACGGCAAGGTAATTCGTTTCCGGATGCATTTTCACCCGTTACCAGAGGAGAGAGCATATGGACGTGAATGGCGTGGGCTGGGTCGCAGCCATCTTCATCGGAGGGCTGGCGGGGTGGTTCGCCGAGATGTTCATGAAGAGCAACACCGGCATCCTGATGAACATCGTTCTCGGCATTGTCGGCGCGATCGTGCTCAATGCCATCCTGCAAGCGCTGCATTTCGGCCCCTTCGGTGTCGGCTGGTTCGCTTTTCTGATCACCGGCTTCATCGGCGCCTGCCTGCTGATCGCGGTCGGACGCATGGTGCGTCGTTAGTCCGCACCAATTCTAGGTATGCGAAAAGGGCTGTGGCGGCATGCGCCGCTACGGCCTTTTTCTTTGTGCCGAAAAGCCTTAGATGATTTATGAAAAGCGAAAGCCCGAAAGGCGATCGCCAACGAACCAGGTTCAAGATGGTCACTGTCCTCGACACGATCGCCAACGCGCCGCGCCTGCGGCACCCTGAAAAGGCGCACAAGCCCGACCAGGACGTGCTGCGCAAACCCGACTGGATCCGCGTCAAGGCGCCAATGTCGAAGGGCTATGCCGAGACGCGCGAGATCGTAAAGTCGCACAAGCTGGTGACGGTGTGCGAAGAAGCAGGCTGCCCCAACATCGGCGAGTGCTGGGAGAAGAAGCACGCCACCTTCATGATCATGGGCGAGATCTGCACGCGCGCCTGCGCTTTCTGCAACGTCGCCACCGGCATTCCGACCGCACTTGATGCCGACGAGCCGGCGCGTGTCGCGCACGCCGTCAAGCAGATGGGGCTGAGCCATGTCGTCATCACCTCCGTCGACCGCGACGATCTCGCTGATGGCGGTGCCCAGCATTTCGCCGAAGTCATCCGCGCCATCCGGGCAGCGACGCCTTTGACGACCATCGAAATCCTGACGCCTGACTTCCTGCGCAAGGAGGGTGCACTGGAGATCGTCGTGGCGGCCAAGCCCGACGTCTTCAACCACAATCTGGAGACGGTGCCGTCGAACTACCTGACGGTGCGGCCTGGCGCGCGCTACTTCCACTCGATCAGGCTGCTGCAGCGGGTCAAGGAACTCGATCCGTCGATCTTCACCAAATCCGGCATCATGGTTGGCCTCGGTGAGGAGCGGAACGAGATCCTGCAGTTGATGGACGATCTGCGCTCGGCCAATGTCGACTTCATGACCATCGGCCAGTATCTGCAGCCGTCGAAAAAGCACCATCCGGTGATCCGCTTCGTCACGCCGGAGGAATTCAAGTCCTTCGAGACGATCGGCCGGACCAAGGGTTTCCTGCTGGTGGCGTCGAGCCCGCTGACGCGTTCGTCGCATCACGCCGGCGACGATTTCGCCAGGCTGCGCGCGGCGCGTGAAGCGCTGCTCAAGAAATCAGCCTAACACGCTGGTTTCATGCCTAAATTCGAAGCCACTCGCCGCGTCGCCCATACGCCGGAGCAGATGTTCGCGCTGGTCGCGGATGTCGAGACCTATCCTCAATTTCTGCCGCTTTGCGAAGCGCTGACGGTTCGTTCGCGCAAGGAGCGCGACGGCCGGACGATTCTCGTTGCCGACATGACCATCGGCTACAAGGCGATCCGCGAGACGTTCTCGACGCAGGTGCTGTTGAAGCCGGATGAGAACGCCATCGATGTCAAATACATCGATGGCCCGTTCAAATATCTGAGCAATGTCTGGCGCTTCGAGCCGGCCGAGGGCGGCTGTACCGTCCGTTTCTTCATCGACTACGAGTTCAAGAGCCGCATTCTGGGCGCGGTGATGGGAACCATGTTCGACCGCGCCTTCCGCATGTTCGCCGAGGCGTTCGAGAAGCGCGCCGACGTCATTTATGGAGAGCCGGCCTAATTAGCGCCCAGCGCGCGCAGCCCGAGTTGCAGCGCGTGCCTCACCGTCTCGTGGCGGATGAATTCGCGACCCTTGTGGCCAAACAGCTGGCGCTCGGCGACAACCGGCTGGCCGGCGAGCGCCAGGCCGAACCAGACCAGGCCGACCGGCTTGTCGGCCGAACCGCCGCCTGGGCCGGCTATGCCGGTAACGGCAAGAGAAAGGCTCGCGCGCGAATGCGCCAGCGCGCCGGCCGCCATCTCCAGCACCGTTTCGCGCGAGACGGCGCCATGCGCGTCGAGCGTGGCGGCGGAGACGCCAAGCATCTCCATCTTGGCCTCGTTGGAATAGGTGATGAAACCGCGATCGACGACGGCCGATGAGCCGGCGATGTCGGTCAGCGCGGCGATGATCAGGCCGCCGGTGCAGCTTTCGGCCGTCGCCAGCATGATGCCGCGTTGCTGGCATGCCAGGAGCAGGGCGTTGGCGAGCTCGGCGTTGCTCATTCGGGGACTTCGCCGGGAAACACGACGCTGGCGGTGGCGATAGCCGCTATGCCTTCCTCGCGGCCGACAAAGCCCAGCTTTTCGTTGGTTGTCGCCTTGATCGAGATGCGGTCGCTGGAAATTCCCAGCATCGCCGAAAGGGCTTGCGTCATCGCCTCGCGATGCGGGCCAACGCGCGGCGCCTCGCAGATCAGCGTGATGTCGGCATTGGCGATCCGCCCGCCGCGCCCGCGCACCAGCTTCGCCGCGTGTTCGACGAAGATTTTTGAAGCCGCGCCCTTCCATTGCGGGTCGGAGGGCGGGAAATGCGTGCCGATGTCGCCGGCGCCACAGGTGGCGAGCAGCGCGTCGGTCAAGGCATGCAGGCCGACATCGGCGTCCGAATGTCCCGACAGTTTCTTGCCGTGCGGGATGGCAATGCCGCACAAAGTGACATGGTCGCCGGGCTCAAACGCGTGCACGTCATAGCCGTTGCCGGTGCGGATGTCGGGAAAACGCTGATGTTCGCCGGAAAGCCGCTGATCCGCCATCGCGATGTCCCTTGCCCAGGTCAGTTTGACATTGTCCGGTGATCCCTGAACGATTTTTACCGGAATATGCGCCCATTCGGCGATCGCGGCGTCGTCGGTGAAATCCGTCTTGCCCAGATGATGGGCCTTTTCGTGCGCAGCCAGGATCGGCCAGAACGGAAAGCCTTGCGGTGTCTGCGCGGCATGAAGCCCGTTTCTCGACACAGTCTCTTCGATCATGCCGGCAGCCGACTCGCGCTTCAGCGTGTCGGCGACGGGCAGAGCCGGCAGCGCGCCCTGGCGCTCGCCTATGGCCTCGATCGTGCGGTCTATCAGGCCGGCGTTTACGAAGGGACGCACGGCGTCATGAACGAGAACCCGGCTCGGCGCATGTTCCCGCAGCGCAAGCAGGCCAAGCCGGACCGAGGCCTGCCTCGATTCGCCGCCGATCACGGCTGTGACCCGGTCGGCATCTGCGCCAGCCGCGCGGCGGAAGAGCGCGCGGTCGTCGGCATGAATGGCGACGATGACGGGACCGGTTCTCGGGTGCGAAAGAAACATATCCAGCGTGCGCGCAATGACCGCGCTGCCGCCGATGCTCTGGTACTGCTTCGGGCCATCGGCCTGGCCGGCACGCGCACCACGGCCGGCGGCGACGATAACCACGCCAACCTTGTCGCCCACAGCCGCTTGTTTTTCGCTTGCATCTGTCATTGTGAGTGCCTTAGTCGCGGCTATCGTCGAAGGCCAGCATTTTCCCAAATGCGTCTTGATGTGGCGTCATTCCGCGTTGCACATTGCCGCCTTTCTGGCTAGAGAATGTGCAGGAATTGAACATGCTTGGTTTTTGTGCATGCCTGATGTGACCAAATTGGCTTCGCCGCTGGACGTGGGCGGCGTGAGAATCCGCAATCGCGTCTTTCTTGCGCCGATGTCGGGAATAACTGACGAACCCTTCCGGCAGCGCGCCCATGCGCACGGTGCGGGCCTCGTCGTATCCGAAATGGTGGCCAGCGGTGAGCTTGCCAAGGGCAGGGCCGGTTGCGACCTGCGCATCCGTCACTCCGGCCTGCCGGTACACATGGTCCAGCTTGCCGGCCGCGAGGCCGCGCATATGGCCGAAGGCGCGCGAATCGCCGCCGGTGAGGGCGCCGACATCATCGACATCAACATGGGCTGCCCGGCCAAGAAGGTGACGGGCGGCTATGCCGGTTCGGCGCTGATGCGCGATCTCGACCACGCATTGTCGCTGATCGAGGCCGTGGTTGGTGCCGTCGAGGTGCCGGTCACGGTCAAGATGCGGCTCGGCTGGGACGAAAGCGCGCTCAACGCGCCGATGCTGGCGCGCCGCGCCGAACAGGCCGGCGTCAGGATGGTGACGGTGCATGGCCGCACGCGTTGCCAGTTCTATCAAGGCAAGGCCGACTGGCGCGCTATCGCCCGCATCAAGGACGCCGTGTCGATCCCGGTCGTCGCCAATGGCGATGTCGGCTCGCCGGCGGAGGCCGCCGAAATCCTTGACCAGTCGGGCGCCGATGCGGTGATGATCGGCCGCGCCCATTACGGCGCGCCATGGACGGCCGGCAGAATCGCCGCGGCCGCAGCGGGCAATCCAGCCTCCGGCATCCCGGAAAGCCCGGCAGCCATGGCCGACTACATCGTCTCCCACTATGAGGACATGCTGACCCTTTACGGAGTCGAAAGCGGCCTGCGCCAGGCACGCAAGCACCTCGGCTGGTACCTCGACCGCAACGCCGCCGGCGTTGCCGACGACCGGCGCAAGGCGATCCTGACCTCGTTCGAACCCGCCCGCGTCATCGCTGATCTGCGCGATGTGTTTTCAAGCGCTGCCGGTGAGATGAACCTGCGGAGCGCGGCATGAACGCCACCGTTACACAGGGCACCGACATGGCGAAAGCCGCCCACATCGTGCTCAACACCATCCGCCGACCGGTGATCATGGTCGATACGGACGGGTTCATCACCTACGCCAATGCCGATGCCGAAGACTTCTTTCGCTCGAGTGCGACCATGCTCGCCCGCAACACGTTGCCAAAACTCATTCCCTTCGGCAGCCCGCTGCTGACGCTGGTTGACCAGGTGCGCGAGCGCCGCGCGCCGGTCAACGAGTACCGCGTCGATGTGTCGTCGCCCCGTCTCGGCATCGAAAAGGTCGTCGACCTCTATGTCGCGCCGGTGCCGGAATTCCCTGGCTCGGTTGTGGTGATGTTCCAGGAACGGTCCATGGCCGACAAGATCGACCGGCAGATGACGCATCGCGGGGCGGCGCGCTCGGTCACCGGCCTTGCCGCCATGCTCGCCCACGAGATCAAGAACCCGCTGTCGGGCATTCGCGGTGCCGCCCAGCTGCTCGAACTCTCGGCTTCCGACGAGGATCGCGCACTGACCCGGCTGATCACCGACGAGACCGACCGCATCGTCTCGCTGGTCGATCGCATGGAGGTGTTTTCCGACGAGCGGCCGATCGACCGCTACCCCGTCAACATCCATGTCGTCCTCGACCATGTGAAGGCGATCGCCAAAAATGGTTTTGCCAAGCGAATCAAGATATTGGAGGACTATGATCCATCATTGCCTCCGGTGTTCGCCAACCGCGACCAGCTGATCCAGGTGTTCCTCAACCTGGTCAAGAACGCCGCCGAGGCGATCGGCAGCGACCCGCACGGCGAGATTATCCTGTCGACCGCTTTTCGGCCGGGCATCCGCGTTTCGGTGCCGGGGACGCAGGATCGCGTGTCGCTGCCGCTGGAATTCTGCGTGCGCGACAATGGTTCCGGAGTTTCCGAGGACATCCTGCCGATCCTGTTTGACCCGTTCATCACCACCAAGCCGAATGGTTCAGGCCTCGGTCTGGCGCTGGTGGCGAAGATCGTCGGCGAGCATGGCGGCATCATCGAATGCGATTCGACGCCGCGCGGAACCACCTTCCGCATCCTGATGCCGGCCTGGAAAGAAACACCCTACGACACTGCCGATGATGAAGGCGAAGGAGACCGCAAATGACGGTTCGCGGCAATATTCTCGTCGCCGACGACGACGCGGCCATCCGCACCGTGCTCAATCAGGCGCTGTCGCGCGTCGGCCATGAGGTGCGCGTGACCTCCAACGCCTCGACGCTGTGGCGCTGGGTGGCTGCGGGCGAGGGCGATCTGGTGATCACTGACGTGGTCATGCCGGACGAGAACGCTTTCGACATGCTGCCGCGCATCAAGAAGGCACGGCCGGAACTGCCAGTTATCGTCATGAGTGCGCAAAACACCTTCATGACCGCGATTCGCGCTTCTGAAACCGGCGCTTACGAATATCTGCCGAAGCCGTTCGACCTGACCGAGCTGCTCAACATCGTCAATCGGGCGCTTTCCGAGCCAAGGCGGCCGAAGATCGATACGGGTCCGGCCGAGCAGCCGGAAACGATGCCGCTGGTCGGCCGCTCGGCGGCCATGCAGGACATCTACCGCATGCTGGCGCGCATGATGCAGACCGATCTGACGGTGATGATCTCGGGCGAATCGGGGACCGGCAAGGAACTCGTCGCCCGTGCATTGCACGAATATGGCCGCCGCCGTGGCGGCCCGTTCGTCGCGATCAACATGGCGGCGATCCCGCGCGACCTGATCGAATCGGAACTGTTCGGCCACGAGAAGGGCGCCTTCACCGGCGCGCAGAACCGCTCCACCGGCCGTTTCGAACAGGCTGAAGGCGGCACGTTGTTCCTCGATGAGATCGGCGACATGCCGATGGAAGCGCAGACGCGGCTGCTGCGCGTGCTGCAGCAAGGCGAATACACCACGGTCGGCGGACGCACGCCGATCAAGACGGATGTGCGCATCGTTGCCGCCACCAACAAGGATTTGCGCACGCTGATCAACCAGGGGCTGTTTCGCGAGGACCTTTTCTATCGCCTGAACGTCGTGCCGCTCAGGCTGCCGGCGTTGCGCGAGCGGTCCGAGGATGTTCCGGATCTGGTGCGCCACTTCTTCAAGCTTGGCGCCATGGAAGGCCTGCAGACCAAGCGCATTTCCACTGGCGGCATCGAGTTGATGAAGCGCTATCCGTGGCCCGGCAATGTGCGCGAACTGGAAAACCTGGTTCGCCGGCTTGCCGCCCTCTACTCCCAGGACGAGATTTCGGCCGAGATCATCGAAGCCGAACTGAAGACCGGCGAGAGGCCGGTGGTTCCGGGCGGCGGCAACCTCATTCCGGACGACCTGTCCATCGGCCAGGCGGTGGAGCATTTCCTGCAGCGCTATTTTACGTCATTTGCCGGCGAATTGCCGCCTGCCGGCCTCTACCAGCGCATTCTGTCCGAGGTCGAATATCCGCTGGTGCTGGCCTCGATGACGGCAACGCGCGGCAACCAGATCAAGGCCGCGGAACTGCTGGGCTTGAACCGCAATACGCTGCGCAAGAAGATTCGCGAGCTCGGCGTCAACGTCTACAAATCGTCGAGGTCTTGAAATCACAAATCCGGACGAAAGGGTGTAGGCCCGCCGTTTTTCCGGGGATCGAGCGCCGAAAGATTTCCGTCTCGGTCACACTTGTTGCATAATCGCCACAATGCGTTGCATACATCCGACGCAATCAATGGCTCCAGACGGCGACATGGCTCCGCAGGCTCCGACACTGAACGAACCGCTTTTCAGCGAACCTGGCGCAAGGGATGGGCGCCGGCTGCTTGCGTTGCCCGGCGTGGTTGCAATTGCCGGTGCGCTGATTACGGCCGCGATCTCGTTTGCCATTCTCGTCGGCGCCACGCCGATCACACCGGACGAGAAGACGACGCTGGCGCTTATTGCGCTCAATGCCACCTTCGTCCTGTTCCTGATCGCGCTGGTTGGCCGCGAGGTGCATCGCATCGCGATGGCGCGCCGGCACGGCAAGGCGGCGTCGCGGTTGCATGTGCGCATCGTGGCGATGTTTGCGCTGGTCGCTGCCATTCCCGCCATCATGGTGGCCATCATCGCCTCGATCACGCTCGATATCGGCCTCGACCGCTGGTTCGAGATCCGCACCAAGACGATCGTCAATTCGTCGCTGTCGATCGCCGATGCCTATGTGCAGGAAAACGCCCGCAATCTGCAGGGTACGACACTGTCGATGGCCTATGACCTCGATGCGTCGCGCACGCTCTACGGCCTCGATAGGACTGGCTTTCTCGACCTCATGAACAAGGAAGCCGTCGGACGAACATTGGCCCATGCGGCGCTGATCAAGCCTGACGGCTCGTTCGTCATGAGCGCCAAGACCGACACGGATTTCGCCATGCCCGAGCCGCCGGAAGGTGCCGTAGCCAGCGCTGCCGACGGCAAGCCGGTGCTGATCGAACCAAAGACCCGCAACATCATGGGCGCCATCGTCAAGTTGCGCGAGATCGAAGGGCTCTATCTCTACACCATTCGCCTCGTCGATCCCGAAGTCATCAAGGCGCGGCAGATCGTCCAGTCCAACACCGCAGAATATCGCGGCCTGGAAGAAAATCGCCGCACGTCACAGGTGGCGTTTGCGCTTCCCTATCTGTCCTTGACGCTGATCATCATCCTGTCGGCCATCTGGACCGGCATTGCGGTCGCCGACCGCCTGGTGCGGCCAATCCGCCAGCTGATCGGTGCGGCTGACGAGGTTGCGACCGGCAATCTCGACGTCGCCGTCGCCGTTCGACCTTCCGACGGCGATGTCGCATCGCTCGGCGATACGTTCAACAAGATGCTGCTGGAGCTGAAATCGCAGCGCAACGAGATCCTCTCCGCCAAGGATTTGATCGACGAGCGCCGGCGCTTTTCGGAAGCGGTGCTTGCCGGCGTTACCGCCGGCGTCATCGGCGTCGACCCTTACGGCATCGTCACCATCGTCAACAAATCGGCCGAGACGATGCTGGCCATATCGGCGACCGGAGCGCTCGGGCAGAACCTTTCCGCGGTGCTGCCGCATGTCGGCCGCGTCTTCGAGATCGGCCGCAAGTCGGGCAAGCCGGTCTACCGCGAGCAGGTGACCTTCTATCGCGCCGGTGCCGAGCGGACCTTCAACGTGCAGATCACCATCGAGGCCGGCGACGACGGGTCGGAAGAAAAATCCTATGTGGTGACGGTCGACGACATCACCGACCTGGTGCAGGCACAGCGTTCGTCGGCCTGGGCCGACGTGGCGCGGCGCATTGCCCACGAGATCAAGAACCCGCTGACGCCGATCCAGCTTTCGGCCGAGCGCATCAAACGCCGCTTCGGCAAGGTCATCACCGAGGACCGCGAAATTTTCGACCAGTGCACTGACACGATCATCCGGCAGGTCGAGGACATCGGTCGGATGGTCGACGAATTCTCGGCTTTTGCCCGCATGCCGAAGCCCGAGATGAAGGCTATCGACTTGCGCGAATCGTTGCGTGAGGCTTCGTTCCTGGTCGAGGTGAGCCGTGCCGACATCGCTTTCGAACGCGTCTTCGGCAACGAGCCGCTGAAGGGCACGTTCGACAGCCGCCTGATGGCGCAGGCTTTCGGCAACGTCATCAAGAACGCCGCCGAGGCCATTGACGGACTTGATCAAAATGACCGCCCGCACGGCATAATCCGGATTCAAGCCGGGCGCCAGAATGGCGCAATCAGAATCGATGTCATCGACAATGGCAAAGGTTTGCCGCGCGAGAATCGCCAACGGCTGCTCGAGCCCTATATGACGACACGCGAGAAGGGCACCGGGCTCGGTCTGGCAATCGTCAAGAAGATCGTGGAGGACCATGGCGGACGGCTCGAACTGCATGACGCTCCAAAGGATTTCCACGAAGGGCGCGGCGCGATGATCAGCATCATCCTGCCGCCCGCCGCCGCCGCCACTGCTGCCGCGCCGTCGCGTGGCGAGGGCAGGGCGGAACACGAAAGAGAAACTGAAAAGGTCGGTAATGGCGTCTGATATTCTCATCGTCGATGACGAGGAAGACATCCGTGAACTCGTCGCGGGCATTCTGAGCGACGAAGGTCATGAAACCCGCACGGCATTCGATGCCGACAGCGCGCTGGCGGCGATCGCCGACCGGGCGCCACGGTTGATTTTCCTCGACATCTGGCTGCAGGGCTCGCGTCTCGACGGCCTGGCATTGCTTGACGAGATCAAAACCATGCACCCGACCTTGCCGGTGGTGATGATCTCCGGCCATGGCAACATCGAAACGGCGGTGTCGGCCATTCGCCGTGGCGCCTACGATTTCATCGAGAAACCGTTCAAGGCCGACAGGCTGATCCTGATTGCCGAACGCGCGCTCGAGACCTCCAAATTGAGACGCGAGGTTTCGGATCTCAAGCAGCGCAGCGGCGAAACCTTCGACCTGATCGGCATGTCGTCGGCGATGAGCCAGTTGCGGCAGACCATCGAGCGCGTCGCGCCGACCAACAGCCGCGTCATGATCATCGGCCCCTCCGGTTCGGGCAAGGAACTGGCGGCGCGTGCCATCCACACGCTGTCGGCGCGCAAGGGCGCACCGTTCGTGACGCTGAGTGCCGCCAACATCACGCCCGAGCGCATGGAAATCGAGCTGTTCGGCACCGAATCCAACGGTGTCGAGCGCAAGGTCGGGGCGCTGGAAGAAGCGCATCGCGGTATCCTCTATATCGACGAAGTGGCCGACATGCCGCGCGAGACGCAGAACAAGATCCTGCGCGTGCTGGTCGAGCAGCAATTCGAGCGGGTAGGCGGGACCAAGCGGGTCAAGGTCGATGTCCGCATCATTTCGTCGACCTCGCAGAACCTGGAGGCGATGATCGCCGACGGCCGTTTCCGCGAGGATCTCTATCATCGCCTGGCGGTGGTTCCGGTCATGGTGCCGGGGCTGGCCGAGCGGCGCGAGGACATCCCCTATCTGGTCGACAATTTCATGAAGCAGATTGCGCGCCAGGCCGGCATCCGGCCTCGTCGCATCGGCGATGATGCGCTGGCGGTGCTGCAGGCGCACAACTGGCCCGGCAACGTCCGCCAGCTGCGCAACAATGTCGAGCGGCTGATGATCCTGGCGCGTGGCGACGATGTCGATGCGCCGATCACCGCCGACCTTTTGCCGGCAGAAATCGGCGATGTCATGCCGCGCACGCCAAACCAGTCCGATCAGCACATCATGGCGTTGCCGCTGCGCGAAGCGCGCGAACAGTTCGAGAAGGACTATCTGATCGCCCAAATCAACCGTTTTGGCGGCAACATCTCGAAGACGGCTGAGTTCATCGGCATGGAGCGTTCCGCACTTCACCGCAAGTTGAAGTCGCTGGGCGTCTGATCGGCCCAGCTCGCCGTGGCCCACGCAATTGTCGGTTACGGCGGCGGCGGAATCGCCTAAAGACAGCCGGGTCTATTCTCGAGGGTTTCTGAATGCCGCGCATTGCCTATGTGAACGGGCGCTACGTCGCCCATGCCGACGCTGCCGTGCATATCGAAGACCGTGGCTATCAGTTCGCCGACGGCGTCTACGAGGTCTGCGAGGTGGCACGCGGCTTCATCGTCGACATGCCGCGCCATCTCGCACGGCTGAACCGCTCGCTGACCGAATTGTCGATTGCCTGGCCGGTCACCCAAGGTGTGCTGCCGCTCATCCTGCGCGAAGTGGTCAACCGCAACCACGTCACCAACGGCCTGGTTTATGTCCAGGTGACGCGCGGCGTCGCTAGCCGGGACTTTGTTTTCCCGGCGGCGGACACCAAGCCGTCCCTGGTGGTGACCGCCAGGAAGGCCGATCCGGCGGCTGGAGCAAAGCGAGCCGAGACCGGCATCGCCGTCATCACCGTGCTCGAGAACCGGTGGGACAGGGTCGACATCAAGACGGTTGGACTGCTGCCCAATGTATTGGCCAAGCAGAAGGCCAAGGAAGCCGGCGCCCAAGAAGCGTGGTTTGTCGACATCGACGGCAACGTCAAGGAAGGCGGCTCATCGAACGCTTGGATCGTCACGCGGGATGGTGTTCTGGTCACCAGGCCAGCCGAGCATGGCATCCTGCGCGGCATCACCCGCACGACGCTGTTCGAGGTGGCAGCCAAGCTCGGCTTAAAGATCGAGGAGCGGGGTTTTTCGGTCACTGAGGCCAAGGCCGCGCGCGAGGCTTTCATCAGTTCAGCGACGACAATTGCCATGCCTGTCGTGGCCATCGATGGCGATCCGGTCGCCAACGGACATCCCGGTTCTGTGACACTTTCGTTGCGGCAGGCCTTTTTTGACATTGCGGAAAAAAGTCCAGCCTGATAACCGCACAGGTGGAATGCACATCAATATATCTCGTTCTGCTTGTCGTTACTGACGGCAAGAGGGGGTTTGCGCGCTTGACATGTGCCGTTTAGTTTGGCGCACTGGGCTGCAAACCGAAGGGGATCGGCGAAAGACAAGAACAATGGCGGAACGATCGCAAAACCTTCAGGACCTGTTCCTGAACTCAGTTCGCAAGAGCAAGAACCCACTCACCATCTTCCTGATCAACGGCGTCAAGCTGACCGGCGTGGTCACTTCGTTCGACAATTTCTGTGTCCTGCTGCGGCGTGACGGTCATTCTCAGCTCGTCTACAAGCACGCCATTTCCACGATCATGCCGAGCCAGCCGGTTCAGATGTTCGATGGCGAGGAAAGCCAGGGCGCCTGATTGGCACGTGAGAAAGACGCGGACGCTACAGTTCGCGGAAAACCAACGCATCATCCCGGGACGGAAGCCAAGGGCCCGACCCGGGCCGTTGTCATTGTGCCCGTCCTTACCCGCCACCAGCGCAATGACGACGAGACGAACCGTCCACGGCTGACGCGTTCGGCCGAGGCCCGCCATGACGAAGCGGTCGGCCTTGCGCGCGCCATCAACCTCGATCTGATCCACACGGCGGTGGTGACCGTCAACGATCCACGCCCGGCGACCTTGCTCGGCAGCGGCAAAGTCGCGGAGTTCGCCGAGATCGTCAAAGAGGGGCACGCGGAAGTGGTCATCGTCGACCATCCGCTGACGCCGGTGCAGCAGCGCAATCTCGAAAAAGAGATGAACGCCAAGGTGTTGGACCGCACCGGGCTGATCCTCGAGATATTCGGAGAGCGCGCGCGGACCAAGGAAGGCACGCTGCAGGTCGAGCTTGCGCATCTCAACTACCAGAAGGGCCGGCTCGTACGCAGCTGGACCCACCTGGAACGCCAGCGCGGTGGCGCCGGCTTCCTCGGCGGCCCCGGCGAAACGCAGATCGAGTCCGACCGGCGGCAGTTGCAGGAGAAGATCATTAAGCTGAAGCACGAGCTGGAAACGGTGCGGCGCACGCGTGACCTGCACCGCGCCAAGCGCAGGAAGGTGCCGTTCCCGGTGGTGGCGATTGTCGGCTACACCAATGCCGGCAAGTCGACGCTGTTCAACAAGGTGACCGGAGCAGACGTGCTGGCGGAGGATATGCTGTTCGCCACGCTAGATCCGACGCTGCGCCGGGTGCGCCTGCCGCATGGCACGCCGATCATCCTTTCGGACACGGTCGGTTTCATCTCGGATCTGCCGACGCATCTGGTCGCCGCCTTCCGGGCAACGCTGGAAGAGGTGGTCGAGGCCGACCTCGTCATCCATCTGCGCGACATCTCCGATCCCGACACCGCCGCGCAGGCGGAGGATGTCGAGCGCATCCTGGCCGATCTCGGTGTCGATGCCGGCGACGCCAAGCGCGTCATCGAAGTCTGGAACAAGATCGACCGGCTCGACGAAGGCAACCGGGCGAGGCTGCTTGCCGACGGTGCTGACGGCAAGGCGCCGCCGGTCGCCATATCGGCGGTTACCGGTGAGGGCATCGATGCGCTGAAGGCGATCATCGAGACACGGATGTCGGGCGAACTGGAGGAGTTGACCGTGACGATCAAACCGGCGCAGTTCGGGCTTGTCGACTGGCTCTACCGCAATGGCGACATCGTATCGCGCGCCGACAACGAGGATGGCAGCACAACCATCTCGCTCATGGCCACGCACAGCGCCAAACAAGAGATCGAAAGCCGTTTGCACCGTAAAAACAACGGTTAGCGGCTTTTATTTAGCGCTCTTGGCTTGCTGCCAGAGTGCTTCCATTTCGTCCAGAGTCGCCTTTTCCAGCGTGCTGCCGGAGCTTTCCAGCGCGCGCTCGACATAGTTGAAGCGCGAGCGGAATTTTTCATTGGTGCCGCTGAGCGCCGCTTCGGAATCGAGCTTGAGGTGGCGGCCGAGATTGACGACCGCAAACAGCATGTCGCCGAATTCGTCCTTGATCGAGGCGGTGTCGCCCTTGGCCAGCGCCTCGCGCAATTCACCGATTTCCTCCTCGATCTTGTCGAGGATCGGTGCCGCCTCGCTCCAGTCAAAGCCGACGCGGGCCGCCTTTTCCTGAAGTTTGAGCGCGCGGGTCAGCGCGGGCAGGGCGACCGGCACACTGTCGAGAAAACCCTTGCCGTTGTCCTCGGGATCGAGCCCACGGGCGAGGCGGGCGCTTCGCTTTTCGGCCCTTTCTTCGCCCTTGATCCTTTCCCACATGCCCTTGGCCATGCCGGCGCTGCGCGCCTCTTCGTCGCCGAAGACATGCGGATGGCGCCGGATCATCTTTGTGGTGATGGCCTGGACGACATCGCCGAAGGCGAATTCGCCGACCTCCTGCGCCATTTGCGCGTGATAGACGACCTGCAGCAGCAGGTCACCGAGCTCGTCGCGCAGGTCGTCGAGATCGCCGCGCGCGATCGCGTCCGCCACCTCATAGGCTTCCTCGATCGTGTAGGGGGCGATGGTCGAGAAATCCTGCTCGATGTCCCACGGACAGCCGGTCTTCGGCGCCCGCAACGCCGCCATGATCTCGATCAGCCGGGAAATGTCTTGCGAAGGTTTCATCGGCCGGATGCTATCCTGCACCCGGTCGCGCGGCCAATGCCGTCAGCCGGCGAGGGCGCATTGTCCACAGTTGAGCAGGACGAGCCGTGTCAGTCGAGGACGGAGACGATCGCCTTGGCCAGGTCATCCATGCCGTCCTCCGGCAGGCCGGCGACGTTGATGCGGCTGTCGCCGACCATGTAGACGCCATGTTCGGCACGCAGCCGCTCGACCTGCGCCTCGCTGAGGCCAAGCCGGGAAAACATGCCGCGGTGGCTGGCGACGAAATCGAAGCGATCGGAATTGGACTGCCGCCGCAGCGCCTCAGCGAACGCCACGCGAAGCCTGAGCATGCGCAGGCGCATGTCTTCCAGCTCCGCTTCCCAGTCGGTGCGCAGCGTGTCGTCTTCAAGCACGATGCGCACCGCGGCAGCGCCGTGGTCCGGCGGCATCGAATACATGGCGCGCGCCGCCGACAGCATCTGGCTCATCGCCACGTCGGCTTGCGCGGCGTCCTTGGCCAGCACCATCGCCGCGCCGACGCGGTCGCGATAGACGGCAAAGTTCTTCGAGCAGCTCGAGGCAACGACCATTTCCGGAACTTTTGCGGCCAGCAGGCGCAACCCGGCGGCGTCGGCATCGAGGCCCTCGCCAAAGCCCTGATAGGCAATGTCGACAAAGGGCAGCAGGCCGCGCTCGACCAAGAGATCGGCGATCTCGGCCCACTGCGTGATGTCGAGATTGGCGCCAGTCGGGTTGTGGCAGCAACCGTGCAGCAGCACGACGTCGCCGCTCTTTGCGGTGCGTAGCGCAGCCAGCATGTCGGCGAAGCGCACGGCACCGGTGGCGGCGTCAAAATAGGGATACTCGCGGATCTGCAGGCCAGCGGCACGCATCACCGGCATGTGGTTCGGCCATGTCGGGTCCGACAGCCAGATCGTGGCATCGGAGCGCGTGCGCTTCAGCAATTCGGCCACCAGCCGCAACGCGCCGGAGCCGCCCGGCGCCTGCGCGGCGCGGATGCGCGTCAGGTCGGCCGCGGGGCCAAAGGCCAGCTTCGCCATCACCGTGTTGAAAGCCGTGTCGCCGGCAAGGCCGAGATAGGTCTTGGTGTCCTGGCTTTGCAGCAGCCGCTTTTCGGCCTCGCGCACGGCATGCATGACTGGCGTCTTGCCATCGCGATCCTTGTAGACGCCAACGCCGAGGTCGACCTTGCCGGGGCGTGGATCGGCGCGATAGAGGCCGATCAGGGCAAGGATCTTGTCCGTGGGGGCAGGCTGGAGGTCTTCGAACATCGGCGCGGTTCCGTTGGCGGCGGAGTGATACGCAAATCGGCCGTGCTTCGCCAGCGCTTTCATTTGCGCCAGGTCTCAAACGAGTCGGTTCCTGTAGACCGCGATCTCAACAGCTTTGAGTCTATCAAGGCTTTTGCTAACCTGCGGCCACATCAGCCCATAGATCTGCCACGCGAGGGAAAGTGTCACAGGACAGTCAGACGCTCGAGGCCAACGGCATCTCGGCGACCATAGTCGCGCAGGGCGCCGAACTGGTCTCGCTTCGAAACACTGAAGGGGTCGAGTTCCTTTGGCAGGCGGGTCCGGCCTGGCCGCGTCATTCGCCGGTGCTGTTTCCGATCGTCGGCCGGCTGAAGGGAGATCAACTGCGCCATCGCGGCCAGCTTTATCCGCTGACGCAGCACGGATTTGCTCGCGACAAACGGTTTGACTGGGCGGAGAGGGGGCCTCGATCCTGTACGCTGGTTCTCACCGATGACGCTGATAGCCGCGCACGCTACCCGTTCGCTTTTCGCTTGGCCGTGACTTACACGCTCGAGCGCCGGCAAGTTGGCATAGCTTTCGAGATCACCAACACCGGCGACGAGCCGCTGCCGGCGTCGATCGGGGCGCATCCGGCATTCAACTGGCCATTGCTGCTGGATCTGCCCAAGGAAGCTTACCGGCTGGACTTTGCCAATGCCGAGCATGCGCCGATCCGCCGGCTGAAAGACGGCTTGCTGCTGGCAGCGCCACAGCCCACGCCTGTCGAAGGCAAGGTTCTCGCGCTGTCCGAACGGCTGTTTGACGAGGATGCCGTCATCATGGATCGACCGGCCAGCAGCAGCGTGCGCTACGCCGCCGACCGGGGTCCGGCGATTGAGGTCTCGTGGCAGGGATTTCAGGAACTCGGCATCTGGTCCAAGCCGGGGGGTGCGCCGTTCCTGTGCATCGAACCCTGGCACGGCATCGCAAGCCCGGCGGATTTCGATGGCGAGTTCACCGACAAGCCGGGCATCATGCCGATTGCGCCGGCCGAGAAGCGCGAGCTGAGCTATCAAATCCATCTGCGTTAGACGCGGTACACAGCTCGGTCGGGCGCTCGCGTGTGGTTGCAGCACTCGCCCTATGCTTGCCAGAAGCGCTTAGCGGTCTCTGCCTCGACCTGCCGTTTCGTCAGGCCGATATCGTCGATCAGATGCGGATTGTCCTTCGCCATTTGCCTGAGTTGCCAGCGAAAGTGTATCCGCTCGCGCCAGCTCCCATCACGCCAGGTCGCGATGAGGCTTCGCAGGGTCTTCAGGTGCCGACGCCACGTCGGCGCCGCGGGCATTCCCGGGCGCGCTGCCTGACACGAGGCCGGCGCAAGAGTATTGGTCATGGCAACCTCCATATGGTTTGAGGGACCCATTCTGTTGAAGTCTGGGGCCCTCGACCTGAATGAGGCTGAATTCTGCCGGATACGGACGGCGCGGTACTTAAGCCCTCCCAAATAGTTCTCAAAAGTTCCAAACCGGCTATAGATGCGCCTTATGCAGGGATCGCGCTTTGCCTTTGGTCCGTTCGTGCTTGATTCCGCTGCGGGAACGCTGCTTCGGGACGATGTTCCCATTGCCGTTGGCTACCGCGGGCTGAAGCTGCTTGCGGCGCTCGTCGGACGGCCGGGTGAAATCCTTGGCAAGGCCGAGTTGATGGATGCGGCGTGGCCGGGCACGGCCGTCGAGGAAGGCAACCTCACCGTCCAGATCGCGCAGCTGCGCAAGCTGCTGGGTCCGCCCGCCGAAGGCGAATGGATCTCCACGGTTCCGCGCGTCGGCTACCGCTTCACCGGGGCCGTCGAACAGCTCGCTGGCGTGAAGCCAAAACCTTTGCCGCTGCCCGACAAACCATCGATAGCCGTGCTGCCCTTCGTCAATTTCAGCAACGATCCCGAGCAGGGGGCCTTCGCGGATGGGTTGACCGAAGACCTGATCACCGACCTGTCGAGGGTCTCCGGCCTGTTCGTTATCGCCCGCAACTCGACCTTTGCCTACAAGGGAAAGGCGATGGACGTGCGTGAGATCGCTGAGGATCTTGGTGTGCGCTATCTGCTGGAGGGGAGCGCAAGACGCGCCGCGGGGCGCGTGCGCATCAACGCCCAGCTGGTCGACGCGAAGAGCGGCGAGCACCTATGGGCGGAACGCTTCGATCGCAGCCTGGAGGATATCTTTGCCGTTCAGGACGAGGTGACGGCCAAGATCGTGGAGGCGTTGCTCGGCCGGCTGCGAGCACCGCCGCCGCGCAACCGGCCCAACAATCTCGAGGCCTACGATCTCTGCGTGCGCGCGCGCAAGCTCATCGATGATTCGCCGCAGACGGCGCGGGAAGCGCATCTGATGCTGACGCGCGCGGTTTCGCTCGATCCTGACTACGCCGAAGCCTATCGCTGGCTCGCCATGAACCACTGGATGGGATGGGTGCATTGGGGCGAACCCATTGAACCCAACCGCAGCCTTGCCCTGGAACTGGCGCGGAAAGCCGTGGCGATCGACCCCAACGATGCCGGCTGCCATTGGGTGCTGGGCAACCTGCTGGCCTATGAACGCCGCTTCGCCGAGGCGGATGCGGAGTTCGCCAAGGCCTTCGCGCTCGACCCCAACGAGGCCGACGCCTGGGCGACATTGTCCGACATCACGATCCTGGGCGGGCGGGTGGAGGAGGGGCTCGAGCAGATTCGCAAGGCGTTCCGGCTGAACCCGTTTCCGGCAAGCTGGTACTATCTGACGCTCGGCCAGGCGCAATATGCGGCGCGCGATTACGAGGCCGCTGTCGAAACACTGCGCCGGGACGAGACCTATCGTACAAGCTCACGCCGTTTCCTGGCGGCAAGCCTTGCGCAACTCGGCCGGCTCGACGAGGCGCGCGCGGAGGTTGAAATGTTCCTCGTCAGCAACCCGCATTTCACAACCCGCCACTGGGTCATGACGGAGCCATTCCGTGACGACGCTATGCTTGAGCATTTCGTTGATGGCTTCCACAAGGCTGGCCTGCCGGACTGACGCACCGGCGTATGAAGGCGCTGTCCGGGCGGGCTAATCCTCAGAGCGGCCCGTGGCGTCACGACCGCGCGCGTATCGTGTCGTAAGCGGAAACGGCGGCAACCAGGACTCGCGACGGACGGTCCAGCTTTCGTAGGTTGGCATCAATTGGTCAGGGGCATCCAGGGATCCCAGATGCACTTCGATTTCGTCGGCGCTGCGTGCGAAAACGGACGAGCCGCAACGGGGACAGAAAAACCGGCCGAGATAGTCGCGTGTTTCGCCCTCGATGGTCACCGCATCCTGCGGGAACACCGCCGCAGCGTAGAAGAGGGCGCCATGATGCTTGCGGCAGTCGAGACAGTGACAAATGCCGACCCGGTATGGGGCACCAGACGCCACGAATCGGACGTCGCCGCACAGGCAACCGCCGGTGAATCGCTCCATGCTCCCGTCTCCTCTGAAATCAAGCGGTCGGAATGGCTACGACGAACGGCACTGTCATTGCAAATGCCGGTCGGCTGGAGCGCGCTTCTGTGACGGGGCTCAAACCTGCCTGACAATGCGCCCGATCACGTTAACCAGAAGCCGCGCGGCGGTGAGGGCCGTGACGCCGTCGATATCGGCGTACGTCTGGAATTCGATGAGGTCGAAGCCGGCAAGGCGCCCGCGCTGGCTCACCCCCTCGATCAGTCCGATCGCCTGTTGATAGGTCAGCCCGCCAGGCGTGCGACCGGCGACGCCCGGCATCACGCTGGGATCGAGCCCGTCGCAGTCGAGTGTCACGACCACACGCGCGCCCTCGGGTATGTGCCTGAGGGCGGCGTCGATGCCCTCCGCGTTGATCTGGCGCGCCGTTACGAGGTGCGCGCCCCAATGCCTAGCGGTCTGGACCTCCAGGGGGCGGGCACTGCCAAGCCCGCGGATACCCGCCTGCACGATGCCGGCGACATGGGGCATCTCGCTTGCCCGGCGCATGGTGCTGGAATAGCCCAAGGGTTCGCCAAAGCGCTCGTCGCGCCAGTCGATATGGGCATCGATCTGCAGGATCCAGATCGGGCCATGATCGGCAAATCCGGCGATGAAGGGGATCGGCACGGAATCATCGCCCCCGATCATCAGCGGTGCGGCGCCGGCGGCAAGGATGGCTCGCGTCTTCTGTTCGATCAGCTTGCGGTTTCCGGCACTGTCCAGGACCGACGTCGGCAGATCGCCGGCATCGACGCAGCACGTCTCACGGCCTTCGAAGAGCGGGCCGCCAAGGTCGAAGTCCCAACTGTCGAGGAACTGCACATCGCCCTGGCTGGCGGCGCGGATGGCGGCCGCCGCGCCGGCGAAACCTGTGGGATCAGCGCCGGGATAGGTGCTGCCATGTGGCGCGCCGAACAGCACGATGCGCGGTTGCACGCCGTCGGACAGATGCGCGGGAAAATCGAGAAAGCTGGGATGCGGAGGCATGTCGGATTTCCTTGCTGAGTTTGGCGTAAGCTCGTCGGGGTTGCGTAACCCGATCGGGTGCGTTCCAGTTTAGCTTCCCGTCTTTAGCTTCTCATCCCGAGCTTCTCATCCCCGTTCGTGACATTGAAGAGACCGGCAGTTCTCTACCGCATCGCGGATATTGCCTTACGTCAGTAAGCGTAGTCATAGTGCGTCTACTCTAAATCGGACTGACAGATTTGAGCGATCGCCGAGCGAACGAAACTGTTGCCGCACAAGGGCCGCTGCCGCCCGCCACGAAGTCAAGCTGCATCGTGATGGCGACTGCTGCTTTCCTTTCAATCGCCGCTGCGAGCGCTTCCGGCCTTGCGCCTGCCCAACTCGTCGAGACCTACATTAACCTCTCGATCGAGAATCCGGAAAAGGCCAAAACTTTGCTGACGCCTGATGCAGTCTGGATCATATTTGACTTCGGTGGGGATTTGGCAGGGGTTTTTCCAGAGTTTGTAAAACATCTTCCTGAAGCGGATTGTTCGAAGTTTCTCTTTCAAACAGAACGAAAAGCCACCAGCGACTCAGGTGTTGTTGCCGACGTTGTCAAAGTTGAGTGGACATGTGCCAAGCCAACGGAGTTCATGCTGGCATCGAATGTACTGCGCTTCGTCGTTGTCCAACAAAAAATAGCAATGGTGGTGGTTGAAGATCCGCCCGGCTACCGTGAAAGCCGGGGACTGCCGCCGCTCTAAGATGCTGAACTTTCGCATCTCAATATGGCTACCGGAGTTGTCGTCGGAAAGTCGCATAAGATAGATTATGGAACTGATGCATTGGCCTGCAGCTGGAAATTGCTGCGGATTTTCATAGGCTTGGCACGATCGACGCGTGTTGCCTTGAGCCGTTGGCCGAGGTTACGCTGCACGGATGACGACAGCAAAGCGTGAGATCGAAGCGGCGATCGAAGTGTTCGTGCACGGCTACAGCATCGGCAAAAGCCGCACCTTTCCATACGAGGCCAACCGCGTGGGGCCATTGTGGCTGATGCGCGATGCGCCGCGCAAGAATGCGCGCGACTACCGTGGCGAGGAATGGATCGTCCATGACATGGCCGCCGAGGCAGCCGATACAATCGTGCGGCAGCACGCACGGCCGGGCTTTGCGATTTCCGTGGTGATCGCGAACGACGAGCCGGATCAGCCGGTGCGAACCGCATACAAGGCTCTCGGCTACCGGCTGCTGCGTACCGAAGGCTTTTTCGTCCAGTCGCTGCGCCGGATACCGAGCCCGCCGGCTGTGGTTTCGATCGAACGCGTGCAGACAGCCGAGCGCGCGGCGCAACTGGGAAAGATCATACGCAGACGGCCGATAGCCGACGATCTGCTCGGCGACGGTGCGCCGTTCCGCCAATATGTGGCGGTTGATGGCGACGCCATTGTCGGGCGCGTGCGCAGCGTCGATGCCGTCGGCGCCACCTGGTGCGAGGCCATGTATGTCGAACCTTCGCACCGGCGCCGCGGCATTGGTCAGGCACTGATGTCCAAAATGTTGCACGACGACCAGGCCCGTGGGTCGCGGTGCTCGGTGCTGATGGCGACGCACGCTGGGGCGCTGCTCTATCCCCGCATGGGATATGAGCGGATTGGGACGCTGCTGATATTCGGACCAACGAGCCGAAAGTCCTCATGAAGCGCTATTCGTATCACACTGACTCATAAGGTATTTCGATCGTCATGCCGTCATAGGCCGGCTCGACATTGTCAGGCGTCTCGGCCATCACCGTGGCATAGTCGAGCGGCACGTGCATATGCGTCAGCACGGCACTCTTCGGCGCCAGTTTTTCGATCCAGCCAAGCGCCTGGCCGAGCGACAGATGGCTGGGATGCGTGTTGTACTGCAGCGCGTCGATGACCAGCACGTCCAGCCCACGCAGACGCTCGGCAGTGGCATCCGGGAAGTCGATGATATCGGGGCAATAAGCCAGCCCGCCAATGCGAAAACCCAGCGATATGATATCGCCGTGGATCTGTGGCAGCGGCTCGAGGGTGAGGGCACCGCCCTCGCCTTCGATCACGACCGGCCTGGTGTGGTCGATGAGATGCGCCCGCACGATCGGCGGATAGGAGCTGCCCGGCGGCGTCTCGAAGCAATAGCCGAACGCTTGCCGCAGGCGCTGCATCGTCGGCTGGTCGGCATGGATATCGATCAGGTGGCGCTGCTCGAGCACGTAGCCGCGCAGATCGTCTATGCCATGGATGTGGTCGGCATGCGGATGCGTGTAGATGACCGCGTCGATGCGCTTGACCGACGCCAAGAGCATCTGTTCGCGGAAATCCGGTCCGGTGTCGATGACGACCGTGGTTCTGCCGCCTTTCGCCGCGATGCGCTCAACCAGTGCCGCGGTGCGCATACGGCGATTGCGTGGATTGGCCGGATCGCAATTGCCCCAGTCGCCGGTGATGCGCGGCGTGCCAGGCGACGAGCCGCAGCCGAGAATGGTAAGGCGCAGCCGGTCGCTCATGCGTCAGGCGCTCCGCATATCCGGCATTTTCCGGAAAAGGCGGAAGACATTGTCGGTGGTGATGGTGGCAATCTCGGCCTCGCTGACGCCGATCGCCTCGGCCAGCACCTTGGCGGTGTTGGCGACGTAGGCAGGCTCGTTGCGCTTGCCGCGAAACGGCATCGGCGCCAGATACGGCGCGTCGGTTTCGACCAGCAGCCGGTCATGCGGCACATCGGCGGCGATGGCGCGCAGCTCGGCCGAGTTCTTGAAGGTCAGGATGCCGGAGAAGGAGACATAGCCGCCCAGCGCGACGCCGACCTCAGCCAGCCGGCGCCCTGAGGAAAAGCAGTGCAGGATGAAAGGGAAGGCGCCCTTCCCTGTTTCGTCCTCGAGGATCGCCGCCATGTCATCGTCGGCATCGCGCGAATGGATGACCAGCGGCAGGCCGGTCTGGCGGGCGGCGGCGATGTGGGTGCGAAAACCCTGCGCTTGCGCATCGCGCGGTGCTTTGTCGTAGAAGTAATCCAGCCCGGCCTCACCGATGGCCACCACTTTCGGGTGCGCCGACAGCCGGACAAGATCCTCCACCGTCACATCCAGCTCTTCGGCGGCATTGTGCGGATGGGTGCCGACGGAGCAATAGACTTCGTCGAAAGTTTCAGCGATCTCAAGCACTTGTGGAAACCGCTTCACGCGCGTTGAGATCGTCACCATGCGGCCGATGCCGGCCGCCTTGGCGTGGGCGACGATGGCCGCCCGCTCCTCGGCGAAATCAGGAAAATCCAGATGGCAGTGACTGTCGACCAGCATCAGGCGTTCGCGTCCGGCTGCTCGACATAGCGCGGAAACACCCCCTCAGGCGCGGGCAATGTCGTGCCGGGCGCCAGCGCATAGTCGGCATGGACATGTGCGAACTGGCGCGTGTCGGTCGGCACCGCCAGCAGGTCGAGCAGCTTCGCCGCCGACCCCGGAATGTAGGGCTGGCACAGCAGCGCCACGCGCCGCACAAGCTCGGCGGTCGTCCACAGCACCGTTTCCATACGCGCCGGGTCGGTCTTCTTCAGCGCCCAGGGTGCCTGCGAGGCGAAGTAGCGATCGGCTTCCGCCACCACGTTGAAGATCCCCGCCAGCGCCAAATGGATGCCCTGCTCCGACATCGTCTTGCGCGCTGTGCCGAGCGCGTCCACCGCCTGATCGAGGATGGCGCTGTCGGCATCGGTCAGTTCGCCGCGCTGCGGCACCACGCCGCCGCAGTTCTTGGCGATCATCGACAGCGAACGCTGCGCCAGATTGCCGAGACCATTGGCGAGGTCGGCATTGGTGCGGTTGACGATCGCATCATGGCTGTAGCTGCCGTCCTGGCCGAACGGCACCTCGCGCAGGAAGAAATAGCGCACCTGGTCGAGGCCGTAGTGCTCGACCATGGTGAACGGATCGACGACGTTGCCGACCGACTTCGACATCTTCTCACCGCGGTTGAACAGGAAGCCGTGGGCGAAGACACGCTTCGGCAGCTCGATGCCGGCCGACATCAGGAAGGCCGGCCAATAGACCGCGTGGAAGCGGACGATGTCCTTGCCGATGATGTGCGTGGCCGGCCAGTAGTTCCATTGCTCGGATTTGGTGTCGGGATAGCCGGCGGCGGTGATGTAGTTGGTCAAGGCATCGACCCAGACATACATGACGTGCTTGTCGTCGCCGGGCACCGGCACGCCCCAATTGAAGGTGGTGCGCGAGATCGAGATATCCTTGAGGCCGGATTTGACGAAGCTCGCGACCTCGTTGCGGCGCTCGGACGGACCGATGAAATCGGGCTGGTTTTCATACAGCGCCAGCAATTTGTCCTGATAGGCGGAAAGCCGGAAGAAATAGCTTTCTTCCTCATTCCATTCGACAGGGGAGCCGAGCGGCTCGCGGCGCACGCCGTCATCGCCGAGCGTGGTTTCGCTCTCTTCGAAATAGGCTTCCTGGCGAACCGAATACCAGCCGCTATAGCGGTCGAGATAGATGTCGCCATTGGCCGCCATCGCCTTCCAGATCGCCTGGCAGGATGCGTAGTGGCGTGGTTCCGTCGTGCGGATGTACTCATCGTTCGAGCCACCGACCGTCTCGGTCATCGATCGGAAGATCGCCGAATTGCGGTCGGCCAGCGCCAGCGGCGTGATGCCTTCCTTCTCGGCCGTCTGCTGCATCTTGAGGCCGTGTTCGTCGGTGCCGGTGAGGAAGAACACGTCCTTGCCGTCAAGGCGCTGGAAGCGGGCCAGCGCATCGGTCGCAATGACCGTATAGGCGTGGCCGATATGCGGCTTGCCGTTCGGATAGAAAATCGGTGTCGTCAGATAGTATTTTTCGCGTGACATGAATGACCGTCATGAATGTCTGAATGAAGGTGTGGCGGTGGATATCGCATCGAGACGGCGATTGCCATCCCGGGAAACCGTCACATTCGCATCGCAGAATTCAGGCGGTCGATCATGGTCAGGGCGTGCTGCTTCTTGTCGAGATTGTAGGTATCGGTTTCAGATATAGCGTTCAGCGCCTCGTGCCAAGTATCCGACAGTGTTTTTGCTCGCGCCAGGTCGCCGGCCAGTGCAGCCTCGCTGGCACTGGTAGAGAGCAGATCGAGCGCCCGGCGGTTGAAAATGTCGAACTGGATCGCCTGGTCGCGACCCGCGACTGCTTCCGCAAGCCGATAGGCGCCGGCGACATCGCTCTCTTTCGCCGACACCAGGGCGTCGAGGGTGCCGGCGATCTCCAATCCGCCATACTGCGTCAGCAGGATGGCGTTGCGGGCGCTGCCCCCTGCCCGCTCGGCCAGTGCCGCACGCGCCGCCGAATCCCTAGGTGGCGGCGGCTCGACACCTTCCAGCACGGTCATCAAGTCCTCGGCGTCCAGCGGCGTCAGCCGCACCATCTGGCAGCGCGACCGGATTGTCGGCAGCAGACTGCCCGGCGCGTGGACGATGAGGATGAACAGAGTGCGCGCCGGCGGCTCCTCAAGATTCTTCAGCAAGGCATTGGCGGCGTTGGTGTTCATGTCGTCGGCCGGGTCGACGATCACGACGCGGTAGCTGCCGTCATGCGAGGTCAGCGACAGGAAGCGGCTGACC
This sequence comes from Mesorhizobium sp. P3_B5, assembly GCF_056402815.1. Classification (NCBI taxonomy): domain Bacteria; kingdom Pseudomonadati; phylum Pseudomonadota; class Alphaproteobacteria; order Hyphomicrobiales; family Phyllobacteriaceae; genus Mesorhizobium; species Mesorhizobium sp. P3_B5. Next base: position 67,627 of record NZ_JBFUGR010000014.1, on the reverse strand, counting down.
TTGCGGATCTCGTCGACGGTGACGACCGTCTTGAAGCTCTTGGTCTTGTCGTTCGCCGGCCGGGTCAGATGCAGCACCGAAGGATGCGCGCCGATGGCGATCTGGCGAAACAGGGATGAGGCCGGATCGGGAACGGCAAAGGTCTCGGGCGCATGTTCGAACGCCGGATGCTTCAAAAGGTGGTGCGCCAGGTGAAAGGCAAGCGTCGCCTTGCCGATGCCGACCGGCCCGGCAAAGATCAGCGCGTGCGGCAGCTTTCCCGAGCGATAGGCGGCGGCGAGCATGTTGGCAACCTGCAGATGCCCGACCAGACGCGGCGTTTCCGACGGCTCCGGCACGCCGTCCAGCGTGTCATGCTGTTCAGGGGCGATGCGTTCGAAGATCATGCCGGCGCCGCCTGTCTGTTGTGCGCCGGCGATATTGTCTCGAGCGCTGCGAACACGGCTGATGTGACGACATTTTCCACCGTGTCGGGGTCGGCGGACGCATCGATGACGATGCAGCGCTCCGGTTCCGCTGCGGCGATCGCCAGAAAGGCTTCGCGGCGGCGCTGGTGGATGGCGAGCGTTTCCTTTTCGAAACGGTCCGGGCCGGCGTCCGCGCCGCGCCTTGCGGTGGCGCGCCGCAGGCCCTCGGTCGGATCGATGTCGAAGATCAGTGTCATGTCGGGCACCATGCCGTTGATGGCGACCTGTTCCAGCGCCTCCATGAATGCCGGATCGAGATTGCCGGTGACGCCCTGGTAGACGCGCGAGGAATCCAGGAAGCGATCGCAAAGCACGATCGAGCCGCGCTCGACTGCCGGCCGGATGACCTGTTCGACATGGTCGGAGCGGGCGGCGGCGAAAAGCAGCGCCTCCATCTTAGGCCCGAACGGTTCGGCAGCGCCGGAAAGCAGGACATGCCTGACCGCCTCGGCGCCCGGCGATCCCCCCGGTTCGCGGGTGACGAGGACATCGTATTTCTTGGCGCGCATTTTCCTGGCCAGCCGCTCGATCTGCGTCGACTTGCCGGCTCCTTCGCCGCCTTCGAAGGTAATGAAAAATCCGCGCGCCAATCGAAAACCTTTGTCCATGCTTGCGGCAACCGTATTAGTCCCGGTTGGAGGGAAGGTCCACCAGAACGCTGCTAACGCAGCCAGCCGACGGCCAGTTCCTTGGCGGCATCCAGCGCGCGTTGCGGCAGCGTGCCAACGCCAACCGACTCGGCGGCAAAAAGCGGCGTCTCCTGGCTCAGCGTGTCGCCGATCCAGACGCGCAGCGCACCAACCGGTTGCCCCTCCTCTATCGGTGCGGCCACCGGCCCGTTGTAGACGATCTTCGCCGTCAGCTTGTCGCGATTGGTGATAGGCAGGAAGATGTCGACTGGCCCCTTGGCCTTCAGCGCCACGCCGGACTTGGCGCCGCCGAAAACCTGGGCCTCGCCGACCACTTCGTCCTTGGCGAAAATCTCGGTCTTCTCGAAGGAGCGAATGCCCCAGTCGAGCAGCTTTCGCGCTTCCTCCGAGCGCTCGCGGTCGCTCGCCAGCCCGCTCATTGCCGCGATCACCCGCTTGCCATCGTGGCTGACCGAGCCGACGATGCCAAAGCCTGACGCCTCGCTCATGCCGACCGCCAGCCCGTCGGCGCCGATACCCATCGCCAGCAATGGGTTGCGGTTCCTCTGCGCGATCTTGTTCCAGGTGAAATCTGCCTGGCTATAATAGCGGTAGAGGTCCGGATAATCGCGCCAAAGATGCAAAGCGAGCTGCGCAAGCTCGCGCACGGTCGTCTGCTGGCCGTCGGCCGGCAGGCCGGTCGAGTTGACGAAAGTCGATTTCTGCAGGCCGATCTGGCGGGCGCGCTCGGTCATCTGCGCCGCGAAATTCTCTTCCGATCCGGCCATGCCTTCGGCCAGCACCATGCAGCCATCATTGGCGGCCTGGACGGTGATACCCTGGATCAGGTCCTCGACCCGGATCGAGGATTTCAGTTTTGCAAACATCGTCGACGTGCCCGACGGCGCGCCACCCTTGCGCCAGGCATTCTCCGAGACCACGAATGTATCCTCGAGCCCCATGCGACCGGACTTGATGGCGTTGAAAACCACTTCCATGGTCATCAGCTTGGCCATCGACGCCGGCGGCATCAATTTGTCAGCATCCTTGGCAAACAGCACCGTGCCGGTTTCGGCATCGATCATGAAGGCTTGTGCCGCCTTGGTCTCGAAAAGCTGCGCGTCGGCAGGGACCAGCGAAAGCAGCAGAAGACCAAGACCCAGGAGCCCGGCGAGAGGCTGAGATAAGCGAAATCGCATGAGAGATTCGACCCGTTAGCCGGCGTGGCGCCAGCTTTGCAAGGCTATCAGGCTTTTTCCCGGCGGATCAACCGCCGATCGGGAAACCGGCCGGCTTTCGGATCAGTTGCGCACCACAAGCGCGTCGGGCGCGCCATGCGACCACGCCGCCTGCAGCATCTCGTCCAGGCTGCGGTGGCCGTCGGGATAGAGATTGACCGAATACCAGTCCTTGCCGTCGAGCTCGGAGCGCTGGATTTCGGTCTTGCCGAAGCCGGCAAGCTCAGCCGCCACGCGCTTCGCCTCGGCGGCATCCTCGAACGAACCCGCCGCGACGTAGTCCGTCACCGAGGCGGCTGGCGAGGCTTGCCGCTTCCACGACTGCAGGACGTCGGCCGGCGACATGCCGTCGCCGTCGAGCGAGGCAAAGACATCGGCGGCGCGATGCACGCGCTCGTCCGCATACCCCAGTGACGCCACCGCAAACGGCGATTGGCGCGGCATATTGATGTCCGGACGCTCCGGCACGATCGGCCCGAAATCAGGCAGCGTCACATCACTGAACGCCGGCGTCTGCGCCGACAGGGCTGGCTGCGCCTCAAACGCCTGTCCGGTGTTCGTCAATTCGCCAGGAAACGCCACGGTCGTCGCGCCTACGGGCAGGCTCGGCGACGGGCCGTTCATGGCGACCATGACGCCGGTCGGCAGGCCATCGGACGGATCCGGCGCCCGGTTGCCGGGGTGGTAGGAAGCCATCAGATACTGGTCGTCATCGCCGTCGAGCGGCGCACGGCCAATATATTCCACTTTGACCCTTGCCGTGCCGACCTTGGCATAGTCGAGCATTTCGGCGGCGCGTTCCGAGACATCGATGATGCGTCCCTCATGGTAGGGGCCGCGGTCGTTGACGCGCACGATGACCGAACTTCCGGTCTCGGTGTTGGTGACGCGGGCATAGCTCGGCAGCGGCATGGTCGGATGCGCCGCCGTCAGATGCGTCATGTCGTAGACTTCGCCATTGGCGGTCAGCCGGCCATGGAATGCGTCACCATACCAGGAGGCCAGACCAATCTTGGCGTAGTGCTTGTCTTCCCTGGGATAGTACCACTTGCCGCGCACCTGATAGGGCTTGCCCAACTGGTCGCGGCCCCCGCCGCGCCGCATGTATTGGACGCGCGGGCTGGCTTTCACGCCATACTCGGTCTCGGCAAAATATTCCTTGGAGCGGGGTTTCCTGTCGACCATGGCTTTCGGCTGCGGCGGCGATGCGCAAGCGGCCAGCAAGGCAGCCGACGCCGCGAACAGCACGAAAGTGGAAGCGCGACGAAGACGCGGGCGCGCCGTGGTCTGCATTTTTTCTGACGTCCCCTACAGTCTCGACACGGGCGCTGCATTTGCGCGTCCAAAGACGCCAGAGCACTTATCCGACAAATGTCGTAACGCCCTGATCCCCAATCCCTTTGTGCGCAGGAATTGTTTATCAGCGTATTAACCGATTATGTCCGGAACCGGGCGAGATTGTGGCACCCTGCCCGGCCTGCCGGTTGATGATGGCTTTCCATTTCGCGATGTGTTGATGTGCGACATGACGGAGACGCGCCAATGCCGCCGCAGAAAATGTACGGGCTCTACCCAGCCATCGTCGTTGACGACCAGGATCCCGACGCGTTGTTCCGCATAAAGGTGCGTAGGCCCGACATAGGCGCAGACCAGGGCAGTTGGGCTGCCGCATGCCTGTCAGTCGCCGAGCTTGCCACCCAAGCAGTCGCGCTTCCTCCCAAGCAATCGCAGGTCTGGATAATGTACGCCGCCGGCGACCCAATGCGACCAGTCTGGATCGGATGTGGATTTTCGGCGCTCGACCGGCGATAGACCGAGCATGCGGCATGCACATCACGGCCGTTCCTCGATCGGCATTGCGCTGGATCTCTTCCGTATCTCATGCCAGGAATGCAGAACAGGTTGACGCTGCAATCCTGCGCGCGGTAAAGGCCAAGGCACCAAAGGCCATTCAGTAGCAAACGGGTACAGAGATCAAAGAAAGGTCGCTGCAAAACCGGAAAAGCCAACGAAGCCTTGGAGGGATGGCCGAGCGGTTTAAGGCACCGGTCTTGAAAACCGGCGTGGGTGCAAGCTCACCGTGGGTTCGAATCCCACTCCCTCCGCCAGATTCCTCAGGTCTGATCTCCATTCAAATAGCTGTAGGGAAAAGCTTTCTTTCCTTTGAGTAAGAGAATTTTACAGCGAAGCAGCTTCCACGGCTCTTGGGCCGGGCCGGATGGATTTCGCAATTCCAACCAGTTCCCGGCCCGATCACTGAACGCTCAGAAAAAACCGAGTGCCCTGGTCGAGTAGCTGACCAGTAGGTTCTTTGTCTGCTGATAGTGGTCGAGCATCATCTTGTGGTTTTCCCGCCCGAAACCGGAAGCTTTGTAGCCACCGAAGGCGGCATGGGCGGGATAGGCGTGATAACAATTGGTCCACACCCGCCCGGCCTGGATGCCGCGCCCTACCCTGTAGGCGTCGTTACCATTGCGCGACCAGACGCCGGCGCCCAGACCGTAGATGGTATCATTGCCGATACGGATCGCGTCCTCGACGGTCTTGAACGTCGTAACCGACAGCACCGGGCCAAAAATCTCCTCTTGGAAGATCCGCATGCTGTTGTCGCCGCTGAACACAGTCGGCTTCAGAAAGTAGCCCTTGTCCAAGTCGCCACCGAGATGGGCGCGCTCGCCGCCGGTCAAGCATTTGGCGCCCTCCTGCTTGCCGATCTCGATATAGTCAAGGATCTTGGTCAACTGATCTCCGGAAGCCTGCGCGCCCATCTGCGTCAAAGGATCGAGCGGATCGCCGACCTTGATCTTTGCAACGCGGGCCACCGCGCGCTCCATGAATTTGTCGAAGATCGATTCCTGGACGAGCGCCCGCGATGGGCAGGTGCAGACCTCGCCTTTGTTGAAAGCAAAAAGGGCAAAGCCTTCAAGCGCCTTGTCGAAGAATTCGTCGTCGGCATCCATCACGTCGGCCATGAAGATGTTTGGCGACTTGCCGCCCAATTCCATGGTCTGCGGAATCAGGTGCTCTGCCGCATACCCCATGATCTGCCTCCCTGTCGTCGTCTCGCCGGTGAACGACACCTTGGAAATGCGCGGATTGGCGGCGATCGCCCGACCGACCGATCCGCCCGGGCCGGTGATGACGTTGAGCACGCCGGGCGGCAGGATGTCCGCGGTAAGATTGGCGAGGATCAAGAGCGTTAGCGGTGTGTTGGAAGCCGGTTTGATCACCGTGCAATTGCCGGCGGCAAGCGCCGGGGCAATCTTCCAGGCCGCCATAAGCAGCGGGAAGTTCCAGGGAATGATCTGGCCGACGACGCCCAGCGGCTCCTTGAAGTGATAGGCGACAGTGTCGTCATCGATTGTGGAAATGGAGCCTTCGTCGGCTCGGATACAACCAGCGAAGTACCGGAAATGATCGATGGCAAGCGGCACATCGGCGCTCCGCGTCTCGCGGATCGGCTTGCCGTTGTCCAGCGTTTCGGCCAGCGCCAGCAGCTCGAGATTCTCCTCCATCCGATCGGCGACCTTGTTGAGCAGCCGCGACCGCTCGGCCGGTGACAGGCGCGCCCATCCGTCCTTGGCCTTGTAGGCTGCATCGAGCGCCGCTTCCACGTCCGCAGGCGTCGACTTCGCCACCTCGACGAGGCGTTGGCCGTTGATTGGGCTGTAGTCGGTGAAATACTGCCCGTCCAAAGGCGCGACCCATTTTCCACCGATGAAGTTGCCATAGCGGGCTGGAATATTTCCCTTGGAGCGGACGAGTTCGAGGGCGTGCTGGGACATGGCAATTTCCTTGTCTTGATGCCCGGGAACATTCCAAGGCCACGGAAACCCCAGCTTTATGCCCTGCCCCAAGACGCACATTGATTTCGGTCAAAGCACCTTCCGCCCCAGTGCCTAGTCTGCCCTCATCGACAAAGGAGTTGGATCCATGGTCAAGACGATGAAGGCCGCCGTCGTACGGGCATTCGGCAAGCCGCTTACGATCGAGGATGTGCCGGTGCCCGTACCGGGCCCAGGTGAACTGCTCGTCAAGGTTATCGCCTGCGGTGTTTGCCACACCGACCTGCATGCCGCTTCCGGCGACTGGCCGGTGAAGCCTGTGCCGCCCTTCATTCCCGGCCATGAAGTGGCGGGCGTTGTGGCTGCGCTCGGGCCGGGTGTGACAGATTTCAAGGAGGGCGATCCGGTCGGCGTAGCCTGGCTGCACGACGCCTGCCTGAGCTGCGAATATTGCGAGACCGGTTGGGAGACGCTGTGCGAGCATCAGCACGATACCGGCTATAGCTGCGATGGCGGCTTCGCCGAATATGTCATCGCCTCGGCAGCCTTTACCGCGCGCCTTCCAGTTGGTGTCGATTTCGCCCAGATGGCGCCGATCCTGTGCGCTGGCGTCACGACCTACAAGGGGTTGAAAGAGACCGAGGCACGTCCTGGCGAATGGGTGGCGATTTCAGGCATAGGCGGTCTCGGCCATGTGGCGGTCCAGTATGCCAAGGCGATGGGCTTCAAGGTCGTGGCGCTCGACGTCACGCCCGACAAGCTCGCCCTGGCGCGTGCCAGCGGAGCTGATGTGGCCATCGACGCCCGCTCTCCGAACGCAGTGGCCGATGTCCTCAAGGCGACAGGCGGCGGCGCCCACGGCATTCTGGTGACGGCCGTCTCGCCCCCCGCCTTCTCACAGGCGGTGCATATGGTGCGCCGCAAGGGTACGGTTGCCCTCGTCGGTCTGCCGGCGGGAGAATTCCCGACGCCGATCTTCGATGTCGTGCTGAAGCGCATTACCTTGCGCGGATCAATCGTCGGTACACGACGCGATCTCGACGAGGCCATTGCCTTTGCGGCCGAGGGCAAGGTGCGGGCCGAGATCACCAAGGCGCCGTTGAGCGACATCAACTCGGTCCTCGCGCGGCTCAAGGGAGGTAAGATCGAGGGCCGTATGGTGCTGGATCTCACCGCGCCGATAGAGACCAGCGCGAGGAAGACCGAAGCCGCTTATGCCTAAGCGGAACAGATACTCCGGAATCAATCGCGTATCTCTTCTGAGCGTCCGCGCCGCACCACCGGCGCGGATGTCCCGATCGCCATGCTTGCCGACGCGCCATTTGGTTGCGCCGCAAAAAGACGGCCAACTGGCTCTTGCGGAACCGCTGGCCGGGATGCGAGTCTCGCATGCCCTGCCCGAGGATATCGCCCATGTCCATCCCACTAACTGCTTTGACGACAGCAGCGATCCTGCTTGCCGCGACCGGCCTCACTGAGGCCCGGCCCGACACCCGCACGATGAGCTGCCAGCAGCTCCAGCAACTGATCCAGAGCCAGCGCGCCGTGGTGTTGACCACCGGCCCCAACACCTATGACCGCTATGTGAGGCAATTCGGCAACGAGTGCGACTGGCCTCAGGTGCCGATGTCGGCCTATGTCCCGACCCGTGACGGCCGCTGCCCGGTATACAAGTGCGACGAACCGGTTGGCCTTGTCCCGTGACGGCGACGGCTTCCCGCCAATTACCGATCGCCAGTTGCCGATCGCAAGGAGAATCTCGCCCGGCGCGCGAACCGGCTAGGGGTGTTGCGTCTGCCTTCAAAGGGCGCTGTCCTACCATTAGACGGAGCGGGAAAGGCGGGCTTTGCGTATTTCAGCGACCACCGGAAATGAAAAAACCCGCCATCGTGAGGCAGCGCTGGACAAAAGAAAGGCCCCGAAGCCGCCGTCAATAGCCAGTTTGAATCCACGGATCGGTGTCATACCCTAAGCGCGGATAATGATCCAGGAAGCTTGCGGCCCGATTTGACGGTCGCGCAACAACGGTGCCTGTCGATTTGCAATCCAGTTTCGGGGTCGGCTTGCTGCCAGCCTTCATACGAGCTGCCGAACACGAGGTTGCAGCCTGAGCGGTGGCCACCTTTTTCTTCTCTTTCGCAACAGCTGCTCCGGTGGCGGCCAATACCATTGCTACGCCAAAGACAACGAGTTTCATTGAAACGCCCTCACCCTGCACAATCCGTAATGATTGCGCCTAGTTAACGTTACGTCAACCACATTTTGTCCGCAACGACGGTGAATAGTGCCAGTAAAAAGAGCCCGCCACCTCTCGGCAGCGGGCCAATCCTGCAAATTTGCAGCTTTCTTGTCGGTCTGCTCCCGCTCGTCGTTGCCTTCCCGATCGCCTCGGGGTTCGTCCGCAGTGCACCCACGCCCATGGCCGGTCCAGCCAAGATCGGGCTCTCCATCCGGCGTGTACCATGTGCCAGTCTCGACAATGCCGGCCTTGCGCTGGTCTATGTGCTCGGTCCAGCCGACCGCCCCAAAAGGAAACCCCGGTTGTTTGACTGCTGGCCGCCTTCGCCGGGTCAGCCTGAGATAATTTCGTAGCTAAGGATCTGAGCGTCGCTGAGGGACGACCTCCGTCCAGGCGAGATGACGCCGGAGCCGAACAGTAGAACGGCTTCACGGCGCACGAACACTTCATGGTCGGGTCCAGTCGACACAAATGTGCCCGACGAGCTTCGCTCAACAAGTCCCGCCCTGCCGTTCGAAATGGTGAAGGTCGCGTGGTGCCTTGAGACCCAGGGCCGCAGGACGACGATATTGCATTCAGGAGATCGGCCAATGGTCACGAATTCGTTGTTGCGGCAAGATCGCAACTGATCTCCATAGCGGATGACCAGATTGATGTGCCTTGGCGGGGCGAACCGCCTATCGATAATGGTGCCCCGGCTGGCGATCTGCGTAGTGAGGGCCCCATCGTCGCTACCCAGGGTATAGACGTCGAAGGGCTCTTCCTTCCCCTTGAAGGGCATTTTGTCGAGGAGCCGCAAGGCACTGCGGCCCTCTGAGGAAAGGGATTCGAAGAAGCTCTGGCTGATCAGCACCTCCCCCGGGTTCGCCGTGGTGGACAACCTCGCGGTGACATTGACAACGTCGCCGAATACTTCGCCCCGCGTGCGAATAACCGCCCCGAAGTGCAATCCGATCCGGGTGGTCAGCGCCCCTTTCGTCAGCTGGCTGCTAATTTGACGGACGGCCCCCAGCGCCGCCTCTGGCCTCTCGAACAGGCTAAGCACGTCATCGCCCTTCGAGTGAATGAAATCACCGCCGTGCCGGACGGCGATCTCGCGTATCGCGTCTAGGCAATCCGAGACCTGCTGCAGAGCGGCATCGTCGCCGATGCGCTCATAGAGCGGCGTGCTGCCCACCACATCGGCTAAGAGGACTGCGACTAGAAGCCTTTCCTGATCCATCATCCTGAAGCTCCGGCACCGGCTTATCTCTACAACCGAACTTGCCACCCGTCCCCGAGTCCTTGATGCTTTGCGTTGTAGAATGCACGGCAGCGCGGTCTGGCGCTACAGGCGAACGCGACATCGAGGTGGGCCGCGCCGCACATTTTATCACGCCCTGAATGATAAAGGCCCGCTACCGTAAGGGCAGCGGGCCATGGGTGCAAATTTGCACCCTTTTCAGTAGTGGTCCGGCTGCTCTGCCATCTCGCCGGCGTCCTTTTCGCCGTCTTCAAACCATACCGTGTCGTCGACTTTCCCCGCGAGCCGCTGATCGATATGGTTCGTCCAGGCAAGCGATGGCTCGCCTTCTTCCCTGTCGTGCGGTTCGTCGAGCACATCCCCGCCATGCTCGTTTTCGGCTTCGCGCTCGTCATGGCCCGGGGCTGTGGCGCGGGAGCCCGCGACATCAGAGGCCAGGAGAAAACATGCTCCGAATGCTCAGTGCATCCAGGCGGTGGCGAGTCCATTGCCCCGTCAACCCAAGCGGCCAGAGTGACGCAGGGTCGGAACTGATGCGACCGGCGGCTGTTTCCCCCCTTGAAGGGACCGCAACCGCGAAGGGAGCGGAACAATGTTTGAAGTTTTCTCTATAGAAGCGGCCGACGCCAGACTGCGCATAAAACGGGCTGAGAACTCTCTGAAGCGCGCCAATGAGTTGTTGGACGAGGAAGCTGGCGTCGCCCTCAATCTCGCACTTTGCTGCAGGATCAGGTCCGCCCAACGGCGCGTAGTCGAGGCCAAAAAGCGCCTGACGATTCATCACGGCAGCGTCAATTGACTTCTCATTTGGGATTTTTGCGCCCGACACCAGGGAACGATTTCGGTCGTCATGAGTTGGAAACCCATGGACAATTTGGAACCCCACGGCCACGGGATGGCGGCCGATATTTTGTCGTCGGAAGTTGCCAATGCCAGGCAGCGCATCAGCCGGACCGAACTCGCTCTGGAACGCACACAAAAAATGCTGGCCGAGAATCTCGCGTTGCACAGCCGGATACGAACTGCTGTCGAGGCCGCAGGCTGCATGGTGAAGATCGATCCCAGCCGCACAAATCGCGATTGACCTTCTTTCCAAAGCGGAGGTCTCAAAGTCTTCTTTCGGTTTAAGTTTCGGTTTTCGTTTCCTCTCCGCTCGGTCTGTGGTCTTCTCTCAGTCTCTGTCTCTCTGTATGGGCAGGCTATGGAATCCGCAGGATCGACGTCATACGGTCTGGGTTGGGCGCCGCCAACTCAACGAAAGCCGGCGGTACCTTTAGCTGGCGACCAGCGGGACGGTGACGGTTGTTGAATAATTAATGGGGTATTGATCGAAATACGGGAACGCGATCACATAGGCGTAGTTGGCGGTAAGATGAGCCATGCGAAAACCTCCGCTGGCGGCATCAATTACGATCGTGACCACGACATCCTTTAAACCCAACGTCAGCAGTTTTTTCGTGGCGATGGTTTGAATGTCGCTCTGTGTCAGCGAATTCTTCAGCTGCAGCGCACGTGCGGACGTCTCCAGCGTGTAGCGAACGCTGGACTCCGCATTCAAGGACCACCCAAAAGCAAAAATCCCGAACAAAAGCATCACCAGAATAGGTGCGATCAGCGCAAACTCCAGCGCCGCTCCGCCGGATCGGTCTCGACGCAGTCCACGCGCGGTCTGTCTAGCGGACACGGATCACCTCTTGATGGGTGATCGTGCGGGGATCCACGAAACGGCCAAAAGCGAAAGGTGGCACCCAGGTGGCTGTCGCTTGTATCTGGACGAGGATCGACGGCACTTTCGGCCCGGCGCAGAGGCTTGACGCATCCACCACCGTACTGCCGCACATATATTGCCGCGCCATGGTGACCTGTGCGTCGTCGGGATGTCTTTCCCAACTCGAAAGGGCGATCGCCTGTGTGGCCGCGTCGTTGGCTGCGCCGGCCATCAGGAGATTTGCCGCCGTCTTGACGCCGGCGCGCATCGACAATGAGCTCGTGACGTAAGACCACCCGTCGATGATACCGAGCAGAACCAAACACAGGATGGGCAGCACCATCGCCAATTCCACGGCGGCAACACCGGACTGGTTCCGCAGAATTCGGGCGGCAGGCCGGTCCATCGTGCTACTCGACAAGCTTCACGGACTGCGTCGCCGGAATATCCTTCATTCCGAGGCCCGTGCAATCCTGTTTGATGGTGCTGCTGCCTGACCACTGTATCGTGTCGGCGACGACCTGCGTGCAACCACCCGTGCCGGAAAAATTACCGAGATAATTGACCTGCTGCGTTGGAAAATAGAGTGCGCCGGTCAGCAAGGAATCCGCGGTTCCATTCATCGTGTTCTGCCCGCCAAGGTTGGTCCTGTCGCCATAGAGCAGCACCCCGGAATAGGTGCCAGATGTCGGTGCGCTGAGTTTGATTGAAGCGTTTCCGTTCATGCTGACACGCGAGCTTCCGGCCAGATAGATGGTGACGCCGGTACCGGTAATGTGGGCGTTCGCGTTCACTTTGAAATCACCGGCTTGAATGACGTAGACACCGGGCTTGAGTGTCACATTGCCGCTCAAGCTCAGTCCGGAGCAGTAGGTTCCGGGCTGCAGGGTCGACGGCTTGGTGTTCTGACAAGGGTTCGTGGCTGCCGGCGTCGGCAAATTCACGAAAGGATCGGCGGCGGGCAACGCCTGGGTCATCGGCGCGGCGCAGACGGTCGTTACGGGGTTGCTCAGAGAAACGCCGCCTGCCGATATCAGGCAATCGGCCTGCAGAGCTGCCGACCCTTGCAGCTTGATGGCATCCGCGGCAATCGAATCAGCCATGACCGAGCAGCCGGTCAGTTTGACATTTGTGCTGCCGGAAAAGAGCGCCGCCTTCGACGCGGAGGGATTGAGCGCCAGTACGCAGGCTTTTGAAGCGTCCGTGATGAGAGCCACCGCTCTTGCCTGTTCGGGAACGGGCCCCTGGTTGAATACTGCGGTGAAATATCGATCCAGGTTCTGGTGAACGATCACCTCGACCGCCTTGTTTGCGACGTTTGGACCGGATGACGGCGGTGTGAAAACGCCAATTGTCCCTGGTGGTGTTACAAAACCATTGGACGTTGCCGAAAGCGTTGCGGCGGAGATGATCGTGGGCTTATTGGAGCCGGAAATCTTTTCCAGGGCGCCAGCATAAGCTGCGGCATCCGCAACTGCCTGCAGTTTGAGGCTGCTGTAATACCAATAGGAGGTCTCGACCCCGAAGGCCGCGGCGCCTACCACAACCGGCAAGGTGAACGCAAAGATGATGGCAACATTCGCGTTCGTGGCCCGACTTAGGCGGCCCAAGACAAAGAGGACCCGGGTGAAGACGCTGAATGACATATCTTATTAGAAGACATGCATAAGTGAACGAATGGCTAAGAACTCCATTCCGATTCTTTGCAAATGACAGAAGCAGCCGGCAATTTCTTTCTTCCGCCGATACAACAGCAAAAAAGGCCTTCCTAGAGGCTCGCAGCTGGCGTACCTCCGTTGCAGGTGCCGGCTACCCCGATCTCTAAGTTGAGCGGTTCTCCTTCAGAGCGCAAAGCACCTTCCGGTGCCTTCTGGATCGTCATTCGCAGGAGGATCGCGTGTCCGCGCCGCCGCGGCAAACCGTCTGCAAAGACTTGGGCTATCTGGCCGACCTGTTCAACATGAACACGAAAGCTGCGGCGGTGATGTAGGCAATCAGGGCGTAGATGGCCGGCGGCACGCCCATCTCGGCATTGTTGAGCAGGAATTCGCTGAGCGCGAGCGTGATGACGAAGGCGGCGTTGTGGATGCCGGTGGCCATGGCGACGGCGACCGCTTGCCGCCTTTCGAGGTGCAGTAGCACCGGTATGCCATAGCCGATCGTCACGCTTGCGAGGTTGAAGGCCAGGGCGGCAAGGCCGACGACCGGCCCCCAGGTGACGATCACGTCCCACTGGCTGACCGCCGCAAAAATAACGACTGCCGCCAGGAAAAGCGTTGCCAACAGCTTGACCGGGCGCTCCAGTCGGTCCGCCAGCGTGGGATAACGGTGCTGAACCGCAATTCCGATCGCAGCCGGAACCAGGACAATGGCAAAAAACTGCAGGAACTTGTCGACCGGTAACGGCAGGATCTGTCCGGCGCCATAAAAATGCTGCAGCGAAAAATTGGTGATCAGCGGCACTGAAACCAGCGCCACCAGCGAGGTGATCGCCGTCAGCGTCAGGCTGAGCGCCGTGTCGCCCTTGGCAAGGTGGGTATAGAGAACGGCCGTCGGTCCGCCGGGGCTGGCGGCGAGCAGCATCATGCCGACCGAGATGGCCGGCGGCAGTGCTGAAACGGAGACGATGCCGAAGCAGACGACCGGCAGCACGAGGATCTGCACGACAAGTGCAACCAGCAAGGTCTTTGGCCGCAAAAGGACTTGCGAAAAATCCTGGAGTTTCAGCGACAGGCCAAGCCCCAGCATGATGATGACGAGCGCCACCGGCAGGAAGATGTTGAAGGTGGCGCTGTGCTGCATGCTGGTGCTCCCCCGCTGACCAGCCAAGGTCCGCGAACGGATCCATTAGCGCAAAATAATGAATACGGAATTATTCCACATCTTGCCCTGCCTCGTCGGCACGCGCCGTCGGCAAGCTGGCGTGCTGCCCCTGAGGCTGGATTGAGAAGCAGGTCACAGACGCTTGATCGCCTAGATGGCACAGATAAAGGCCGAGGCTGATCGGACTTCAGCGGTTGGCCTAGCCAAGGAGGGACAGCGTCATGGCCTGCCGTGAAGTGTCGACATGGATCACCGAGAATGTGCTCACTCCCGTGGAGCGGTTCATCACCGAGGCGCGCGAAGCCTGCGAGAATGTGACCACATGGGTCGAGGAGCAGGTGCAACAGCCGGTTGAGAACTGGGTCAGCAAGCAGGAAAAGCGCTGCCGCGAGCAGGATTGCGACTGGTGGTGCGCCTGCTGCAACAAGTGGTTCTGCTGGCTGGTTACCGTCGTGGTCCGGGTCGTCACCTGGGTCGTCGTCACCATCGGCAAATGGGTCACGCATCTGGTTTGCAAGATCGTCACCACGGTTGTCGGCATCGTCGTCGAACTGGTGCTGAAGGTGATCACCCGGCTCGTCACCTTCTTCGTCTGCCTGTTCGAGGATCCGGTGAAGGCGTTCTCGGCCCTTTGGGACCTGGTCAACGACGTCGTCGACGCGGTCGACGATGTGTTCGAACTGGTGGTGTCGCTGCTCGATGACGTGGCCGAAATCCTGCACGAGGTCGGCGACCTTCTGGGCTCGCTGGGCCGCACCTTCTGCATCTTCGGCGACGGCGCCTGCGCCTTCTTCGGCGCGATCTTCGGCGCCCTCGAAGGCCTGCTGGACTGGGCGGCCGATGTGGTCGACTGGGTGCGCGATACCGTCGAAGGCATCCGCGATCTGGTCATCGGCATCCTCAGTCTGGACTGGTGCCGCATCCAGAAAGGACTGGGCATCTTCAATGTCCTGCGGGTGATCACCAGTGTTACGCGCCTGCTCGGCATGGTGTTTTATGTCGGCCCGCGCGAGCTCATCGACAAACGCGGTCTTGAAACCATCATCGACGACGCCCTGTCGGCGGCACTGGCCAAGGATCCGGACCGGCTGGCGCGCTCGAAAGAAAGAGCACGCCTGGGCGGCGCTCCGATCGGCGTGCCCATGGAACTGGCGCCGCGTCGCATGGCAATTCACTCCAGCGAGTTCCTGCGTGAATTGCACCGTTCCGGCGCCCTCAATCTTTACGCTGTCGCCGGGCGCTTCACCGACTGCCAGGGTAAGGCGGCTTGGGAACAATTCGAGGGCGAGGTCGTCTACACCGGCACCAGGACGACGGTGACGAAAACCGATCTCGACGATTTCCTCGAACTCGGCGCCGGCGCCGTGCCTTCCTTCACCGCCTACCCGATCAAGCGGGATGCGTTCCGCAATCGACTGGAGCTTGCCCAGCGCAAGGGTTTTCAGGTCGGCATCAACTTCACATGGCCGTCGATCGGCGAGGTCGCGGTGACCGAGTCCCGCTTCGTCCCGCTCGCCAGTGACGAAAACGACGATGCCGTGCAGCAAGACCTGTTGCGGCTGATGGGTCGCCCCGACCGTGACGAGGACCTGCGTGTGGTGCCGGTGATTGCCCATTTCGGTTACGTCAGCACCAGCCTGCACGGCCTGACCTCATGGTTTCGACCGGCCCTGGGCGACGGCAGCCCGACCGGCACCACCTTCCGCGACCGCTTCCCGGAAGTCGTCTTTCAGTATGTCGCGATCCACGAGATCGGGCACTATGTCGGACTGAACCATGACGGGCACACCAGCCCGGCCGAGATCATGTGGAAGCCGGCGCTCGGCACCAATTGGGGCGAGACGATCGGCAATTACGGTTTTGGCAGCGGCGAAGCCAACTTCACCCGTGCCGACGCCGAGGCGGTGTGGCAGTGGATCACCACCACGCCCGAAGCGCTCGACAAGATCTTTCCCTGATGCAGGTCGCCCGAAAGCGCGCAGCGGTTCTGGGTGGCATGCATGAAAACAAGGGCTTGAAGCGCGCCGCCGTCTGCACGCGGCGTGCTTTGGGGAGAAGACCACCATGGAGTACATAGTAGACAGCCTCGCCAGCCTGGAGCAGCTGCGGAGCGGCAAGCCGGCTATCCGGCGCATCCGGCTGGCCGGCCCGCTCGCCGATGAAGGCACCGAGCGCGCGTTGAACCGCGCTTACTTCGCCTGCGGCTGCGAACAGGGCTCGGTCACCGTCATGGCCGTCCTTGTCGGATCCATACTGCTCGGGCTACTCAGGGGGTTCGACGGCGCCCTCGCCTGGTGGTGCATCCTGCTCTATCTCGCCGCTGCCGCACTCATCGGCAAAGCCGCTGGGTTGACCCTTGCTCGTCTGCGGCTTGCCCAGCTCTACAGCTGGTTGAAGTCGCGTGCTGCCCCGTTTCCTGATCCGATCATGAGCCGGCCCCTTCCCCACGAACACGATGGTTTGACCGGATCGGACGCGCCCCAGAACGGCACATAGTTGATTTCTCCGACAAAATATGATGCTTCTCGCGCCCATGAAAAAGCTCTGCCTTATGGTCCTGGCGTCGGTGACGCTGGGTTTTCCGGCTTTCGCGATGGACAGTGCGCTACGCGCCGGCCTGCTGAAGCTAGACCCGCAAACCCGCCTCGAACAGCGATGTGACGCCGAAGTTCTGGATCGGATCACGCATGACGACAGCAAATTCAAAGCCGATCGTGTCGTCGCTTACGCCTTTTCGACGCCCGAAATGGGCGCCGACGCAATCAAGAGCCCAGGGGCTGCCTTTCGCAGCAAGGGGCAGTGGTACCGGCTGAAATTCAAATGCGAAACGGCGCCGGACCATATGGAAGTGCTACAGCTCCGTTACCGGATCGGCGACGAGATCCCGGAAACCGATTGGGCGAAATACAACCTCTACGACTAGAATTCGCCCTCTACGATTGGATTTGCCGGGATGAAGCGGTATTTCACCCGCTGTCGGCGATCGTCGTAGTCCGCCGCTTTGCCGCCGCAAAAGCCTGACGCGCTGATGTTGTTTCCGGCGGTGTCTTGACGCGCAGGAAGTATCCACGTTAGGGCGTCGGGATATCCGACGACGCACACTCGGCCAACGAGCAAGGGACTTCCAGTCGATGGACATTTTCAGCGCTGCCAGCCTGACCGCCCTGCTTCAGGTCATTGCCATCGACCTTGTGCTCGCTGGCGACAATGCCATCGTCATCGGCCTGGCCGCCGCCGGCTTGCCGGCCGAACAGCGCAAGAAGGCTATCCTCGTCGGCGTGCTGGCGGCAACGGTGCTGCGCATCGGCTTTGCCGCCATCACCGTCAAGCTGCTGGCGGTCGTCGGACTGCTGCTTGCCGGCGGCATCCTGCTTTTGTGGGTGTGCTGGAAGATGTATCGCGAGCTGCGCACGTCCCATGCCGATGAGCTGGAGGCGACCGAGGCGCTGTCTGATTCCGACCTCAACAGCGACAGAATGGTGGCCGGCAAAGCGCCGCGCAAGACGCTTGGCCAGGCGGCGCTGCAGATCGTCGTCGCCGATGTGTCGATGTCGCTCGACAATGTGCTGGCGGTCGCGGGTGCGGCGCGCGATCATTTCCCGGTGCTGGTCATTGGCCTGGTGCTGTCGATTGCCTTGATGGGCCTGGCTGCAAGCTTTATCGCCAAGCTGCTGCATCGCCACCGCTGGATCGCCTATATCGGCCTGGCGATCATCCTCTATGTCGCGGTCGACATGGTCTATCGCGGCGTGGTGGAAGTGTTGCCGCATGTGAACGCCGCGGTGGGCTGAAGCCACCCGTTCCGCGGTTTCGATAGATTCGTTTCGAAGGCAGATGCCGTGCGTTTCGCCGCATCTGCGGCGCGCCCATACCAATGCCGCAATAAGTGTGGTACTGCGCCGCCAATCCTGAAAACCCGGAAAACCGCTATGTCTGCCCCTCGCGTCAGTTTCGTCAGCCTTGGATGCCCGAAGGCCCTCGTGGATTCGGAGCGCATCATCACGCGCCTGCGCGCCGAAGGTTACGAGATCGCGCGCAAGCATGACGGCGCCGATCTGGTCGTCGTCAACACTTGCGGTTTCCTCGATTCGGCCCGCGACGAGTCGCTCAACGCCATCGGTTCCGCACTTTCGGAAAATGGCAGGGTCATCGTCACTGGTTGTCTCGGCGCTGAACCGGACGTGATCCGCGAACGGCACCCCAACGTTCTCGCCATTACCGGCCCGCAGGCCTACGAGAGCGTGATGGCGGCGGTGCATGAGGCGGCACCGCCCAGCCACGATCCCTACATCGACCTGTTGCCGCCGCAAGGCGTGAAGCTGACGCCACGCCACTACGCCTATCTGAAAATTTCGGAAGGCTGCAACAACCGCTGCACCTTCTGCATCATCCCGGCGCTGCGCGGCGATCTCGTCTCGCGGCCGGCGGCGGATGTGCTGCGCGAAGCGGAAAAACTGGCCAAGGCCGGCGTCAAGGAGATCCTCGTCATCTCGCAGGACACCAGCGCCTACGGCATCGACATCAAGTACCAGACGTCGATGTTCGGCGACCGCGAAGTGCGGGCTAAGTTCCTCGATCTGTCGGAGGAACTGGGCAAGCTCGGCATCTGGGTGCGCATGCATTATGTCTACCCCTACCCGCATGTCGCCGACGTCATCCCGCTGATGGCCGAGGGCAAGATCCTTCCCTATCTCGACATCCCGTTCCAGCATGCCTCGCCGCAGGTGCTGAAGAACATGCGCCGTCCCGCGCATGGCGAAAAGACGCTGGAGCGTATCCGTGGCTGGCGCGAAGTGTGTCCCGATCTCGCCATACGCTCGACCTTCATCGTCGGTTTCCCCGGCGAGACGGACGAGGATTTCGAAATGCTGCTCGATTGGCTGGATGAGGCGAAGATCGACCGCGCTGGCTGTTTCAAATACGAGCCGGTCAGGGGCGCTCGTTCCAACGATCTCGGCCTCGAACAGGTGCCGCAAGAGATCAAGGAAGCGCGCTGGCACCGCTTCATGCAGCGCCAGCAGAAGATTTCGGCGACGCAGCTGGCCAAGAAGGTCGGCAAGCGCCTGCCGGTGCTGATCGACGAGGCGCATGGCACGTCGGCAAAGGGCCGGACCAAATACGATGCGCCCGAAATCGACGGTTCGGTGCATATCCAGTCGCGGCGTCCGCTGGGCCAAGGCGACATCGTCACCGTCAAAATCGATCGCGCCGACGCCTACGATCTCTACGGTTCAGCGGTCTAGATCAATCGGTTCGCCAAGTCCCTGTGGGATCGCAAGCTGCCGAAAGGGCGCCTTGCGGCGCCCTCGTTTTGGCAGCGTTTCGTCAGAGCTTCACTTGCTCGATTGCAGCCAGGGACCGATCGATGACCTGATTGAGGGTCTTGTCCAGCCGCGTGCCCGCCGAGCCGGCCGCTATCACCGACAGCCGTGCGGCAAATCCCAGATGGTAGTCCACGAACCATTCGGGATGCGGCTCGGGCTCCGGAATGGGCGGCCACCACGGGGGAAGCTTCGGCAGCTTCGGTCGCGTGGGGCACCAATCGTCAAGGTCGCTCAACAACGCTTTCATGTCGAGCCCGCCTCGCTCGGCGCCCCATGCGTAGCGCACGAATTCGTCGGCGATCGCAGCGCCCAGCTCGTGAGGCGGGAGCGGCTGGGGATTGAGTGCGATTTGCGCAAGCCGCCACTGTGGTCCGTGCGGGATGACGTCGTAGATCGCGGGAATGCGCTTACCGATAATGGCTAAGAGTTTTTTGCTCAATTGCATAAGACATTCTCCTGCTCAAATTAGTAACGTCGGCCGAGTTTCGTCAGGCCGCAAAATGAACATGTAAGTAAAAGGCAAATGCGTCTGTGAAGGCGGTCACGGAGCCGGGTTGCAGACATTGAGCCGGGCGCTCGGTCCGACGAAAAGACCGCGATTTACCACATTTCGCGATAGTTGCGGCCGTTTACCCTGTTTGGCCGCGACCTGCCTTATGGTTTCCAGGATGCGGAAACTCGGATGAACACCAAACCTGGCAGGCCGGATTACATCGCGACGCTGGACCTGCTGAGGCTGGCCGCGGCGCTGGCTGTCGTGTCTTTCCATATTTCTTTCGCGGCTCCGCCGCCGGCGGCGTTCTCGCCGAGGGTTATCCGACAGTGGCGCCGGTCGCCATCTACGGCTATCTCGGCGTCAATCTGTTCTTTCTGATCAGCGGCTTCGTCATTGCCTGGTCGGCGGAGAACCGCAATTGGCAACAGTTTGCAATCGCGCGCTTCGCCCGCCTCTATCCGGGCTTCCTGCTTTGCATGACGATCACCTTCGCGATTATCATCACTGTCGGTGCGCCACTGTTTTCAACCTCCTTGCGCCAATATGGCGCCAATCTGTCGATGTTCGCGCCGGCGCTGGGCCAGCCTTTCATGGATGGCGTCTACTGGTCGATCCTGCTCGAGCTGGTTTTCTACGGCTGGGTGACGCTCGCGCTGCTGTCAGGGGTTTTCCAGAAATGGAAGCTGGAGTTGATCCTCATCTGGCTGGCGATCGCAGCGCTGAACGAGTTCTTCGTCGACAGTCGCGCACTGAGGCTACTGTTCATCACCGAGTTCGGCCCCTTCTTCGCGGCAGGCCTGCTGGTTCACCATATCCATGCGCATGGCCACTCGCCAAAAGCCTTGCTGCTGCTTGCGGCCGCCTTCCTGTTGTCCTGCTGCACGCTTTCGGTCACGCAGCACTGGATGCTCAATGAATATGGCATGGCCGTTTCGCAGACCCATCTCGTGGCCGCCAATGTCGTCATGCATACGGCGCTGATCGGCGGCGTTCTGTTGCGCAACCGTGTCAGGCCGTCCGCGCTGACGCTGGCGCTCGGCGGGTTGACCTACCCGCTCTACCTCCTGCACCAGAACATCGGCTATCTCGCGATCAATGCCGTGGCACCTGTGGTCGGAAAATGGGTCGCCGCTTTCGGCTGCGTCGCTCTCATGCTCCAGGTTTCGTGGGCGATCTGGCACCATTTCGAACGACCGGCCCAACGCATGGTCAAGATCTGGCTCGGCCAAGCGGTCGATGCCGTGCTGGTGCGGTTTCGTCCGACCCCTTCCGGCACCCAACCCGCAGAATGAAAAAGGGCGCCTTGCGGCGCCCTTCCCGTTCGATGTGTTGCCGGCTTACTGCGGCAGCTTGTCGTCGACGCCCTTCACATAGAAGTTCATGCCGAGCAGCGTGCCGTCGTCGGCGACTTCGCCGTCCTTGAGCCACGGCGTGCCGTCCTGCTTGGCGACCGGCCCGGTGAAGGGGTTCCAGCCGTCGGCGATCTTCTTCGACGTTGCCTCGGCCATCGCCTTCACGTCGTCGGGCATGTTGGTGAACGGAGCGAGCTTGACGGCGCCGTCCTTGATGCCAAGCCAGACATTGTCGGGCTTCCAGGTGCCGTCGAGTGCGGCCTGGACCCGGCTGATGTAGTACGGACCCCATTCGTCGGTGAGCGAGGTCAATGCGGCGTTCGGCGCGAACTTGATCATGTCGGAGGACTGGCCGAAGCCGTGCAGCTTGCGCTCTTCCGCCACCTGCAGGGCAGCGGTGGAATCGGTGTGCTGGACGATGATGTCGGCGCCCTGGTCGAACAGCGCCTTGGCGGCGTCGGCTTCCTTGCCTGGATCGAACCAGGAGTTCACCCAGACGATCTTGGCCTTGAAGTTCGGGTTGATCGATTGCGCGCCGAGCATGAAGGAATTGATGCCCATCACCACTTCGGGGATCGGGAAGGATACGATGTAGCCGGCAACGCCGGCCTTCGATTCCTTGGCGGCGATCTGGCCGAGCACATAGCGGCCTTCATAGAAACGGGCATTGTAGATGCCGAGATTGTCACCGGTCTTGTAGCCGGTTGCATGCTCGAACATCACCTTGGGAAACTTCTTGGCGACCTTCACTTCCGGATCCATGAAGCCGAAGGACGTGCCGAAGATGATCTTGCAGCCTTCGCGTGCCAGGCGCTCGAAAGCACGGTCGGCGTCAGGGCCTTCGGAGACGTTCTCGAGATAGGCGGTCTCGACCTTGTCGCCGAGCGCCTTTTCCACTTCGAGACGGCCCTGGTCGTGCTGGTAGGAATAGCCGAAATCGCCGATCGGGCCGGTGTAGACCCAGCAGGCCTTGAGCTTGTCGGCGGCTTGCGCCGACGCCGCCAGCGAGACGGCGGCGGTCGTGGTCATCAGGGCAATAAGCAGTTTTTTCATTGTGTTACCTCTCTGTGTTAGCCTTGGAGCTTCCCGTTTGTTTTTATTGTCAACGATCCGGAACGAATGGCTGCCCCAAGGAAGCCGGCGTGTTCATCATCGTCAGACGCTTGTTGCGCGAGATTAGAACGAGAACCACGATGGTTGCCAGATAGGGCAGCGAAGAAAGCAGCTGCGAAGGGACCGGAATGCCAAATGCCTGGGCATGAAGCTGGCCGATCCAGACCGCGCCGAAGATATAGGCGCCGGCCAGCACCCGCCACGGCCGCCACGAAGCGAACACGACCAGGGCCAGCGCGATCCAGCCGCGGCCGGCGCTCATGTTCTCCACCCATTGCGGCGTGTAAACCAGCGACAGGTGGCCGCCGGCAAGCCCTGCACAGGCGCCGCCGAAGATCACTGCGAGATAGCGATAGCGAATGACATGGATGCCGAGCGCGTGCGCCGAGGTGTGGCTGTCGCCGATCGAGCGCAGCGTCAATCCGGTGCGGGTCTTGAACAGGAACCACATGACGGCAGCGGTCAGCGCGATCGAGATGTAGAAGATCGGGTCCTGGCCGAACAAAAGCCTGCCGACGATGGGGATCGAGGTCAGGCCGGGAATATCGAGGTTGGGCAGCCGCTCGCCGGGTTGACCGACGAAACTGGTTCCCATCATGCCGGAAAGGCCGAGGCCGAGAAGCGTCAGCGACAGGCCGGTCGCCACCTGGTTGGTGGCCAGCGACAAGGTCATGACGGCAAATAGCAGCGAGAACAGCGCGCCCATGGCGATTGCCGCCAAAAGGCCGATCCAGGGCGAGCCGGTGAGATAGCCGGCGCCGAAGCCGCCGACCGCGCCCATGATCATCATGCCTTCGACGCCGAGATTGAGCACGCCGGAGCGTTCGACGACCAGCTCGCCGATCGCCGCGATGAGCAGCGGCGTCGCCGCCGTGGCGACGGTCAAAAGGATGTTGACGACGATGTCCATCAGCGGGCCTCCTCCAGCTTCGGTGCGGCTTCAAGTTTTGGCGCGGTAAAGCCGATCAGGCGAATGCGGTAGTGAATGAACGTGTCGCAGCCGAGCACGAAGAACAAAAGCATGCCCTGGAACACGCGCGCCACCTTGTCGGAGATGCCGAGCGCGCTCTGCACGGCCTCGCCACCGAGATAGGTCAGCGCCAGCACCAAGCCTGCGGCGACGATACCCAGCGGATTGAGCCGGCCAAGGAACGCCACGATGATGGCGGTGAAACCGTAGCCGGGTGAGATCACCGGCTGCAATTGCCCGATGGCGCCGGAGACTTCGGAGATGCCGGCAAGACCGGCCAGCGCGCCCGACAGCAGGAAGGCGAAGAACACCATGCGGTTGAGGCCGAAGCCGGCAAAGCGCCCTGCCCGTGGACTGGAGCCCAGCACGCGCACCTCGAAGCCTTTCAGCAGGCGACTCATCAGGACCCAGATCAGCACCGCGGCAACCAGCGCAAAGACGAAACCCCAGTTGGCCCGTCCGGCATCCGGCATCAATTCCGGCAATACCGCCGAGTCGTTGAACTGGATGGTTTGCGGAAAACCATGGCCCTGCGGATCGCGCCACGGACCGCGCACCAGCCAGTCAAGGAACAGCTGGGCGACATAGACCAGCATCAGGCTGGTCAGGATCTCGTTGGTGCCGAAGCGTGTTTTCAGCAAGGCAGGGATCGCCGCATAGGCAGCGCCGCCAACCATGCCGGATAGCAGCATCATCGGTAGTACCAGGGGGCCCTCGAACTCAGGGAACAGCACCGGAATGATCGAGCCGAAAATACCGCCGAGGATGAACTGGCCCTCGGCGCCGATGTTCCAGATGTTGGCCTTGTAGCAGACCGACAGGCCGACCGCGATCAGGATCAGCGGTGCTGCCTTGATCGCCAGCTCATGCAGCTGCCAGACCTGGCTGATCGGCTCGATGAAGTAAATCTGGAATGCAGTCAGCGGGTTGACGCCAAGCAACGCGAACAGAACCGCGCCGGCGATCATCGTCAGCACGAAGGCAATGAAGGGCGACAGTGCTGAAAACAGCATCGAGCGCTGCGGGCGTTTGACGAGTTCGAGGCGCATCATGCGATCTCCAGAACATGTTCGGCGTGGCCGGGCTCGGCGCCGCCCATCAGCAGTCCGATCTTCTCGAAAGTGGCCTCGGCGATCGGCAACGGTTTTGACAACTCACCATTGTGCATGACCGCGATGGCATCCGATATCTCGAACAGCTCGTCGAGGTCCTGGCTGATGACCAGAACCGCCGAGCCGCTAAGCGCCAGCTCGATCAATGCCTGGCGGATGTGGGCGGCTGCACCGGCGTCCACACCCCAGGTCGGCTGATTGACGACCATGACGCTGGGCTTGCGGTCGAGCTCACGGCCGACGATGAATTTCTGCAGATTGCCGCCCGAAAGGGCTGCCGCTTCGGGGTCCGGCGCGCTCTTACGCACGTCCATGGCCTCGATGATGCGTTGGGCAGCGCTGTAGATCGCGGCGCTTTTGACCACGCCTCCGGCGCCGACGAAAACCTTGCCGTCGGTGGCGTGGCGCGACAGAAGCAGGTTTTCCGAAAGCTTCATGCGCGGCGCGGCACCGTGGCCCAGCCGCTCTTCGGGGACGAAGGCAGCACCGATGAGCCGACGGCCGGTAATCGAGAGGCCACCCGCATCCTTGCCGCGGATGCGCACGCAGGCGATGTCCTGCTGCAGCACCTCGCCGGAGACGGATTCGAAGAATTCGCCCTGGCCGTTGCCGGCCACGCCGGCAATGCCGATCACCTCGCCGGCACGCACATTGAGATTGATGTTCTTCAGCGGGATCGAGAACGGCGTCGCCGGCTTGCGGCTCAGCGCGCGGATCTCAAGCAACGATTGGGCCGTCTCGATGCCCTCCGCCGGCGCCCGCACCACCGCCTGCACTTCGTTGCCGACCATCATACGGGCCAGCGACGAGGCGGTTTCCTCGCGCGGGTTGCAATGGCCGACCACCTTGCCATGACGCAACACGGTGGCGCGGTCGCAGATGCGCTTGACCTCTTCCAGCCGGTGCGAAATGTAGAGGATGGACTTTCCTTCCGAGCGCAAACGCTCGAGCGTCTCGAACAGTTTGTCGGCTTCCTGCGGTGTCAACACCGATGTCGGCTCGTCGAGGATGATGAGCTGCGGCGTCTGCAGCAGGCAGCGGATGATCTCGATGCGCTGGCGTTCGCCGACCGAGAGGTCGCCGACCAGCGATTCCGGATCGAGCGGCAGACCGTAGCTGAACGAGAGCGCCCTCGCCTTGGCGGCGATGGTGCTGATTGGCGACCCGTCATCCAGCGACAAAGCGATGTTCTCGGCCGCCGTCAGCGCCTCGAACAGCGAAAAGTGCTGGAAAACCATGCCGATGCCGAGTTTCTTTGCAAGGCCCGGGCTGGAAATCCTGACCGCCTGGCCGTTCCAGAAGATCTCGCCCGAATTGGGCTCGAGCGAGCCGAACAGCATCTTGACCAGCGTCGACTTGCCGGCGCCGTTTTCGCCAAGCAGCGCGTGGATTTCACCCCTGGCGATGTTGAGATCGACATGGTCGCACGCCGTCAGCGTGCCGAATATCTTGGTGAGCCCGCGAACCTCAAGCAAGGTCGCGTCGTCCTGATTTGCACTCACAGTGCCTCCCATCTGGTTTGCCAGATATGTTCTGTGTTCCCGCAAGCATGGTAGGCGCGGCCGGCTCCTGTCGGAAAGCGGCACACGACTTGAAAGAGCTTCAAGAAT
Organism: Mesorhizobium sp. P3_B5; assembly: GCF_056402815.1. Taxonomy (NCBI): domain Bacteria; kingdom Pseudomonadati; phylum Pseudomonadota; class Alphaproteobacteria; order Hyphomicrobiales; family Phyllobacteriaceae; genus Mesorhizobium; species Mesorhizobium sp. P3_B5. Next base: position 41,518 of record NZ_JBFUGR010000014.1, on the reverse strand, counting down.
TTCAGCGGAAACTCAAGGGATAGCAAGGCTAGGGGACTAAGGGATGAGAATGGTGGTCCCGGTCGTCTTGCGGCCCTCCAGGTCGGAATGTGCCTTGCCGGCATCCCTGAGTGCGTAGCGCTGGTTGATCTTGATCTTGACGGCGCCGCTCAGCACGATGTCGAACAGCGCCTTGGCGGAGGTCTCGAGGGCTTCGCGTGTGGCGTTGTAGACGAACAGTGTCGGTCGGGTCACGAACAGCGAGCCCTTTTGCGCCAGCAGCGACATGCTGAAAGGCGGTATCGGTCCCGACGACTGGCCAAAGCTGACGAACATGCCGAGAGGCTTCAGGCAATCGAGCGAAGCGGGAAACGTGTCGTTGCCGACGGAATCATAAACGACATCGCATTTCTTGCCGCCGGTGATGGCGGCGACCCCGGCGACGAAATCCTGTTCGCGATAGTTGATGACATGGTCGAAGCCATGCGCCTTGGCGAGTTCGATCTTGTCGGTTGAACTGGCGGTGCCGATGACGGTCGCGCCAAGGTGTTTTGCCCATTGGCCGAGGATCAGCCCGACGCCGCCTGCGGCGGCGTGAAACAGGATGGTGTCGCCGGCCTTTACCTTGAAGGTGCGGCGCAGCAGATATTCCGCCGTCATGCCTTTCAGCATCATGGCCGCGGCCTGCTCGTCACTGATTCCGTCCGGCACCTTCACCACACGGTCCGCGGCAATCACACGCTGTTCGGCATAAGCGCCGACAGTGACGGCATAGGCGATGCGATCGCCCGGTCTCAGCCAGTCGACGCCTTGGCCGACTTCCTGCACAACGCCGGCGGCTTCGCTGCCCGGTGTCAGCGGGAAGCCGCCAGGCGGCGGATAGAGGCCCGAGCGATGATAAACATCGATGAAGTTGAGGCCGATCGCCGTGTGCCTGATCAGGATTTGCCCGGCGCCGGGTTGTCCGGGATCTGCGTCTTCATAGGTCAGAACCTCCGGACCGCCATGGGCGTGGATACGGATTGCTTTGGACATTGAACAGGCTTTCTTGGAATCAGGATCAGGCTTTGTCGGGATCATCTTTCCTGGCGCCAAGCGCCGGGAAGAACTGCATGATACCGCCGATGCAAGCGAGGTAAAGACCGGTGAAGGTGATGCCGACCTTGGTGAAGACACTGACCTGCTCGCCCAACACGCCGATCTGGTCGTAGAAGGCGGCAAGGGCGGCCTGCGCTAGCGCGAGCGCGCCAAAAGCGCACCATAGCAGCGTCATGCCGAGATTGAGCGGCCGCAGCCGCACCACGCGGACCGGATGGATAAAATTGATCGGCACGAAGGTGAGAATGCCGGCCGCCACGACGATGGCGAAAGAAACCCATTGTCCCGGTTCGATGACGAACAGCGTGAACACCACCATGTTCCAGACCACCGGAAAACCCTTGAAGAAGTTCTCCTTGGTCTTCATGCCGGTGTCGGCGTAGTAGATCGCGCTCGACACGACGATGATCGCCGCCGACAGGAACGACAACCGCTCGCCCATGAAGCCGCGCTGGTAAAGCGCGAAGGCCGGGATCAGCACATAGGTGACATAGTCGATGATGTTGTCGAGCATTTCGCCCGACCATGTCGGTAGGATTTCCTTGACCTCGAGCTTCCTGGCGATAGGTCCGTCGATGCCATCAACGAACAGTGCCAGGCCGAGCCACCAGAACATCGCCGTCCAGCGCTGCTCGCTTGCCGCGACCAGCGACAGGAATGCCAGGAACGAACCCGATGCAGTCAAGAGATGGACCGAAAACGCACGCGCCTGCGGCCAGGTGACTTTCTTTTTCGGCCTTGGAATCCGGTCCGCGATTTTCTTGGCCGTTTTCCTTGCCGTTGTGTTCTTGCTCACGGGCCCCGCCAGTCCAGCTTGCAGATTTCGGCCGAGCGGCCGGCAAAATTCCAGTTGCGGCCGAAAGCCCGCAGCTTGCTCTTTTCGGACCTGGCCACGATGATTTCCGGTGCGATCCAGTATTCCGAGTTGGCGATCACCGTATCCTTCTCGCGATCCTTGCCGGGAATCGGCGTCACCGCCCCGTCGATGATCCTCGGTATCTGGAAGATACGCGTCTTGTCACGCGTCTCATAGGTGATTGGCACCTGCTCGACACCAAGGAACTTTCCGACAAGGATGGAGAGCAGCGACGTGGTCCCGCCGGCCCTGCCGGTGAAAATCTTCGTCAGCGCCTTGACGGCATAGACCGAGGCGCGCTGGTCGATGAACAGGCCGGCCGTCCAGTTGCCGCGGCTCATATAGCCGGGGATTTCCATGATCAGCCCCAGATTGAGGCCGGACAGGTCGACCTCGCCGAAATGGCCGGCGTCGATGCGGAATCCCGCCCAGGTCTGGCAATAGCCCTCGGTCGGCGGATGGTTGCCGAGAGACAGCACGCAAGGGCAAAAAACCGTGCAATTGCAGGAGAGTACGAGCTCTCCTTTCATTGCCCAGCCGTGATCTGCCATCGAAATTCTCTCCCCCTACGCCGAGACTACTAGCAGGGCGGCGGCCCAGACAAGCAGTATCGCACCGGCCAGCCGGGTTGGAAGCCTGCCCGCCGTTTGTTTTTCGATCAGGGTGAACAGGCCGATGAGTGCCATCCAGAACACGTTCATGGTGCCGACGGCGAACATCACCAGCATCAGCGCCCAGCAGCAGCCGAGGCACCACACGCCTTGCTGCAGGCCGAGTTGGAAAATGCGCACAGGCTTGGCACTCCAGTTCGCGAACAGGATCGAGAACGGATTTTTGCATTTCGTCAGGCAGGCCTCCTTGAGACCGCTGAACTGGTAGAGGCCAGCAACCAGCAGGGCGGCCGCTCCGGCAAGCCCAACCACTGGAGCCAGCAATTGCACTGACGTGGCGAAAGCATGGACGGCAAGCGTCAGAGCCGCGAAGCCTGCTGCGGCGACCAGCCATGTGCCGAGGTAGCCGGCGACCAGAACAAGCGGATGGACGACCGGTTCGCCCTTGATCCGCGCCGTGTCGGCGATCTCGCAATAAATTCGGATCATCGGCGCCGCCGACGGCAGCATGGTCGCGACAGCCATCAGGAACCACATGGCAATGAGCGCCAGCGCCCTTGTGCCGACAGTTCCATCAAGCGTCGCAGGCGTAAGGCAAAGCGCGAAGAATCGATCGAGGAAATCGGGCAGCGGCAGATGCGGCAGGTATCTCAGCATGGAATCGCCTGGTGCATCGGTGCCTGGGACCCGGCTTTCGGCGCTGCGGATCGCGATGCTGCCGAGCAGCAGCCAGGCAAGCAGGATGCCCGCGCCGAGGATGATGTTGATCGCCAGCCGCGGATTGCGCGCAACGCCCGCCGTGGCGCGACCGGCACGGTCGAGATGGCTGAAATCATGATCCTGGCCGGTCATGGCAATCGAATGAGCCGAATCGCCGCGTTGATCAAGCCGCATGATCTGACCTATATCCATCAGCAGGCCGAACGTGCCTGCATCGTGATGCGGAAACCGAATTTGGACCATCAGCAGACAGCGCGGATACTGGTTGCCGGCGGCGGCCCGGCAGGGCTGATCGCGGCGCTCGGCTTTGCCGAGGCTGGCTTTCCCGTCACGCTCGTCGGACCTGAGGCAGGCGGCCCCGATGGCCGCACCACCGCTTTGATGAACCCGGCCCTGAAAATCCTCGAGCGATTGGACGTCCTTGCGGATATCAGGCCCAAGGCGGCGCCGTTGAAGGTGATGCGCATCATCGATGCAACCAGCCGGCTGATCCGCAGCCCGGTGGTCACCTTTCGCGCCACGGAAATCGACGAGGAGCAGTTCGGGCTCAATCTGCCCAACAGCGTTCTCAATCCGGCACTTGCCAAGGCGGTTGCCGCCCATGCCGGCATCGAGTGGCGAAAATCGATGGTGCAGACATGGCGCCTCGACGCCGACAGTGCCCATGCCGCCCTCGCCGACGGCAGCGAGGTTACCGCGTCGCTGGCGGTCGCGGCCGACGGGCGCCTGTCGCCGGCGCGCGAGGCAGCGGGTATTCACGCATCCGTGCGCTCTTACCCGCAGGCGGCGCTGGTGCTGAATTTCGGCCATCGCAGCGAGCACGCCTTCACCTCGACCGAATTCCACACCGAAACCGGCCCGTTCACGCAGGTCCCGCTGCCCGGCAACCGCTCCAGCCTGGTCTGGGTGGTGAAGCCGGAGACGGCGAAGGAGCTTGCAGCCCTCGACGATGCCACGCTCTCGCAGCGGGTCGAACAGCAGATGCAATCGATGCTCGGCCGCGTGACCGTCGAACCCGGCCGGCAAATCTACCCGCTTTCGGCGGCGTCGCCCGGGCGCTTCGCGCGGAACCGGGTGGCGCTGGTCGGCGAGGCCGCGCATGTGTTTCCGCCGATTGGCGCCCAAGGCCTCAATCTCGGCATCAGGGACATCGACGACCTGATTGGAATCGCTTGCGAAAATCGCTCTGATCCAGGAGCAGCGACAGCGCTCGCGGCTTACGATTCCAGACGCCGGCCCGACATTCTGGCGCGCAGCGGCGCGGTCAATCTGCTCAACATGTCGCTGCTCTCGGACATGCTCCCGGCCCAGATGGCGCGCAGCGCCGGCCTTGGCGTGCTCGGCAGTTTCGCGCCGCTGCGCGCCTTCTTCATGCGCGAGGGGCTGCGGCCCGGCAGCGGCTTTGCTGCCCTCGCCGGCGGTTTGCGAAGGCCGGCCCGACGCTAGCAGGCCTGTGCCAAAACTTTCGATCCATTCGGCGCGTAGCTTAACGAGGCCTCAATCGCGTCGGGATTGAATTGATGTGGTGTCTGCGCCAAATAGGACTGGCAATCAGCCCTAAAGTCGGGCTCGATTTTTGGCAGCGTGTTGCGTAGATTCAAAGCCTTAGAGCGTCTTTGACCCTTCCAAAGGACGCATAGCGCTCTAGGACTTAAGTGGTGAGTAAGATGAAGACAGCCAAATTCTCGATCGGACAGGTGGTTCGCCACCGGCTGTTTCCGTTCCGTGGCGTGATCTTCGATGTCGATCCGCAATTCGCCAACACCGACGAATGGTACGAGGCGATCCCGGCGGATGTGCGGCCACGCAAGGACCAGCCCTTCTACCATCTGCTGGCCGAGAATTCGGAAACGGAATACATCGCCTATGTGTCCGAGCAGAACCTGCTCGAGGACCAGTCGGGCGAGCCGGTGCGGCATCCGCAGATCGGCGAGATGTTCGACAAGCGGCCGGACGGTCGCTACGAGCCGAAACGCCAATCCAAGCATTGATACGGCCAGACATTAAGATGGGCAGGAACGAAAAAAGCGGGGCATGACCCCGCTTTCTTCTTAAATCCTGGCCTGTCGGTCGATCAGTTGGCGGCCTTCGCCTTCTCCTGTTCGTCCTTGAGCTTCTTGGCGAAATCCTGGTTGTTCTTTGCAACGAAGTCCTGGAGCTTCTTCTGCCGGTCCTCGATGTCGGACTGCTGCAGCGGCGGGCCGTCGAAGGCGCCGCTGAAGCCGCTGAGCGCAACCTTGATCGGGTTCGGCTGGCTCTGGAAATTGATCGAGGTGAGCGTGATCGCCTGTCCTTTCTTGAAGGACTGGACGAGTTGGTCGGTCAACGGCACTTCGGCGACGCAGCGATCGGGGAAGCAGACCACGTAGTCGAGCTTCACCGGTTTGTTGGCGTCGATCTGCAGGCCGATGCCGGGAGGCACGAGACGACCGGACGGAACCGTTACCTGGAACACCTTGCGGTTCACCTTGCCCTTCAGTTCGATCAAGCTGACGCCGGTGACCAGCTGGCCGTTGCCGGCCGTGGTGATGTTCTGGACATTGCAGATGTCGACATCTTCCTGCTTGGTGCAGGCCTTGAACCAGCCCTGTGGAATCTGCTGTTGCTGTGCGGAAGCGGCGGGAAGTTCGGCGCCCAGAAAGCCGACCACACCTGCGGCCATGACCGTCAGGCGGTACGCGTTGCTGTTCAGGCTCGTCATGTCGTGCGCTTCCTCTCAAATGATCTCAGGACCGGCTTTTTCGTGCCGTGCGGTCCAGCTACCTGTTGCCGAATTGAGGCAACAGGATGACTTTGGACGGCGTGTTACACTGCATGTGCGGCCGAATCCAGCCCGGCGCCTGGAATTCTTGGCGGTGCGATTGGCCGGCGGAATGGTTCAACTTGACCATCCTTTGCTCTAGGGTGCACTGCGAATCATCAAGCCGCCCAGTAAGGAGACGGTCATGGACCGCGTTCTTGTTTGGCTGATCGCCGCCCTCTCGTTTTTCACCCTTTCGCTCCAGCCGGCCGCATCAGAACCGAAGCACGCGATCGCCATGCATGGCGAGCCAGCGCTGCCCSCSGACTATACGCATTTCAAATACGTCAATCCSGACGCGCCGAAGGGCGGCAGCATCACCTATTGCGTCGTCGGCAGCTTCGACAATCTCAACCCGTTCATCCTCAAAAGCCTTCGCACCACGGCGCGCGGCATGATGGACCAGAACTACGGCAATCTCGTCTTCGAGCCCTTGATGAAGCGCAATGACGACGAGCCCTTCAGCCTCTACGGCCTGCTCGCCGACAGCGCCGACATGGATCCCGAGCGCAAGAGCATCGAATTTCACCTCGATCCCAAGGCCAAATGGTCGGACGGCCAGCCGGTGACGCCGGAAGACGTGCTGTTCACCTATGACGTCTACACCGACAAGGGTCGGCCGCCTTACAGCCAGCGCATGAGCCTGATCGCCAAGCTCGAAAAGACCGGCGACCACAGCGTGCGCTTCACCTTCAACGACAAGGCCAACCGCGAGACTCCATTGATCATCGCGCTGACGCCGATCCTGCCCAAGCACGCCTTCGACAAGGAGACCTTCGACAAGACAACGCTGAAACCCTTGATCGGCAGCGGGCCCTACACCGTGGCGCAAGTGCAGCCCGGCCAGCGCATCGTGTTCAAGCGCAACCCGGATTATTGGGGCAAGGACATTCCTTCCAAGCGCGGCTTCGACAATTACGACCAGATCACCATCGAATATTTCCTCAACGCCAACGCCAAGCTTGAGGCGTTCAAGAAGGGCATCTGCGCCATCGACGACGAGAGCGATCCGGTCAAGCGCGAGCGCGATCTCGACTTCCCAGCCTTCCACAAGGGCGATGTGGTCGCCGAGACCTTCGACACCGGTATTCCGCCTGTCGTCACCGGGTTCCTGTTCAACACCAGGCTGCAGAAGTTTTCCAACCCCACCGTACGGCGCGCGCTCGGCATGCTCTACGACTTCGAATGGGCCAACAAGAACCTCTTCGCAGGCAAATACACGCGCACCATGAGTTTTTGGCAGAACTCGGAACTTTCCGCGCTCGGCCATCCGGCTGACGACAGGGAAAAGGCCCTGCTGGCGCCCTACCCCGGCCGCGTTCCGGCCGACGTCATGGACGGCACGTACCGGCCGCCAGTCACCGACGGCTCGGGCCAGGATCGCAAGGTGCTGAAGGCCGCCTTCGATCTGCTGAAAAGCGTGGGCTACACCGTTCAGGACGGCGTGATGCTCGATCCCGAGGGGAAGCCTTTCGCGTTCGAGATCCTGACGTCCTCGCAGGACGAGGAACGCCTTGCCGCCATCTATCAGCGCACGCTGGAGAAAATCGGCATCGAAGTCGGTATCCGTGGCCTCGAGGGCGACCAGATCCAGTCGCGCAAGCAGCGTTTCGATTTCGACGTCCTCATCGGCTCGGGCGGTTTCAACAACTCGCTGTCGCCCGGCATCGAGCAGCTTGGGCGCTGGGGATCCGCTTCCGCTAAGGCGGAAGGCTCCTTCAACCTTGCCGGCGTTGCCGACCCGGCGGTGGACGCTGCGCTGGACGCAATGCTCAATGCCCGCAGCCGCGAAGACTATGTGGCTGCTGTCCGCGTCCTCGACAGGCTGCTGATCTCGGGCAACTATGTGGTGCCGATGCAGCACAACACGCAGCAATGGATTGCCTACTGGAACTATCTGGAACATCCGCAAAAGACGCCCCTGGCCGGCTATGAACTGCCAAGTTGGTGGCGCAAGGCGAACTGAACTTCCGCGACAGGAGATCAAGCAATGAGCGAACTGAACTCGATCACCGTCGATGTGGTGTCCGATGTCGTCTGCCCATGGTGCTTCATCGGCCAGAAGCGGCTCGACAAGGCGATTGCCGCCGCCGGCGATGTCGATGTGCATATACGCTGGCGGCCATTCCAGCTCGACCCGACCATTCCGCCCGAAGGGAAGGATCGCCGCGAATATATGCTGGGCAAGTTCGGCAGCGAGCAGCGCATCCGCGAAATCCATGCCCGCATCGAGCCGCTGGGCGAAGCGGAGGGAATCAACTTCGCTTTCGACGCCATCAAGGTCGCGCCCAACACGCTGGACGCGCATCGCGTCATCCGCTGGGCGGGTGCGGCCGGCGAGGCCGTGCAGAACCGGCTTGTACGCCGGCTGTTCCAGCTCAATTTCGAGGAAGGCGTCAACATCGGCGATCATGCCGTGCTGATCGAGGCCGCCCGCGAAGCCGGCATGGATGCCGCCGTGGTGGAGACGCTTTTGCCGACCGACGCCGATGTCGACGCGGTGCGCACCGAAATCGCCACTGCTTCACGCATGGGCATCACAGGCGTGCCGTGCTTCCTGCTGGAAGGCAAATATGCGGTGATGGGAGCACAGGACGCCGACACGCTGGCGGACGCCATCCGCCAGGTTGCTGCGGCAAAGGCGAAGGGCGAACTGGAAAAGACCGGCTGAACTAGTTCACCGTCACCTTGGCCTTGCTGACGAAAAAGCCATGGCCGTTGGAGCCGGTGCAAGTCAGCCCCCTAGTTGACGACTCGCACTTGAACGGGCCCTTGCTCCAGCTGTTTCCGTAGGCCAGCTTGGCGACATCGCTGCAGCAGCCTTGCTCGCCGGGGTTCTTGATCAATATGGCTGGTCCCTTCGGTCCCAAGATAACCGTGATGTAGCTTGGCTCGACGCGCGAGCAACTCAGTTCCGGACCACCGTCCTGGGGCTCATAGGTGCTGGTGCCGCCCTTGGGCGTGTAGATGCAGCCAATGTTGCCTGACGGGGTGTTGAACTCGACCTGCCCTTCGGCACTCGCCGGAATGGACTGTTCGGCGGCATGCGCCAAAGGCAGCCAGGCCAAGGCAGCAAGTGTCGCGACTGAAAATGTTCGTGTAGACATGGAAGCCCCTCAATCCGATGCGCCGCATCAGGTTCGATCCGGATGGCAGCGTTGTCAAACGCGGTTTGGCGTGCATCTGGGAAAGTGCGATTTGGCGGATCGCCCAGACGCCCGGAACCCTTCGCCCGAAACGAATCGAGGCAGATAGGGCTGCCGGTCAGCGATCACGACGGTACTCCTGATGTGGTTGGAGACAGCCAATTTGGGGGCTTGCCACTCAGCCCTTAGGAGGAGAATTGGCTGACCGGCAAGGCGGAGAGGTTCACAAAACCGTGTGAAAAGCTTCCCCAAGGGAAGGTAAAGACGATCGCCTCACCACTGCTCAACCCATTGTAATAAATAGCAATATTTCCTTTCCGCATACAGGCTCCGCAGCCGGACCTGTTGCCCAGCGGCAACGTTGCGTGCGCCTGTTCACAGTCGCCGGGAGAAAATTAATAGAAAATGATCAATTGGTGTTACTATCCGTAACAAAAGAAAAAAGGTTTGGGCGGGATCGTGATTCGGGTCGGTAGACCATCGCAAGAGTCAGTACCTGAAAAAACACCTGGCGATGCCGCAAGGCCGTCGTCCCTGACGCCGGTTTCGTCGATGCGGACCTTCTGGGGGCTGATGCGGGCCTACTGGTTCTCGGACCGCTGGAAGGAAGCCTGGACACTGACGCTGGTGATTGCGCTGCTCACGGCGCTGTCCAGCAAGTCCGGGGTCTGGTTCGCCGAAGCATCGGGAGAACTGGTCAACTCGATCGCCTTTTTCCACGATGCAGCAAACACCGCGCCGCTTGAATCGCTGCTGACCAATGCCGGCATCCTTGTGCTGCTGGTCGTGCTCAAGGATGCGGGCTTTACCGGCATCCGCAGCCTTGTCTCCGCGACGCTGCATCGCAAATGGCGCGGCTGGCTGGACAGCCGGTTCAACGAAGCGCTGCTCGACCCCAATCACACGCATTTCCATGCCCAGCACGGTTCGTCCGGCAACGCCGCTCCCGACAACATCGACCAGCGCGTCCAGGAATCGATCAAGGACATGACCGGCGGCGCCATCGGCCTTGCCATGGGTGTCCTGGGCGTCGCCACCTCGCTCTACTTTGTCGGCGGAGCGCTGCTGACAAACTCTGTCGAAGTAAAAGGACTTGAGTTCCTCGGCAGCTATGGCAGCGCGGTCCTCGCCTTCGTGGCGGTCGCCACCTATGTGCCGCTGAACACCTGGATCGCGGTCAAACTGGGCAGGTTGCTGGAACGGCTCAACGTCAAGATGCAGCAGTCCGAAGGCAGCTATCGCGGCGAGCTGATCACCTTCCTGCGCCGCAGTTTCCATGTCGCCGCGTCGCACGGCGAGAATGTGCAGAAGACCATGCACAGCCAGCTTTATGTCGATATCGATCGCACGTGGGCGCGGCTGAACATCGTCAACACAAGCTACAATTCGTTCGAGCTGATCTACAATTTCATCGGCGCCCGCATTGTCGCCTACGGACCTGGCCTGGTGCCCTTCATCCACAACGGCTTCGACCTCAAGGGCTACATAACCGGCTCCGAGATGGTCAATTCGCTGATCAGTCAATGTTCCTGGTTCATCCATGTCATGCCGGCCATCGCCACGCTGCGGGCCAACAGCCAGCGTGTCACCGAACTGGCCAATGCGATCGAAAACGTCCAGCATCCGCAGGAGTTCTACAGCCAGACCGGACGTTCGGATTTCCGCTACGACCGCCAGAACCCGGTTTTCGGCCTGACCATCCAGAAACTCGAACTGGCGCATCAGGGCGAAGACGCCACGCCGTTCCTGAGTGCTGCCAATCTGCGCTTCCGGCGCGGCGAGTGGACGTTCCTCAAGGGCGAATCCGGTTGCGGCAAGACCTCGCTGATCAAGGCGATCAACGGCCTGTGGCCCTATGGCCGCGGCACCATCGTCTTCCCCGACGGTGTGCGCAGTTTCTTCGCCGCCCAGGAGGTCAAACTGCAGCAGGTCTCGCTGAAGCAGCTGGTCTGCCTGCCCGGCTCCGAATACGACCACACTGACGCACAGGTCGCATCCGCCTTGCACAAAGCCGGTCTTGGCGATTTCATCGAACACATGGCCGACGAAAACCGCGAGGGGAAGAACTGGGATCAGATTCTTTCCGGCGGCCAGAAACAGAAGCTGGTCGTCGCACGTATCGTGCTGCAGCAGCCGGGGCTGCTGTTCCTCGACGAAGCCACCGGCGCCCTCGATCCCGACGGCAAGATCGCTTTCCACCAGGCGATCAAGGACAATTGCCCCGATGTCACGGTAATCAGCATCATGCATGAGGCGGTGGCGCCGAGATCGCTGTCGGGGGCCGAATTCTACCACAGCGTGGTGTCGATCGCCGACGGCGTCGCCACCAAGAAGCCGCTGGTGCCGAACCTGCCGCGCGAACTCACCACCATTCTCGCCCAGCCAAGGCCGGCCGAGGACAAATGGCTGCGATTCTCGCGGCGGCTGAAGCAGAAATAGCAGCGGCGCCAAGGGCTCTGGCCGCCGCAGACTATCCTTGAGCGGTTGCCATACACCGACAGCGATCACAGTCTCGCGATTGGCCCGGTTCGCTGGCGTTTTCGGCCCCTATCGCGATTGACTCGGCAAAACGCGCTCCTATGTTGCGCCGGCTCGCAGAATTCCAACCTACAGCGCCGTGCGTCACTTCGGACGCGCAAAGGACGCTGTAGAAACTTTGCATTTGCGCATGATCCTTTCCGAAAATCGAAACCGATTTTCGGGGTCATGCGCTAGCCCGCGAGCAGAAAGGTCACCGCGCCATGCCTGGCGACAGTCACAGTCGAACGCAACAGCCGTCCGCCTAGACGTGACCTGACCGGTTCACGTCCTGCCGGATGGCAAGGAGTGAACCATGAACGAATTTTCCCCCGTAGCGGGCGACGATGCCGTCGCGATCGCCCGTATCCTTGCAAACGACCACGTCGCCGACGTCGTCGAGGCCCTGAACCGGGAGCCTCACGAAACAGCGATAGAGCTGCTGTGTGAAGTGCCGTTCGAGCGGCTGGTCGAAATCTTCGACCAGCCGGAGCTCGACGCTGCGCCCGAGCTTGTCGAGGCGTTGCCCCGCGCCAAGGCGGGCAAGCTGCTCACCGCCATGTCGGTCGATCGCGCCGCCGACCTGCTGCGCGAGCTGGAGGAGTCGGCCCGCTCCGAGCTGCTCGGCGGGCTTGCGCCGCCGCTGCGGGCAACCCTGCTTGCCATTCTGGGCTACCCCGAAGGCAGTGCTGCGTCACTGATGACGACGGAGTTCGTCAGCGTTCCCGCGGATTGGACCGTGGCCCGCACGCTGGACTACATCCGCAAGGTGGAGCGGACGCGTGAGACCATCTATGCCATCTACATCGTCGACCCCGAGACGCATGTCCTGGTGCGCTCGACCGGCCTGCGCCGGCTGATCACCGGCGAGCCGGACGACCTGGTGATCGACGTCGCGCTGGACCGCGTGCCGGTCATGGTCTCACCGTTGACCGACCGCGAAAACGTGGCGCAGCTGATCTCGAAATACGATCTGCTCGCCGTTCCGGTCGTCGACCACGGCAAGATCCTCGGCATCGTCACCGTCGACGACATCATCGATACGATGGTCGAGCAGACGACCGAGGACGTGCATCGTTTCGGCGGCATGGAGGCGCTCGACGAGCCCTACATGAAGATGAGCTTTCTCGCCATGATCCAGAAACGCGGCGGCTGGCTGTGCGCACTGTTCATCTCAGAGATGCTGACCGCCAACGCCATGCAAAGCTATGAGGGCGAACTGCAAAAGGCGATCGTGCTGACGCTGTTCATCCCGCTGATCATGAGCTCCGGCGGCAATTCCGGCTCGCAGGCGACCTCGCTGGTCATCCGGGCGCTGGCGCTGCGCGAGATCGGTCTTGGCGACTGGTGGCGGGTGGCGCTGCGCGAGCTGCCCACCGGCCTCGTGCTGGGGGCCATGCTTGGCGTGGTCGGCATCTGCCGCATCTCGCTGTGGCAATATATGGGCTTCTACGACTACGGCCCGCACTGGCTGCTGATCGCAACCACGGTTGGTGCGGCACTGGTCGGCATCGTCACCTTCGGCTCGCTGTCGGGGTCGATGCTGCCGTTCGCGCTGAAACGGATCGGCTTCGACCCGGCCAGCGCATCGGCGCCGTTCGTCGCCACGCTGGTCGATGTCACCGGCCTGGTGATCTATTTCTCGGTGGCGATGGTGATCCTGCGCGGCACGCTGCTGTAGGGTGTGTGCTGATATTCAGGTGATGCCGGCCTGCGAATGGCGGTTTTCTGGGCTTCCGACCCTCGCCGGCCGAAGCACTTACAAGTGCGGCGGTAATTAAGGCCACGGCCGGCGTAGGTCGGTGCTCGCGTACTTTTAGTACGCTCCGCTCCGGTTCTCGAAAGCCACCATTCTCGGCTCGGCCTGACCTGAATCTCAACACACCCTCAGCGTTTTAAATCAATCGACCCGCACGCCGTCCTTCACCCGATAGGTCGGCTTGTACATGGTGACGAGTTCCTCCGCCGCCGTCGGATGCACGGCCATGGTGCGGTCGAAATCGCCCTTGGTCAGCCCGGCCTTCAACGGAATGGCGAGAAGCTGCGCCATCTCGCCGGCATCCGGCCCGAGGATATGGGCGCCGAGCACCTTTTTCGAGGCACCGTCGACCACCAGCTTCATCAGCATCTTTTCGTCGCGGCCCGACAGCGTGTGGCGCATCGGCCGGAAGGTGGCGCGGTAGATTTCAATCTCGGCAAAGCGCTTGACGGCCTCATCCTCCGACAGGCCGACGGTGCCGATCTCCGGCTGCGAGAAGACCGCGGTGGCGATCGTGTCGTGATCGGGCGCGGTCGGATTGCCCTTGAAGGCGGTCTCGATGAAACACATCGCCTCGTGGATCGCCACCGGTGTCAATTGCACGCGGTTGGTGACGTCGCCGATCGCCCAGATGTTGTCGATGTTGGTGCGCGAATATTTGTCGACATTGATGGCGCCGGTCTGGCCGAGCTCGACGCCGACGCCTTCCAGGCCCATGTTTTCGGTGTTGGGAATGCGGCCGATGGCGAGCATGACCTGGTCGACGGTCAGTATCCTGCCGCCGGTGACCAGTGCATCGAGCCGGCCGTCCGGGCGCTTGCGGATCCATTCTGTGACAGCGTGGCAGAGGATCTTGATCCCCTTCTTTTCCATCGTGTCGTGCAGCATGCGCCGCAGATCCATGTCGAAGCGCGAGAGGATCTCCTTGCCGCGATAGACGAGCGTGGTGTCGACGCCCAGGCCATGAAAGATGTTGGCGAATTCTACGGCGATATAACCGCCGCCTTCGATCATGATCGCCTTCGGCAGTTGCTTGAGGTCAAAGGCTTCGTTGGAAAAGATGCAGTGTTCATGACCGGGCAGTGCCGGATGCGGCGCCGGGCGGCCGCCGGTGGCGATGAGGATCTGGTCGGCGGTGACGGTGCGGTCCTCGCCCAGCAGATGCACCACATGCTTGTCGACCAGCATGGCACGCGAATGGAATGTGTCGCCGCCGGCGCCCTTGACGTTCTTCTCGTAGATCGCCTCCAGCCGGCTGATCTCGCGATCCTTGTTGGCGACCAGTGTCGGCCAGTCGAAGCTCGCCTCGGGCACCGTCCAGCCATAGCCGGCGGCATCAGCAAAATGCTCGGGAAATTGCGAGGCATAGACGTAGAGCTTTTTCGGCACGCAGCCGCGGATGACGCAGGTGCCGCCATAGCGGAATTCCTCGGCGATGCCGACGCGCTTGCCAAGCGCCGCCGCGATACGGGCCGCCCTCACCCCGCCGGAACCGCCGCCGATGACGAAAAGATCGTAGTCGTAACCGGCCATGACGAGGCTCCCGAAGCGCGATGAACTTGCGCCACAGGTAGGCTGCAAAGTTCCAAAAGAAAAGCCCGGACAAAGCCGGGCTTTCTGGTCCAGTGACGATAACGCCGCTCGAAAAAGGGGATCAGTTGGCGGGCGCTGCGCCATCGGCGGGAGCCGCGCCATCGGCCGGGGCCGCACCATCCGCAGGCGCAGTGGCGTCAGCCGGCGCCGGCGCCTTGGCTTTGGCTGCCGCGGCCAGCGTTTCACCAACCTGCTGGGCGAGATCGCGGCCGACGCCGTTCTGCCAGATGTCGGCGGCCTTCACCAGTTCACGCGTCACGATCGGGCCGTTGTCGAGCAGCTTCTTGCCGGCATCGGAATTGTAGAAGGCGGCGATGTCGGTGAGTTCCTTTTCGGAAAACACCTTGGCATAGGCGAGTGCTGCTTCCTTCTCGAGATCGGTGCGGCGCGAGGCCAGCGCCAGGGCCTTCTCGGCCACCGTCTTGGTGATCAACTCTTCCATGTCAGGGTTCTTCTGGATCAGCTGCTGCTCGAGTGCGGCGGCGCCCTGCGGCAGGATGTTGTCGAACGGGTCCGTTGCGTGGATGGCAGCGACTGCGGCGCGCGCGGCCTTCAGATGTGCTTCGGTGACGTCCTGCGAGAACGCCGGCGACGAAAACGCAAAGACAGCCGAAGCCATCAGAATGGCGGAAAGGTTGCGAACCCGGTTATGCAACATCATGATCGGTAGAACTCCCTGGTTTTCGGGCGGCATGGACGGTTTGGATGCCGTCGCCGCCGGCGATGATGGCCGCTGACGCCAGCCCGATGAAAAGACCGTGCTCGACCACACCAGGAATGGTGTGGAGAGCATTCGAAAGCGCTCTTGTATCCGGAATGCGGCCAAAAGATGCATCGAGGATAAAATGGCCGCCGTCTGTAACAAAAGGCTGGCTCCCCGTCATCCTCAATGTAACGGGCCCGAAAAGACCGAGGCTTTGCGCCGCGGCACCTACCGCGATTTCGGTAGCGCGCAGGCCGAATTGATTGACTTCGATCGGCAGTGGAAAACGGCCGAGCGTCTCGACCATTTTCGAGCGGTCGGCAATGACGATCATGCGCCGGGACGCCGCCGCGACGATCTTTTCGCGCAGCAGTGCGCCGCCACCGCCCTTGATTAGAGTCAGCTCCGGGTCGACCTCGTCGGCGCCGTCGATCGTGAGATCGAGTTCCGGCGTTTCCTCCAGCGTCGACAGCGGCACGCCAAGCTCGCGGCAAAGGATGGCGGTGCGTTCAGACGTCGGCACGCCGACAACGGTCAGCCCGGTGGCAACCTTTTCCGCCAACAGCCGCACGAACTCTTCGGCCGTGGTGCCCGTACCGATCCCAAGCCGCATGCCATCGGTGACATGGGCAAGCGCTGCCCGCGCAGCCTCGACCTTCAGTTGCCTCGCATCCATGCCTGCCCCGGAATCCGTTTGTTCGGGCGCTCCTAGCATTTTTGCCGGCCCGGTCAAAGGCTGTGGACCGAGCAAGCCTGCTTGCCTGAATGGGCAGCAAGGGCTATCGCCTGCCGGCAACGCATTTCGCCACAGGACAGGCTATGACCCGACCGATCATCGTGTTCGACCTCGACGGGACGCTGGTCGACACCGCGCCGGATCTGCTCGACAGCCTCAACCACAGCCTTGCCGCCAGCGAACTCGCGGCCGTCGACGAAGCCGGCTTCAAGCGCTTCGTTGGCCAGGGCGGCCGGGTGATGATCGAGCGCGCGCATACCGCGCAGCAAAAATCGCTCGCGGTGGACGAACATGACCGGCTGCTAAAGCTGTTTCTCGATCACTACACCGACAACATTCCCGGCAAATCGCGCCCCTACGCCGGCGTCGTCGAGGCCATCGCCCGATTCGAGAAGGCCGGTTATCTCCTGGCTATCTGCACCAACAAATACGAGGCCAATTCCGTGGCGCTGATCGAGGCGCTCGGCCTGACCAAACACTTTTCGGCAATTGCCGGACAAGACACATTCGCCTTCCGCAAACCCGACCCGCGCCATCTCACGGAAACCATCGCGCTGGCCGGCGGCGACCCCGATCGCGCGCTGATGGTCGGTGATTCGCAGACCGACATCGATACCGCCAAAGCCGCCGGCATTCCGGTGGTCGCCGTCGATTTCGGCTACACCGATCGCCATGTCAGCGAATTCGAACCGTCGGCGGTGATCTCGCATTTCGACGCGCTGACGCTCGACCTGGCGGAGAGGCTGATCAAGGCCGCAGCGGGACGCTGATCGGGCAAGGGGCAGCGTCACGTCGCAAACAGGGTCGAAAGCACGGCAAATCCGATCCTGTTCGCAACGCCGCACACCGCCTTGACTTCAACTGCCGGCCTCCCTTATATCGCGGCTCGCTTGGCCTTCGGGCAACGAGCGGGCGATTAGCTCAGCGGGAGAGCACACCCTTCACACGGGTGGGGTCGCAGGTTCAATCCCTGCATCGCCCACCATCTAACCTCACGAAATGGTTAGATGATTTGGCCTTCAGAGAAATCCCTGAAAATCGGCACTGGCGCGTAACTGGCGCGCAACCCGAGAATCTTGGCCGGAAAAACTCGACGCTCCCAGGTGCTCCACTGCCGCATCCACTTTGGGTGGGTGGCTGTGGGGGCGCGTAGCGCGGGTGCTAATAACCACAAATCCTGCTACGCAAAGGTCTTCGAAAGACAGGTGCAGTAGTGCAGCCGATCAAAGCGAGTGCGTCCGATATCGCCGTTTGGGGCCGGGCTCTGAGAAGCTTCGAGGGTGCTGTCGGCAGTGGCTACCCTTTCCCGGAAGCACAACTCGCCGGTCATTTGTATGCGGCTATACCTGTCACACTACCCCAGCTGACCATGTTTTGGGTCACGGTAGGCGTTAGCGCCCCAACGTCCGCCATCTCTGTGCTACAATGCACCGCCGCGCTTCCGTTACTGGATTGACCCGCGAGGAGGATCAGGCATGTCCGACCGCACCGACGTAGGCCCTCTGCAACTGGGCGAACGAGCGCCCAATTTCGTACTCGACGCAATTACTCGCGAGGGCAAGATAGCTATCGACGATTTCCGCGGCGAAAGGCCAGTGCTGGTTGGGCTGTATCGAGGTCTGCATTGTCCGTTTTGCAGGCGTCATATTGCGACGGTTTCGTTGCTTACACCAGCCCTTAACGCAAAGGGCATCGAAAGCCTCACGGTGGTGAACACGCCCATTGAGCGGGCGCGCCTTTATCTCCGGTACCATCCGATGGTTGGTTTGCTTGCCGCATCCGATCCGGAGCGCGTTTCACACCGCGCCTTTGGATTGCCCAATATGCAAATAACTGAGGGCGAGAGCGCATTGCCGCACAAGGTCTCAATGAACGATGTGAAGGCGATGCGGGTCAACGTCCCGGGCGAAATGCCTGAGCCGATGGATCCGTTTGCCACGCTCGAATATCTGAACAAAAAAGACAACTACGACATCACTGAAGCGGACCAGCAAATGATGGCGACCGGCGTGGGCCAGCTCATGGGCCAGTTCCTGCTCGACCGCAACGGCGTCGTTCGCTGGACGTTCTCCGAGGTTTTCGATGGCGGCTTGGGCGCCCACCCGAACTCTGAGGCCATGATGTCGGTCGCGTCGCATATTGGTCAGTAGCGGCGCAGTGCGCTGAGCGGGTGCACGGACCAGCGCAGGCGAGCTCCTGGATCACCATCACGGTCGACAAGGAAACCGGTTGCTGGACATCGATTTCGAAAGATTACGAATTCAGAATCAAAGTCGCAAAGCCCGGAACCTTCGTGTTCCTGGCTATGCGTGGCGCCACCACCGAAAACAGAGAAGAAGATAGCAACACCTGGGAATACCATGAGCCTGTCTTTTGGCGCGTGGCTGACCTACCCGATGATGAAAAGCATGTGTTCACTGAGTACGACCAGAAGTGGCAGCTCACACGGGTTCCCCAAGCCGGAAGGTATGGACTTACCTTCTCACCGACATCGATGGTCGGCTGGAAGGGTGAGGTCTCTGTATGCCTGCGCATGTCTGCCAAGCTCTAGCCTGAGAGACCTGAGGTACAACTCGCCCCTTCCCCACCAAAATTCTTCTGGGCGAAATTCAAGGCGCTGCTGTAGCTCTGGAACTGGCAGACATTGGAGCCGTTCCGCACCTTCATCTGCTCGAGATCCCAGAATGAAACCTCGATGTGATCGTTGGCGCAATAGACCGTGTAGCGGTCAGGTTCCAGCGCCCTGGCTTTCTGCACCGGTATGAAAACGGCCGGAATTGACAGCATGGAAAGTGCAAGCATGACGGCATGACGCGTGCGCATGAGAAAGACCCCCTTGAGTGATTTGCCGCGCTATTGTCGCCGCGCGCATCATGACATTTTTTGGCGCGTAGCCAGCGACGAGGCTAGCGCCGGGCTCGGCGGCGATCCGGTTTAGGGCCTCTCACGCCAGATCCAGTTCCACCCAAAGCCCACCCGTACCCCGCGCCTCATCACGCGGGGCACTGCGGACGGCCAAGATCGAGCCGGAGGGCGCGGCAAAGGCCGGCTTGCCGTTCTTGTTGGCCAGCCAGGCATCGTCGGCGCGGATGACGCGGCCGCTGGTCTTGGCGGCAAGTGCGGTCAGGATGGCGTCGTAGGGCATTGCGCCCCAGTGCACGTTGACGGCATCGATCTTGTTGGTCGGGATGAAGGCCGACAGGTCGGCGCTGGTCATCAAATCGAGACCTTGCTTTGGCGGCGTCGCGTTCTGGCTGCCGTGATGGGCAACCTTCAGATAGACGGTGCGCGCCATCAGATCGGCCGCGGTGACGGTCGTCTGCCCCTGCGGCCATTTCAGATCCTTCCAGCTCAGCCAGTTGCCGATCTGGGCATCGCCGGGGAAGAGAAAAACCCTGCCGGTGTCGATGAATTCGAACGCCAGCACCAGGCTGGTGTTGTTGACGCCGCGGTCGAGCTGCATGGCGAGGTCGGCGGCAATGCCGAGCCAATCGGCATCGATGCGGCGCCAGGACTGGTCGGGATCGTCATCGGGCCGGGCGTTGGCTGCGGGGCCGGAATAGTGGTCCCAGACGAAGGCGCACGTGTCGCCTGGCGCATCGGCTGCCGCGCCGGCGCTCAACGCCGCCGACAGTTCGGTGCCGACGCTGCGCTCGAAGGGGCTGAGCTCGTCGATATAGGTTCCGTCGCTGTTTTCGTTCACGGCCACGCCGGCGCTTAGCGCCCGCGCGAAGGGGCCGCCGAGGCTGAGCGGGAACATTTCGCTCGCCTTGTCCTCCAGGCGCAACGCCGCCTTGTCGCGCGGCGGGCCGAGCACGTAGACGCGCAGATTGGGCAGCGCCGGAACGGACGGCAATGGCCCGCCGGGTTCGAAATAGACGGGAGGTTTTGCCGAAAGCTTTTTGGCGGCATCGCGCGCGGCGCGCACCCTTTCGCCGGTGGCGCCGAACTGGAAGCCGAGGACGGATTGCAGGCCGTCGCGGACGCCGGCCATGAACGGGTTCAAGCCCTGCTCGGCCTCGAGCCTCTGGCTGGCGCCCTGCAGCGCCGTCAAAGCCTGGGCCTTGAATTTATCGAGCTCGATCGCCTCGGCATCGCCAGGGTTTTCGGTCCAGGCCATCCAGACCTCGCCAACGGAAAAACCCGCGAACAATTCGTCCGAGGTCAGGAAACCCGAGACATGGTCCCAGTGCTCGTGGGTGATGACGAGAACGTCGATCTTGCCGCCGGTCTCGTCCTTGATGTCGGCGACGATGTCGCCGATCAGCGCCGGTCCACCCTTGATCGAGACGTGAATGCCGCAGTCGATGAGTATGCGAAACAGCGAGCCGTCCGGCTTGGGAAAACTCAGCAAATGGCAGTCGCCGATGCCCTGGCAATAATGGCGCACGGTGACGGCGGGCAATTGGGCCGGCGCGGGCGCGGCAGGCCGGGGCGCCCTGCGGGTTGACGGTTTTCTAGACATCGTCGTCTCCATGGCTGGCATGCAGCATGGCGAAGGGTTCAGAAACCTCGCGGCCGAAATAAAGCGCCCGAAGCGGCGACAAGAAGTTCGCGGTCGCTGTCTGCGACTGGCGTTTCAGCCGATCGGCGCTGCCGGTGTTCTTGATGATCGAATAGCGGATTTCTTCCTGGCCCTGGCGCGGGTCGATGATGACGGTGGCGCCGCCCCGGAACCAGAAAAAGCCGTCGCCTTTCTTCACGCCGTTCAGCGCCGGCGTGCCGTCTAGACCCACGGGAACGCGTTGCTGGATGACGGCGATCACCTCGGTGCGGAACGAGCCATCGGGCTCGACTCGGCGGGTCGGTCGCACGCCGAAAATGTCGAACGTGGTCTCGCCCTTGCGCGCCTTGTGCATCAGCGCGCCATGCTCATCGTAGCGCGGCAAATGCGGCAGCAGGCCGAATTGGCTATGGAGATCGGGGGTGGCGACGAAAGCCTGCCGCATGGCTTTCCAGAGCGTGTAGCGGTTCTTCTCGTTGAGCGCGAAAATCTCTGAGCGATCGAGCTTCTGGTTCCAGCTCAGATCGATGTCGCGCAACAAGCCGGTCAGCCAGCTTGGCGAAGGGTCGTCGGGTGCGCTCCAGACAAGCGTCTCTTCCGATATGGTGCGCACGTCGCGAGGCAACAGCTTCCATTTGCGGAAGGATTCCATGAAGGCCAGGCGATAGTGGAGTGGGTCGTCGGGGAAGGCGTCGATGTCGGCCGTGATCAGCGCGCGCAGATACTCGCCAAAGGTGATGTCGACGGTCGGGCAATAATCGAGCGCGCGAATGCACATGGTCAGCATCTGCTGCGCGGTCTTGGCGGTCTCGTCGGTGAGGCGCTCGACCAGGCTGGGGTGCAGCGTGCCGGCGGGCAGCACGCCGGTTCCGCCGGTGGCCAGCTGTATCAAATCGTCGGTGCGGCGGCTGGCGATTGCCAGAAACGCCTGGTAGACGGCGAACACCAGGATCGAGCCGCGGTCGTGCGGCTCGAATGTCTTGTCGTAGTCGAGATCGGCCATGCCGGCGCTGCCGTAGTCACGCAATGGACCGGCGCGGCCGCTGCCCTCGCCGAATTGTTTGGCGATGCCGGACAAAAGCGTTGCCGCCGAGACATCGCCCCTCGCCTTGGCGATCTCGAAGGAGACCAGCTCCTTGAGGGTGAAATGCTGGAACAGGGCAACGATATCGGCAAAGGCCTCATGGAAAGCCGGCACGTCCGGGTTGGACGCTTCCTGGAAACGCCGGTGGAGTCCGTCGAGCAGCGCATGCGACATTTCGTGGGCGACGATGTCGCTCGACAGGCAGGAAAACACCGTCGTGCCCGGCGTGGTGACGTCACCCGCGCCGCCCTCGGCGGGGAAATAGCCGAATAGCAAGGCCTTCTTGTCGGGGCTGTAATAGGCATTTTCGGCCCGCAGCGCGTGCGGATAGATGCGCAGCCGCCGCACTTCGTTGGCCTTCATCGTCATGTCGCCGCTGCGCCCAGCGGCATAGTGCGGGGCCCACAGCGCCCGACGGCCCAGTGCACGCTCGAAATGCCCGATGGTGGTCATGGCGACGGCATAGACCATCTGCTGGTGGAACTGCGGATTGCCTTCCGATGGCGGCAAGCCGTCCTGGGCGAGCAGCATCTTGTCGTTGAGGTCGACCGGATCGTAGACGCGGTTGGACGCCGGATCGACATCGACGATCTCGAGATATTCGCCGACCGGACCAGGCAACAAGGCATTGGCGGTCGACGGCTTGTCGTCCCACGGAACGGACAGCGTTGCCTGAAAGATGGAAACGGAATCGAGCCGCTTGGCCACTGACGGATCGAGCGCGTAGATGCGCAGCCGGCGCTTTGGTGGCGGCAATGGCCGCGGCTTGCGCTTGATCGGCGGCGCCGGCTTTGTCGCCTTGCTGGCAACCGGCTTGGCGCCCGCCCTGCCCAGCGTGCTTTCGAGAAAAGCGCGCAGAGGCTTCGACGGCTTGCCCTCATCGAGAGCGGCCTCGAGATAGCGGTTGCGCGCGGCGGCCGAGATGCCTGCTGGATCGCCATCCGGGTCGGCGATCGCCTGGTCGACCGACGCGACACGCTGCGCCATCTGGGTCAGCTCCAGCGCAAACATCTTTCGGCGCTGTCGCTCCACAGGCGACAAGGGCGCCACGGAATTGCCGCCACCGATGATCAAATCAAGCCAACCCCAGGAATATTTGGCCGGCGGCAGTTTCTGCAGCTGGTTTTCGGCCCGCGGCATCACCGCGAGCGCGGCATCCGCCCGGACGACGCCCTGGCCGATTTTTTTCAATGTCTCGGCGGCTCCCATCTTGGCCGTCGACTTGGCCGCCGCGGAAAACAGCGCGAAGCGAACCGCCTCGATGCGCATCCACGGTTGTGAATAGTTCTTCACGACATCCCAATGCTCGGCCAGCCAGAGTGCGGCGGCTGCGGCGATCTGCGGCGTTGCGGCTGAGGTGCCGGACCCGTCCATGTCGACGATCTTGGCGCAGTCGATCTCCGCCCATGGCACATTCGGCGTATAGGCGCCAAGCGCCGTCGCCATCTTCGATTGCGGCCCGTAATTGCCTTGCATGGTGCCGAAGCTGAGGCCGGAATAGGCGCCGCCGTCGCCCATGACGCCGCAAGCCGCCAGCACGCGGTTGTAGCGGGCCGGAAACACGATGCTGCTCGGCGTGATGGTAAAGTTGTTGCCGGCCGCAGTGACCATCACGACGCCGTTGTCGTAGGCAAGATTGACCGCGTCGACCAGCGCTTGCGAGGTGAGACCGCCCATGCTCATCGACAGCACCTGCGCGCCTTTCGAGCGGGCATAGTCGATGCCTTGCACCATGGTGCCGGTGGTGAGCCGCACCACCCAGTCGGCGATACGCACCGGAATGATGTTTGCCTGCGGGGCGCCACCGACGAAATCGGTGAAGCCCGGCCAATGCGGTGATGTTCCGTCGAGCCTGTTGCCGGCGAGCAGGCTGAGCGTGCCGGTGCCGTGGCCGCGATTGCTGGTCAGCGTCCCTGCCGGGGCGTGATCGGTAGCGTTGTTCGGCCCGGCGCCGTCATTGACGAAATTGCGCTGCAGCGCCGTGGCCAGCGCGGCCGGCACGGTGCGATGCGCCGGATCGAAGCCGGTGTCGAGATGGGCGATGGTGATGTTGGCCTGCTTGGCGCCGACCTTGGTGCGGGCGGTCGCGAACTGGCTGAAGGCCGCACCCGCATTCCAGGCGACGCCGGCGGCCACGGTGGCCTGTCCGCCGCTTGGGTTCTGGTCGTCAAAGGTACAGGGGGGACTTGCGCTTGCCGCCATGCCACGGTCGCCGTTGGCGTCCTTGTAATCCCATTGCTGGACGAGGTCGGGCTCCACGGCCAGCACCTCGGGTCCGCCGGCCGCCCCGAAAGCCTCGCCGCGAGCGACGAGATCATGGGCGTCATCCCAGGGGTTTTGCGCGTGTTGCGCGGCAAGCCTGAACCAGGTTGCGCCGCGATCGGCGCCGGCGCCGAAATCGCTGCCGGCGGTGCCGGGCGGCACAGTCAGGATCGGCTCGACCTCGACAGCGCCGAGGCCAAGCGAAGGGCTGCCTGCGGCAAAGCCGGTACCGTCACCACGAACCTTGATCAGGAGCCCTGTCACCAGTGCCATGGCACGCCCCACTTCCCGAGCTGTCAAAGTAGAAAACTGCGGTACTGCTTTCAGACTGAAGCAATGCCGAGTGACAAGCAAGATAAGACCATCGCACCCTTTGCGTGTCATCTCTGTGATCCCTTTCACAGACGGGGAAGCGATTTGCGCGTCCCTATGGCTCGAACGGAAACGGGCATCAACGGAAACGGGCATCGCCAATGCGACCAGTCCCGCCGCGATTTATGACAGTATTTTTCAGCCGGGAGAGGTCAGCCGGGAGAGGACAGATGCGGATCTTGTTTGCCTTTGGCACATTTATCGCGGCAATAGTGTTCACCGCTCCGGCGATGGCGAACACCGATGCCTATGTCCTCATCGAAACGGAATCCGGCGCGGCAGGCGACGTCTTGGCCACCAATTGGGGTTTTGGCCAATGCTTGGGACTGTCCCACAGTTTTCGCCCTGACGAGATCGTCGTCCAGATTGCTTGCGACGACCTTGCCAGCCTGAACAAGGCCGTCGGCGTCGACATCCCAGCCAAGCAGGGCGTCAAGCGCGTCACCCTGTGGATGCTGGGCAACAACCAGTAAATGCAGGAATTTCGATCACCTAGTCATTTTCACAGTTGCCGTCTGCACGCTTCCAGACACCTCCCGGCTGGGCGTGCAGACGGCCTTCTGCCACATTTGCTTTGATCGATCGCGCCGTTGTCGTACAACTATCACAGCCACGACAGACGGAATTTCATCATGCCGACCGCCAGCGCGAACGACAGAAGCGATCTGCCGCGCCTCGCGCGGATTGATCCGCGCCAGTTCGATCTGCTCTTCAGCGGCTGCAAGATCGAACGCTATGCCGTCGGCCAGCATCTCTTTGTCCAGGAAGATGCCGGCGACCGCATCTACGGCGTGATGAGCGGCACGGTGGAAATCTCGATCTATTCACCGGGTGGCCAGAAGCTGGTGGCCAATATCGAACTGTCGCGCAGTCTCGTCGGCGAGATCGGCGCGCTCGACGGACGTCCGCGCACCGCCACCGCCATCTGCCTCACCAGTTGTGAACTGGTCTCGCTCAGTCGAACGCAACTCTTTGATCGTATTGAAAAAAACCCATCCCTGGCGCGCGCCATGATCGAATTGCTGTGCGCAAGGCTGCGCTGGGTCAGCGGCGAGCTCGGCGACCAGGCTTTCTTCGGCATCGAGGCAAGGCTCGCCAAGCGGCTGGTGTTTCTGGCTGAGGTGATGGCGGACAGCGCCGGATGGATTCCGATCTCGCAGTCGGAGCTCGGGGAATTCCTCGGCGCCACGCGCGAGTCGGTCAACAAGACGCTCAATGACTGGCGCAACCGCTCGATCATTGCCATTAAGCGCGGCGGCCTGCGCATAACCGACGGCGGCGTTCTTCGCCACATCGCCGAGTCTCAGGACGACGAGTGACGATTTCGGTGGCGAATCACAGCCGCGAAATCAGGTAGCGCAACGCAGACCGGCTCGGCATGAAGAAATAGCCGCCGCCCTTGGTGGTGACGAATTGCGGCATGTCCCGGAGCGTCGTGACCTTTTCCCAGGACGGAATGGTGAACTTGCCATCACCGTCGCGCGAACCGATCGTCGGGTCCTTTTCAGCAACGAGGCCCTGGAACGAGCTCGACGAAACCCAGGTCTGCTGGATGAATTCGTACTGGCGCTCGATGTCGGCGTTAAGGCACATGAAGAGCAGCCCCTTCTCGACCTTTCCAGTCTCGCCGTCCTGCTTCTCATAGGTGCGGCCGACCCGCAGGATACGGTGGCGCTTGCCGATATTGATCTGCGTGTCGCGGTCCTCGCCCAGCGAATCGCGCGGGTTGGAACGGCGTATGTGAGCCCCGAGCGGGCAGCGATGCCCTTGCGGATCCTCGGCGCCACTGGCGAAGTTGTTGTCGATGACGGGTCCCGGATGATCGGGGTTGCGCACCAGCGAGCTACCGTTCTGCCAACGGCCGAGCATCTTGGCGGCAACCCAATCTTGCGTGATGGCCTGGTTGCCGGTTTGGCTTGCCGCCAACGCCGCGGCCTTTTTGCAATAGTCGTTGAAGGTGTCGACATGCTGCTCGAACTGGCGAATGACGAGGAACGAGCCGTTGCGACCGAAATCGCGCGGCGGTGGCGGCAGGCCTGGAACAAGCCGGCTACGGCGCACCTGCGAAAGGATGCCGGTCCGATCGCGTGATGCGCTTACCGAGGGCGAGGACGGATAGAACCCGTGCTCGTCACGATAGCCGAACAGGAACTCGCCGGGCGCGACCAGATGCATTGATGCAGCGCCCCTGCTGGCGCGGGTGGTGCCGCGGACAATCGGCTGCGAAATGCCGTCGGCGAAGCCGAAATGCTCATAGGCTGGCCCACGTTCCGACTTGTCGTCACCCTTTGCCGCATTCGACGCCGCACTCGACGATTTCGTCTGCTTGTTGGTCGGACCCCGATTGACGGCGAGCGGCAGTTCAGCGGCGACCTTCATGCCTGCACCGGTCGTCTTTCGTTTCACGGCGGCGATCTCGGTCTGCAACTTTCCCGGTTCTTCCGCATAGCAGACGATGACCAGGTCGACAGGTTTCTTCAGCGACCCCCACTCCCATTCGTCCGCTGCGTCGCCTCGGTCGTCCAGGATGCGCCTACGCTCGGGGTTGCCCATGCCATGGCGAAAGGCAATCGGGAATGTGTCCAGAGGATCGTCCTCCACGCCTTCGTCGAGCCCAAGCTGCCGCAGGCCACCGGGACCAAAGGCTACCGTCATGGCTCGCCCGGCAGGCTTGCCTTCGCCGAAACTCGTCTGTTCGATAATAAAATCGAGCCAGGCCCGGCGTTTGGCTGCCGGCAATTTGTCCGGCACCTGGATCGCAAGCATATGCGAATAACCAAGCGGGCCGAACGGGCCGAAGAAGATGGACTGGATCTCGCCGGTTTCCAGCTGCTGCTCGAGAGGCGGCGGAAAGGCCGAACTGACGTTGGCCAGCACAGAGGTGGTCTTTTGAACGGTGGTCGTTTCGCTCGCCGGACGCTGCAGCGAACCGAACAGGCTCAGCCAGTCGCGCGCCTCGTTGCCGACGGCGGAAGCAATGCCGCGCCTGATCCGGGAATTGATCCGGATGCGCGTGGTGTTGAGATCGGGATAGGCGGAGTACCAGAACAGAGTTGGTACCTGTTGGCGCCGCGCCCAGCGCTTGAAGCGATCGCCGTCGCGCGCGCCGTCGAGGAACAGCCATTGTGTGCGTGGATAGCCCACGGTGTTGCTCCACACGCCGGTCAGGCCGGCGGATGCCTTGGCAATGAAGTCCTCGAGATAGCTTTCCCAGCTGCCGCCATAGTTGGAGAAGAATATCAGTCTGTTGGAGCCCGGCAGCAGCACCCAGCGGGCGAAATGGATTGTGTTGATGGTGTTGAGAAAGCCTGGCTTGAACACCTTCTGCGCGGCGATCGAGATCAGGTAGAAGGAAAACCTCAGCGCCAGCCGCCGCAGGATGCCGGCCTTCATCGTCGAAATCGCGGTCAGATGGTTCTGTGCCGCGTGGTCCTCCTTGGCGAGTATCGCGTTCAATGCAGATATGCCGATCGATGTGCTTTCCGCATGGTCCTTGTCCTCGCGGCGCCGCAGCGCCAGCAAGCACAAAAACACCAGCAGCGCCGCCGCGACCAACACCCCAAGTCCCGACAACAGGAGCGACGTGACTGCTACGGCTATGGCGGTGAAGGAGATTTCATGGGAACTGATGTCGATCGATCTGCCGAACACCACGCTGTAAGTCATGTACCAGCAAGCGGCCCAGATGACCGCCACCGTCACGAAGACCGGCGGCACCAGCAGGGTCGTCATCAAGGCACGGCCCCAATGGCCCGGCGGCTTTTCCAGCTTGCTTTCGGCCGGCTTGAATGCCCAGGCAAACGTTCCCAATGACTGGACATGCTGGCGAACTTCAGCGAGCACGGCCGGGGCGTTGCCGGTGCCCTTGCGTGGCTTCTCCACAATGTCGCGCACGGCTTCGAAAAGCGCCTGCTCGGCCTTGATGCGCTGGACCGAGTGCCCCGGCGTGCCCGAAAACACCAGCCCGGCATTGCTGCCGAAAGAGGGCGAGATGTCGACATTGTGTTTGCGCAGGAAGTCGCTCAGCGCTCCGCCTTCCGGCAAGCCGCAGGCCTTGAAGATCGGCCGCAGCCTGCTTTCGATTGCCTGCGCGACAGCAGCGATCACCTCAGCGGCGCTGCCGTCGCCGGAGATCTCGAGAACGAGCGCACCTCTTTCAAGACCTGACGCCTTGTCCGTCTCGCCGGTGCCGACAACAGCGAGGCTGGAGAAATGAATGGTGCCAGCACTGTTGAGCGCGTCGCGGATCGCGTCGCCGGCGGGGTTGCCGAGCTCTGCCACCTTGGTGCGGATGGTGTCCAACGAGGTGCCCCGGGTGACTGGACAAACAACTGTCACCATTGACTGGTCGACCGTCTTGCAAAGGGCGTCCGGTTCGAAATCAACCTTCAGGGTTTCGGGGTAAGCACCGATGCGCGTCATCCGCCCGGCCTTGCCCGGCATGCGGCGCAGACCCTGCTTCTGGAATAGAGCGCGCAGGCTCTCGCCGATCTGGATCCTGGCGATCTCGGCACCGATGCACTGATGGATGCCGTGGCCGAAGACCATGTAGTCGCGGTGCGGGCGTGACGTGTCGAACGCGTTCGGGTTCTGTACGGCGTCCGCGTCGAACATCGCCGACAGCGTTGCCGGCATCACCACAGTGCCCGCCTTCACCAGGCGCTCGCGGTGCGTGCCCTTGCCGATGATTGCGTCGCGCGCGGTGTAGCGCCACGGGCCGATCCAGATCGGCTTGAAGCGCATGGCTTCGAGAACGGCCCGGTCGAGCTTGCCGGTGTCGTTTTCGGCGAGCGCCGCGTCGATGGCCTGCCGTGCATCCGGCCGCGACAGGATCACGTCAAGGCAATTGCCGGCGGCCAGCACATTGGTCGGCACGAAGCCGGCGATCATGCCGAGCATGATCGAATGAAGGTCGGCCTTGGACAGACGCCCTTGATCCATCTGGGCAACCAGCCTCGCCAGCGGCTGCTGGCTGTTGCCCCCCTTGTCCCTGATCGCATCGATGGACCGGTCGATAACCTTGATCAGCCGATCGCCGGCGACCACTGCAAGTTGGCGTACGGTGGGTGCCCCGCTCGGATCGGAAAAAAACAACGCGCTTAAAGCTATGGACCAGTCGGCAAATTCGGATTCATTGTCGATCTCGATACCGAAATAGTCGCGGCAGATGTGCACCGGAACGAGCTTCATCAATCCAGAGATCGCATCGAATCCGGGCCTGGCGCGGGTCATGATCTCCTGCGAATGGCGCGCGGCGATCGGCCTGACGGCGGCTTCCACTTCGGCTGGCGGAAAGGCGCTCAGCACCGACGATTTCATGCGGCGGTAGTCGGCGCCGTCCTGCATGCCGAGGATGAAATTGGACCCCCGCGCGAACTCGGTCATTTCCGGGCCGTACGGGGTCTGGAATTCGTCGCCGCGCTCCAGTATGTCGCGGACATCGGCGCTCTTGGTGACGAGCAGAACCCCGAGCACGGTGATGTTCGGGCGGAAGCGTCGCAAGAAGGCCAACCAGACGCGTGGATGATCTTCGACGATGAATTCACCGATGCGCGCCAACAGGCCCGTTTTGCGGAGCCGACCCAGATCGAATGCCGGCATCTCCGACAGCGGGCGCTGGTTTTCTTGGGCCTTGCGAATGCCGTCGAAATATTTTGTCATGCGCGTTCAAGCCCCCCGGCTGTCCACGTCATTGCGATGCCGGCTCTCAAAGGCCTATGGTTGCATCGGCTCTGCGTATGTGAATTTTTTCACAGTTGTCAGCGTTCGGCCAGCCAATGACAGCAGCTCATTTGGCGCCTTCGAAATTGGCGATCAGGAATTCGTTTGCCGCCTTGTCCGCGAACGGTATCCAGCGAACCCTCTGCTCGGAAAAATCGGGGTGCCTCGTAGCGAAAATGGCCATTTCGTGCCGCGCCTGTTCCGGCCGACCGCTTCGCATCAGCGCGCCGATCTTCAGGAACCTGGCGTAGAAATAGCCGGGCGACAGGTTGAGCGAACGGTCGGCGGTGGCGATGGCAGACGGCCAGTCCTCGACGAAACTATAAGCCGCCGTCAATTCCCCCAGATTGTGGAACCGGTAGAGATCGAAGGGGCTCAGTCGCTCGGCATCAACAAAGAACGGTATGGCGGCGGCGGCATTGCCGAGCAGCAGATGGGCACTGCCCATCCCCGAGCGCGCAAAGGCAAAGCTCGGATTGATGTGGATCGCTTCCGCCAGATGCTCGACCGCGACTCCGGGTTTTCCCCGCATGATCGCGACGGCGCCGAGATGGGCATGCGGACGCGCATCGAGACTGTCCATCAGCAGCGCCTTGCGCGCGAACTGCTCGACCTTGTTTAAATCGTCGCCATCGCCGGAACGCAGCCACGCCCGCCAGAAATACCACCATGCCAGTTCGTTGAGCACGGCACTCGAATTGGCGTCTTCCTGGTAGGCTTTCTCGAAAAATTCCAGCGCGGTTTCGGTGTCGCCGCGGGTGCGCCGGTTCATGTGCCAGCGCCCTCGCCGCACCAACTGCCAGGTTTCGAGGCTTTCCCACGGCACCTGGAACGTTCGCGCCTGCTCCGCCCGGTCGACCTCCTTGTCGAGGATCGAGACGATCTCCGCGCCGATCTGGTCGCGCAGCTCGAATATGTCGACGAGATCGCGATCGAAGCGCTGCGACCAGACGAGTCGCCCGTTTGACGCATCGGCCAGCGAGGTGTGCAGGCGTATCTGGCCGCCGTTGCGCATCAACGTGCCGCTGACGATGTAGCGTGCACCAAGCGCGTTGCCGATCACCCGCGTTCCCAGAGTATCGTCGCGGAACTGGAAGCTGGAGCCTTTGGCGATAACCGAGAGCCATCTGGTGTTGGAAAGACCATAGATGATGTCCTCGGCGATGCCGTCCGCCATATAGCCGACGTCGCGCTCGTCGCCATCACTCTGGAACGGCAGGACGGCGATCGCGGGCGGACCTTTGGGCGACAGCTTCTGCTGTGCATTAACCTGAGGAATGGCCGCAAACGATGCCGCCGGCGAGGAACCGTTGTCGCTGCGACCCGCGATCAGAACGCGCACCGGCAGCGCGATATTCTTCAGCATGAATTCGCCAAGATCGGTGAACTCGGCTGCCGTCTTGTCTTTCACATGGTGCCATGTCGTCTCTGAAACGGCGAGGCCGTCGCGCGGTGCGAATTCCTGGATTCTGGCGGCGATGTTGACGTCGTCGCCGTAGAGGCGGCCTTCGCGAACGATGACGTCGCCGGTGTTGATGCCGGCCCGAAAGGGCATGCGCATGTCTTCGGCAACCGATGCATTGAGCGTAACGATCCGCCCCTGGAAATCGAAGGCCGCGCGCAGCGCCTCGATCGGATTGCCGAATTCGGCCATGATGCTGTCGCCGGCATCGCCGAACGTGCGGCCGCCAAATGTGCCGCAGCTGTCGGCGATAATGTCGCGGCGCTCCTCGAAGGCGGCGACGGCGGATTCGTCGTCGATACCCATCAAGCGCGAAAATCCGACAGCATCGATAGAAATAATCGTCGCCAGCTGACGGGTGTAATTCCGTTCAGCCATTTTCACGCCTCGGTCCTTCTGGCTCTGCTCCAGCACAGGGACTACCCGCTCCTGAACATTTTCGCCGCTTTTCTGAAAGAAAATATCAGCAGGTGCGGCGCGCCGATGCCGCCCTGTCCCATCAGGAAGTCTAACAGGGTCTTGGTGAAAGCTCTACCACGATCAGCTAATGGAAGGCATAGCGCGGCAGCATCAATGGTTACTTGATCGTTACCTAATATTCTGTACGGCATATTCGTCCTACGCATTGAAACAAAATGGCTTTTACCAATATTAGACGATGCTCATGGACATATTGGACCTACTTTTAGATGGACCTGGATCGCCGGCTCAATCAGGAGGCGAAACCGGTTCTGGGCGCGACGGAACAAACCGGCATGGAAGCGAGTTTTCCTACACAATTCACGCCAACATGAAATGAGGGCAATCATGCGCATTGTTGTTCTGGCGATCGGTCTGGCAGGTCTCCTCGTCAGCGGATCGGCTTTCGCGGCCGACGACAAACCGCTGCCGCCGCCGAATGCAAAAAAGCTCTCGGAAATCATCGCCAAGGTCGAGCAGCGCGACGGCTTTCGCTATGTGAAGGAGGTCGATTGGGACAGCGACGGCTACACCGTCACCTACTACACGACCGACAAGGCAAAGGTTGAGATCACCTACGACCCGGTGACCGCCGCGCCGAAATAGCATCGCAGCTGGATTGTTATGCCGGACATTCCGTTTGGCGCGCATTTTCCCTAGAGTGCCCACCATCGAACAATGGGGGCGGTCATGCGTTATTGCAGCCGAATTTCCAACCGGCTGTTGCCAGCCGTCGTCATGGCCGGCGGCCTTGCCGTTCTTGGTCCGGCACGCGCCGAGGGGCCGTCCTTCGATTGTGGAAGGTCGAGTTCGCCAACGGAAAAGGCGATCTGTGCAGACCCGCAACTGTCGGCAATAGACGCCCTGATAGCCAAGGCCTTCAAGGATTTCGAGCCGGCCTTTGGTGGCGACAAGCGCAAGATCGCCCGCGCGCTGGTCGCCGACCGCGACGCCTGCAAGAGCGACGTCGCTTGTATCGTCAGCGCGCAGAACAACGCACTGCAAACATTCGGCTTCTCGCCGCATTGGGTCGAAGCCTACAATGAAGGACTGATCGGCAAGAAGGCACTGGACACCGGGGCACGCGAACCCAAAGGCGCCAACCAGCCCCTGCCCGCCGCGATCGGCCAATGCGCGGTCACCCATATCGCCACGCTTACGACACGGCTCGGCGACGATCCTCTCGCCACCGCCTCGGCTGACGGTGGTGCCGCCGCGACCTTCGTCAATGGTGGCTCGGCGGTTTCCTATGAGCGCGATCCGGGGCTGGCCGCTTCGACGGTCGGTGACCCCGCCGTGCTGTGCCTGATGTCCATCCCCAGGGATTGCCCCGAAGGCGATTTGCGCGGCAGGGTCTATTATGGCGTCGATCTGAATTTTGAAAGTGCCTGGTGGGTGCTGCCGGATTCGGAGCATCTGTGCGGCGGTGCCTGAGCGCACCGGGCAAAGGCGGAGCCAGCGGCAACAGTCTCTTCAGCCTCCACTTGCGCCATTTCGTCTTTGATGGCTGACTGCGCCTTATGATTGCATCGCACGGGGGCGCGCGTGGCTACTGTAGGGCATGTCTTGAAACGCATCCTGATGATGCTCGCCGGCTATTTCGTTGCGGTGTTGGTCGGTCTGGTCGCGGTGGCGGCAATCTACGGCGCGCTTAGTTCATTGCCCAATGCGCCGGACTATTTCGATGCCATGGGCGTCACGCCCATCGCGGTGCTGCTGGTGCCGCCGGTCGGCATGTTCGTGTACTTCCTGACGATCATCCTGACAGGCCTGCAATCACTGATCTTTGCGCTGATCGCCGAATTCTTTTCGCTGCGCAATTTCGTACTGCACATGCTGTTCGGCGCCACATCGGCGGCTGCGGGCTTTCTTCTGATCTGGCCAGGCGCGCCGGAAGATACGGAGCGCTGGGCCGATATAGGCATCATCGCCGCCGCCGGCCTTGTCGCAGGCCTGATCTATTGGCTGATTGCCGGGCGCGAAGCCGGGTTTCGTCGCCCGCTTTATCAACGCTTTGATCAAACCTAGAATTGGCCCATTCCGAATTGGGATGGGCTTCAGCTCGTCGGCGAGCGCACTGCCTCGGTCGCATCCAGCGCCTGCATCAGCCGCGTATCGCGATCATAGACGTCGTTGAAATATTCGACATTGCCGGACAGGTTCGGCCAGGCGGTGAAATAGGCGGCGTAGACCGGGATCTTGCGCGTCACGTCTTCGGTCGCATGGCCGTGCTTCAGCTTCTCGGCGACGTCGTCGACAGAGACGCCGAGCACTGCCGCCGCCATGCCGCGCGGATCCTGCAGGCGAATACAGCCGTGGCTCAGCGCCCGCATGTCACGCTCGAAGAACGACTTTTGCGGCGTGTCGTGCATGTAGATGGCGTGCTTGTTGGGAAACAGGATTTTCAGTTCACCGAGCGCATTGGCTTCGCTTGGCTGCTGGCGCACGCTGTAGGGAATGTTGGCGCCGTAGGCGCCCCAATCGACCGAGGACGAAGGAACCCGCTTGCCGCGCGAATCGGTCACTTCGTAGCCAGCACGGTCGAGATAGCCAGGATCGTTGCGCAAGCGCGGCAGCATCTCATTGACGATGATCGACTGCGGCACGCCCCAATAGGGGTGGAAATCGACCTGCTTGATCTCCTTGAAGAAGAAGGCGGTCTGGTTGGTGGTCCTGCCGATGACGACGCGGGTCTTCAGCTTTTCCTCGCCATTGTCGATATAGGTTGCGGTGAATGCGGGCTGGTTGATGAAAACGCGCGGACTGCCGAGATCGGATGGCATCCAGCGCAACTCTTCCAGCGCGACCTGCACTTTCTGCAGCCTGTCGGCTTTGGAGGTTCCGGCCAGCGACGCGACCGTGCGCGGGCCGATGACCCCATCGCCCTTCATGCCGGCCTTCACCTGCACGGCCTTGATGACCGGCACCAGTTCGGGAACATAGACTTCGCTGGTGCCGAGCCGGGCCAGGATCTCGCCATAGGCCCCGCCCATCTCGTCATCGAGATTGCGCGCGATGAGCGTCAGCAGCTTCGGCAGTTCGGGACTGGTTTCGCCCGGCTTCAACAACAGCTTGGGGTCGACGACGATTTCGTTTTCGGCACTGGCCTGCAAAGATTCCAGTTCGACGCGCAGCGCCTGGTATTCCGGGTTCTGCGGATGGCGCGATTCGAGATAGGTGCGCACTTCCTGGGTGTGCGCCAGCGTCTTCAGCACGGCTTCCATGTCGACCGGCTTGGGCGGAAATTCGTAGTAGCCGGTCATGCGGTTGGGATCGACGCGGCCGCTTTGGGCATCATGGGCGTAGCGCAGGACGCGCGCCGACAGCGCCATCTCAAAGCGGACGAGTTCCTTCATCTGGGCATTGGCATCGCCGGCCGACGCGCTGGCGGCCGGCACTTCGACCGTGTAGTCAGCAGGCGTGAGGCCGTAGCTCGCCGCTTCGCCGAGCACGCGCACGGCATCCTGGGCGCGGCTGTTGACGGTCGTTCCGGTCACCCAGATGAAATCCGGGTTGGCCGAATAGTAGGCGATCAGCGCCTTGGCGATGTCGGGTTCTGCATAGAGTTCATAGTCGCTCAGCCCGGCAACCGCTTCGCGGAAGGCGGTGCTCGTCGCCGATGGCACAAAGGCGGCGTCCTCGGCCGTCGCCACCTGGGGCTGCGCTGCAACCAGCGACGCGAAGTCGACGCGCACCAGCCGGTCGGCCTTGTAGGTGTAGTAGGACGGGCTGCTGATCCTGGTGCCGCCGCCACCGCCAGCTGCCGGGGGTTTGCGCTTGGGGGGCGGAGGAAATTCGCCTTGCTGCCCGTGCTTGATGCCGCCGCCAAAAAGCATATCGAACAGCCCCTGTGCGCCTGCCTGCGGCGCCCCGAAGGCCAGCGTCGCTGCAACCGCTGCGAGCGGCACCAAGGTTGCTCTTTTTCCAAGGAATTTCATGGATCACCCGCTCCGGTCGCAACCGGCCCCGTTCCGCGCCGCTAGATTGTCTCGCCCACCGCATGGCGGATGTAAGGCGCAACTATACCGATTCATACTGATTTCGTTAAGCTTCCATAAATTTCGGTGGGTCTGTTGCAGAACGGTTTCACAACATCGTGACGGTCGAAGCGATTTTGGCAGGGGCGATGACGGGCCCCGACACGGCGTGACAAAGGCCGGCCGTTGTGCTGGAAATCCGCAAGGCCGGCAAACACGCGGTCGGGAGGATAGCCGGTGAAAAAGGGATATCGTGAGCTGCTCGATGAGGCCAATGCCGAGATCGAAGTGGTCTCGCCTGAGGAAGCGGCTGATCTGCTTGACGACGAAGCAACGATCTTCGTCGACCTGCGCGATCCGCGCGAAGTGGAGCGGGACGGCAAGATCCCCGGCGCAAAACATGTCACCCGCGGCATGCTGGAATTCTGGATCGACCCGGAAAGCCCGTACCACAAGCCGTTCTTCGCCTCAGGAAAGAGTTTTGTCTTCTTCTGCGCCGGCGGCTGGCGCTCGGCGCTTGCCACCAAGACGGCGCAGGATATGGGGCTTTCG
This sequence comes from Mesorhizobium sp. P3_B5, assembly GCF_056402815.1. Taxonomy (NCBI): domain Bacteria; kingdom Pseudomonadati; phylum Pseudomonadota; class Alphaproteobacteria; order Hyphomicrobiales; family Phyllobacteriaceae; genus Mesorhizobium; species Mesorhizobium sp. P3_B5. The sequence goes on along the minus strand of NZ_JBFUGR010000014.1, from coordinate 4,607 downwards.
CCGGTGAAGCATATTCTCGGCGGCTACACCGCCTGGAAAGCGGCCGGACTGCCGGTCGAGCCCGGCGAGAAGAAGAAACAGACCGTGTAAGCCCGGCTCAGTGCAGCAGCACCGATTCCCGATGGTCGGCAATGAAGCCGACGGCGCGCTCGACCACGCCCTTGTCGGCGAGGATGCGGCGATGGCCGAGTCCATTGGCCCAATGAAGCCGCACATGGTCGCCGGCGCCGGCATAGCGCGTTGCGTGATCGGCGGAGACTTCACGGTCGTCCGGCGCATGGATGACCAGCGTCGGCACCGGCCTGTGCGCAAGCTGGCGGTCGCCCGTGAATTCGTGCAGCGGCCGGCCGGATAGTTTTTCGACCCGATCGGCCATCGCGATTTGTGAGCGCGGGCCGACATTGAGCATGCGGCTGAAGTCGGCGAAGATCGTCGGCAACGAACTCGGCGCAGCGATAAGCACCAACCGTTCGGCCGCCAGCGGCGCAATGTTCCTGACCGAACCGGCAACGGCATTGGCGGCAACGGCACCGCCGAAGGAATGGCCGACCGCTGCTGCGAACGGTCCGAACCATTCGCCAGCGATTCGCGCGGCTTCGACGGCATTGACCAGGTTCAACCGACGGCCCTGCGACTGCCCGTGGCCCGGCAGGTCGAGCGAGACGACCTTGTAGCCGGCGCTGCGATAGCCTTCGATCAGCGTGCGCATATATTCGGTGCGCGAACGCCAGCCATGGATGACGAGCACCGTGCCGGCGGACGCCCTGCCCGGCTCGGGCCTGAATTCATGCACCATCACACAGCCGGTCTTGGTCTTCAGCCGGTGATGACGCGCCTCGGCCATGAAATCGGCGGCGCGCGCGACAGCGCGCCGTTCGCCATCGCTAAGCGCCTTCACATTCGGCGTGCGGCAGAACAATTCGAATGCCGCGCGGCCGCTCAGGCGCGGAGCGACATGTTCAGTGGCTGCGAACACGCCCCGGATGACCTTCAGTCCAAATGATGGCATAGTGGCGATCCATCCATTCCGTTCAAGCATGAACATAATAGTTCAAACATGAACATTAAGCAAGAGCTACCCTGGGACAACCCGCGTTTTCGCAACTGGGTCGCGGTGGCGCGCGCCTGCCATGCGCTGGAACGGGCGCTGGCGGCAAAGCTGGCGCCGCTTGACCTCAAGCCGGCGCAGCTCGACGTGCTGATGAACCTCTATCGCCACCCCGGCATGTCGCAGCACGATCTCGCCCGCCGCCTGCTGGTCGGGCGCTCCAACATCACCATGCTCTTGCCGCAGCTGGAGAGCCGCGGCCTGCTGCGCCGTGAAGGTGACGAGAAGGACAAGCGCGTTTTGCGGCTGACCCTGACCGAAGCCGGCACGGACCTGTTGATGAAGGCGCTGAAGGTGCATATGGCGCTGATCGAGAAGGCGATGAGCCAGTCGACGCCGGAACAATGCGACATGATCGGCGAGCAGATGCGCAAGATCTATGACGTACTGAAGGAAGCGTGATCCAACCGGCCTCGCGACCCACTCACCACATCGTCTTTTTCGCCCGCTCCGGCCATTCCTTGTCGTAGGTCTCGCCGTCAATGTTCTTGCGGCTGGTGACTTCCAGGATTTGTCCCGGCGTCGGCAGCGATTTTGGATCGACATGCTTTGCCGGGTTCCACAGTTCCGAGCGGACGATGGCGCGGGCGCACTGGAAATAGACCGAATCGACATCGACCACGGTGACCGAGCGCGCCGGCTTGCCTTCGACGGTGAACGACGCACAAAGCGCCGCATCGGTGGTGATGTGGGCGCGACCATTGACGCGCAGCGTGGTGCCGGAGCCGGGTACCAAAAACAGCAGGCCGACGCGCGGATCGCGAATGATGTTTTTCAGCGAGTCAGCCCGGTTGTTGCCGCGCCGGTCCGGCATCATCAGGGTTTTCGGATCGTGGATGCGCACGAAGCCGGCGAGATCGCCGCGCGGCGAGCAATCCAGCCCCTCCGGCCCGCTGGTCGCGAGCGCAACAAACGGCGATGCCTCGATGAAGGCGGCGTATTCGGGAATGACATGATCGAGTTCCTTGACCACCGACGCTTCGCCTGGCAGGCCATAGAGGGCTTCGAGCTGTTCGACCGAGGTGATGACGGACATCTTGTTCATCTCCGAACCTTTGCCGGCGCTATCCCAGATCCGTGACGTTTTGACGACAATCCAGAACTAACGATCGCGGCTGAGACCCTTTTCCTCGAGCTCCGCGAGATAGGCGTTCCAGCGCGCGTCCTTCTCGTGGCCTAGCGTATGCAGGTAGTTCCAAGTGAAGATGCCGGTGTCGTGGAAATCGTCAAAGGTGATGCGCACGGCGTAGTTGCCGACCGGCTCGATCTTCAGGATGGCAACGTTGCGCTTGCCGGGAACGGTCACGCGCTGTTCCGGCGAATGGCCCTGCACCTCGGCCGAAGGCGAGGCGACGCGCAGCAGCTCGGCCGGCAGTTCGAACGGCCGGTGATCCGGAAAGGTCACCGAGAGCAGTCTGCGGTCTTTCGAGACCCTGAGTTCCTTTGGTGCCGTCATGATGGTAGACCCGCATCGATCGCCCTTCCCTACGCTGCTTCGCGCAGCGGGAAAAGGCGCTTTAGGGGCAACCGACATGCCATGTCGGCCAGGGAATGTTACCAAAGATCGAGAGCCGCTATCTTGAATGCGAAGCCGGATCGTATCACATAGCGGTATATAACGCCGCCGTTCGCGGCCACGGGAAACGCACAAGCATGAACATGATCGACCCATTCGGTCGCACAATCAGCTATTTGCGCGTGTCGGTTACCGACCGCTGCGATTTCCGCTGCACCTATTGCATGGCCGAGGACATGGCCTTTCTGCCCAAGAAGGACCTGCTGTCGCTGGAGGAACTCGACCGCCTTTGCACCGTGTTCATCGAAAAGGGCGTGCGCAAGCTGCGCCTGACCGGCGGCGAGCCGCTGGTGCGCAAGAACATCATGCATCTGGTGCGCCAGATTTCGCGACACCTGCAAAGCGGCGCGCTGGAAGAACTGACGCTGACCACCAACGGTTCGCAGCTTTCGCGCTTTGCCGCCGAGCTCGCCGATTGTGGCGTCAAGCGCATCAACGTCTCGCTGGACACGCTCGACGCCGACAAGTTCCACAAGATCACCCGCTGGGGCCATCTCGGCAAGGTCATGGAAGGCATCGACGCGGCACAGGCGGCGGGGCTGAAGGTGAAACTCAATGCGGTGGCGCTGAAGGATTTCAACGACGCCGAACTGCCGGAGATGATGCGCTGGGCGCACGGCCGCGGCATGGATCTGACGGTCATCGAAACCATGCCGATGGGCGAGATCGACGCCGACCGCACCGACCAGTATCTGCCGCTGTCGCTGCTGCGCGCTTCGCTGGAGCGCCAGTTCACGCTGACCGACATCCCCTACAAGACCGGCGGCCCGGCCCGCTATGTCCAGGTCACTGAAACCGGCGGACGGCTGGGCTTCATTACGCCGATGACGCATAATTTCTGCGAAAGCTGCAACCGCGTCCGCCTGACCTGCACCGGCACGCTCTATATGTGCCTCGGCCAGGAAGATGCAGCCGACCTGCGCGCACCGCTGCGTGCCTCCGAAGGCAACGAACTGGTCGCCGATGCCATTGATGAAGCCATCGGCCGCAAGCCGAAGGGTCATGATTTCATCATCGACCGCCGCACCAGCCGCCCCTCGGTTTCCCGGCATATGAGCGTCACCGGCGGCTGATTTTTTCGCCGATCTCGTGCAAGATCGCCTCCGTCATTGGCTGGAGGCATGGCATGAAACGACTTTTCCCGACCCTGGCGTCTTTCGCAGCGATTGCAACGACCACGGCTGTTGCCGCGCCATTCACCTACGTCAACGAGCGTTTCGGCACGGTCTGCACCTTTCCCGACGAGGTCTTCACCGATCGCCAACCCGAACCGGACAATGGCGACGGGCAGGTATGGCTGAGCGCCGACGGCGCCAGCCTGACCTGCTCGGGCATCTACAACGTCGACGATGACACACCGAAAAGCTTCGTCGCTGCCGAGAAAGCCAGCAAGGTGCCGGGCTACACGATCACCTACAGCAAGACCGGCAAGGACTGGGCGGTGCTGTCGGGCGTCAAGGACAAAAATATCTTTTACGAGCGCCGCCTGTTCGGCAAGGATAGCGTCATCCGCACCGTCTGGATCGACTATCCGCCTGCGCTGAAATCCAAATACGACCCTCTAGTCGGGCCGATCGCCGGCAGCCTCAAGGGGCCATGAGCATTCTCGGTAACACCCCGGAAAAAGTCACGTCCGCAAGCGGTTGTCTGATTTACCGCCAGCATGTTCCGGCCTAGAGCGGGATGAATCTAGGTTGGCGCATAGCCTGCCTCTGTGAAGTAATTTCTGCATTCGGTTGAAGAGACGGTGCCGAGGATTTGGCCGATGGCGTCACAGACGGTTTCGACGGTACGCTTGGCAGCCTTACGGAGCCAATGCTTTAGCTTTGCAAAGAGCTTCTCGATGGGGTTCAGGTCAGGCGAGTATTTGGGCAGCAAGAACAGCCTGGCGCCGGCCGAGCGGATGGCGCGGCGCACGGCCCC
>NZ_JBFUGR010000013.1:0-121641 GCF_056402815.1 Mesorhizobium sp. P3_B5 | reverse complement strand
GCGTGGCGCCGACCAGATCGGCGGCGCCGACTACACCTTCGACTGCACCGGCAACACCAAGGTGATGCGCCAGGCGCTCGAATCCTCACACCGCGGCTGGGGCAAGTCGGTCGTCATCGGCGTTGCCGGAGCCGGCCAGGAAATCTCGACACGGCCATTCCAGTTGGTCACCGGCCGCACCTGGATGGGCACCGCCTTTGGCGGCGCGCGCGGCCGCACCGACGTGCCAAAAATCGTCGACTGGTACATGGACGGCAAGATCCAGATCGACCCGATGATCACCCATTTGCTGAAGCTGGAAGACATCAACAAGGGCTTCGACCTCATGCATGAGGGCAAGTCGATCCGAAGCGTCGTGGTTTACTAGGCAACCGTCCGTATCATGATCCGCTTCGTCGAACGCGAAGGATTGACGATCTATCGAGGACGCGATTTCTGAGCGCTGCCGGCCTGATCTAGAACGCTGTGCCGGCTTTTGTCCTTGTCGAAGGGGTTGGCCTGCTCTGTTCGAAGGTGTGCTTTGGGAACATACCTGCAGCCCTCGTTAGCCTTAGCAGGATCTTTCAAGCAGCCGTCCGACTGCTGCCGAGTTCGAAAATGCAGGCGCTAAATGTCCTGCCGACGAGAGGAACCACCGGCGCCGTCGGTGCCTCTGGGGCGCGTCGAGGTGAGACCGGCTCCAATGGAGCTGAGAAGAGCGAGCGCGGCGTCGAGCCCGCTGATGTCGGCGCCGGCGGCAGCGGAGATGGCTGCGCCCCATTCCTTGCGCACCAGCGCGTAGTTTTCGGCGCCGCGCCGCGTGCGGTGGACGCTGACGCCGCGGCGGTCCGCCGGATCGACATGCCGCTCGATCAGCCCCTTGCTTTCCAGGTCGCGCAACACTGGAGACACGTTGGCGCGCTGCAGCCCGGTCGCGGCGGCGATCTGGCTCGGCGTCGCCGAGGCGTGCGCCACCAGATGGCGCATCACCATGCCCTCCGATTGTGTGAGGGATAGCGCTCGCTCGTCGCGATAGCCGCGAAACTGGATCTCGCGGGCAATGATCAGGATCAAGTCGGCCAGATCCGCCCACCGGACCGGTGGAGCCTTGCCTGTGGACGATTCGCTGTCGGTCTTCATCAGCAGAGTTTACAGCGCCCAGCCAGATATGTATATGTACATAATGATTATGCTTGCATAACTATATATGCATAAGCACCTGGAGGTTCACATGACTCATTCAACGGACGCCGCCGGCGGCCGGCATTCTGCCCGCTCCATGGCCCGCGCCGGAGGGCTGCACGCGGTCGGCGTGTATGTGCTGCTGGCCGGCGCCTTCCTGCCGATCGCCGACTTCTTCATCGTCAACGTGGCGCTGCCGACGATCTCCGCCTCGCTCAAGGCGACACCGGCCGCGCTTGAGCTGGTGGTTTCGGTCTATGGCGTGGCCTATGCCGCCATGCTTGTGCTGGGCGGCAGGCTTGGCGATCGTTTCGGCCGCCACAGCCTGTTTCTGGTCGGACTTTCCGGCTTCATCCTGGCGTCATTGGCGTGCGGCCTGGCCCCTACGATCGAGACACTGATCGCCGCCCGCCTGGTCCAGGGCGCAACGGCGGCAATGCTGGTGCCGCAGGTGCTGGCAACCTTCCAGGCAACGCTCGCCGGCGAGCGCAAGACCAAAGCCATCGCGCTTTACGGCGCAACCTCGGGCATCGCGGCGGTCGTCGGCCAACTCGCCGGCGGACTGCTGGTCAGCGCCAATCTGTTCGGCACCTCGTGGCGGCCGATCTTCCTGATCAACATTCCGCTCGGCATCATCGTGTTCTTCGCCTCGCGGCTTGTCGTGCCGGCCAGCCGTTCGCCGCACCCGGCCGGCATCGACCTGCCCGGCACCGTGCTTTTCGCCGCCACGCTGACCGCCCTTCTGGTGCCGCTGACCGAAGGCCATTCACTGGGCTGGCCGGCCTGGACCAGGATGATGCTGGCCGCCGCCGTGGTGCTGGCCGTGCTGACCGTCATCGTCGAACGGGCTACTGAGGCGCGCGGCGAGGTGCCGTTGCTGCCGCCATCGCTGCTCAAGCTGCCCTCGATGTCGCGCGGGCTGGCCATGATCACGCTGTTCAGCGTCGGCTTCGGCGCCTTCATGTTCGTCTTCGCACTCACCGTGCAGAACGGCCTCGGCGCCAATCCGCTGGAAAGCGGCCTCGCCATCCTGCCGATGGCGGTGATGTTCTTCATCGGCTCCATGGTCAGCCCGCGCATGATCAACCGTTTCGGCCGCGGCGCCCTGGCGGCGGGCGGCATCGTGCAGGCGCTTGGACTGGCGCTGTTGATCGGCATCATCGTTTCGGGCTGGCCAAAAGTGAGCCTGGTCGAACTGGCGTTGCCGCTGGTGTTGATCGGCGCCGGGCAATCGATGCTGTTTTCCGGCCTGTTTCGCGCCGTGCTTGCCGATGTTCCCGCTCACCTCGCCGGCGTCGGCAGCGGCGTTCTCATCACGCTGCAGCAATCCGGCCTGGCGCTCGGCGTCGCCACACTCGGCACGCTCTATCTGGCACTGGAGCCCACGGGCATTGCGCAAGCTTTCGGTGCCGTCATCGCCTGCCAGTTTGCGATCATCGTGCTGCTGGTGCTGTGCACCGGACTGCTGCCGCGTTTCACCAGGCACCAACCCATCGCCCACCCTGTGGAAATGTGAATTCCTTGGTCAGCATCACGACGGATGTTGGCGGGGTCTACGATGGTGAGATATCCACTGTGCCAGATGAGAAAGAGGGCGGCGCCGACCGAACCGGCGGAACAAGCCAAGGGATCGCTGCTTCGGGCACATACAAAGTCCAGATCGAACAAGCTGAGGACAGTAACGAGGACTTGACCTCATGCTCGAGGGCAAGTCTGTCAAGAATGTAGAGGTCTAATGCGCCATCAGCCTTGTCAACTTGAAGGTTTGACTGCTCAAGACCAATTCCACATTCGGTTGCATCGGTTGGCGCGCGCGCAAAGGGCGACAGGTTTGATTATTTCGAAAATCCGCAGTAATCTCCGCGCTAATTCAATGCGGAGTCTTAATGCATGAGCACCACCATCAAGCCCACCGGAGAGACACGCGCCGGGGACGTGTTGGCGCGCATGCGGAGCGACATCATCAGCTGCGCCTTGAAGCCGGGAACCAAGCTGCGCTTCGAAACGCTGAAGGAGCTGTATGAAGTAAGCTTCTCCACCTTGCGCGAGGCGCTTTCGCGGCTGGTGGCCGAAGGCCTGGTTGTCGCGGAGGGGCAGCGCGGTTTCCTGGTCGCGCCGGTCTCGCTCTTTGACCTCAACGATCTGACGGATGTCCGCGTGCTCATTGAACGGCAGTGCATCAAGCTGGCGATCGATCGTGGCGACGATCGTTGGGAGGCCGACATTATGGCCAACTTCCACCGGATGGATCGCCTGCAGAGCCGGCTTGGCGCGAGCTACTATCTCTCCGACGACTGGGCTTCGCTGCACAGTGCGTTCCACCTTTCCCTCGTCGCGGCGTGCGGCTCGCCGAATCTGCTCGAAATCCGGCAGAAGCTGTTCGAACGCGCTCACCGCTACCGCAGGATGTCCTCGCAGTTTCGCCCGCAATGGCGGGCAAAGGACGTCGAGCACAAGATGATCATGGATAGGGTCATCGCCCGCGACACGGCCACAGCCCAGGATCTGGTCGACCGGCATATCCGCGAGACGACCGAGAATGTCATCGCTCATGCAAGCCACCTTTTTGCACAAGGTGGCGTGGGCGATCCTTTCAAGCGCACGGATTCCGTGGCGGCCGAATAGCCACGGCAAGTCTCACCGGCGCAATCCGCCGGCGAGAATTTCTCAATTGGCCGGAAGGAGGCGGACCGCGCCGATGCGCTCCGCTTCCCGCCATTGCGCGTAGTCGAGGTTCCCGGCAGGCTTGTTGACTGCCGGGAAGGTCACCGCTGACTTACGAACGTGCACGCCCTTCAACTTGAATAACGAGGCTCACATCGTCGCCGATCATTCCAAGCGCGGCTTTCATGCCGAAGTCGCTGCGTTTGATCGACGTGCGCGCGCTGAAGCCGACGACATGGCTCTTGTCCCACGGGTTTTGGCCTTCCTTGTTGAAGGTGACGTCCAGCGTGACGGGTTTCGTGACACCGGCGATCGTCAGATCGCCAGAGATCGTGCCGGTCTTGGCGTCGTCCGCCTTGAATTCATGCCCGACAAAAGTGATCTGCGGGAACTCCGTCGCATTGAACCAGTCCGCGCCCTGGATGTCGCCATCCCGCTGGCTATTGTTGGTCGAGATTCCGGCGACTTTCACCGCAACAACAAGGCTGCTGTCCGCCGGCTTCGTCGCGTCGAACTGGAACGAGCCCGAGAATTCCTTCGCAACCCCGATCACCTGCGAGAAGCCGAGATGGTCGATGAAGAAAGCGATCCCCGAATGGACGGGATCGATATCGAATGTCCCGGCTGCCGCCCTTTCGGCGGTCGGTGGCAGCCAGGCAATGGTAGCGGCAAGCAAGGTGGTGCGCAGTAATTTCGACATAGTTTGATTTCCTCCCTGTTGATGGTTTTGACAGTCCTTTCCCGGGTCATACCGGGAAGCTTGAGCCGTACCGCGCGATCACAGTCGCCACGGATGCGCCGACAGGCAGCAGGCAGATCCCGACAAAGGCGGCGAGTTGAACGACCTTGTTCGTAGCGCGGACCCGGCGCAGGACCGGATCGACGACAAAAGGCGTGACAAAGGCCAAGGTGAGTACGGCCAGGGCCAGCATGTCGGTCTTGCGCGTGATCAGCGTGACGGTTTGCGCGGCCGCGATCATGCCTCCTGCTCCGCCAAGGAGGGATGCGGAGCGGAATCCGAAGTTTGGATTTGAGATGTTGGCGACGACAATGGCAGCGATGGCGGCTGCAAAAAGCAGGCTGAGCTGGAAGCTCGAGGACGACGCTCCCAACAGCGCGATTGGCGCGAATCCGGCGCATGCAATGCCAAGCAAGGTGGCGCGTCTCGTGCCGGATTCGTCGTCGGCCTTGCCCGCCCCACGGGAAAGGCCATGCATCACCAGCAGGCCCCAAAGTGCTGCCGCCGCCACTTCCGGGAGTGCATCGGGCAGGCGGGCCGTTCCGATGTACGCGGCGGACGCGATCGGCTGGGCGAGGACAAGCGCGCGACCGAGCCCGCTACGGCCGGCGGCCTCCACCAGGACACCGAGCGCCGTTCCGATCAGGGCTACGAAGAAGATCTTGTTGACTGCGCCCACGGGCGGGAAAGACGGCACCTTGTTGTAGGTGAGCCAGTAGGCGACGAGGAAGGAGGCCGGTACCAGGAGGTCTGTCCAGACCCGTCCGGCGCGCAGCCAGCGCAGCAATCCACCGGCGACAAGCGCCAGCAAACCCAGCGCAACCATACCCAGGATCAGTGCCTCTTGTGGCGATCGCGCCAGACCGCTCATGTCAGCGGTCCGTCAGGGCTTCGAACTGCCGGACGCAGATATCACTGATGTTCTTGGCAATGTGCATATGTCCTCCCTTCGGCTTGATGTTGCATCAGCCAATTCGCCGATCGATGTGTTGACATACCGGTTGTTCTTTAGATACCAATGCGTATCTCAATCTGATCTGTCTGTCAATGTGGATGGCGCCAATGTCGCAGCACCGAACCACATGTCGCCAAACAGATGAGCAAGCCGGTGCCTACGCCGGACGTTTCAAGGGAAGATATAGTCATGACCAATCCGGAACCTGTCGGCCCTGTCGATCTTCGGCTCGCGGGCGGTGCGCAGGGGTTCAACTGGCTCCCTGTCTTCGTTGCCGACGAACAGGGCCTTTTCGAAAAGCACGGCATCCGCATCGTCTACAAGCGGATGGGTAGCGTCGAAAAGGCAACAACGACCGTTCTTGAGGGCGAAGCGGACCTGGCGATCACGCCACCGGAAGGCGCTGTCGCCGACTTCGTGAGGGGCGGAGAGCTGCGCATCGTGGCGGCCAATGCGGTGCGTCTGCCGATGTCCATTGTGGCGCGTCCGGGCATCGGCTCGCTTGCCGAACTGAGGGGCAAGCGGGTCGGCACTTCCTCGCTGACGGAGGGGACAGCGATCTACACGCAGATCATGCTGGCCGCGGAAGGGCTGCACTATCCCGGAGACTATGAGTTTGCCCTGGCGGGCATTCACACCAAGCGCTGGGAGGCGCTGCAGGCGGGCGAAATCGACTGCGCTCCGCAGCCCGCGCCATGGAACTTCCTCGCGCAGGACCAGGGCTACAACCTGCTCGGCGAGGTCAGCAATACTATTCCCGAGATCCTTTTCACTGCCATCATAGGCAAGGCTTCCTGGCTCGGCGCGAACCGCGATGTGGTGACCTGCTTCCTCAAGGCGCTGATCGAAGCGCATGCGCTCACCAATGATGCGGCTAAGCATGGCATCACCCTGCCGATCTTCCAGCGCATCACCACGCCCGACAGTGAATCGCTGGCGCGGCGAGGCCTGGAATATATGCGCGGCATGGGCATGTGGCCGGACGGCCTTGCCGTGCCGGACAAGGCGCTCAGGACGACGATCGACCTGATGGTCAGGGCAAACCTGCTCGACGAGTCGAAGCGCAGTGCGGCTGAAGGTGTCTTTGACAGGTGCTATCTGGAGGGCGCCGCCTGATCGGCGGCGGCCGGCGAATCTTCGATCCGTGCGGACCCAGCCGTCCAGCGACGATGCCCATGCGTCAATGCTTGCCGGTCTTGATGACCTTGTCGAAGTAGGGTGCCGGCGCGACCTTTGCCTTGATTTCGCGGACCTGATGCGCCTCCACCGTATTGCGGCGCGACTCCGGCTCGCCCCACATAAGTGTGACCTCCGTCCCCGGTTGTGCATGCTCGAGGTCGACAAGTCCCAGCGAGATGAAGCGGTTGGCGTTCGCCGTGAAGGCCGGCCAAGTGGAGATGCCCGCAACTTTGCCCTTCCTCATGACGGCATCGACCTGGAATGTCGCGTACATGGGCATCGGCATGCTGAGAAACTTGGCGGGCGTCCCGTTGGCCGGGAAGATGGAGTCACGCATCACGGCGGTCGCGTCCTCATCGTTCCACTCAAGCGTCACCTTTGTGCGGCGCTGGTTGTTCGCCTTCTCAAGCAAGGCGTCGCGGCCGATGAAGTCCCGGCCGAAGTCGATCACGTTCCTGTAGCCGAGTTCGATCGGATCGACGTAGTAATCCGTGATGTCGTCCGACACGAAGCTGCCGCCGAGTGAGGCGACCGACTCCAGGAAGTAGCTGTTCAGCCACTCGCGGTATGGCTTCATGTCCTCGCCGTGATAGATGGCCGGCAAGGGCATCGGCACCCAGCCGGACTCCTGCGCGGTGGTCGAGTAGGCGAGTGCGCCGATCTTGCGCAAGCCGTACTTCTCGCCGGTCTTCTCCAGCGCCTCGCGCACCGCCTGCTGGTCGTCCCAGGCTCCGTAGATCTCGAAGCCGGGTTCGCCGGCCATGCCGTGCCGCAGGGCGCGGACGGATTTTCCCGCGATCTTGAACTCACCGATGTTGAAGAACTTGATGTCCGGCAGGCTGCCGCCCGTTACGTCGCGCATCAGCGCAAGGGCGTTCGGCCCCTGGATCTGGACGCGGAACACTTCGCGTGTGCCGGAGCGGATCGAGAAATTGTCGTCCTTCTTGGCCTCGACGTCGTAGTCGCTCTTCTGCGCATTGTAGAGCACCCAATCGCTGGCGAAAGGAGCGCCGACGACGCGGAAGAAGTCGTCAGCTTCCCGGAAAATGATGGCGTCGGCGATGTAGTATCCGTCATGGCCGGCCAGCACGAGCTGTTTGGCGCGCAGGACCGGGAATGGGTCGAATTTGTTGACTGCGATCTCCGAAAGGAAAGGGATGACCTGCGATCCGCGCAGGTGCAGTTCGGTCATGTGGTAGGATTGCTCGAGCAGCGCGCAGCTATCCTTCCACGCACGCACTTCGTCGCGCCAGTTCGTAAACTCCGGTGGGATGACGGGAAAGCGGTAGGGGCCAAGATTGGAGCCACGCAGCAGGTTTACGGGTCCTCCCGCCGTTTTCAGGATGCTCTCGAGGCTCTTCGGTGCCGCATTCGTCGTTGCCATATAGCTCTCCTCCATTTGCCTTGTAATTTCCCTTGGCTGCCCGAACGCGGCTTGGGCCTCGGCAAGTTCGCTTGAGAACAATGCCACGATCCACCTCTTATGGGGGCGTCCTCCAGCGCAACCATTCGCCGCGGCGCCAGGATGGCGCTTGCATCTCGCGGTGAGAGGCCGTGCGGGAAAGCCAAGATATCCTCCCAAATGAGCTTCGATTAGCTGGCTCCGATCCGGTCGGCAAGAACGATCCAGAAATAGGAAACTCATTCAGATTCTAAATAGTATCCAAAAACTATAATGAATGTCAATTGTCTGTTTCTCTGAGGAAGCATCAAAGGAACATCCGGAAATGGGAGGCTGGCTTTGGCAAGCCGTCAACTCGATCGCCACGACGCTCGCCAGTCTGCCACCGACCATAATAAGGCGGTCAATGGTCGAATAAGCAGACGACTTTGAACGCTTGGCTTTTCTCCCTTTGTCTGGAGCAAGGGAACGATTGACGCCGGAGACAGAGGCCCGCTCGGCCGAAGCTATTAGGAACCTTCAAGGTTGGAACGTGGCCGTCGGATAAACGCCAAGAGCGAATGTCACTATCAGTTCGGAATGGGTTGGCCATCCGGTGGCGGGACGATACGGAACAATACGGGAAGGTTTTTGATTTTTGCCCACGAAAAATCCAATGAAATCAATGCCTTCGCCGCGCCCTCCGGGCCCACCATTATCGTTATTTATCAATGGGTTACGAAGCGGTTCGCCCAAATTGATTCAAGAAGGTGATCCAGCCATTCGCTGAGCCGCATTTATCTTCTACCGAGTGGCAGCAATGCGCCTCATGTCGGCTGCTTTGAAGCGCGACCCCGCGAATGACCCCGACGGTGCACACTAGTCGGCAGCACCCCCCTAGCTGCTGTCTCGTTGCCATTGTGAACCCGCATCTTCGCTTACTTGTGGGGATTGAGCAGACTGCGCGCTACGTCTTCTATATGCGCCCGCATGGCGAATTCCGCCTGGACGGCGTCGCGACCGCTGATCGCATCCAGAATATTCCTGTGCTGCTGCGCATAGTGCTCCCGTCGCTCCGGCGTGAGTACAGCCTGTCGCAGCTGGCTCCATGTTCTTTGCCGTCTTATCGCGTTGAAGCTATCGAAAATCGAAAGCAGGAGTCTATTGCCCGTGACCAGACACAGTGCCCGGTGAAACTGCCCATCCCAGGACTCCCACGCTGCCGGATCTCCGGAGGCCCTTCCCTTCTGAACAAGTACGAACATATCGGAAATTTGAAGTTCGCTCGCACGCAGCGCTGCCATTCGGGCGATCTGAGGTTCGATCGCCAGGCGTGCCTCGAGCGCCTCGGCCGGACTCGTGTTTGCGGTAATGAACGACAGTTGTGTCGGTGCTTTTTCCGGACGCGAACCAACAAAGGTGCCCTGACCGACATGGCGCCAGATCCGTCCTTCCGCTTCGAGCCGATCAAGTGCCACCCGCAACCCCATTCGACTGACGTCAAGCTGACGCGCCAGATCGCGTTCCGGCGGAAGCCGGCCCTGCGGCTGGAATCGGTTCTCCCGCAGCATTTCGTCAAGTTTCTGGTGAGCGTAGTCGGACCTTTTCATTTTAGACCATTCCATATTGGTTTATTTTGGTTGGCGAGCGCCCACCGTGTTGACAGGGTCCATACGTTGGGGAATAGATAATGAAATTCATAACAAGAACACTATCAAGATTTAGACCAATAGACAATGGTCCAAATCGTTGGGCCGATAAGCAAGGGGAAGGTTGCCAGATGTCTCGTATTTCCAAAAGTGCCGGTTCCGCCATTGCGCTCGTCTTTGCGGTGGGCGTTGCACATGCAGCTGAGGTGACGCCACCAGCGGATATCGCCAAGGCAGGCAAGATCACGTATTGCGCGGAATTCGGGAATCCGCCGCTCGGCTTCTATGATGAAAACCAGGTTTTGGGTGGTCTGGATGTCGATATCGGCACCGAGATCGGGAAGCGGATGGGGGTAAAGGTCGAATGGAAGGAAACTGCATTCAGCGCGATCATTCCGGCTCTCCTGGCGAAGCAGTGCGATGCCATTCTGTCGCAGCTTTTCGACAAGCCGCAGCGCCGCGAAGTCGTTGATTTCACCAACTACATGTATTCGAGCCAGTCGCTCTTGGTGCCGAAGGGAAACCCCAAGAACGTCAAGGGGCTTGATGATCTTTCGGGCCTCAAGGCCGCGGTCGACAATGGCACGACGATCCAGAGCCTGCTGGACGAACAGAACAAGAAATTCAAGGAAGCTGGAAAGCCTGAAGTAACCGTCACCGTCTTCCCCAAGGATTCCGATGCCCGCCAGGCGCTGCAAATTGGCCAGGTCGATGCCTACGGAACCACCCTCGAAACAGCTGCTTACTTCCTTCAGAAGGCGGGCCATATCTTCGACATAGGCGGTGAGCCGTTCAGCAAGATTAAGACCGGGATCGCCACCCGCAAGGGTGAAGCCGAGATTCATGACGCCATCCAGAAGGCTTTCGATTCGATGAAGGCGGACGGCACCTACAAGAAGCTACTCGCGAAGTGGGGCCTCGAGGGCGACGCAATCGAATAGGCGGCCTTCATGAATTTCGAATGGAGCGTTTTCTGGGAATATCTGCTGTGGCCAAGCTCGGTCTATTTGCATGGCCTCTGGTTGACCTTGAGCATCAGCGTGGTCGCCCAAGCATTCGGAACCCTTCTGGGGCTGTTCGTGGCCTTAGCCCGAATTTCGCAGCATCGCATTCTACAAGTGCCCGCGCGAATCTTCGTGTGGGCGTTTCGCGGCACGCCATTGTTGGTGCAGATCGTCTTCATTTACACAGGTTTGGCGGCCGCGAACATTTTTCGCTTCGAGGACATCGATCTCGGCTTCGCGGTCCTTCCCGGCAATATGCAGGCAGGAATTCTTGCGTTGACGCTGAACGAAGCGGCCTACATGGCGGAGATCATTCGAGCGGGAATCAATTCCGTCAACATAGGCCAGGCGGAAGCATCAAAGTCCCTGGGTATGACTTATGGCCTCTACATGCGGCGCATCATCCTCCCGCAGGCTGCGCGCGTAGTTGTCCCGCCACTGGGCAACGAATTCAATGGCATGCTGAAAAACACAACACTGTTGAGCGTGATTGGCGTTCCCGAACTCCTGCTCGCAACGCAGATGGTAACCTCTGTAACCTTTCGAGTTTTTGAGCTGTATATGGTGGTCGCCTGCTACTACCTGACGCTCACCACGCTCTGGGGCTTCGTACAACAGCGCCTCGAGTTACGGTTCGGCGATCCTGCCGCGGCCGCTTCCCGCAAACTTGGATCCAAGGGATACAGACGTCTGTTCGGTTTTGGCCAGATTGGAGAACCGCGATGAGTGATGATCCGGCGGCCGAGCCTGCGATTGTCACGGTGCGCGGAGTGGAAAAACGCTTCGGCGACCTTCAGGTTCTTAAGGGAATCGATCTTACCGTTCGCAAGGGAGAGGTGGTCGTCATCGTTGGTGCGTCGGGGTCGGGCAAGACGACGTTCATACGCTGCATCAATCATCTTGAGAGAATTCAAAAGGGTCGGATCGAGGTCAACGGCCATTTGATCGGCTATCGCGAACGTAATGGCCAGCTTGTGGAAGACAGCGAGCGGAACATAGCTCGTCAGCGCTGCGAGATTGGAATGGTCTTCCAGCTGTTCAATCTGTTTCCACACCTGACGGCCCTCGAAAACATCATCGAAGCACCGATTCATGTGCGCAAGATCCCACGTGAGGAAGCGCTCCGGACAGGCCGCGCGCTGCTCGCTCGCGTTGGCTTGGCCGAGAAAGAGAATACCTATCCCGCGCAACTGTCTGGTGGTCAGCAGCAGCGTGTGGCCATTGCCCGTGCTCTGGCCATGCGTCCTGCCCTCATGCTGTTCGATGAGCCGACCAGCGCGCTCGACCCTGAGATGATTGGCGAAGTGCTGGACGTCATGAAGGAACTCGCCCGCGAGGGCATGACCATGATTGTGGTGAGCCACGAGATGGGCTTCGCGCGCGAGGTGGCAAACCGCGTAATCATGATGCATGGCGGCCGGATAATAGAGGACGCTCCTCCGGAGCAATTCTTCACCGCGCCGACACATGAGAGGACCGTGGCATTTCTGTCTCGGGTCATTAGCAAGTGAGACCAAGAGCGGTAAGCATGAATACGATCCGCGATATTCTAAGTACCGGGCCCTTTGAGGCTCGAGCAATTGGAGCTCCAGCTCGCCCGGATGTCCCCTTGGGAGAACTGCTGGCTTTTGTCGACCGGACGGTCATATCTCTCAACAATCTTGGCATTGGGAGGGGTGACAAACTCGCCATTGTTCTCGACAACGGCCCCGAGATGGTCGCCGCCTTTCTCGCCTGCGCAACCGCCTGTACCACCGCTCCACTCAATCCAGCCTACCGCGAAGACGAGTTTGTCTTTTATCTGGACGATCTCAAGGCGAAGGCGCTTCTCGTCGCAGCCGATAGCAACAGTCCGGCGCTTGCTGCGGCTGCGCGTGTCGGGATACCGATAATCCACCTGCATGCGCGAACGGAAGGTCCAGCGGGGCTCTTCGATCTCTCGGGCGCGTCGGCGGCGGCCACCACGCCTGGACCGGCTGAGCCTGAGGATGTCGCTCTGGTCCTGCATACTTCTGGTACGACCTCCAGACCCAAGATAGTGCCGCTCAGTCATACGAACCTGCTGACTTCAGCGGCAAATATCGTACGGACGCTCAAGCTCGAGCCGTCGGACCGTTGCCTTAACATCATGCCGCTCTTTCATATTCACGGTCTGGTCGCGGCCGTGCTGGCAAGCCTGTCAGCTGGCGGCAGTATCTTCTGCACGCCCGGATTCAACGCCCTGAAGTTCTTCGGCTGGATGAACGAGGCTAGACCGACCTGGTATACGGCCGTGCCGACGATGCACCAGGCGATCCTGGCGCGCAGCAGTGGCAATGCGGAGATTATTTCCGCCAACCCTTTGCGGTTCATCCGTTCGAGCTCGGCATCTTTGCCAGCGCCCGTCTTCGCCGAAATGGAACGGGTTTTTGGGTGTCCGGTGATCGAAGCATACTCGATGACTGAGAACGCCCATCAGATGACGTCCAATCAGTTGCCGCCAGGCCAGCGCAAGCCAGGAAGTGTCGGCCTCGCCGCGGGACCCGAGGTTGCGATCATGTCCGAAGACGGAAGATTGCTTCCTCAGGGTCAGGAAGGAGAAATCGTCACACGCGGGGTAAACGTCACGCGTGGTTACGAGAACAACCCGAAAGCGAATGCCGAGGCATTTGCTCACGGCTGGTTTCGCACCGGTGATCAGGGTGTGATGGACGATGACGGTTTTCTTCGCCTTACGGGCCGGCTGAAAGAGATCATCAACCGCGGTGGCGAGAAAATCGCTCCACTTGAGGTCGATGAAGTCTTGATGGCCCACCCTGCGGTTCACCAGGCTGTGACCTTTGCCATACCGCATGACAAGCTTGGTGAGGATGTCGCGGCTGCCATTGTCCTCAGGGAGGGAGCCCAGGTGGGCGAGCGTGACATTCGCGAGTTCGCAGCCGGTCGGCTTGCCGACTTCAAAGTGCCACGACGTGTGGTCTTTGTGCCGGAAATCCCGAAGGGCGCCACGGGCAAGATGCAGCGCATTGGCCTCGCGGCGAAACTTGGGCTGGCATAGCCATGATCAACTACAATCACGCGCCAGCATTGATCCGAGCGATGCCCACTCGCTTCAGGGAAGCGAATGCGAGCCCGATAGGATGCCAAGCCCGGGGCCGGCGCGACATTTTGCAATCGTAACTGACAAGCAATGGGAATGGTGACTCAGCTTGAGGCCCGCCGTTTTCATTCTGCGCGTTGCCAATAGGAGAACACTGTGCGCGACTTCCAACTACCTGGCCGCTCTCCGGCAATGGCCACGAGCGGCATGGCGGCCACCCACAACCCGCATGCGGCGCGAGTGGCCATTGAGGTGCTGCAGAGAGGAGGCGCGGCAATCGATGCGGCCGTTGCCGCAGCCGCGGTGCTTGCAGTCGTGGAACCGCAGCAAACCGGAATCGGCGGCGACTGCTTTGTCATCATGGCCAAGAACGGCACCGATCAGATTGTTGCCTATAATGGCTCCGGGCGAGCACCTTCCAGCCTTCCAGCTGACGGGCTTGCCGTTGGCCAGGGCCAACTTGAAGATTCGAGCCCGCATGCCGTCACCATCCCGGGCGCTATTGATGCGTGGACCCGGCTTGTGGCGGATCATGGACGCAAGGAAATCGGCGAGCTTCTTGCTCCGGCAATTGCCTTTGCGCGGGATGGATTTCCGGTTCACCCTCGGGTGGCGCAAGATTGGGCTGTGGATGAACCGCGGTTGCGGCGCGACCCCAATGCAACCCGCGTTTTTCTTCCGCGTGGCCGGGCCGCTCGGGCTGGGGAGATATTTCGCAACCCGGGCCTGGCTGACGCGCTCAGCCTGATCGCCGCCAAAGGGAGAGATGGATTCTACAAGGGGCCCGTGGCTGAGGATATCGTGAGCTATCTGCGCAGCCTGGGTGGCCATCACACCCTTGAAGATTTCGAGATCGCCGCAGGCGAATATGTCGAGCCGGTCCGGACGGATTACCGGGGCATGGAGGTCTGCCAGATCCCGCCCAATAACCAGGGCATCACCGCGCTCCTCATGCTCAATATCCTCGAGGGTTTTGATCTCGCGGCGCTCGAGCCTTTGGGCGCCGAGCGTCTCCATCTTGAAATCGAAGCCGGCAGGCTGGCCTACCGTGATCGTGATGCTTTCATCTGCGACACGCGGCATGCCGCATTTCCAGTGAATGAAATCCTGGCCAAGGATTACGCCGCACGCCTGCGAAATGAAATTCGTCGCGACCGTGTGGCAGACCATCTGCCGCCGCCACTGATGCGCAAATCAGACACTGTCTACCTGACAGTCGTCGACCGTGATCGCAACTGTGTCAGCTTCATCAATTCTGTCTATTGGGGCTTTGGCTCAACGCGAGTCTCGCCAACCTATGGTATCACGCTTCAAAATCGCGGCATGGGCTTTTCGCTCGATCCCACCCATCCCAACGCGATAGGGCCGGGCAAGCGCCCCCTCCACACGATCATGCCCGGGCTCGCCATGAAGGATGGTCGACCATTCCTTTGCTATGGGGT
The DNA here is from genome assembly GCF_056402815.1 of Mesorhizobium sp. P3_B5. Taxonomy (NCBI): domain Bacteria; kingdom Pseudomonadati; phylum Pseudomonadota; class Alphaproteobacteria; order Hyphomicrobiales; family Phyllobacteriaceae; genus Mesorhizobium; species Mesorhizobium sp. P3_B5. Next base: position 106,388 of record NZ_JBFUGR010000013.1, on the reverse strand, counting down.
CATGGGTGGCGACTATCAACCATTTGGACATACACACGTATTGACCGGCATCGTCGACTTCGGGCTCGATCCGCAGGAGGCGATCGACCAGCCCCGCGTCTTCCATTCGCTGGGTGACACTGAGGTCGAGCGTGGCGTTCCGGTCAATACAGTCGAGGGGCTAAGAAAGCTCGGCCACCGGGTGGTCCAGCCAGCCGAACCGCTCGGCGGCGGACAAATGATAAAGATCGACTGGTCCGAAGGGGTGCTTATCGGGGGTTCTGATGCGCGTATGGATGGTTGCGCCCTTGGCTACTAGGTCGTCGACACCGGCCCCTCCATGCCGACAGTTCGACCGCGAGAGCTGGATGGGATGCTGATGCAAGGTTCGGCGGTGCAACGGGGGATCGGCTGATGCGTATCTGCGTCTTCGGCGCGGGAGCGATCGGAGGTCTCGTCGGCGCCAGGCTCGCCGCGCAAGACGGCGCCGAAGTGAGCCTCGTTGCCAGGGGTGCGCACCTTGCCATCATGCGCGAGAAGGGTTTGACACTGAAGTCTGAAGCGGGCGAGACCACCGTCACGGTGCGCGCGACGGATCAGCCGGCAGATCTCGGGCCGCAAGATTTCGTATTCCTGGCGCTCAAGGCTCATTCGCTTCCAGGCATCCTTGAAAGCCTGAAGCCGCTTCTGGGGCCCGAAACGGCGGTCGTCACGGCGCAGAATGGCGTTCCCTGGTGGTATTTTCATAAGCATGGCGGCGTGCATGAGGGGCGCCGTATCGAGGCCGTCGATCCGAAGGGGCTGCTGTGGGGCACGATTGGGCCTCAGCGTGTGATCGGCTGTGTCGTGCATCCGGCCGCAGAAATCGAGGCCCCCGGCATCATCCGCCACATCGAAGGCGATCGGCTGCCGATCGGCGAACCTTCAGGCGAGAAGACCGAACGCATCGCCAAACTGGCTGCGCTCCTCGTCTCGGCGGGTTTCAGGGCGCCTATTCGCCCGCAAATCCGCAATGAGATCTGGGTGAAGCTGTGGGGCAATCTCTCGCTCAATCCAGTTTCCGCCCTGACCGGCGGAAAGCTCGATGAAATCTGCGCCGATCCAGGCACGCGGGCGATCATTCGCGCAATGATGGTCGAAGCTCAAACGATCGGCGAGGCTTTGGGGGCAAGTTTCGGCGTCGATGTCGATCGACGGATTGCCGGCGCGGCCGCGGTCGGCGCGCACAAGACATCAATGCTGCAGGATCTGGAACTGGGCCGGCCGATGGAGGTCGATGCTCTGGTGTCGGCCGTCCAGGAGCTAGGCCTTCTCACCGGTCAGGCGACCCCGACGATCGATATCGTCGAGGCGCTCATTCGGCAGCGTGCGAAGCTCGCCGGCTGTCTTTGACGACCACCCCCTGCAGGCCATTTTCATCCAGACCGCCCCTAGGGAGTGGGCTTAATGAGAGGGTCAATTAGGTTCGGATCCGGCTATATCGCACACGGATCGTTGCTTCTTCCTAGTTGAAGTCTATATTGCAACTCCACGTATTGATCAAATTTATCCAGATTTCCAACTTGATCGCATTTCCGAATTGTGCGTTCCAATTGCTCACGACATGATCACACAGAGATTGGAACTTTGGTTGAAAATCATGATCGCTAGTTGAAATCTTTATTACGACATCTGGGACGGCAGCCGCGTGCACTGCCAAGGAATTAAATGCTATTGCTGTACACTGATTTAGCTCGACGATGATATCGTGATCAGGAACGTTGAGAACCTCTTTTGTCGCCTGATAAAGAATATCCATCATTGAGGCGCAGCGATCGGTCAACTGTTTTTGAGCTTCAGCGGATTTAGGGTAAATTTCGATGTAAGCCATTATAGTATATTCCTCTGCCTTCTGTTGTCTTTTCTATAAAGTTAAATTAGAAAATTATCATAATATAAAATAGTATTTGGCATGGGCTATTTTTATCTACTTTTTACTTCCATCAGTTCTATCGGAAATCCAATGGACGGTTCCATGTCCATCTTAACTTCTCTAGAGAATTCAGATGAAAGCGTGTCAGTCACCTGCCACCCGAGTTTTGATAGCCGATCCAATTCTGCGTCCATATTAGGGGTGAGGAAGCCAATTTCACTCAAGTGCCCAATTGGTGCGCCGCACCCGGTATCGTATCCCAGCCGTTGTTTTTCGAGAGGCTCCATTAGTTCAAGATAGAAATTGTCGTTCACCCACGCGCCGCTGACAAAAGCTTCACCTTTGAATAGATCTCCTTCAACACGAGTAAACCCTCCTTTGCCGATACCAAAAGACTCAGTCAGCAACCTTTCCGTGCGACCGATGTCGTCAACCCGAATGCAGACGTGGTTCATGATGAGCCTCTGTTCCTGATGGCATTTTTTTACCAAGCGCATCATTCGGCTCTCGAAACCTTCTTCTCTGTCTTGATTTTCCATAGCTAATTCCTCCAATAGTTTCGCTAATCAAAGATAGAAAGTATTGACAAGGTCGGTCGTCAAGCGCGGGGAACCAATTAGTCGTGGCTGTCAACGCAAGCGGCAACTCGCTCCTTGAGGTCAATCCCGTCCCTTAGGCCGGGTCGGTCAAAACATCCGGCGAGGCACAGACGCATCTAGCCCCCCGGCGCGACAACATTCAGGACGCAAGGACCAATTGCATCAAGGCAGTATCCCCCTTCGAGCACAAACAGGTGGGGGCAGCCCAAAGATGCAACGGTTTCGCCAATCCGGTTGAAATCAGCCAACTCCAGGGCCAGACGCCCCGCGGGATCGTTGGCATAGGTATCCACGCCGAGTGCCACCACCATATAGTCAGGAGAATAATCGCGCAGCCTCTCGAGTGCGGTCGTCAAACCTTCGCTATAGCCCGACCAGTCGGTGCCGGGTTGCAGTGGCAGGTTCAAGTTGAAGCCTTCTCCAGCCTCGGCCCCGATCTCCTCGGCGTAGCCGGAGAAATAGGGATAGTCCACCGCAGGATCGGCGTGGAGAGAGATGGTAAGGACATCGGACCTGGTCCAGAAGATGTCTTGAGCCCCGTTGCCATGGTGAGCGTCAACGTCCAGGATTGCGACCCGGGCGCCATCTCGCGTCAGTTCCTGTGCGGCCAGCGCGGTATGGTTGGTGTAACTCGTTCCACCACCCATGTTCCAGCAGGCATGGTGCCCCGGAGGACGAGCCAGGACCAGGCCCGGCAATCCAGAGACGCGAAGGTCCCTGGCAGCCTGAAGGGACGCCCCTGCTGCGCCCAAGGTTGCAGGCCACATCGCCGGCGTGATCGTACTTACGCCGTCGAACATGTAGTAGGCGATCTTGCCTTCTATCGCGCTTGGGCATCGAGGCGGCCGATTGCGGTGCGGCCAGACGAAGCCGACGCCGTCGAGTTCGGTTCCGAATGAGCTCGACCATTCATCCCAAGCCGTGGCCAGGAAATCGAGGTAGTCTTCGGAATGAATTGTGCGCAGATCTTCCTTCGATGCAGGTGCACAGTCCAAGACATCGGTGTGGCCAGCCTGTCGTAAGACGTCCAGAACAACGCTGGTGCGCTCCGCCACGTCGAGCGTCGGGATGAACCTCCCAGGGGTGAGTTCGACTTTCGATTGATGCTCCAGATGAGCATCGCATTTGTAGATTTTCATCTGCTAATCCCCGGTTGGCTCAGGCGCTACTTGCGATCCGAAGATCGGGCGGCACCTCTGTCAGCGCGGTGTGAAGGGCTTCGAAGCACCGGTCGGCGTCGGCGGTGCTGAAGGCCAATGGCGGCCTTATCTTGATGACGTTTCCCAAGGGACCTGTCGAGGCAACCAGGACACCGAGGCTCTTCATCCGTTCACGCACCCAGCGGGCTGCGAGTTTCGCGGGAGCGCGCGATGTCCGATCGACGACAAGCTCGACTCCGTAGAAGAGGCCGCGCCCATGAATGTGGCCGACAAGCTCGTGCGTGCCGATCAAGCCGTCGAGAGATGCCTTGAGATGCGCACCGACACGCTCGGCGTTGCCTTGCAGGTTCTCGCCCTGCAGAACGTCCAAGGTGGCGTTGGCGACAACCGTCGAGACCGTGTTGCCGCCAAACGTGTTGAAATAGCCAGTGCGACGCTGGAACTCCAGGGCAATTTCGCGACGCGTCACGAGCGCGGCGATAGGGTGGCCGTTGCCCATCGGCTTTCCCATGGTGACCATGTCGGGACGAACATTGAAGGCCTCGAAGCCCCACATGTCCGTGCCCGATCTTCCGAAGCCCATTTGAACTTCGTCGGCGATGCACAACGCTCCTGCGCGGCCCGCTTTCTCGAAGGCAAGGCGCATGTAGTCCTGTGGCGGCACCAGGGCGCCGTTGCCGTCAAAGATCGAGTCGATCAGCACGGCTGCAGCCCCGGGCCCCCTTGCTCCAAGGCGGGCCGCTGCTTCCGTCACGTGATCAGAGTATCGTTCCGCTAAATCGGCCTGGTCGCCTCGGTGGATGCCCCGGTAGACATTAGGAGCCGGCACCGCCTCGACCCAACTCGGCTTGTCCTTGATGTCGTATTCCAGCAACGAAAGCGGCGCGACCACCGATGTGTTGCCATGATAGCTGTTCTCCGTGACGATCACGCCTTCGTTGCCGGTAACCGACCGGGCAATGCGAACCGCCAGGTCGTTGGCCTCCGAGCCGGTGCAGACAAAGATCCAGGTATCCAGGCCTTCGGGGAGGGTCGCAGTCAGCCGCTCTCCCAGCCGCAGGATCTCGCTGTGAAGATAGCGGGAGTTGGTGTTGAGCGTGGCCGCCTGCTGGGCGAGCGCCTGCACCACATAGGGGTGGCAATGCCCCACGTTGGCGACGTTGTTGTAGCAATCCAGGTATTCCGTCCCGGAAGCGTCGAAGAGTTTCGTGCCGCGACCGCGCACGAGTTGCAGCGGCTCGTTGTAGAACGTGTAGGCTTTGCCCAGGACGGATTCCCTGCGCGACACCAGGGCTTGGATATCGGTCGCAGTCTGTTCCACCACGGGCGATGAGATCGGAGTGGGCACCACGGACGGTGTCATCGAGGCGACGAACGCGTCGTCGTCGATGTTGGCGAGGCGTGATACGGCGGCCGAGTACAGGGATTGCAGTTCGTCGAGATGCTGGTCATTCCGGCCGTTGACGACAGCCTGGTAGCGGACGAGCCCAACCTGCAGGATCAGCCGGGCCAGCACCAGATCCTTGAGCACCGCCAGATCGGCGGACTCAAGTGGCATATGGATTTGGTAGCCGCGGACGACCGCTGCCGCGGCCGCCAAAGGCTCCGGGCTCCAATGGATGAAAGACGCCACGGCAACGGCGAGGTCCTGCGCGACCGTCCCATAGACCATGTCGCCAAAGTCGATAACACCCACGACTTCGAGCAAAGGCTCGGCCCGGACCAGGACGTTGCTCTCGTGGAAATCATTGTAGATAACCTGCGATCGGAGGCGCGGCAGTGCTGCCAGGGTTGACCCGGCGAAGTGCTCCAATGCCCGGTCGACATCTGGGCGGATTTCTTCTGGGATATAGTCCCGCAGCCAATCACCAAGGACCAGGCTATTTGCCAGGTCCCACGGCATCGGTCGAAGGGCGCCGCGATGATTGAATCCCTGGAGCGCGCGTGCCAAACGGCCTTGCGCCGCACCGAGGCTCAGAAGGTCGTCGGTGGACAGATTGAAGCCTCGCTGGCTCAACAGATCCATGACGGTCTCGCCGGCGACGTACGAGAGAACCCGCAAAGCATACCTTCTTCCCTCTCCAGCCGAGATGCTGGAAAGCAGGTCACCTGCAAGGGTCCTGCGCACCCGTGGGACCTGGAGCGCCGGGTCTACCTGTTCGATATGTTCAAGTGCTTTCGCCTGAAAGATGAGACTTTCCTCATCCTCTTCGAGAGATGCAATCTTGACGACAAACCTCTCGCCGGCGGCAGTGACAAGACGATAGTTCTGTTCTCTTTCCCCTCCCAGCTGATGCCATTCGCCTGACAGCCCGTAGTGTTCGAGCACATGGTCCGCGACCGGCTTCAGGTCCAGTTGCGGCGCCTTGATGCTGCGCAGGAGAGAGCGCGCTTCAGTCTCGGTGATTTTCGTTTGCATGGTCGAACTGGTACCTCGATTTCGACGCCCGGCCAGCTACGCAGTCATAGCAGACGTGAGCGCGTCGCCCAGATCCTGGCGTCTCATGAACCCTACCGTTCTGCCGGTGGAATTGCCGAAGGCGATCACGCTGGCCCCGCCCTGGAAGGTTTCCGCGACTCTTCGAAGTGTCGCCTCAGCCTCGAGTTGCACGTCGAATTCGCCCGGCTCTCCACGCTGCATGAAATTTTCCGCCGTCAGTATTCGACTGCGTTCCGCGCTCGCGGTGAATGCTCTCACATAGGAATCCGCGGGGTTCAGGATCAGTTCCGCAGCCCTGCCGGTCTGGACGAGCTCGCCCTTGCGCAAAAGGGCGATGCGATCTCCAACGCGAGCAGCCTCGTTGAAGTCATGGGTCACGAACACGGCAGTCTTGGAGAGCGTTTTCTGTAGCCTGAGAATTTCGTCCTGCATCTCTTCGCGAATGAGTGGGTCTAGCGCTGAAAAGGGCTCGTCCAGCAGCCAAAGGCTCGGATTGGTTGACAAGCTGCGAGCAATGCCGACGCGCTGCTGTTGGCCTCCGGAGAGCTCGTGCGGGTAGTGATCTTCTTTGCCGGAAAGCCCGACAAGCCCAATCATATCCAGCGCCTTCTGCCTCCGCTCAGTTGCGCGCACGCCTTGGATCTCCAGTGGCAACTCCACATTGCCGACCACGGTACGGTGGGGAAGCAGCGCAAAATTCTGGAACACCATGCTCATGTGCGTACGACGCAGCAATTGCAGGCTCTTTTCAGGCACGGCGCGCAAGTCCTGACCCTCGAAGCGCAACTCTCCGGCCGTCGGCTCCACCAGGCGCGTCAAGCATCTCAGCAGAGTGGACTTTCCGGATCCGGAAAGCCCCATGATGACCAGGATCTCGCCCTTCGCCACGGAGAGATCGATGCCGGCCAACGCGACGAAACCGCCGCGCTGCTCCACCGAGGAGATATTCTCACTCAGTGGCGCTTCGGGATCGATACTATGTGCCTTGGCCGGTCCGTAAATCTTCCAAAGGTTCTTGCAGCTTAGCATGCCCGACAATCCTCAGCCCAGTTCCCTGGCTTCGTTCAACATGATCGCGTCAGAGGAGGTATAGCCGCCATCGACTGCGATGTTCGTGCCCGAGACAAAGCTGGCCCGCTCGGACAGAAGGAAGGCGACCACGCCAGCGACTTCGTCCGGCCTCCCGTCTCGCCCAAGAGGTGTGACTGACGCTGATCCCGAGGACGCCCCAGTCGTCATGTCGGTTTGTATCCATCCCGGCGAGACGGCGTTGGCGCGGATGTTTCGGGAGCCGAAATTGCATGCGAGGCTCTTGGCCAGATTGACCATCGCCGCCTTGGACGCCGCGTAAGCCATGCTTGCGTAGGAGCCGAAGAATGCGTCGGTGGAGGCTACCAAAACCACCGATCCTCCTGACACGATCTGCTTCTGCAGTCCAAGAGTCAGCCGCAACGCTGCATTCAGATTTACTTCGAAGGTGCGGTCCCAGATCGAGATGTCATATTCAGTAAATCGCTCGAATTTGACGATTCCCGCATTGTGGACGATGCCCCGAAGCTGGACACCCTGCAGGCGCCGCATCAACTCGTCCTGACTCTCGCGCGCGCCGGCATCGAAATGGTGAAGCGTGACGTTGCGCCCCAAGTCGTCGCCATACGAAACGAGGCCCTCTGCCGCTGTCGCATCGCTGATGTAGGTGGCATGCACATCGTAGCCATCCCGGAGCAACATCTCCGCAGTCGCTCGCCCAATACCGCGGGACGCGCCGGTGACCAGCGCAATCGGAGCTTCACTTGGATTCGACATATTGTTCCTCGATCCTCTTTTTGGCTTTTGGTCTTAGTTTCTGATCTTGATCCATTTCAAGGAACAGGTTCACGCCTTTGCAGGCATACTGCAGGGCAGAGGTCAGAATTTCCTTGGCACTGGCCGCGTCGGCCGCCTCCAAGGCGTCGATGATCGCAACCAGGGCCGCATTCAGTCTCGTGACGATGCCCTTTTCCTCGAAGGCCTCGCGCGCCGGCGGAGCTGTCTTGATCCAGACGCTTTCGATCATCTCGATGAGCGCCTGAGATTCCCCTCGCACATAGATCTTCATCAGAAGGCCGTTGAACCGAGGGGCGTATCCTACGGTGTCGCCAGCCTCGATGTCGCGCTGCATGCAATCGGCTTCGCTTCGGAGCGCCTGGATCGTTTCACTCGATATGCGCGCGGCGGCCCTCTCTAGCGCCAGGCATTCGAGGCTCACCGAGATCTCAAGGTATTCGTTGAAGCTCTGCCGGGAAACGAAGGGGACACGTGCCGATCGGTTTTCCTCGACGATAAGAATACCCTCTTCGCCTAGGCGCCGGAACGCGGTGCGGACCGGCATCGGGCTGACGCCCAGTTCGGCGGCGATATCGCGGATCTTCAGGCGCTGTCCGGCCCGCCACCGGCACTCAAGGATATCCTGACGGACAAGCTTGTACACGCGGTCCGAAGCGGTCGTGCTCTGTTCGTCCTTCTTTGTCATTTGTGACTCATTTGTGATATATGTCGTCCATACATACGTTGTATTGAACCCGATGTTCCCCAGCAATGCAACCTATTTTTCCATTTTTGTGATTGACATGTGATAAGAGTGGGCCCTACTTTGGGCTCATAGGTCATTTTGAAAGGGGTGTTTCGCGATGCGGTTTCCACTCTCGTCAGTCACGTTGGCGTCTGTGCTTTGCGCCAGTCTGTGCATTTCTTCCGGCGAGGCGCTCGCCGCCGCGCAGTCCCAGGATTCGGTACGGCTGGCGGTCGTTAGTGCGCCCGACGCGGACTTCATCACGAACGTGTTCGGGACCTTGCTCAAGAAGGCCGGATACAACATCCAGTACGTGCATACCGACTACACGGCGCAGTTCACGGCCATAGAACTCGGCGACCTCGAGATCAGTCCCGCAATCTGGTCGTCTTCTCCCGAGCTGATCGCAGCTGCGCTTGCGTCGGGCTCTGTGACGAAGGTGGGGTCGGTCGGCGTCAAGATCAGGGAAACCTGGTGGTACCCGAACTATGTTGCTGAGCTATGTCCGGGATTGCCGGACTGGAAGGCGCTCAAGGATCCTGCCTGCATCAAAGCGCTGTCCAACCCAGAGACGGACGGAAAGATCAATTATCTCGGAACACCGGCAGACTTTGATGCCGACGACGAGCGCCGCATCGCGGCGCTAGGCCTCGACGTCCACATAACCTTGCCGGGTACCATGGCGGCCATGGTCGCCACGATGCAGGGCGCTATCGAGAGGAAAAAGCCGATCATCGGATTTGGTTTCGTGCCTCACTGGCTGTACGGCTCCGGCGTGGGTACCTTTGTCGATTTCCCGCCCTATGAGGACGCGTGCCGCAGCGATCCCGCCTGGGGCGTCAACCCCGATCTCGTGGGTGACTGCGCTTTGCCCACGGGAGATATCATCGAATTGATCAACAATGATTTCGCCAAGCGCGAGCCCAATGTAACGGATCTCTTGAAGAAGTTTGTTCTGACCAATGACGATGTTGCCTGGGGCATCCTTAAGCAGGATAAAGGCGGACTTACGCCCGAAGCTGCCGCGGCTGAGTGGATTTCCACCAACGAGAAAAAGTGGTCACCGTGGCTTCAATAACCTTCGGCGCGACATCTGTGGCGCCGCTCATCCGCCACAAATGGCTGCTGAGCAGCCGTTTGTGGGTGACATTCGGCCTCATTTTGCTCGTCGCTGCCTATGTTGGGCGGGAGGTGCTGCCCGAAGGGTTGTACGTCTGGCCGAAGCAATGGCTGCTGCCGTTGCTTAAGATGTCCAACGATGTGCTCAACCAGTTGCTTCGCCGATCCGAAATTTTTGGCGAGCCTCTTCGGGTCTGGACGCGTGCGGGTGGGGAGGCAGTCGGCCTTCCGATGCGGGGCTTGCAGAACCTTCTGACCACCGGCTGGTCCTTTCCGGGTCGCACTGCAGCCGAAACGGTTACTCTGCCGCCATTGTCGTGGGTGTCGGTGGTTCTTGCTGCAACTTACATGGGTTGGCTCGCCGGTGGGCGCCGCCTGGCTGTCCTGGCGTTTGCAACTTTCGCGTACTTTCTTGTTTTCAATCTTTGGGCTCAAGCGACATTGACGCTCGCTTCCGTGGCGTTTGCGATCGTCGTCGGCGTGATCTTTGGCCTGGTGCTTGGCGTGATGCTGTTTCGTTGGCGTTGGCTCGAAACCGTATTGAACCCCGTCTTCGACGTCATGCAAACGATTCCGCCATTTAGCTATCTGGTGCCAGTCCTGATCCTCTTCGGGTTCGGTCCCGTCGCGGCGTTGGTGGCAACACTGATCTTCGCTTTGCCGCCGATGGCGCGAGCGGTGGTGTATGGCCTGCGTCGGTTGCCGGACCATACGTTCGAACTGTCCAGCATGACCGGTGCCTCCCGCTGGCAGGGCACATCGAAGATCCTCTTGCCAAGCGCGAGGGACGACCTCCTTCTGGGCGTCAATCAACTGGTGATGATGGCTCTGGCTATGGTCATTCTGGCTTCGATGATCGGCGCAGGTGGTCTGGGAGCGGAAGTGCTTCGCGCGATCCAATCCCTCAAGATCGGTCGCGGGTTGGAGGCGGGGATTGCGATAACACTGCTGGCCGTACTGCTTTACGGCTATGGGCATTCCATCGCCGTGCGTCGACCTTCTCATCTGTCTCGACCGCAACCGATAAGGCACCTCGCGATCCTGGCCGCCATCCTCGTCATTCCCACAGTCGCGGGAGTCGCAATCGCACCTCTGGCGCAATATCCGGCCGAGTTGACGATCTCGACCGCTGATTTCTGGTCACGCGTCATCAGTTGGCTGAACGGCAACTGGGGCGATGGTTTCGAAACCGCCCGGCTGACCATCACGCTCGGCGTCATTCGGCCCTTGTTGACGATACTGAGAGATCTCGGCTGGGCGTCGATTGTTGCTTCCATGCTGTGTTTCGGCTTCGCGCTGCGGCGGCCTTCTCTTGCTGTCCTGTCTTGCGCAACGCTCATCCTGATCGCTGCCATCGGCTATTGGGACAAGTTGCTGATCACCTTCAATCTGGTGACGGTCGGAACGCTGCTCTCCCTTTTTGTCGGAGCGCCCTTGGGAGTATGGGCCGGATCTTCGCGCCGCGTGCACGCGGTGTCGGAGGTTGTCGTCACGACCCTGCAGACGTTGCCTTCCTTCGTATATCTGGTGCCCGTTGTCATGCTTCTGGGTCCCGGAGATGCAACCGCGGTGATCGCCATTGCGCTCTACTCCGTGGCGACGACGGTGCGATACACGGACCATGCCATCCGCAATGTCGATCCAACCACGATCGAAGCCGCGGTGGCGTTCGGGGCCACCCCACTTCAAACGTTCTGGAAGGTTCGTCTGCCTCTTGCCCGACCTGGTCTGATGCTGGGTCTCAACCAAACGATCCTCATGTGTGTTGGGATGGTGGTCATCACGGCGCTTGTTGGCTCACAGGGGCTTGAACTGGAGACCGTGGATGCCATCGCTCGCGTCGAGGCCGGCAGAGGATTGCTTGCAGGCCTTGCGATTTCCGCACTGGCAATCATCCTGGACCGCTATGTAGGCGCGGTCGCGGAGAAATTGAACGCCCCCGGCTCGCCCCGCGCCAAATCATCATGATCATCTATGTTCCGGCTGCCCGCTACGGCTGCGGAAATGTGAACATTGAGGGTGGCACGTTGAAGTCATTCAGGGCCTCGATGGCGGGACGCGCCGTCGGCCAATTCCATGTCTTCCGATTCCAGGAACAACGCGACACAAGGAGAGGGTTTCGCAATGGTTGACTTTAATGAGCGCCTTGTAGCGCTGCGGGCGAAGTTCGCCGACAGTCTCGAGTTTCATGATCCGAAATTTCGCAAGGTTGGTGAGAAGATATTTAGCGGGGGGACACGTCTGGCGCCGTATTCCGGCATCTCAACCTTTGCCGGCTTGCCATTGAAGGCAATCGATTTCAAAGCACCCGACTTCGGCGATCTCCAGGTGGCGGTGGTCGGCGTGCCAATGGATCTTGGTGTAAGCAACCGGCCCGGATCGCGTTTCGGGCCACGTGCAATACGGGCAATTGAGCGGATTGGGCCGTACAATCACGTCCTCGAATGCGCGCCTGCGCTCGATCTTAGGATCGCCGACATAGGCGATATTCCTTTCGCAAGCCGCTACCGCCTGGAGCAAAGTCACGATGATATCCAGGCGGCGATTGCGGCGGTCGTCGCTGCGGGCTTAATTCCCGTCTCGGTTGGAGGTGATCACTCGATCACTCATCCTATCCTCAAGGCCGTCGGCCGCGATCGTCCGGTCGGGTTGATCCATATCGATGCGCATTGCGACACGGGCGGCCCTTTCGATCAGACGAAGTTCCATCACGGCGGCCCGATGCGTAACGCGGTCTTGGACGGCGTGCTCGATCCCGCTCGGACAATCCAGATCGGAATTCGCGGCTCGTCGGAGTATTTGTGGGAATTCTCCTACGCCTCCGGCATGACGGTCATCCACGCCGAAGAAATTTCGGGCCTTGGAATCGAAGCCGTGATCCGCAAGGCGAGGGCGATTGTAGGCGACGGCCCGACCTACCTTTCTTTTGATGTCGACAGCGTCGATCCGGCCTTCGCACCGGGGACAGGCACTCCAGAGATTGGAGGGCTCACGACGCGCGAGGTGTTGGAGCTCATCAGGGGACTGAAGGGCGTCAATCTTGTTGGCGCAGACGTCGTCGAAGTGGCTCCGCAATACGACTCGACGACCAACACAGCGCAGGTCGGCGCACAGGTGCTCTTTGAAATTCTAGGCCTGCTGACGTTTAGCCCTTCGCTTGCTTGAGCGAGGGAGTGAGCCTTATTCGAATTGGGAAGGAGCGTCGTTATGCTCGATAAGCGGAAGTTCTATATCGGCGGCGAGTGGGTATCGCCAATCGCCGGGCAGAACCTGGAAGTTCTGAACCCTGCAACCGAAAAGCCGATTGCCGTCATTTCCATGGGTACGGCAGAAGATATCGACAAGGCTGTCGCGGAAGCAAAAAATGCCTTCGGGTCCTACAGCCAAACCACTCTTGAAGAGCGCCTCCGGCTGCTCGAAAGATTTCTGGCCATTTATATGCGTCGTTACGACGAGATGGCTGAAACAATCACGTTGGAGCTTGGCGCCCCTATCACCATGAGCCGGCAGCAGCAGGCCGATGTCGGTGTTGGCCATCTGCAGGGATTCATCGATGCGCTGCGTGGTCTGAAAGCTCGCGAGGAATTGCCGAACGGCGATATTATTTTGCGCGAACCTATCGGCGTCTGTGGTCTGATTACACCCTGGAATTGGCCGATTAATCAGATCGCTCTGAAGGTGGTGCCGGCCCTCGCGACGGGTTGCACATGCATCTTGAAGCCCAGCGAATTCACGCCTCTCAATGCCATGCTGTATGCTGAGATGATTGATGAGGCGGGCTTTCCTGCGGGTGTCTTCAATTTGGTCAATGGTGGCGCCGACTGCGGCGCGGCTCTTTCAAAACATAGGGACGTCGACATGATGTCTTTCACAGGCTCAACGAGGGCCGGGATCGCAGTCAGCAAAGATGCTGCGGACACTGTGAAAAGGGTCACCCTGGAGCTTGGTGGCAAATCTCCGAACATCGTTTTTGACGATGCCGATCTCGACGAGCGGGTTTCCGCCAGTGTGGCCGAATGCTTCAATAACTCCGGCCAGTCCTGCGATGCACCGACGCGGCTCCTCGTACAGCGCTCTGTCTATCAAAGGGCAATCGAGATAGCGCGTCGCGCCGGCATGGCCGCCGAAGTAGGGGACCCCATGGAGGAAGGCGCGCACATTGGGCCTCTGGTGAGCGAAATTCAGTTCGCCCGTGTGCAAACCTTGATCAACGCTGCCATTGATGAAGGTGCGAAATTGATCGTTGGCGGCCCGGGCAAACCGGAGGGTTTTGAAGCTGGTTATTTCGTAAAGCCAACTATCTTCGTCGACGTCGAGAACGAGATGCGAATCGCACGGGAAGAGGTTTTCGGGCCGGTTCTTGCGATTATTCCTTTTGATAGCGAGGAAGAAGCCATCACCATTGCGAATAACACCGCCTACGGCCTTGCCGCGTATGTGCAGACCGGTGATCCGAAGAGAGCAGAAAGGGTGGCTTCGCGTCTGCGGGCTGGCATGGTGCATATCAACGGAGCGCCGCACCGCTACGGAAGTCCATTTGGCGGCTACAAGCAGTCCGGTAATGGCCGCGAGGGCGGCAAGTTTGGTCTTGAAGATTTTCAAGAAGTAAAAGCAATTCACACACCTGATGCAATCTAGAGCGTAGACTTATTACCGCGTAGTAAGATGCGGATTAGCACGAGTTTGAGGGCGGCGAGATAGTTCTCCGCGAGCTCGTCGTAGCGGGTCGCGATACGACGGAACAGCTTGACCTTGTTGAAGAAACATTCGACGCGGTTGGCCCTAGGCGAGATATCGGGCCGTGCTCTCTGCTCTATGACGGCAGCGCGCAAGGCGCCAGTCTCGACGCAATTGCCTTTGATGTCGCAACTGGCAGGAGCAGACGTCCTGGAGTCTCCCTGCCGATGCACAGTTGGAAGGGGATGCAGTTCGCTCTGGGGATGAAGTAACTAGCTCCGGCAACGCCGCTTGGGACCGGGATTAGCGCCCGCTGCTCTAGCAACGAGCGTTTGCTCATTCCCCTAGGCCGAGAAACACCTGGCAGCACAAAGATGCCTAGAGTGGAGATTGCTGCCCAATCTAAGATCACTGGGCCAGAAGATATTGAGCGTTCCCCAAAGCCTCGCGACAGCATTCCTAGTCGAGTTCGATGATGCTGCAGCCATAGGCCGGGAGCGACAGCTTACCGCCGCGTACTTTGCCATCGCCGAGCAAATCCTTGCCCGCGGGGACATTGCCGATGCTTGCCGGCTCGCCCAGCGTGTTGAGGATGAACAGCAGGCGGCGGTCCTTGCTCTCGCGGATGGTCGCCTCGACGCCGGCCGGCATGTCGGCGATGAGCGGCACGATGCCGGCGGGCGCCAACACCTGATCGGCCAGCACCCCGACCAGAGCATCGCTGAGGTACGTGCCGAGGTAGATCACTTTGCCCTTGCCGACTTTGCGCGAAGTCATCGCGGCTTGGCCCTCGGCGAAGCGACTGGCCCAGCTGCCGATAACCTCCGTGCCGGGCGCGGTGTTGAGCAGCTCATAAAGATGCGCCGCCGTCACCTGCGCATTCCCAATCTTGAGCTTGTATTGGCGGCTCGCCGACGTCGCCGGCAGCTTCTTGCGCACCGTGTTGGCGCCGAAGCGGCCGCCATGTTCGAACATGCCGTCGCCGCCGATCGGCGGCAGCAACCCGAACTCCTCGACCGTGATCCCGGCCAGCGCCGAGAGCGTCTTGCCCGGCGAGGTGTCGCGGATGACGTGGTTGTTAACGTCGCGTGATCCGGTGCGGCCGCCCAGGATTATCGTTCCACCCGCCTTAGCGAAGGCCTCGACCCGCGCCGTCCACGCATCGGTCCATTTCAGCCAATGCGGCACATAGAGCGCCTTGAGCTTGCTGAGATCATCCTCGGGATGGATGAAGCCGCAGGCGATGTTGTGGCGGTAGCAATAGCGGTGCAGCAGCGTCGCATCGTCCTGCGGGCTCGGCATGCCGATGGGGCAGGAGCGGTGCATCTCCTGATTGTCGAAATCTGATCCGGCGATGCCCAAATCCATGCGCACATGCGTGCCGAGGATCTTGTCCTTGAGCGCCGTGACCTCACCCGCAAACTGCTTGGCCTCGTCATAGCGACGCCGCGGGATGTCGTCGTGATCGATGATGCCCATCCAATAGATCTCGGCGCCGAAATGCGCCGGCCGCCAGCGGAAGAACATCACGCCATCGGCGCCGCGCGCCACCGAGGTATAGGCCATGCGGCGCATCTCTCCGGGTTCGGGCGTCAGCGTCGAGAAGTTCGGCTGCGCACCGAAGCCCGATTGCTGCTCGGGCACGATGAAGTTGCCGGTGAAGCCACGGCAGATGTCGAGATGCAGCGCCTGCGCCTCGCCGACGCCCCCAAGGCGCTGCATCTCGTCATAGAGGTGCGGATAGATGTCGAAGCCGAGAAAATCGAGATCGGTCGAGAACTCGCCGCGGAAGTCGATGTCGTCGATCCGCCCCAGATTGTGGAAGAGGAACCAGTCTGGATTGGCGGCGCGCATAATTAGCACCTGATCGTGCTGGAACCGCGCCGTGACGAAGGCGAGGAAGCGGTGATAGTCGACCACATGGGTCGGCCCGACCGGGGCCGGGGCGTAGTCGAGGGGCAGCACCACTTGATCGAAATCGTCGTAGGCGGTGGCCCAGAAATTTCCGCCCCACGCATCGTTGAGCGCGGCGATGGTCTTGTACTTGTACTTGAGAAAGGCCTGGAACTCGGCCAGAGTCACCGGACCGTAGGACAGCGATCCAGAGGTATTGAGCTCATTGTCCGTCTGCCAGCCGATGATGTGCGAATTGCCGCGATAATGCTCGGCCATCGCTTTAGTGATGCGCTTCGAATGCTCGCGGAACACTCCGCTCGCAAGATTGGCGTGCTGGCGCGAGCCATGGCTCATGGCGCGGCCATTGGCATCGACGCGCAAGACTTCGGGATAACGCAGCGTCAGCCAACGCGGCGGCGTCGCCGTCGGCGTGCACATGATGGTCTTGATGCCAGCCTTGCCCAACACATCTATGGCGCGGTCGAACAAATCGAAGTCGAACGTCCCCTCATGCGGCTCGATAATATGCCAGGCGAATTCCGCAAGTCGCACCGCGTTGAAGCCCGCGGCTGCCATGCGGTCGGCGTCGCGCTGCCAATAGCTCTCATCGACATGCTCCGGGTAATGCGGGGTACCGACGAGGAAAGTGTCGGTTGCGATCGGCCGCCAGACAGAGAGCGGCGCGGATTTCGAGGCAGTCGTCATAGTCGGAAAACTCCAGGCGATAGTCTATTTGATGGCGCCGGCGGTGAGGCCGCCCTGCCAGAACCGCTGCAGCAGCAGGAACACCACGATGACCGGGATGATGCTGACCAGCGCGCCGGTGATGATAATCGAGAAGAGCACCTGTCCGCCGCCACCGCCCTGCTGCGCGAGCTGATACCAGGTCGCAAGGCCGACCGTGATCGGCTGATACTCCGGCGTGCGCAGCACGATCAGCGGCAGGAAGTAATTGTTCCAGGTCCCGACGAACGAGAGCAGCGCCACGGTCACCATGCCCGGCGCCACCAGCCGCAGCACGATCGCGCGGAAGATCACGAACTCGCCGGCGCCATCCAGACGCGCTGCGTCGAGCAGTTCGTCGTCGACGCCCTGCTCGATATAGACGCGCATCAGATAGACGCCGATCGGCGAGATCATCGAGGGCAGGATCACGCCCAGCGGATTATCGCTGAGTCCCGAAAGCGCCAGCAGCAGGAAGGTCGGCACGACGAGGGCCGTCTGCGGGATCATCACAGCGCCCAAGACCAGTGCAAACAGCAGATTGCGGCCGACGAATTTGAATTTGGCTAACGCATACCCTGCCGCAGTAGCCAAGATCGCGGCGCCAAGCCCGGCGACGGTCGAATAGAGCAGGCTGTTGAACATCCAGCGCATGAAGACGCCGTTGTCGCGCGCCAGAAGATCGCTCAGATTCTGCCAGAAGTTGAACTCGGTGCCGAAGCCGAAGCCGAACGTGGTGAACAGGTCGCCATTCGTCTTCGTTGCCGATAGGACCAGATAGACCAGCGGCATGAAGCTGTAGAGGAGGAACAGTGACAGCAGCAGCGTGAGCATGATCCGCGAGCGCCGCTGCTCGCCGGGTCGGCGCTTGGCAGCTTCGAAAGTAGCTATGTCGGTGGTCGCAGTCATCATTGCTCCGGCCGACGGCGGTTGGCGATCAGGGTGAAGATGTAGGATGCCCCGGCGATCACGATGCCAAGCACGAACGAGACGGCGGCCGCATAGCCATACTGCTGGTTCGAAGTCGCCAGCGAATAGGCATAGAGGTTCGGCGTGTAGCTCGAATTGATGGTGTTTCTGGCGAGCGCGCGCATCAAATACGGCTCATTGAACAGCTGCAGTGTGCCGTTGATTGAAAAGATGATGGTAAGCAGGATCGCCGGCCACAGCAGCGGCAGCTGGATCATCCGCGCAAATTGCCAAGGCGAGGCGCCATCGACCCGCGCGGCCTCGGCGAGGTCCGAAGGGATCGCCTTCAGCGCGGCGTAGTAGATCACCATATTGTAGCCGACATATTCCCACGTCACGATATTGGCCAATGAGAAGATCATCACGCCCGGCGACAGGAAGTCCGGCGGCGGCAGGTTGAACGCCTTGGCCATCTGCGTGAACGGGCCGAAGGTGGGGCCGTAGAGATAACCCCAGATGATCGTCGCGATCACGCTCGGCACGGCGTAGGGGAGGAAGAAGCCGAGCCGGAAGAGGCCCTTGGCATAAACCTGGCCACGATCGAGCACGATGGCGAACAACAGCGCCAGGCCCAGCATGATCGGCACCTGCACGATGCCGAACAAAACGAGGTTCCACACGCCGCCCCAGAATTTGGCGTCTCCCATGACCTTGATGTAGCTTGCTGCACCCGCGAATTGCCGTCCGCCCACCAGCGTGTCGCGGTAGAGGCTCATGTAGAACGCATAAACCAGCGGCGCGACGATGAAGGCGATAAACAGCAGCACGAAGGGCGCCAGGAACAGATAGGGCGTGAGCTTTCGTGACGTGAAACCGCCCGATCGCGCTGGGCGCGTCGCTGCGGCTGGCGAATTCGACAATGCCATGGTCCCCCGTCCGGCAAGATGAAGAGATCGGGCGCGCCGGTCAAGCGCGCCCGGCCGTTGCCCGGGAGGAGTCAGGCTACGGTGAAGCCTTGTTCTTTCGCGTATGTGACCACGGCGTCCTGGATGCGGTCGAACGCGTCCGACAGCGTGCCCTTGCCGCCGATCGAGGCGCCGAATTCATCGGTCATCGACTGGTACAAGAAGCCCTGAAACGGGCTCCACTCAAATGGCGTCACAGCGTTCGCCGATTTGGCGAACACTTCGTTCACCGCCTGGCCGCCGTAGAAATCCATCTTGTTGCCCGCCCATTCCGGGCTCGACAGCAGCGCGGAGGTACAGGGGAAGAAGAATTGCTTGGTGGTGTAGAGCATTGTGGCTTCGGGATTCGTTGTCAGCCAAATCGCGACTTCGGCGGCCTCGGGGAGATGTTGGGTCGCTTTCATCACGGCCAGTGATGAGCCACCCCAACTGCCGGTCGCGAACTTGTTCGCGTCCCACTGCGGCAGATCGGCGGCACGCCACTGGCCCGCGCTGGTCTTGGCGAACGAGGTCAGGAACACCGGGCCCCAGCCCGCAGTGAGCCAGCTGGCATAGCGGCCCGTGTCGAGGCCGGTGTACCACTCATTGTTGAACCCCGGCTTGGTCTCGATGACACCCGCGGTAATAAGGTCCTGCCAATAGGCGGCGAAGTCCTTGGAAATCTTGTCGTTGATTCTAATCACGAGCTTGTCGCCATCGCGGCTGACCGGCTTCCAGCCCATCGGCCACAGCAAAGCAGTGACCCAGTCGCCTGAGCTGAACAGCGCGTCGGTGATGAACACATTCGGATCGGCCGCATGGATCTTCTTGGCCGCATCGGCAAACTCGGTCCAGGTGGTGGGCGGCGTGATCCCCTGCTTGTCGAAGATGTCCTTGCGATAGAGCATCGCCATCGGACCGGTATCCTGCGGCATGGCGTTGACCACATCGCCCTTGGCGACCTGTTTCCACGTGGCTTCGGGGAACTCGCCCTTATGGGCATTGGCGTACTGGCCGATGTCGGCGAAGGCGTCGACCTGGCGGAAGCTCTCGAGGTGCTGGTATTCGATTTGGACGACGTCGGGCAGGCCGCTGCCCGCCTGCAGGCCAGCACGGACCGCCTGATACTCCGGCTCGCCCTGGCCGGCATTCACGAGTTCAATCCGGATGCCCGGATGCGCGGCGTTGAACATGTCTACCTCAAGCTGGAGATTCGGCACCCACGACCACACAAGCACCTTGACGGGCTCGGCACCGCGAACTGCCGCAGGCAGAGCCCCTACCGCAACGCTCGCACCCGCAACTTTCAAGAAGTCACGACGCTGCATCGTCCGCCCAAGCGGATTGAAAATCTTCGTCATTGAAGTCCTCCCACGAAAGATACGCTCCCACACGACGCAGGACGCGGTTTTTCTTTCAGTCAGAAACTTAATGCCGACATACAGTCGCTGTCAATTACGGTCGATTGATCTTTATTCGCCCATCACGAGGCTGTCGCCAGGGTTGAGGGTCGTCGCATCGAGCACCAGACGCACCGCGCCCAGGACGATATCGCGGTGGCCCAGCGCGCCCATCACGAGGCGCGGCGGGTCATACACATTGCCCCTGAGGCGATGCCGCAGCACATCGAGCACCAGATCACCGCCGCCGACGATTCGGCCCGCCAGTACGATGATTTCCGGGTTCATGAAGGCAGCAACACTGGCCACCGCCATCGTCGCATAGTCGAGCAACTCGGTGACAACAGGCGCGATTTTGTCCGCCTGCCGGTCGGTGACGGCGGCCAGGGTGAGCTTTCCCGCCGCATACTGGGTGTTGGCCTCTTCGAGCATCTTGGTCGCCTGTTCGGGGATGCCGAAAAAGCGCAGAGATTGCTTGTCGCCCAGATGTTCGAACGGCCGCCCGGTGAGGAGGGGGTCGTCGAGATACCAGCCGAGCTCGCCCGCCGCATGCGAGTGCCCGCCATAGAGCTTGCCGTCGATCACGACGCCCGCGCCGGCGCCGGGCCCGATCGAGAGGCTCACGACGCTGTCGGCGCCACGCCCGGCCCCGAATCCCCATTCGCCCACGGCGGCGAGGTTGCGCCCGTTCTCGACGACGATGGGCATCTGAAAATGCTCGCTGAGCCGCGCCCGCAACGGCATGTCGCGCCAGCCGAGCCCGAGCGTCAGCACCACTTCGCCCTCCGGCTGCCTGACGATCGAGGGCAGGCCAATGCCGATGCCGCGAATGGTCTGGCCGCGCGGGCGGGGGGCCGCCATCAGCCGGCGGATCAGGCCGACCAGCTTCTCGAAATTGCGCTCGCCATCATCGTCGGCCGTCTCGTGCATTTCGGTCTGCACGACGCCCTCGAGATTGGCCACGGCGCCATAGAACTCGCCCTTGCCGGCCTCGATGCCGATGATCGCATGCGCCGCGCCGCGGAACTTGATGCGTGCCCGGGGACGGCCCCGGACATTGGCCTCGTCAAACCCGTCATACGCCACCAAATCCTCGGCAATCAGATCCTCGATCACCCGCATCACCGTCGGGATGCTGATGTTCAGTCGCTCGGCGAGGCTCGAAGGTGATGCCACTCCTTCGGTGCGGATCAAATCCACCACGGCCGAACGATTGAGTCGGCGTAACAGGCTCGACGTCGTGGGCTGGCGCTTCATTCATGGACCAGTTGCAAAAGGCCGGCGGACCGGCAACGAGCGTCGGCATAGACCAGAACCGTGCCAGAGTCCGCCTTTTTCTGATGACGCCGAACGTCAGTTGTCGCTCCGCAGTGAAAGCTACCGCGGTAGCCCGTTCGATGATTAAGGCGATCCGTGGCGGGCGCCCAAGCCCTCCGGAGTCAATGCGCATACTCGTGCAAATAACTGACGCCGGTTGCTTCAATCGGTTACGAGCTCGTCCGCCTTTGGCGCGGAACCAACATCAAATGACCGCTTTTGGCGCAAAGCGGTCCGCACTACGCTGGACGCAACGGTCGGCTTTCTTGCCAGTCATCCTGAAAGCTGCCAGGCCGTCAACGGCCCCATTTCGGTCATTCACTACCAGGGAGTTCCTGACGACCTGCGGCTACATCGGCGATATCTCGAAGCCTGTAATTAGTCGCGTTCATCGTCCTTAGGTTCGCCAGACCATACGAGAGAATACGAAGGAAACGGCTTGGCGAACCATCCGCTAACGTATTGATTTCCTGTAGAAAACGCTGTCCCTCTGGGTCCACAATTTTGTTATAAATCAGTGCCTTATACTTAATTCTTTGAGTTTGAATTGACCGTTGTCAGGTGAGCCCCCGACTTTGAGCGAAATGGTTTGGGCCTGTTCGTCAATTTTCTCCGTCTCGTTGATGGCACCCGTCACACGTAGCTCACGCTTCCCGGCTTCGAAAGACCCTTCAGCGTTGCCCGCGGCAATCCGCGGCAGCGGCGTGCAAATGGGCGGGTTCTGATCGTCGGCGTAAGGCGATTAATGGCGATCACAACGTGGTTCGTTTCCGCATCGGCCTCGCATCGGCTGGCAGTAGTTACCCTGAAATGCATGGGGGTGCCATGGACCGACATTTCCAAATGCATCTGCATTGGTCTCGCCCAGAGGGACCACGCCAAGGAGGCAGGTCTTGATCGCAACAAGGCTCTGCAAACATATCCGCCGTGCTCCGGGGCTGATCGAGCCTCCAGATGCGGGCTATGCATCCGATGACCTCACAATCTGTGAGGTGTATGAAGGCTCACCGGATGCGCTCTCCGTCGTCGCTGAACAGTCGCGCCGAGGTGGGCGCGAAATGCAGGGTGATCTTGTCGCCGGTCCTTGGTTGTGACGACCGGCGCTCCGCGATGATGGTCTCGCCGCTCGCCAGCGTGGTGTGAACATAGGACGTGGAGCCCATCGCTTCGACGAATTCCACGTTCGCCTCGAGGTCGATACCCTTGTCCTGGTCGAGATGCTCCGGCCTCAAACCCAGCTGCAGTTTCCGTCCGGGCTCAAGCGTGGTCCGTGCCGGGGTGTCCATCTCCCGGCCGCCAAATGCGAGGCGGCCCCCCGCCTGCACAGTGGCCGTCAGAAAATTCATCCGGGGAGAGCCGATAAAACCTGCGACGAACGCGTTGTCGGGATCTTGATAGAGATTTTGGGGCGTGCCGATCTGCTCGATGCGCCCACTGCGCAACACGATGATCCGATCGGCCATGGTCAGCGCTTCCGTCTGATCGTGCGTCACATAGATCATGGTGTTGCCAAGGACCCGGTGCAGCTTGGCCAGTTCCACGCGCATCTGCACCCGGAGTTCGGCATCCAGATTGCTGAGCGGCTCATCGAAGAGAAACACCTTCGGGTCGCGCACGATCGCGCGTCCTATTGCAACCCGCTGGCGCTGTCCTCCGGAGAGATGAGCCGGCTTGCGCTGCAAATAATCTTCGAGCTGCAGGATCTTGGCCGCGCGCCCGACCTTGTCGGTTATTTCCTGTTTCGGGCGGTGCGCCATCCGCAGGCCGAAGCTCATATTGTCCGCCACCGTCATATGCGGATACAGCGCATAGGACTGGAACACCATCGCCACTCCCCGGTCGGCAGGCTCCGCGTCTGTCACATCGTCACCGGCGATGAAGATCTCGCCTCCGCTGGTCTCTTCGAGCCCGGCAATCATGCGCAGCAGGGTGGATTTTCCGCAGCCCGATGGACCCACGAATACGGCGAACTCGCCCTCTTCGATCGAAAGCGAGACATCGCGGATGACCTCCGTCGATCCAAAGCTCTTGCTGACATGTTTCAGTTCGACACGCGCCATCGACTAACCTTTCACTGCGCCCACGGCGATCCCCGAAACAATTCGCCGCTGGAACAGGATGTAAAGAACAACGATCGGCGCCGCCGCGATGACGATGCCAGCGGTAAACAGGGGTATCTGGTCCGAGTACTGGCCCTTGAGCGCGGAAATCCCCACCATAAGGGTGCGGTGCTTCTGCATGACCAGCAGGGAAATCAGAATGTCGTTCCAGCAGCTGAGGGTGTTGAGGATAGCCAGCGTCACCAAAGCCGGCATTCCCAGGGGCAGCATCACATGCCACCAGACCTGCAGCAGCGTGGCCCCGTCGATCCGCGCTGCTTCGATCAGCTCGCGCGGCAGTCCGGAGTAGAACGCCGTCATCATGTAGACCGAGAAAGGCAGGAAAAATGCGGTGTATGACAGGATGAGCCCGATATGCGTGTTGACGAGGTCGAGGGCAAGCATCGTGCGCATGAAGGGCACGAGAACGACCTGCACGGGGATCATCAGCGACGACAGGATTACCGCAAACAGGAAGCGCCGATAGGGAAAGCGCAACGACGCCAGAGCAAAGCCGGCCATGGAAGACACGACCATCAACAGGATGACCGCGCCGAGCGTCGCAATCACGGAATTGAGGAAGTACTCATTGAGGTGTGCGCGGGTCCAGGCCTGGACGAAATTGTCGAACGTGGGCTTCAGGGCCAGCCCGAAGCGGTCGCGCATGTAGTCGTCACGGGTCTTGAACGCATTGTTGATCGCGAAAAAGATCGGGTAGAGGCAGCTCAAGGCCAGCAGCCCCATCGGGACCGCCGCAATCCTGAGGGCCAGCCTCTGTCGTTTTCCTGCTCCTGACACAACGCCCCCTTCAGATATTCGCGTTGCGTGACAGGATGCGGATCTGCAGCCACGCGAGAATGCTCGTCATGACGAACAGGACCATCGAGATGGCGGCCGCGTAGGCGGGGCGGTTGAGCCTGCCCTGGGCGGCCCAGATAAGATATTCGGGCACCGTCGTTGCCGTTCCGGGGCCGCCGCCGGTCAGCACGTAGATCAGCCCGAACATCGAAGTCAGCAGGCCGATGGTGGTAATCACCGTCGAGAACTCGATGATCGGGCGAAGCTCGGGAATGATGACATGCCACCAGATTTGCCACATCTTGGCGCCGTCGAGACGGGCCGCCTCGACCATCTCCTTTGAAACGGTCGACAGACCGGCAAGGAAGATCAGCACACCCATGCCGAAGGTCGACCAGCATTGGATCGCGAGCGTCACCGGAAGCGCGGTCGCCGAGTGCCCCAGCCAGTCCACACCCTTGATGCCCGCGAGGTCCAGCAGCGCGTTGAGGTTGCCATTGAAGCTCAGCACCACGCTGAAGATCGAACCGATGATGACGCTCGAAAGAATTGCGGGAAAGAAATAGACGGAGCGAAAGAACGTGCGTCCCGGCACGCCCTGGTGGATCAGGATGGCCAGCAGCATCGGAATGGTCACAAAGATCGGCACCGAAAGCAGCACCACGACGGCGTTGGCCATGGCGGAGCGGAAATTCGGGTCGTCCAGCGCCCGCAGATAGTTGCCGGCGCCGATGAACTGGCCAGGGTCGGTCGAAGTCGCGCTGGTCAGGGAGATGCCAAACCCCCAGAACAGCGGAAAAA
Organism: Mesorhizobium sp. P3_B5; assembly: GCF_056402815.1. Classification (NCBI taxonomy): domain Bacteria; kingdom Pseudomonadati; phylum Pseudomonadota; class Alphaproteobacteria; order Hyphomicrobiales; family Phyllobacteriaceae; genus Mesorhizobium; species Mesorhizobium sp. P3_B5. The sequence continues at coordinate 81,064 of NZ_JBFUGR010000013.1, read as the reverse complement.
TGCGGAACACCAGAACAAGCAGGATTGCCGGAAGCAGGAACAGCAATGCAACGCGCGCTTCTGCTCGGCGGCCCCGACTCCGGCGGGAACGGGGCCGCACGGCCTGGCCAGTCTGGTGTAACGAATTGACGGTCATGCACTGGTCGCTGAGCTTGGGGATGGGGGCGCATGGTCGCGCCCCCCGCTGAGAAGATTACTTTTGCGGCTTGGCCTCAGCCTGGACCTTGTCCAGAGCAACCGCGGCCTCGTCCACCGTGGTTTCACCATTGTACAGAAGCTGGCTCTGGCGGTGCCATTCGTCGAGCTCTGCTGCCGAGGAATTGGCGTGCGTGGTCGGAACCGCTCTGGTTGCAAGCCAGCCCATGATCTGCTTGAGGCCGGGGCTGTCGATACCGGAGGTGTTGACTTCAGTGTTTGCGGGCACCGATCCGGTGTCGTTGACCAGATATGACAGGACCTCCGGCGAAGCGAGGATCCGCACCGCGTCAACGGCGAGATCGATGTTGGGAGAGTCCTTGTTGACGCCGTAGCCGACGCCGCCATCAAGCGGTACCCCGGGAGCGCCTTCATGCTGATCGGCGGCGACGGTCGGCGAGGGCATCGGATAGACGCCGACCTTGTCGACACCCATGTTCTTTTCGAACTGCTTCCAGTGCGCGACGTTGGAGAGCAGGCCCATCACGTTGGCCCCGACGCCTTGCTCGAAGAGAGCGAACTCGTCCATGAACATGGTCTGCGAGTTTCCGCCCTCCTGATACCAGCCGTTCTTGGCGGTATCGACCCAGGCCTGCAGGATCGCCTTGATCGGCGCATCCGACCAATGGAGCTTGCCGGCCAGCCAATCGGCCTGCTGTTGGGCGGTCAGCGACTGGTTCGCTGCCTCCGACAAGAAGAATTCAGCGTTGTAGCCTTCCTTGTTGGCCATCATGAAGCAAGCGGGTTTACCCTGCGCCTTGAAGGTGTCGCAGACCTTGGTCAACTCGGCCCAACTTGTCGGCGGCTTCTCCGGATCGAGCCCTGCGGCCTTGTAGAGCGCCTTGTTGTAGTAGACGACGTGACCCTGCAGCGTCGTCGGGATGAAGTACAGCTTGCCGTCAGGTCCGGTGAACGCAGACCTGCCAACGAGCTTTGAGATCAGGTCGGGCAGCTTGTCGTCGAGCGGGATCAGCCCGCCGACCAGGGCCTTGGCCTGGGCGCCACCATTGGCCCAGATGACGTCAGGGCCGGCTTTCGAAGCGAGCGCCGTACCCAGCAGCGTGTAGTACTCGGCATCCGGCTGGGACAGGAGGTTGAGCGTTGCTCCCGGGTGCGCGGCCTCGAATGCGGCCTTCGCATGATCGTAGTATGTCGCGTGGGCGGCATCGTCCACGTTAACGTCCCATACGGTGATTTCCTGTGCCAGCACGGGCGAGGCGACCATCATGGTCGCAATGGCAGTCAATATCTTCAGTTTCTGCACGTCATTCCTCCCTTTTTATCTAACAAACTTTCGCTTCATCCAGCGCTCGCTGCGAGTTTGGGACGCCCATCAACCCGCGGGTTGACGGGCGCATCGCCAAGGTCTTCGCGCGACAGGATTTCAGGGCGCGCCCAGGCCAGACGCGCAGTCTCCGACAAGACCAGCCCATGGCCCGGTCGGTCGGGCGCATAAATCCAGCCGTCTTGAATTTCGATTGTCTGCTCGACCAGGTGGTCGAAGTTCTGGAACGAGTATTCGAGCCACTCGACTTCGGGCAGCGCACAGGCCATGTGCACGCCGATTTCAAGAAACGTGTTGCCAAGCGTCACCGGAACGCCGAGTTCAGCTGCCAGCCAGCCGATCCTCATCACGTCGGTCACCTGCCCATGAACGTTCAGCATGTCGGTCGCCCCGGCCTGCATCAAAAGGCGCTTGCCGGCGGCGTCGAGGTATTCGCCTGAATTGATCATGGTCCAGGGCGTTGCCGCCTTCAGGTTGCGAAGGCCATCGAAGTCATGGCGCAGGATGGGGTCCTCGACCCACAGCAGATCATAACCAAGGCTATGAATTTTCTGCAGTTTTACCGATGCCTCCTTGGCCCCCCAAGCCTCGTTGGCGTCAATCATGATCGACGAGCCGGGCCGCACCGTCTTCCTCAGCAGCTCCAGCCGGGACAAATCCCGGTCGAAATCAGGATGGCCCACCTTGATCTTGAACGCGCGGTAGCCGATCGCCTCGGCATGGGCAAAGAATGCCTGGAACTCATCGTCGCCAAGGTGGAAATCGAGACCGGATGCATAGGTTTTCACGCGCTTGCGCCGGCTTCCCAGGAGCTCGTGCAGCGGCAGGCCGACCAGCTTTGCGCTTAGATCCCACAACGCAACCTGCAGGGCTTCCTCGAAAGGCAAGCCGAAGGCGCGCCTGTTCCCGCCGCGGGGTCGCTGGACCCGATGCACRAGCGCCAAAGGCGATTGCCCGACAAGGTCGGGCCAGGCCTCCTCGTCAAAGACCCGAACGATCTCCGCCTGGCTCGGCAAAGGGTGAAACAAGCTCTGGATAAAGCCCAGCCCGACCAGGCCATTCTCGGCAACGAGCTCAAGCGCGGCGACGTGAGCTGTATCGATGCGAACCTGGCTGTCGCCAATGGTCCGGTCCCGGGCGAATTGATAGCGGGTAATACGATACTCTGCGATGCGCATAGGCGGTCTCTGATATGTCAGAACGCGCGGTAGATATTTCAGATTTGGATAAGAGGCAAGTGGCCAGGCGCAAAACAGCCGGACGACAGGCACGGCAGCGCTGTGGACAACGCCTTGTCGACCGGACTTATGCGTGAATTCTCCAGGTGTCTGGGGCGCAAGGGAAAGCGCTCCCTCGTCGCGAGGCGATCCCCAAACAGCCCAGGATGCCGGCCGCGCGCTGCGCGATGCCCCCGGTCAGCCATATCCGGCACAAGTGAATTGATAAATGATCATGCGATATTCTACGATGCGCACGATCGGTAATGTTTCAGAATCGTATTTAGATATTTCAGATGTAGGGAGACAAAGGTGGCTCAGCACGAAGACCAGCCCGACGAGCCCACTGGAGCATCGGGCCAACGTCTTGGCGATCGGGCCTACACGCGAATTCTCGAAACGCTGTTTGAGCGGAAAATTCCTGCCGGGGCCTTTCTGTCGCAAGGCGATCTCGTCAAGATGCTGCAGATCCCGGTTGCGCCGCTGCGCGATGCACTCAAGTTGCTCGAGGCGGAGGGGATCGTCATCATCCATTCGCGCTCGGGCATCCAGTTCGTCAAGCCCGGGTTCGAACTCACCAGATCGACCTATCAGTTTCGCAGCATTCTGGAGCGCGCGGCGACAGGCGTTTACGCGCAAACAGCCGAAGAGGCGGAATTGGCGGAACTGGAACGACGACACCTGGCGGCCATCGAAGAGATCGAGCGCAGCGGCCTCACTGACCGCGGCAGGGCCGACCTCGAACAACTCGAGACCTTGCTGCATCACTCCATCATTGCCAGCCTGAACAATCCATTGATCGACAGTTCCTACAAGCGGCTGCACAATTACGTTCGGCTGATCCGGCTGGACAGAAAAGTCACCGTGCCTCTCGTGCTGCAGTCGCTGCGCGAGCACATGCAGGTCATCCTGGCATGCAAGGCGCGCGACCCCGAGGCAGCCGCCGTGGCGATGCAGGCGCATCTGGCGTCGGCGCTGCAGCGCGGTCTGGGCCTCTACTACGGCTACTAGGGTGCTGAACTGGATGACGGGGTCGGCCCGAAACTGCGGGCAGGACTACTCGACGCGCAGCACGCGCCCGGTCGCATCGGTGACGAAGGCGCCCTTGCTTTGGTCAAGCATCACCAGGGCATTGCCAAACGGATCGCGGACAACGGCGCAACGGCCGATCGGGATGTCGAACGGCTTCTTGATGATAGCGCCACCCGCTTCGACGAAACGTTCCGCCGCGGCGTCGACATCGTCCACAAGCAGGTCCACCGCGGGACCCAGATCGGTATGCAGGACCAGCTCCGTGTCTGTTCCCGGCATTCCCAGCCCGGCTGCATCTGGCGATCGCCAGAGAAGCGGATGCCCAAGGGCTTCGCAGTAGAACCCAAGAGCGGCATCCATGTCAGCCACCTTGAGCATCACGCAATCGATCTTGTGGAACAGTGGTCCGCTCATGATGCCTCCGACGCGTATCTGGGAGTTGGCGCGGGCCGACGGCGCCTCAGCGTGCCGATGTAGGCTTCCGAGACTGCGCGCGCGATGTCTTCCATGCGCGATGGCGTCCGTTCGACGGCTGTCGCAAGGGCGGCCACCTGTCGGTCGTTGATTTCCTTGTAGGGTGCGATCATGAGCCCCCGTATCGAAATGACTGTAGGCGACAGGTTTGCCGATCCGGGCTCGTTCGGCAAGCGCTCCACGCGTCAGCGCATCCGTCCCCTCTTCATGCATGATGGCATGGACATCCCCAGAAGCTGTGCCCGCCGACGAAGGTTTTTCACACGGCCACGAGGCGGGCCAACAGTGACGCGGTATCTGTGCCCGCCAGGCCAAGGTCGCGGACGCTGCTCATGTGATTGACCGCCGCAAGCGTTGTCCGTGAAACAGCCAGTCCTTGCTTTTCCAGCTGGTTCGCGAAGATTGCGGCCTGGTCGTGGAAGGGCGGTGTTTCATCGGCGCCGACCGCGATCTCGACGGCCACGGATGGATCGAAGCTGTGGTTGATCGGCGAGAACCGGCGGACGTCTTCATCGGTGATCGCGATCTCGGCGGCAAGGAACGAGGTCTGCAATGGCTTCAGGTCGTAAAGGCCGCCGAGCAGCAGTGCGGCCTTGATGCGGGAAGGCCGGCTGTCGCCGTCGAAAAGCATCGTTGCCAGATGCGCGCCCGCTGAATGACCGCTGACGGTCAGCAGGTCGGGATTGCCGCCATGGTCTGCTATATGGTCGAGCACCCATCGCCTGGCGCGGCGCACCTGGTCGACGATCGTGGCCATCCTGACGGCAGGCATCAGCGCGTAGTCGACAATGACCGCGATCGCCCCTGCCTTCGTCACGGTCTCGGCGACATAGGAATAGTCGCGCTTGGAAAACATGCGCCAGTAGCCGCCGTGAATGAACATGTGCACCGGCAGGCGGTCGCGTTTGCCCTCGGGAAAGAACAGATCGATGGTCTCGGTGGCGTCATCTCCGTAGGCGACATCGGCGACCATTGGAACGTTCGCTCTGGTGTCCTCGCTTCTGCGTACGATCTCGGCAACGATGTCGTCGAACTCGACCACATGATCGCGAATGCGAAACGGATCTTTGGGGTGATGTCCGGTCAAAGGGTCACGGCGATGTACTTCGCCTCCATGAACTCGGCAACGCCGTGCTTCTGACCGCCTTCGCGGCCCAGCCCGCTCTGCTTGACCCCGCCGAAAGGCGCCGCCGGATCCGACATCAGGCCGCGGTTGAGCGCGATCATGCCGGACTCGATCTTCGATGCCACGCGCATCCCCCGGGCCAGATCACGCGTGTAGATGTAGGCCGCCAGACCGTATTCGGTGTCATTGGCCTTGGCGATGACATCCGCTTCGCTGTCGAAGCGCATGATTGGCGCCACCGGACCGAATATCTCCTCATGGAGCATTGCGGCGTCGCAGGACACATCGCGAAGCACCGTCGGCGGGTAGAAGTAACCCTTGCCGTCGCCAATCGCTCCTCCGCACAAAACCTTGGCGCCACGGGCAACCGCATCCTGGACGAGCCGGTCGATGTTGTGCACGGCCTTCATGGTGATCATCGGACCGCACTCGGTCGGCGAATGGGTGCCTGGACCCATTGTGAGGGCAGCCATGCGTTTGCTCAAGCCTTCCGCGAAAGCATCATGGATGCCGGCCTGCACGTAAAGCCTGTTGGCAGCGGTGCAGGCTTCGCCGGCATTGCGCATCTTGGCAACCATCGCACCGTCGAGCGCAGCCTCCAGGTCGGCGTCGTCGAAGACGATGAACGGTGCGTTGCCGCCAAGCTCCATGGAACAGGAGATGACGTGTTTTGCGGCCTCGGCCAGCAGCACGCGGCCGACGCCGGTCGAGCCGGTGAAGGACAGCTTTCGCACGCGCGGATCGGCCAGCATAGCCGCCGTCACCGGCCCGGGGGTCGAGGTCGTCAGCACGTTGACAACGCCGGGCGGCACGCCGGCTTCCTCATAGAGTGCTGCAAGCGCATAGGCCGTCAGCGGCGTCTCGCTGGCGGGCTTCAGGATAACCGTGCAGCCGGCCGCCAGCGCCGGAGCGATTTTGCGTGTCGCCATGGCGGCCGGGAAATTCCATGGCGTGATGAGTACGCAAATGCCGATGGGCTGGTAGTCGACGATGATCCGGTTCGCGCCCGAGGGCGCGAGGCCGAACTCGCCGCTGATGCGGACCGCTTCCTCGGCGTTCCAGCGAAAGAACTCCGCGGCATAGGCGACTTCGCCGCGCGCATCGCGCAGCGCCTTGCCGTTCTCCAGCGAGATCAGCGCCGCCAACGTCTCCGCCCGTTCGGTCATCAGTTCGAAGCAGCGCCGCAGGATTTCCGATCGCCTGCGTGGCGGGGTCTCGCGCCAGCCGGCCGCCGCCTTCGCGGCGGCGTCGACAGCGGCGGCGGCATCAGTGAGCGTGGCATCGGGAACTGCCGCGATCACGGCTTCGGTCGAGGGATCGACCACCTCGATCACGCGGCCCTCCGATGAGGGCCGCCAGCGTCCGCCAATGTAGAGACCGTGCGAGACCGTGGCGTAGTCGAACATATCTTGATCCTCGTCGGATATGCCTGCGGCAATGTTCATTTTGAATGAGCTCCTGGTCGATCACATCATGGTGGCGGACATGTCGCCGTCAAAAGCGGCCCGGACCAACCGTCGCATCGCGGCGAGGTCGAACGGACGCGGATTGTTCTTGATCAGCCGGTCGATGCCGAGCGCCTGCTCAGCCGTCCAGTCGATCTTGTCTTCGGGAAGACCCAATTCGGCCAATGTCGGTGTGATGCCGATGGCGCCAAACAGCCGGCTCACCTCACGGATGGTGGCATGCGCCAACGCATCGGCGCCGCCGCCCGGAGGGGAAAGGCCAAGAGCAGTGCCGACTTCGGCAATTTCGTCGGTCGCGGCGGCCAGGTTGTAGGTCATCACATAGGGCAGCATGGTGGCGACGCCCAGGCCATGCGGGGTGTGGGTAAGCGCACCAACGGGATACTGCACCGCATGAGCGGCGGCCGTTCCCGCCGTGCCGAAGGCGCAACCGGCGGCCAGCGCTCCCATCATGACGTCGGCGCGCGCATCCTCGTCCGATCCGTCGCGATATGCCTTTTCGAGACTGCGCCCGAGCAGCCTGATGGCCAGAAGCGCGAAATGGTCGGTCAGAGCGCTCTTGCCGATGAAGACGTGCTGCTGCGGCAAATGAGGGTCGGCGCCGCGTCTGGCCGCTGTGAAGGCCTCGATGGCGTGCGTCAGCGCGTCGGCGCCGGCGATCGCCGTCAGGGACGGCGGACAGGTCACCGTCAGATCCGGGTCGCAAAGCGCCACGGCCGCGATGAGATGCGGGCTCGCGATACCCACTTTCAGCGTCCGATCCGGGTCGGAGATCACGGCGACAGGGGTCACCTCGGAGCCTGTCCCGGCCGTTGTCGGCACAGCGATCACGGGCAGGGTAGGGCCCGGTACCTTGAACTCGCCATAGTAGTCCTCGAGCCTGCCGCCGTGGCTGAGCAGAAGTGCTGCGCATTTGGCCATGTCGAGGCAGCTGCCGCCGCCGATCCCGATCACCATGTCCGGCTTGAAATTTTTCGCCTCCGCAATGCAGGTGGCCACGCTGTCACGAGGCACATCCGGCAGCGTTCGGTCGAAGACCAGCGTGTTAATCGAGGCTGCCTGCAAGCCAGCCAGAATTTCGGCGAACTGCGATGTTGCCGCGAAGCGCTCATCGGTACAGACGAAAGCGCGGCGTCCATATTTGGCGGCAACGGCAGGCAGGACATGGCGCTGGCCTTTTCCGAATAGAATCTCGCTCGGCAGGCGCGCTGCTGCAAACAAGCTCATGCACGAGATCCTTCGACGACGGATTGGGAGCCGACGGGCCTAGCTTCGTTCCAGAGATCGACGTCGACGCTGCAGGTTGTTGTCATGCGATGTCCCTATAAAATCGTATAGGATATAGGATTGAATTGGGCGGAGCATCGTGTTAGTGGGTGCTTCTGTCAAGAGGCTAACGATGCAGAACACGGACCTGACGGTTGACAATGAAGCCCGAGCGAGCGGCCGCATCCAGCGCGCCAACAGCCTGGCCGGCGACGTCTACGAGGCAATCTTCGCGCAACTGATGTCTTTGAGAATTGCTCCGGGATCGCGCATTACGGTCGACAATCTGGTGAAGGAATTCAACGTCTCGCATACGCCCATTCGCGAAGCGCTTGGCCGGTTGGAGGGGGAGGGCCTGGTGGTGAAGACCCACCTGATCGGCTATCGCGCCGCCCCGCAAATCACTCGTCGGCGCTTTGACGAGCTTTACGAGCTGCGCCTTCTGCTTGAGCCTGCTGCGGCGGCCAAAGCCACCGCCACACTGGACGAGGAGCGCCTTGCCGTGCTGCAGGAGGCGGCTGGTGTCATGGCCCGTCGGGTGGGGAAAGACGAACGTCTGCGCTATTCCAACTTCGCCCGTCAGGATGCGATCTTCCACGACAAGATCGTCGAGTTCGCCCGCAACGAGCTCATTCGCGAGACGCTGAATCACCAGCATACCCACTTCCACATCTTCCGCCTGATGTATCACTCGCGGGTGACCGAAGAGGCGCTCGACGAGCACGAGGCTATTCTCGCGGCCTTTTCCGCGGGCGATCCGGACGCCGCCGAAAAGGCCATGCGTGCGCACATCGAGAATTCGCGGGACCGGCTCCTGCCTGCGTTCGAGTAGCCCTGGCGATGTTGCTTGTCCGAGGCACCTTCAAAAGCGCGGCGCGCCAGTGTTCGCCCAAGCCGCCGCCTGCGAATGCTGTCCCCCATTCCACGCCGATTTCGATCCCGAGAAGCGAGGCGCGAAGTGCACCTCACCCCTGAAACAAGCCGAGAGGAAAAGACATGCCAGCCAAAAAAATCCTGATGCTGACCGGTGATTTCACCGAGGAGTATGAGATCTTCGTCTATCAGCAGGCGATGGAAGCGGTGGGACACACCGTTCATGTCGTGTGCCCCGACAAAAGCGCCGGAGACATGATCAAGACATCGCTGCATGATTTTGAGGGCGACCAGACCTACACTGAAAAACCCGGCCACAATGCGCTGATCAACAAGACCTTTTCCGATGCCGAGAAGCAGATCAGCCAATACGACGCTGTCTACTGCGCCGGCGGCCGTGGCCCTGAATACATCCGCACCGACAAGCGCGTGCAGGCGATGGTGCGTCATTTCCACGAGGCCAAAAAGCCGATCTTCACGATCTGTCATGGCGTCCAGATTCTGATCGCGGTCGACGGCGTCGTGCGTGGCAAGAAGGTGGCGGCGCTCGCTGCTTGCGAGCCGGAGGTAACGCTTGCCGGCGGCACCTACATCGATCTGTCTCCCACCGATGCCTATGTGGACGGAACGATGGTTTCAGCCAAAGGCTGGACGGCGCTTGCGGCGTTCATCCGCGAATGCCTGAAGGTGCTTGGGACGGAGATCCGCCACCCTTGAGCCTTTCCTCGACGCATTCCCGAGGGGATGCGTCGGTTCCGCCGCGGCGCCGTCATTCATCAAGTTCAGATCAGTGAACGCACCAGCGTTGCTCGTGCCGAAGCGAGATGCGCCTGGCAGGCCCGTTTGATGCGTTCGGAATCGCGGCTTTCGAGGGCATCGATATAGGCAACATGCTCGAGGATAGCCGCCTGGTTGCGCTGCTTTTCGTCCTGCTTGTTCCACTGGTAGTGGTAGTGAAAAATGAAGCTGATGATGTCGTAGAAATCGTCGATGAAGCGGTTCGGCGCCGCCTCGTTTATGAGCCGGTGAAAGCGGTTGTCGAGGCCGGAAAAATCGTGAAAGCGGATTTCAATTCGCTTCAGCAGTTCGGCATGCGCAATCTTGAGCGCAGCGAGCTTGTCCCACAGCGGAGAATTGTCGGGCTGGCGTGAAAACAGATGCGCCGAGCGCAGCTCGAACATCACCCGGATCTCGAACAGCTCAAGCGCGAAATCCTCGGTGAAGCCCTTGAAAAGCCAACCCGTATTCGGTCTTTTCTCGATCAGTCCAAAGCGGCTGAAGCGGATCAGGAATTCGCGAATTCCGTTGGTCGCAACGCCGAACTGGCGCGCCAGCTCAAGCTCGTTGATGCTGGTGCCGGGTCTGGTGTCGCCGCGCAGCATCCACTCCATGAATTGCTGTTCGACATGCTTGGCCCGCGGCGTGGTTTCGGCGTCGGGATAACAGTCATTTTCATCGACTGCTCGTCCCGCCGTCCTGATGCCGTCGCGTACAGTGACAAGCTCACGGCGAACTAGTTCTTGCAGAACCTTTCGGACGGTGGTGCGGCTGACGCCGATGAGCCGCCTCAGCTCATTTTCGGAGGGGAGTTCCCCGGCCAGTTGTCCGTCGCGCAGCATAGTTGCAGTTCGATTGAAGGCCTTCTTGTAGACGGTGTCGGTTCGCATCGCACCTCCAAACAATAGCTTGTCCCTTTTAGCATGAACTTTATCCATAAAAAACAACTTGACCCAACCATGCCAGTTGTTTTTTATCGATAAGAAGAGGACCTAAGCACGATTTGAGTTTTTGACGACGCGGCTCGCACGAGCTTCGGCGGGGAGGGGAATTTTGCCTGAAACGGGAGACACCGGCACCGCTGTCGGCGAGGCTGCATTGCCAGTACCAAGGAAGCAGGAAGCCGTTCCCGGCCTTGCGCTTGGCCTGGCGCTGCTGAGCGCAGGTCCGGTCGTCATCCTGGTCTTGCTGATCGTCGTTCTCAGCTTTCTGTCGCCGTATTTCCTGACGGGGCGCAACCTCAGCAACATCCTCGCCCAGACCGCCGTCATCTCGGTTGTGGCGATGGGCCAGCACCTGGTCATTCTGACGCGCGGGATCGATCTCTCCGTCGGCTCGAACGTCGCACTGGCTTCCGTCGTTGGCGCACTCAGCTTTCATGCTGGCGCGCCCGCCTTCGTGGTGATCGTGGTGATGGTTGGCTGCGGCGCGGCGGTCGGCGCCATCAATGGGCTCTTCTACGTCTTCGGCCGGTTGCCGCATCCGTTCATCATCACCCTGGCGACATTGAGCATCGCCAAGGGGCTGGCGTTGCAACTGGCCGACGGACGGGCCATCCCGGGAATGCCGCCTGCCATCGATGCGCTTGGCCGCGAGGCGGTCTGGGGTCTGCCTGGATCGGTCTTTGTGGTTGCGGGCGTTGCCGCGGTTCTTTTCGTCATGGCCAAAACGATGGTCTGGGGCCGTTGGATCTATGCCGTAGGCGGCCGGCCCGACGCCGCCGTGCGCATGGGCATTCCCGTGTCCTGGGTCCTGGTTTCGGTCTATGTGATCTCAGGGCTGTGCGCCGGCATCGGCGCGGTCATCCTTGCCGGCCGTACCGACGCCGGTTCGCCTTTGTTCGGCAATCTGCTGGAACTGGATACGATCGCGGCGGTGATCATCGGTGGCGCCAGCTTTCTCGGCGGCCGCGGCCATCTCGGCCATGCTTTGATCGGCGCCATCATGATCGGCGTCATCCGCAACGCGCTCAACCTGCTCAACGTCAACGTCTTCTTCCAGCTCATCGTTATCGGCGTGGTCATCGTCATAGCGGTCGAGTCCGACGTGCTGCGCAACTATCTCGAAGGGCGCGTGCGTGTCATCCAAGCTGGGAGGCAGTCATGAGCGCCGTTGCAACCAGCGTCGATCTTGCGGCCCTCGCCGACCATCCCGTGCTTGCGGTGCGTGGCGCGACCAAACGTTTCGGCTCGGTTGTGGCGCTCGACGATGTCAGCATCGAGGTGCGCCGAGGCGAGATCGTCGGGCTGCTCGGCGACAACGGCGCCGGCAAATCGACACTGACCAAATGCATCAGCGGCGTGCACCAACTCGATGCCGGCGCAATCCTTTTGGACGGTGCGCCAACGCAGATACGCTCCCCTGCGGATGCGCGCTTCGCCGGCATCGAGACCGTCTATCAGGACCTGGCGCTGTTCGACAATCTGACGCCGGGACAGAACTTCTTTGCAGGTCGCGAGCTGGCCTGGCCGCAATGGCTCCCGCGTGGTTTGCGCTTTCTCCAGCAGCGCAAGATGGACGCCGAGACTCGCACATTATTGATAAATCTCAAAGTCACACTGCCGCGGCTGGACGCCGTCGTCGCCATGATGTCGGGCGGTCAAAGGCAAGCCATCGCCGTGGCCCGGTCGACTGTGTTTGCCCGCAAGGTTGTGATCCTGGACGAGCCGACCGCCGCACTTGGCCTGCGTGAATCGCGGCAGGTGCTCAACCTGGTCGCAGCGCTCCGCGACCAGGGCAACGCCGTCATCCTGATCACCCACAATATGGAACATGTAGTCGAGCTTGCCGATCGCGCCGTGGTGCTTCGCCAGGGCCGCAAGGTTGGTGAACTTGTGCCAACCAAGGACAACAAGCAGGAGCTGGTTTCCATGATCGTTGGAGCCTGATCCGTTCGAAATTTGGGGGCCGTTCCGGTCCGCAAATGCCTGAAGCGACTTCCGCCGGAAGACGCCTCAATTCCAAGGGAGGAATGGAATGTCAATGAACCGAAAACTGTTCGCTGGGCTGGCGATCGCTGTTGCGTTTGCGATGCCGGCTTCGGCCGCCGACAAGATCAAGATCGGCCTGATTACGAAATTCCCGGTGCCGTTCTACTCGACCATGGAGGATGCCGCCAAGAAATACGCGGCCGCTCATCCCGAGATCGAACTGGTCACCGGCCAGGGCCAGGCGGCTACCGACATCGAGGGCCAGATCGCGCTGATCGAATCCATGATCACGCAAGGCGTCAAGGGTCTGGCGATCACGCCGGTCGATCCGACCGTTGCGCCGTCGCTCGACAAGGCGGTGGCTGCCGGCATCAAGGTGGTTCTCGTCGACAACAGCATTCCTGACTGGAAAGGTCAGACAGCACTGGTCTCCACCAACAATCTCAACGGCGGCAAGATCGCCGGAGAGTACCTGAAGACCGTGCTCAAGAGCGGCGACAAGATCGGCATCCTGCAAGGGGTTCCCGGGGTGCCGGCGCTGGACGACCGGGTCACCGGCATGATGGAGGGTCTCGGCGACGTCAAGGTCGAGGTCGTCGGCAAGGGTGCAACCAACTGCACGCTCGAACTTGGCACGTCAGTGACCGAAGACATCCTGACCGCCAATCCCGATCTCAAGGCGATCTACGCGGCCTGCGGCCCGCCAATCCCGGGCGCCGTCAAATCGATCAGCAATGCCGGCATTGCCAACGACAAGATAATCCTGGTCGGCTTCGACGCCTGCTGCGGTGAGATCGAAGCGATCAAGTCGGGCGCGGAAGATGCCAGCGTTGCACAATTTCCGGCAAAAATGGGCGAGCTTGGCATCGACACTGTCGTCAAGGCGATCCGCGGGGAGGCCGTCGAGGCCAATGTGGATACCGGCGCCGGCCTCGTGACGCTGCAGAACGTCAAAGACTTCGAATAGGCTCCCACACCTTGGCCCGGCGGTCATCCAGCCGCCGGGTTCTTTTTGGAACATTTCAGGAAGATGGTCTGAATGAAAGCGCTCGTGTGCCGCAAGCCCGGCGAATTGATCTTCGAAGATCGCCCGGCGCCCGACCTACCGGGCCCCGGATGGGCGCTGGTCAGCATCAGCCATGTCGGCATCTGTGGCACCGACTACCACATTTTTGAAGGCAAGCATCCGTACCTGGTCTATCCACGTATCATGGGGCATGAACTCTCGGGGACCGTGACCGTCGTAGGCGAAGGCGTCGCCATCGCGGTCGGAGAGCGGGTTGTCGTAAATCCCTATTTTTCCTGCGGCAAATGCATTGCGTGCCGTCACGACAAGCCGAATTGCTGCGTATCGATAGAGGTGTTGGGCGTTCATCGCGACGGCGGCATGTGTGAAGAATTGATGGTGCCTGCCAGCAACCTTTACCCGGCCGCAGGACTGTCACTCGTTGACGCGGCAGCTGTCGAATTTCTGGCGATCGGCGCCCACGCGGTGAGGCGCTCCAGGCTAGCTGCTGGCGTCCGTACGCTGGTCATCGGCGCCGGGCCTATCGGATTGGGTACGGCATTGTTTGCCCGTCTTGCAGGCCAGGCGGTGACGGTCATGGACATGAGCAGGGAACGGCTCGACTTCGCCGAAGGTCAACTCGGGTTTCCTGTCATCGACAATGCTTCGGCCTCAGCTGTCGACATGGTGCGGGAGCGAACCGATAGCGACGGTTTTGACCTCGTCTTCGACGCGACCGGCAGCAAGGTCTCGATCCAAGCCGCGTTCAGCTACGTGGCCCATGGCGGCGCAATGATATTAGTCAGCGTCATCAAAGACGAGATCAGCTTCTCCGACCCCGAGTTTCACAAGCGGGAAATGATTCTGATCGGCAGTCGCAACGCGACGCACGCCGACTTCCAGCACGTCATCGCCTCGATCCGCGATGGAAAGATACCAATTGACCAACTCGTCACCCACCGCACGACCCTGAGTGACAGCTCACGCGACATAGCGAACTGGGCTCAGCAAAAGTCCGGTTTGATCAAGGCCGTCATCGATGTGGCGGGGTCTGGCTGACTTCAGCAACCACAATCATCAGACCTCGCAGCAGGCGGATATTTGGGCTGGCGAGCGAATACGCGGCGCCTCAACCTTCACGAGCTGATAGAGAACGATCATTGACCACGGAAATCGTCACACCCATTTTCCAGTTCGGCACGAGCCGCTTTCTGCAGGCGCACGCAGCTCTCTTCGTGCACGAGGCGCTGTCGGCAGGCGACGCGGTCGGCCCGATCACGGTGGTCGCGATCAGCGGATCGGCCGCTGGCCGAGCCCGGCTGCAGGCGCTTGCACGCGATGAGGGCTACCCGGTTGTCATCCGCGGGCTGGAGAAGGGTCAGCGCGTCGAGTATGAAATCGGCGTGAAGAGCATACGGCGCGCGCTCGATGCCGAGGCTGATTGGCAACGGTTGGCTACCCTGTTCGCGGAGCAAGCGGAATTCGTCGTCTCGAATACGACGGAAGCGGGCCTCACCGTCCCGCCCGATCTGTTCGTCGACCTCACAGGTGGTCCCGGCCCAGCGCCGGCGGGATATCCGGCAAAGTTGCTCGTTCTGCTTGCACACCGATTTGCAGTTTCCGCAAGGCCAGTTGTGGTGCTTCCGACCGAACTGGTTCAGCGCAACGGCGACACACTGAGGCAAGCGTTGATCGCGTTGGCCAAGCGCAGCGGTGCCTCCGACGCACTTTTGTCTTTCATCGCTGACGACTGCGTACTTGCCAACTCGCTTGTCGACCGCATTGTCTCGTCGGCCATCGAGCCTGTCGGGGCAATCGCGGAGCCCTACGCATTGTGGGCGATTGAAAAGCAGTCGGGGCTGAGATCGCCCTGCCGTCATCCTGCTATCACGGTTGTCGAGGACCTTGAACGCATCGAGCGACTGAAACTCCACATCCTGAACCTTGGCCACACAGTGCTTGCACAATGCTGGATGGCCGATCGGCTGAGACCGGACCTGACGGTGCGCGAAATCCTGGAACTCGACGGATATCGAAGCTTGCTGACAGAGATTTATGGTTCCGAGGTCGTTCCCGGCTTCAAGGCACGGGGATTGGGGCAGGAAGCGACGGCATACGTGGCGACCACGCTTGAACGGTTCGACAACCCCTTTCTTGACCATCGTCTGAGCGACATCGCCGCCGGTCATCTGGTCAAGGTCCAACGGCGTATCGACGGCTTTCTCCGCTGGGTGCCGGAGGAGCGTCGTGGACAGTCGCCGTCTCTCGCAAAGATTCTCTCGGCGGTTGATCAGAAGGCGGAACGCCACAACGTCGTTCAGTAGTTGCATCGTTGCTGTCGTATTGGCTCACCTGCTTGTGCGATCAAGGGAATCGGAAGGAACAACCGAATGGACCTGTTCAAACTGGATGGCGATGTCGCATTGGTCACCGGCGCCGGCAGTGGCATCGGTCAGGCCATAGCGGTCGGGCTTGCTGAGGCCGGTGCCAATGTCGCCTGCTTCGGTCACCCGTCGAAGGGTGGACTCGAGGAGACGGCGGGAAGGATCACCGCGCTTGGTCGCAAGGCGCTGGCGATAACCGGCTCGGTAACGTCGGAAGCCGATCTCGCCGCCGCCCTCGAGCGTATCGAAAAAGAGCTCGGTGCGCTTACGGTTGCTGTCAACAATGCTGGTATTGGCGGCGCGCATGCGGCCGAGACTTTGCCGTTGGCAACGTGGGAAGAGCTTTACGGTATCAACGTTGGCGGTGTGTTCCTGTCCTGCCAGGCCGAGGCTCGCGTGATGCTGCCGCGCCGCAAGGGATCGATCATCAACGTGGCCTCCATGTCAGGCTCGATCGTCAACCGCGGCCTCCTCCAGACGCACTACAACTCATCGAAGGCAGCGGTCATTCACATGACGAAGAGCCTGGCGATGGAGTGGTCGGACCGGGGATTGCGGCTCAACGTACTCAGCCCCGGCTACACGCTGACCCCGATGAACCGGAGGCCCGAAGTGGCCGAGCAAGTGAAGAACTTCGAGCGCGATACGCCGATGGGGCGCCTCGCGATGCCCGAGGAGATGGTAGGGCCTGCAGTGTTCCTGGCCAGCCGCGCTGCGTCTTTCGTTACGGGCATCGATCTCATCGTCGATGGCGGTTTCGTCTGCTGGTAGCAGAAGCGAAGCACGGTCAAGGTCGAAAGAACGTCGCCGGCCGCCGAGGCCGCGCACCACACGACCCTTCAGGGCAGTCCGCACGATCTTTCTCGTTGGGCACATCAGAAATCGGGACTTATCAAGGCGGTGATCGCCTTTTAGCGCCTAAAAAGCCTCTGCATGCCGGCAACAGGTCTGGGGGGCGGCCTTAATCCGCTTGCCTGGCGTCACGTCTCAAAGAAAGTCAGAAGTTCGAGAAAGGCCGTTGCAGCGCCGTTGACGGGGGCCGACCCTTCACCGCGCAAGTGGGCCACCACCAATTCCCAGCAGATGACGGGCTCGGCCATCTCCGAAATGGCGATCCTGGGTGTGCGCATCTCGGCAATCGTTTCGGGCAAGAGCGCGATGCCAAGCCCCTTGCTGACCAGGTCGATGATCGTCTCGACATCCGTGACGTCGAAAACGGTTCGCCTTTGGAAGCCTGCCAGGCCGAACGCACGATCGATCAGAGGTCGAGTGCCCCAGCCAATCTCGAAATCCACGAAAGGGTAGCCAACCAGTTCGTCGAGGGTGACCTCACGCCGTCCGGCAAGCGGATGGTTCGGAGGTGTGGCGACAACCATGTCCTCGCAGGCGACGATCCTGGTGACAATGTCGTCGGGTGGGTCAAGCAGCGGCAGGAAGGCAAGGTCCAATTGTCCGGCCCGAAGCTGTCCCATGAGCCCGGCAGAATCGCCTTGCCTCAGACGGACCTCGATTCCGGAGTTCGTCCCGTGAAATCGCGAGATGAGGGATGGCAGATCGAGAAAAGCCGGCAGGCTGTGGACGGTCCCGATGGAAAGCGAGCCGCATCGCAGGCCTTCGATATCAGCGACGGATACGCGGCCGACATCGATCACTCTTATGACCTCGCGCGCCTTTTCCAGGAAAACTTGGCCCGCAGGCGTCAACTGAACCTGCCGCGTGCTGCGCACGAAAAGCCGCGCCTGGAGATCTTCCTCGAGTGTTCGAATGGAGGTCGACAGCGCCGACTGGACGATGTGGATCCGCTCTGCCGCGCGCGTGAAACTCCGCTCCTCGGCGACGGCGATGAAATGCTGAAGCTGCCGCAACTCCATCCTGGCCTCCATTTATCTACGGAATAGATCGAGACGATCTGTACTATCTGTTGGACGCATAAACAACTGTAGCCCATTCTTCTTTACAGCTGGAGATAAATCTCCAGCCGACCGATTTCGCGCGCCGCGAATTGAGATGAAGAAAAGGAGCTGTTGTGCCGGGGAAACTTGCAGGCAAGGTCGCCATCATATCTGGTGCCAGTTCTGGCATCGGGCAGGCAAGCGCGCGTAACTTGGCACGCGAAGGGGCTCGCCTCGTTCTTTCTGCGCGCCGGCGCGAGCGGCTAGATGCACTTATCGAGGAAATCAGTGCGCTCGGCAGTGACGCCATAGCCGCCATCGGCGACGCGCGTGACGAGGCGACGGCGCTCACCACGGTAGCGGCAGCCAAAAAGGCGTTCGGCCGCATCGATATCCTCATCAACAATGTCGGCGTCGGCAACTACAAGCCGCTGATCGACACCAGTCTCGAGGACTACGTCGAGATGATGGACGTGAATGTCCGCTCCACCTTCCTTTTCACCCGCCATGTCGTGCCTGTGATGATCGCGCAAGGCGGAGGTCTCGTTCTGATGATTTCCTCGATGGCGGGCGTCTACGGTTTCCCCGGTGAGGCCGTCTATTGCGCAACGAAATTCGCCCAGGTTGGCTTCGCGCAGGGACTGGACAAGGAGCTGCGCCCCCACGGGATCAAGGTGGGCACGATCTGTCCCGGCGGCGTGAAAACCGAATTTGCGATCGGCAAGGGGCGTACGGATGCAAGCGTCCGGGAATCGCAAATGCTGGAAGCGGACGACGTCGCGGCGGCCGTCCTTTTCGCCTGCACCCAACCGGCGGGCTCGCGCATCATTCAGGTGCAGATGCGCACGATGGCCGAGGCGCTCACGTGACGTGAGCCGCCGACCGACGGAGCGCATGTTTCTGATCGATTTGGAGGAAGCGCCGGTACTTACGCCGGTTCTATAAAAGGGGAGAAGTACGACATGAAATATACGGGTCTCGTCGCTGCGGGCGTAGCGGTTGGCATGTTGCTGTCGAGTGCAGCGTGGGCTGCGGACAAGAAGATGATCGTCTGGGTGCCCAACGGGGCATCGGATTTCTGGAAGCTTGCGGAAGCCGGCATGCGCAAGGCGCAAACGGAACTGCCCGATTTCGATCTTGAATGGAAATATCCCGAACGCGCCGATGCTGCCATCCAGCAGCGCCTGATCGAAGATCTGGCTGCGGCGGGCGCCGACGCGATCGCGGTGTCCCCACTCAACCCGAAAACACAGACCGATGCGTTCAACAAGATCGGCTCGCAACTGCCGCTGTTTACATTCGACAGCGACGCAGCAGACTCCAAACGCGTTTTCTACATCGGTTCGTCCAACACCGATCTTGGCAAGAACGCCGGTGAACTCGCGGTCAAGGCAATGCCCAAGGGCGGCAAGTGTATGGGCTTCGTCGGCAACACGGGCGCCGACAATGCGCGTGAGCGCATCGAGGGTTTCAAGGCGGCCGCCGGTCCACACAATATCGAGCTCGTCGACGTTCGAACCGACGACCACGACCAGACGCGGGCTCGCGCCAATGTCGACGACACCCTGGTCGCGCACGGGGAAATCGACTGCATGGTTGGCTTCTACTCCTACAACCCGCCGAAGATCTACGAGTCGCTGCGCGACAACGGCAAGCTGGGTCAGATTACCGTCATCGCATTCGACGAAGATCCGATTACGCTCGGCGCAGTCAAGGATGGCTCCTTCGCCGGCACGGTCGTGCAGCAGCCATTCGAGTGGGCATACCAAGGCAGCAAGCTGTTTGCGGCCTACCTCAACGGGGACAAGTCGGGTGTCCCGGCCAACGGTGTCGACATCATTCCTGGAAAGGTCATCACCAAGGACAATGTCGATGAGTTCAAGGCCGATCTCAAGGCAAAGTTGAGTTCCCAGTGAAGCTGAAATGCCAGCTGATCTGGGGCCCGCAGTCCAACAACGCTCTGATACGTCTTTGCGCTTCAGCAGTATCAGGACCTCCCGGGACTGCGGGCACGCCATCTTGAACGGCGCGTTCCCGACACCCGTTTCGCCTGAGGCCACGCGATTGGACGAACCGTTCCTGAGACTCGCCGGGATTTCCAAGTCGTATCCCGGCGTACTGGCGCTGTCCGACTTTTCGATGGAGGTGCGGCCCGGCGAGGTCATCGGCCTTGTTGGTGAAAACGGCGCTGGCAAATCCACCTTGATGAAGATCCTTGGCGGCATTGTCGCGCCCGATCGTGGCTCCATCGAAATCGACGGGGTGACCCACGAGGCGCTGGCCATCTCGGCGTCCATGGACGCCGGCATCGCCTTCGTCCACCAGGAGCTGAACCTGTTCGACAATCTGGACGTCGCCGCCAATGTATTTGTCGGTCGAGAACCTCGAACCCACGGATTCCTCAACATTATCGACAGCGCAAAGCTGCATGCGATGGTGCAGCCCTACCTTGACCGGCTGGGCGCCAATTTCCCCTCATCCGCTCCGGTCTCCAGCCTTTCCCTTGCCCAGCGACAACTGGTCGAAATCGCTAAGGCGTTGAGCCTGAACGCCAGGCTGGTGATCCTTGACGAGCCGACATCGAGCCTGCCCATCGCCGAGACCGAGAAGCTGCTCAATGTGATTGCCGGGCTGAAGGCCAATGGCATCGCGGTGATGTTCGTCTCGCACCGGCTCAACGAGGTGGTGCAGGCCAGCGACCGTGTGATCGTGCTGCGCGATGGCCAACTCGTGGGCCACCTCGAAGGCGAGGCGATTACACATGATGCGATGGTGAAGCTGATGGTGGGCCGTGACCTGAAAGTTGGGTATGAGGCGCCGGCGAACGTACCAGGCGAGGTGGCGCTCTCCGTCCGCAATCTCAGCACCAGCACATTCCCCTACGCGCAGCTGAGCGTCGATTTCCACCGCGGCGAAATCCTCGGCCTTGCCGGACTGGTCGGCGCGGGCAGAACCGAACTTGCGCACGCGCTGTTCGGTATCGACCGCAACGAAGGCGGCACCATCCTCCTCGACGGCGCGCCCGTACGCTTTGCATCTTCGGCCGAAGCGGTGAAGGCCGGCGTCTATCTGGTTCCAGAGGATCGCAAGCGGACGGGACTGCTGCTCGATCTGGCAATCACCCAGAATATCACGCTGCCGAACCTTGGCGCCTATGTGCGAGGCATAACTGTATCAAGCGCTGCAGAGCGGGAACAGGCCGAGCGAAGCCGCGGCGAACTCGACATTCGCGCGCCGAATGTCGGGGTACTCACCGGCTCGCTCTCGGGCGGGAACCAGCAAAAAGTCGTCCTTGCCAAATGGCTGGGGATGAAGCCACGGGTCATCATATTCGACGAGCCGACCCGCGGCATCGACATCGGCGCCAAATCCGAAATCTATCGGCTGATGCGTTCGCTTGCCGATGCCGGCGTTGCTGTCGTGATGATCTCCTCGGACATGGAGGAAGTGATCGGGGTTTCCGATCGCGTGGCGGTCATGCACCAGGGCGGCATCACGGGCATTCTCGCTCGGGACCAGTGCAGCGAGGAAAACATCCTCAGGCTCGCGGTTGGAGACCGGCAGGGCTGACAGCAAGCCAATCCGGCTTTCGTTGCAGCCTTCAACGGAAGATCTCGCCAACAGCCAGAATCATGGCGCTCGCAAAAGCGCATCCGGGACAATCCGTGGGGGACGATCAATGCTGAATCTCAAAAAAGACGCAGGGCTATTTGTCCTGATCATGGTCGTGGGTACAGTCGTGGCCGTCATAAACCCACGCTTTCTTTCGCCCATCAACATCGCCAATACAGCCAATCTTGTCGGCCTCTTTGGCGTGTTTTCGATTGCCGAGGGATTGGTGATCATTACCGGCGGCATCGATTTGTCCGCAGGCTCGGTCATTGCGCTGCTTGGCGTCATTTTCGTCGACCTCATAGCCAATCGCGGTGTGCCTTGGCCGCTGGCAGTGCTCATCGTGGTGTGCATTGGCCTCCTGTTGGGTCTGATCAACGGTTTGCTCATCACCAAGAAGCACCTGCAGCCCTTTATCGTGACGCTGTGCGGGCTTCTGATCTATCGTGGGATCGCCCGCTTCTATACCCAGGATGCGACGGCCGGGTTTCCCTACGAAACCCGGTTCGAGGAACTGGAATATCTAACCACCGGCCGCACCGATCTGGTCGCGGTTCTTACCAACAACGCCTACACGTCCATTCCCATTCCTCATTCCTTTGTCTTCCTGCTCGTGCTGGCGGCGGTGATGTGGATGGTTCTGCACCGTACCGCCTTCGGACGGTATCTCTACGCTGTCGGCAAAAACGAAGAAGCCGCGCGGTTCTCCGGAATCCGTACGGGGAGGGTCATCATCTCCGCATATGTGATCTGCGCCGGGCTGACAGCGCTGTCTTCCATCTTTCTCGCAATGTACACGCGCTCGATCCTGCCGAGCTCACACGGCAATTTCTACGAGCTCTACGCGATCGCTGCCGCCGTCCTTGGCGGGTTCTCGCTGCGCGGCGGGGAGGGCTCAATCATTGGTGTGGTGCTCGGAACGATCCTGCTGCAGGTGCTGCAGAACCTTGTCAATCTTCTGGGAATTCCCTCCTCGCTCAACTTTGCCGTGAGTGGATCGGTAATCCTGATCGGGGTACTGGCCGACCAGGAATACACAGAATTCCGAAAGCGCCGCGAAGTGATGCGGAGCAGGCTTGCTGCCGCCGAAGGTCGTGCCGTGATGCCAGAGCCAGTGAAATAGGTATTAGCAGCATTGCGATCGGCGAGCTGTCGGCCTCTTGATCTCGTCCCGTCTATCAGGGTTTGGGATTGGCTTTCCGCCATGCCTCATATTCATCGCTGGCATCTGGGTGCAGCGGATAATAGCGTTGCAACGACCCGCCCTGCATGAGCTTCTCGCGCGAGAACTCTTCCCAATCGTGATGCTTCTTGGCTTCTTCGATTACCCTTGCGGCCATTGCGACGGGAAGCACCACCACCCCGTCGTCGTCGGCGATGATGATGTCGCCGGGGATCACCGTGACACCGCCGCAGGCAATCGGAACGTTGACGGCGTTGGGATAGATGCTGGTCTGCACATGGTAGTTGGGCGTCCAGCCGCGCAGCCACAGGGGCAGATCGAGCTTTTCGACATTGGGCCGATCGCGCATGCACCCGTCGATGACGATGCCCGCGCCACCCCGACCCTTGAAATACGTCGACATCATATCGCCGAAGACGCCCGAACTCATGTCGCCGCGCGCGTCGACGACGACCACATCGCCCGCCTGCGCGTGATAGAGCACGTGCCGGTGCAGTTGCGTCTCCGGATCGGCATATTCGCCCTCGTTGAACAGGTCCGGGCGCTGCGGCAGGAACTGCAGCGTCAGCGCCGGCCCGACGATCGACTTGCCGTGGTTCTGCGCCACCGGACCGACCATGTGTGGATTGCGAAAGCCCATGTGGCCAAGCGTGCCGGCAACCGTCGCGGCGCCGATCTCCCTCAGCGCGTCGATCAGCTCTTTGGGCGGCCGCGTGATGTCGGGAGTGTGTGTCATCGTGGACTCCGGTTGAATTGGAACTACCAGTTGGTAACGGAACCGTCGCGGCGCCTGAGGTGTGGCGCTTCCCAGAAACGCAGACTCTGCGACTGCACCGCCGCTTCGTTGACCTCGACGCCGAGCCCCGGCAGATCGCTGACCGGATAGCAGGCGCCGTCGAGCCGCGGTTGCACGGGGAAGAAGTCTGAACTGTCGAAGCCCAGCTTTTTTTCGGGCTCCCTGGTCTCGAGCCACGCGAAGTTGGGTACCGCGGCGGCAAGATGCACGGTCGCCGCCGTGCATACTGGACCCAGGGGATTGTGCGGCATCATGTCGACATAGTGCGCCTCGCTCCAGCCAGCGACCTTCATCGCCTCGGTGAACCCGCCGACATTGCAGATATCGAGCCGGTTGAACTGATGGATGCCGCGCTCGATATAGGGCAGGAACTGCCATTTGCTGGCAAATTCCTCGCCAATGGCAAACGGGATGTCGGTCATCGTGCGCAGCGATTCGTAGGCCTCCGGCGTCTCGTCGCGTATCGGCTCCTCGAGGAAATCAAGCACGCCGCGGCCGAGCTTGTTGCAGAAGCTTGCCGCCTCGGCCACCGATAGCCGGTGATGATAGTCGATGCCGAGGACGACCTCGTCGCCCAGCGCCTCGCGTGCCTTGTTCAACATCCTTGCGGTAGCGCCGATCGACTCGCGCGGCTCGAAGATGTCTCTGCTGCTTTGTCCGACGGGGAAGAAGCGGATCGCCTGCCACCCCTGCGCGCGCAGTTCGCGGGCGCGCTCGATGGCAACATCGCCCTCGGCCTCGTCTCCGGTCGAGGCGAAGGTGGGGACGCGGTCGCGCTGCTTGCCGCCGAGCAGCTCGTAGACCGGCACCCCCAGCGCCTTGCCCTTGATGTCGTGCAGGGCGATGTCGATGGCGGAAATCGCCGCCTGCAGAACGCGTCCGCCTTCGAAGTACTGGCTGCGATAGACCTCCTGCCAGATCCGGCCAATCTGCATCGGGTCGCGGCCGACGAGAAACTCGCGATAGTGCTCGACCGCGCCGGCCACCGCCTTCTCGCGACCGCTCAGGCCGCTTTCGCCCCAGCCGAAGATGCCCTGGTCTGTCTCGACCTTGACGAGCATCTGGTTGCGCGTTCCCACCCACACCGGATAGGGCTTGATCGCGGTGATCTTAAGCTTCGCAGTCATTCACGCCCACGCTCGACATGCACCCGTCCCTGTCTCAATCGGCCTTGAGGGCCATTTCGGTTTCGCCGTCGAACAGATGCATCCGCTCCTGGTCGAACTCGAGCCAGATTTGCTCGTCGGGCGCGACTGCAATGGTTGGCGGCACGCTGACGTTGACGATGGCGCCCGACAGGAACGCCTGCACGAAGGTGACGTCTCCGGTCGGCTCCACCGTGTAGGCCTTGGCCGGGACGCTGCCCGGCACCGCGCTCTTGTGGAGCTTGATCGTCGAGTGACGTGCGCCGAGCACGACTTTCCGGGTCGTTGCCTTGGCAACCTTCCGGGCGTTGGGCTGCGAGAGCTCGAGACGCCAGCCCTCAGCGCCGGTCAACACGGTGTTGCCGTTTGCCGTCGATGCCTCCAGCGCGATAAGGCTCATTGCCGGGCTGCCGATGAAGCTGGCGACGAACATGTTCACCGGATGGGCAAAGACCTGCGCCGGTGAATCATATTGCTGCAGGAAGCCGCCATTCATCACCGCCATCTTGTCGGCCATTGTCACGGCTTCGAGCTGGTCGTGCGTCACATAGATGATCGTCGCCTTGAGGTCCTGGTGGAAGCGCTTGATTTCCGAGCGCATCTGCACGCGCAGTTTGGCATCGAGGTTGGAGAGCGGCTCGTCCATCAGGAACACTGCGGGGTCGCGCACGAGGGCACGGCCGAGCGCCACACGCTGCTGCTGCCCGCCCGAAAGTTCGCGCGGCTTGCGCTCGAGCAGGTGCGTCATGTCGAGCACCCGCGCCGCTTCCCTGACCTTTTTGTCGATCTCGTCCCTGGGCAGTTTGCGCATCTGCAGCGGGAACGCCAGGTTCTTGTAGACCGATTTCTGCGGGTAGAGCGCGTAGTTCTGGAACACCATTGCGATGTCCCGGTCCTTGGGGTCGAGGTCGTTGACCACCCGGTCGCCGATGACGATGTCACCCGATGTGATCGGGATCAGCCCCGCGACGAGATTGAGCGTCGTTGTCTTGCCGCAGCCTGAGGGGCCGACCAGTGCAACGAACTCGCCGTCATTGACGGTCAGCGAAACCTCGTTGACGGCTTTGAAGCCGCCATAGGTCTTGACGAGATCTCTCAGGACCACGTGGGCCATCGGCAAAACTCCCTAGTGCTTGACCGCGCCTTCTGTAAGGGCGCGTACGAAGTATCGTTGCAGGACGAGGAACAGCACCACGACGGGCACGCTCATCATGAAGCTGGCCGCCATCAGGCCCGGAAAGTCCGTTGTATTTTCCGAGAAGAAACGCTGGATGCCGACCGGCAGCGTCAGCTGCTCGTTCTTGGAGAGAAAGGTGTAGGCGTAGATATACTCGTTCCACGCGCCGATGAAGGAATAGATCGCGGTGGCGATGATGCCCGGCGTCGAGAGCGGCATCACGATCAGAATGAAGGCCTGGAACCGCGTTGCCCCATCGATGCGCGCCGCCTGCTCGAGCTGCACCGGGATGTTGTCGTAGAAACCCTTGAGCAGCCAGATCGCCAGCGGCAGGCCGAAAGTGAGATAGGTGAGGATCAGCGAGCCATGCGTGTTCACCAGCCCGAGCATGCGCATCAGGATGAAAAGCGGCACGAGAAAGATCACCGCCGGGAACATGTTGCGCAGCAGCACGGCGAAGAACAGGAAGTTCCGGCCGGGGAAACGGAAGCGCGAAAACGCGTAGGCCGCAGGGACAGCCACGATCACGGAAAGGATCGTCGTGGCGGTCGACACGAAAAGGCTGTTCCAGAAGAAGCGGAGGAAGTCCTGGCCGACACTGTTCTGCGGATCGAGTAGCTTCTGATAGCTGGCGAGGGTCGGCTCGTCCGGCCACCATTGCGGCGGGAATTGCATCGCCGCGAACCCGGACTTGATCGACGTAAGCAGCATCCAGACCATCGGCAGCGCGGTGTAGAGCAGCATGAACACGAGGAAGATGCGCCCCGCCCACCGCCATCCGTCGACGCGCATGCGCCGACCTGTCTGACCTCGAGGGACTGTCTCGGTGATCGTGCTCATGCGCCCCCCTCCTTGCGATCGTTGCCGCTGAGCGCCCGGACGTAGAAGTAGCCAAGCGTCATCAGCATGAGGAACAGCAGCACCGAATAGGCCGAAGCCACCCCCCAAAGCTGCCGTCCGAAGGCAAGCTCGTAAATGTGTGTGATCCAGATATGCGATGCATTGGACGGTCCGCCGCCGGTCATGATCCACGGGATGATGAAGGAATTGAAATTGGCAACTGCGAGCAGCAGGATCGTCACCGTCGAGACGCTGCTCAGATGCGGGAACGTAACGTGCCAGAAGCGCTGCCAGGCACTGGCCCCGTCGACTTTTGCGGCGCTCAGCAGCTGTTCGGGAACTGTCTGCAGGCCGGCCATCATCATGATCATGGCAAACGGAAACTCGCGCCAGATATTGACGACAATCAGGGAGGGCAGCACCGTGCTGACGTTGTCGATGAAATTCGGCGGCCGGTCGGCCAATCCGAGGCCGACCAGCACCGCGCCGATGATCCCGAAGTCCGAATGATAGATCCACTTCCAGATGTAGGAGGCGGCGACCGCGCTGATGACCCATGGAATGATCAGGATGGCGCGCATGACACCACGGCCGACAAAGTCGCGGTGGAGCGCCAGCGCTGCGCCAAACCCCAGGACGAAGGAGATGAACGTCGACGCCAGCGTCCAGATCAAAGTGTTCCAGGTGACTTTCCAGAACACCCGGCTGGTGAGGATGGCCGTGTAGTTGTCGAAGCCGATGAAGGTCTTGTCGCGGAGCTGCAGGCCAGGCGGCGTCTTAAAAAACGACAGCTCGATCGTGTAATAGATCGGATAGGCGATGACGATGAGCATCACGGCAATCGCCGGCAGCACGTATGCGTAGTCGGCGCGGTGCCCCCACACATTCCGCAGCACGCCGGACCAGCCGGTTTGCAATGTTCGGCGAGCCTCGGCCTTGCCGGTCATGATCGTCACTGTGGCGCGCCCTTGTTTTCTCGGAGCTAGCCGGCTGCACCGTCGGCACAGCCGGCCAGATCGTGTGTCAGGCTCAGGCTAGAGTTTGCCTTCCATCAGGTTCTTTACCTTCTCGGCCGCGTCGTCCGCTGCCTGGTCGACGGTCATCGCTCCGGTCAGGGCATTCTGCAGCATATCCGGGACGATGATGTTCATGATCTCCGGGGCCTGCGGCAGTGCTGGAAACGGGATGCCGTATGGCAGCATCGAGGTGGTGACATCGAGGAACTTGATCTTCTCCAGGCGTTCCTTCATCCATTTGGTCTTGAAGCCGTTGAGGTTGCCCGGGTTCGAGCCGGCATAGGCCATCTTCAGCGACCATTCGGGGCTGGTCCACATGCAGATGATCGCCTTTGCAGCCGGCTCGTCCACCTTGCCGCCCTCGACATATTCGGGCTTCAGGATGTGGATGTTCGAGCCGCCGAACACGACGGCGCGCTTGCCGTCGGGACCGGTCGGGATAAGACCGTAGCGCATGTTGTCGATGACGGTCTGCGCCTTGTCCTTGTCGGTGCCTGTCGCCTTCTTCTGCAGGTCGAGCATGACGTTGTAGTCGGACGGGTGCGAGATCATCATGCCAAGCTGGCCGGCGACGAACAGGGGCTGGTTATCGGCCTGCTGGTTGGTGAGTGCCGAGACCGGAACCGACTTGTCGCGAACATACATGTCGTACGAGGCTTGCAGCGCCGCCTTGCTTTGCGGGGTATTGAGTTCGACCTCCTTGTAGGTCGGGCTCGCCGAGGCTTCATCGAAGACGCCGCCGCCATAGCCCCACAGCTGCGGCATGAAACGGTACGGCGTGTTGCCGGCGTTCTTGCGGGCCACGAGACCGTAACCGGCAATGCCGAGCTTGTCGTGAATCTGCTTGGAATACTTGACGACGTCGTCCCAGGTTGCCGGAGCCTTGTCCGGATCGAGGCCTGCTCGCTTGAAGATATCGGCGTTCCAGATGAACGCCATCGTCTCGTTGTTGGTCGGAATGCCGTAGGTCACCCCATCCCAGGTCACGGCCTTCATGGCGCCGGGCCAGAAATCCTCGGTCGAATACCCCACATCCTCGGGTTTCAGCGGCTCCAGATAGCCCTTTGAAGCGAACTCGGTGCCACCCAGGATTTGCAGGCGGACCGCCATCGGCGCGGCATTGCCCAGCAGCGCGGTACGGAACTTGTCGAGCAGGTCGTTATAGGTGAGGGCCTGTTCCTCGAGCTGGATGTTTGGATAGGTCTTACGGAAGGTCTCGAAGAACTCCTTGTAGTACTGGCGCAGGAGGTCGGGGTCGCCCTCGAACACACCCTGGTACCAGAAGGTCAGTCGCCCCTTGTAGTCGAGCGGAGTGACCTTGCCGCAATCGGCCGCCGTATCAAACTCCTGTGTGCCTGCAATGGAGCGCACATACTCCGGCGACCATTTGCTCAAATCGACCGGCGGCGCGCCCAGCGCCGACGCGGACATCAGCGACACCATTAATGCAGTGGAGACAGTGCCGCGCAGGACGGCACCGCCGAGTGTGATCCTCGTCATAGGTATCCTCCAGGTTCTCTCCCATGCCGCTCTGCGTCGAGGCAGGCGGTCTCATTCGTTCGATCGCGGGACGTCTGCTGTTTTATGTATCCCTTCGGTCACTTCGTACGTTTTCAGATAGTGGATTACGTGTCAACGCGCTAAATCGTACATTGTTTATGGAAACCGTGCGTGATATCGAGCAAGGCGTGTATTAATTTGGGGAGCCGGCCTTGGCCGAAACAAGCGATTTCAAAGCAGAACCGCCCGAGGGGATTGACCCCATCGGGGCCTCCAGCGAGGGAGCCTCGCTCTATCAGCTGATCAGGGAAGACATCATTGAGGGACGGCTCGCCGCCAACGAGCGGCTTGTGGTGACCGATCTTGCCCGCCGTCACGGCACGTCGACCAACCCCGTGCGCGAGGCCTTGCAGCTCTTGCGCGGGGAGGGGTTTGTCACCTTCCTCCCCAATCGCGGCGCGCGCGTCCGGCCAATAGATCAGGATTTTGTCCGGGATATCTACGAGATCGGGGTGCTGATCGAGCCGGCTCTGACGCGATGGTTTGTGAATATGGCGACTGGAGAGGACATTGCCGAACTCGAACGCATCCAGGGCCTGATTGAAGAGAACAACTTTGCCGACACGTTCCGGCACAGTGAGCTGGATACCGCCTTCCACACCGTGATGTACCAGCGGCACTACAATCGCCATGCCGCCGAGCTTTGGTGGAAGCATCGCGAAGTGCTGCGAGCCGTGAGCCGGCGTTTCAACTTCACGCTTGCCCGGCGTGCCGCGATCATTCGCGAGCATCGCGAACTCATCGCGCATGTAAAAGCGGGAAATGCCGACGAGGCAGCCGAACTCATAGCACGCCATGTCGAAGGCTCCGGCCGGCATGTCCTCGAACACATGCGGGCACGCAACGCTGCCCGGGCAGGATAGAAGATCCGGTCTGGACAGCGCCAGCCTGACCCATTCCAGAAGAGGTAATTGAGATGAAGATCACGAGCATCCGGCCGTGGCTGATCAAGTCCGATGCTTCCTACTGGGGAGAGTATCTGTTCGTCGAAGTGACGACCGACGAGGGGGTGAGCGGTTGGGGAGAGATCACCACCACGACCAGGCTCGCCAACCGCGCTCTCTGCACGATCCTGCGGCAGATAGGCATCGCCCTGACCGGCGAGGACCCAGCGCGCATCGAGCACCTCTGGCACAAGGTTTTCCGCAGCTTCACCTACATGGGCAGCCGCGGCGCCGCCGTCGAATGCGTGAGCGCCATCGACATCGCCCTCTGGGACATCCGGGGCAAAGTCCTTGGCAAGCCGATCTACGAGCTGCTGGGCGGACCGGTGCGTGATGAAATTTCGCTCTACACCCATCCCAACCAGGCCAAATTTACCAGCAAGGAGGCTGTGGTCCGCGAAATTCTTGACATCGTCGAGTCCGGACACACGGCGCTGAAGTTCGACCCTTTCCCGCACCAGGGCCGCAGCCCCGACGGCCAGTCGCGCGAACAGCGGGACGGCTACCTCGATGGCGGCATGACGCGCAAGGACGAGCGCGAGGCGGCCGAACTGACCGCGCTGATCCGCGAAACGGCGGGCCCCGATGTCGACATCCTCATCGATGCGCATGGCCGCTTCGACGTTCCCACCGCCATTCGCCTCTGCCGCAGCCTCGAGGAGGCCGGCCAGATCGACTGGTTCGAGGAGCCCTGTCCGCCCGAGAGCCTCAACGCCCTCAAGCAGGTGCGCGAGAAGGTCAGTGCCGCCATCTCATGGGGCGAGCGCGGCCACACCAAGTGGGATTTCGTCCCGGTGCTGGAGAACAAGCTCGCCGACTACATCATGCCGGACGTCACCTGGACCGGGGGCATTACCGAGCTCAAGAAGATTTCCGCTTTGTGCGAAGCCTACTACATCCCGGTCTCGCCGCATGATGCCGCGGGGCCGATCAACGTGGTTGCCGGCGCGCAGGTGATGATGACCGTTCCCAACTTCTACAAGCTCGAGACGTCGGAGTGGAACCTGGGCAAATATGATCACCTCATCGACACACCGCTCGCCGTTTCGAACGGCAGCCTCAAGCTGACGTCGAAGCCTGGTCTCGGTGTCGAGATGGACCGCGACTACCTGCAGGCGCACGAGATAGAGCTGGGCTAGCAACACTCCATGCCGGCGCAGCGTGCGGACGAAAAGTCCCGCCGACTAGTACGAGGACAAGCATGCCAAAGACCAGTGTAGCCGGCGATGCCCTCAATCGGGTGAACACCAACTCCCGGCCGTCCGACCTTCGCATCACCGACATCAGGGTCGCTGAAATCGTCGGCGCGCCATTCACCTCGGCGCTGCTCAAGATCTACACCAACCAGGGGATCGTCGGGCTTGGCGAAGTGCGCGACGGCGCCAGCGCCACCTATGCGCTGATGCTCAAAAGCCGGCTGCTTGGCGAGAACCCTTGCGACATCGACCGGCTGTTCCGCCGCATCAAGCAATTCGGTGCGCACGGCCGGCAGGGCGGCGGCGTGTCGGCAGTCGAGATCGCGCTGTGGGATCTCGCCGGCAAGGCCTATGGCGTGCCCATCTACCAGATGCTCGGCGGACGGTTCCGCGACAAGGTGCGCGTCTATTGCGACACCGACGCGGACAAGCCCAGCGGCACCGAGACCGGCAAGCGGCTCAAGGCGCGGATGGATCTCGGCTTCACCTTCCTCAAGATGGACCTCGGCCTGGCGCAGGTCTCGCACATCCCGGGCGCGGTGGTGGCGCCGGCCGGCGTGCTCGACGGTTTCCGCACGCATGCCGCTCGCGGCCCGGCACGCACGCTGGACGAGCGCCGCGCGCGCAACGCCGCCTATGACGCGCAGAACGTCCCGCATCCCTTTACCGGCCTCCACTTCACCGAAAAGGGCATCGACCTGCTCGACCAATATATCCACGAAGTCCGCGAAGTGATCGGCTACGAGATCCCGCTCGCCATCGACCATGTCGGCCACATCTCGCTGCAGGACGGCATTCGCCTCGCCCGGCGCATCGAGAAATACGCACCAGCCTGGCTCGAGGACGTGATTCCCTGGCAATACACCGAGCAGTATCGGCAGCTGCAGCAGGCCACCTCCGTGCCGATCTGCACTGGGGAAGACATCTACCTCAAGGAAGCATTCGAGCCGCTGCTCAACGCAGGCATCTCGGTCATCCACCCGGACTTGCTTACGTCAGGCGGCATTCTCGAGACCAAGAAGATCGGCGACGCGGCGCAGGACCATGGCGTTGCCATGGCCATTCACATGGCGGAAAGCCCGATCGCCGCGATGGCGGCCGCGCATGTCGCGGTGGCCACGGAAAACTTCATGGCGCTCGAATATCACAGCGTCGAAGTGGAGTGGTGGGACGACATCGTCACCGGCTTGCCCAAGCCACTGGTCAAGGACGGGTTCATCACAGTGCCGGACAAGCCGGGACTGGGCATCGACGACGTGGTCGACGAGGTGATCAGCCGGCATCTGCAGCCCGGTGTCACGGGGATATGGCAGCCAACGGATCGCTGGGACAACGAGTATTCCTGGGATCGCACCTGGAGCTAAGTTTCGTGCCCAACCCCGCACTTTCACGGCCTTCCCCAAAAAAAGGGGGGAGGAACGCCTGATCCAATCCCCGCTATGTCACCGGTGGTCACGCTCCTCTCAATGGAAAGGATCGTGGACGGGGGTGAGGCCAAGCACACAGAATGGGGGACGAGCCCCCTCAACCGGCGCGAAGCGCCTGCCTCTCTCCAGGGGAGAGGCGACAAGGAGAAGACATGATCTACGAGCTGAGAGTCTACGAGTGCCTGCCTGGCCGGCTACCGGCGCTGCTCAAGCGCTTTAACGACCACACCCTGGCTCTGTGGGACAAGCACGGCATTCGCCAAGCCGGGTTCTTCACCACGATGGTGGGCGAAAGCAGCAATCGCCTCATCTACTTCATCGCCTGGGAATCGCTGGCTGAGCGCGAAGTGAAGTGGAAGGCCTTCGTCACCGATCCAGAGTGGTTCAAAGTGCGCGACGAGTCTGAAAGCGATGGGCCAATCCTCGCCAATATCACCAACCAATTGTTGGCGCCGACCGCCTTCTCATCGGTGAAATAGGCAGTCCCATGAAAATCACCGACCTCCGCTGTGCCGTTATCGGCAAACACCCCATCATTCGCATCGTCACCGACGAGGGCCTGCACGGCCTGGGCGAAGTCGAATACACCAAGCCCTATCTCAAACCCTGGGTGCTGCATTTTCGCGACGCCCTGATCGGCGAGGATCCGACTGACGTCGAGCGCGTGATGCTGAAGATCCGCCAACGCGGCTCTTTCAAGCCCTATGGCGCGGCGGTAAGCGCCATCGAGCACGCCTTGTGGGATATCGCCGGGAAAGCGGCGGGCGTTCCGGTCTACAAGCTGCTCGGCGGCAAGGTGCGCGACAAGGTGCGCGTCTACAACGGCTCGATCCGCCGGAAACGCACGGGTGACCGGCCGGAGGACTACGCCGCCGATGTTAAATGGATGATGGAGCAGCCGCAGAACTTCTTCATGGTCAAGCAAGGAATCTCGTTCCACTCCAACATGAAGGACAGCATCGAGAGCTTCCACTACGGCGTGACGCAGAACAAGGCCGGCTACCACGGTGCCATGGACCAGGGCGTGATCAGTGAGCGCGGTTTCAATCACATGCTCGACTGCGTGATCGCGATGAAGGAGGTTCTGGGTGACAAGGTCAGCCTGGCGCTTGATTGCGGCCCCGGCTGGATGCTGCCGGATGCGATCAAGTTCGCTCGCTCGGTCGAGAAGTACAATTTGATGTGGCTCGAGGACATGCTGACCGGCGATTATGTGCCGTGGGTCAATCCGCAGGCCTATCGGGAGCTGACCACCTCCACCTCGACGCCAATCCATACCGGCGAGCAAATCTACCTCAGGCACAATTTCAAGGAACTGATCGAGACGCAGGCGGTGCGCATCATCG
Organism: Mesorhizobium sp. P3_B5; assembly: GCF_056402815.1. Lineage (NCBI taxonomy): Bacteria > Pseudomonadati > Pseudomonadota > Alphaproteobacteria > Hyphomicrobiales > Phyllobacteriaceae > Mesorhizobium > Mesorhizobium sp. P3_B5. Next base: position 46,899 of record NZ_JBFUGR010000013.1, on the reverse strand, counting down.
GCCCCGATCCCGCCGATGTCGGCGGCATTGCCGAGCTGAAATGGATCGCCGAACACGCCTACATGCACTCGATCCTGATGGCGCCGCACGGTACTGCCAACGGCCTGCTCGGCCTTGGCGCGCTGATCAATGTCTGCGCCACCTTGCCCGCCAACTACATCGCTTTCGAATATCCGAGCGCCTCCGACCCCTGGTGGGAGGACATCGTCATTGGGCTGCCGAAGCAGGTGGTGACGGATTCGATGATCGACGTGCTCGAGGCTCCAGGATTGGGCGTCGACATCGACGCCGCAGGCGCGAAAAAGTATCTTGGCGAAGAAGACGCGGGCTTCTTCGACTGATTGTGCCAGCCTGGGCGAGCTGGCCGCGTTCGCTCGTGGCCGTTGCCTGTTCCTGCAAGCAGCTGTCCTACGCCCTTGCTTTGCCTGGAGACGGACTGCGAAAACGAGTGATAAGGTCGGCCTGCGCCCAGAGTCAAAGATGGGCCGGGAGTACGGAAAATGGCACACCGAATGGGCACCGCAATGCTTGGCTTCTCGGCCCTTGCCCTGGTCGCGTGCCAAGCCGCCCCTGAAACGCGGCAACCCGCCGCTCTCGAACCTGGGACAGAATCTGGTCCTACTCCATCCCAACCTGCCTTGGGTCCCGCCGTCGTTTCTTCCAGTTCGGCAAGCATGGATCAATCCGTGGCGATCACGCCTCCTGGCAAGGGCATTCCAGCAAAATACGCTGCCTTTTCGGGCCTATGGGCCGGACGATTGGAGGGAATGTATGAAGCCAAACTTGCGGTTCAGACGATTTCTTCCAACGGAAAGGTGACGGTCACCTATGCGTGGGGAAATCTGGCCGACAACTATCCGGGAGAGGCAGCCGGCGCAGGTAGAATTACAGGCACCACGTTGAAGCTTGGACGGCTCCCGAATGGCGCCGACCTCAGCTTTGCGATGCTGCCCGACGGAACCCTGGCCGCAACCGTTGCGCTTGCGGGCCAGACCTACACGGGCACGTTCGTCAGGCAATAGTTGCGCACGCAGCCGCGGATCAACCAAAGTGACCTGAGGTTCTGCCAGCGCATTGATTAAATCAGATATCCCGATATACAAGACAGTTTCGGGTACAGATTTTGGCGTGGGCTGGGAATTCCATGAGCAGCAATTTTCTGGTGATCGAACCTGAGGAAGGCATCGCCGTCCTCAAGGGGCTGGCCTCCTTGGCGCGAATTTCCATGCTGAAACTGCTGCATGAAAAAGGGCCGATGAATGTCAACGACATCGCTGCCGTGCTGTCGCTGCCGCAATCGACGGTCTCGACCAATATCCAGGTGCTCGAGGATGCGGGCCTGATCCGGACCGAGAACCAGAAGGCGAAGAAAGGCAGCCAGAAGATTTGTTACCCGACCGCCGAGGAAGTGCTCGTGGTGTTCAAGAGCGAGTATCGCGCGGTCAAGAACAACGCCATCGAAGTGTCGATGCCGATCGGGCTCTACACTGGTTTCGAGGTGACGGCACCCTGCGGCCTGTGCTCTCCAGATGGCATTATCGGTCTGCTCGACGTACCGAATACTTTCCTCGATCCGGACCGTATGAAGGCTGGGCTGCTATGGTTCACGCGCGGCTTTGTCGAGTATCAGTTTCCCAACAATGCCAAGCTCGCCAATGCCGAGATTACCGAGCTCGAAGTGGGGATTGAACTGTCCTCGGAGGTGCCGGGCACCAGCGCCGACTGGCCCTCCGACATCACGCTGACGATCAATGGCGTCGATGTCGGCACCTGGACGTCGCCCGGCGATTTCGGCGACAAGCGCGGTGTCTTCACGCCGGCCTGGTGGAAGCTCAAGGGCTCGCAATATGGTAAGCTGAAGAACTGGCGAATTTCCGCTGACGGCACTTACGTCGACGGGGTCAGGATTTCCGAAACCAGCCTCGCCGCGCTCGACCTCAAGGGCCATCATTCAATCCGCATCCGCATCGGCGTCAAGGACGACGCCAAGCGCCCCGGCGGGATCAACATTTTCGGCAAGGGATTTGGAAACTACGACCAGGACATTCTGCTCAGGATCAAAACCGGTTGATATCATCAAATCGGGTTTCGAAGATAACGCAGCAATTTCAGTCGTTTGCTTACATTGATGACCGAGGCTGCAGTTAAATTGTCAGACATTTGGCTGTTTTTGACTTGACGGATGGGTGCTGCTTCCCTTTGATATCGGACAAGATGATTTAAATCATCATTTGTGATATCATGGGAGGAAAACGCATGAAGGCAGCCGTCACGGCGCATCCGCACTATGTCGTCTCGAAAATCGATCCGAGGCTCTATGGGTCCTTTATCGAGCATCTCGGGCGTGCGGTTTACACCGGCATCTATGAGCCGGGCCATCCGACGGCAGATGCCAATGGCATGCGTCAGGACGTCATCGATCTGGTCAGGGAACTCAATGTTCCGATCGTGCGCTATCCCGGCGGCAATTTTGTTTCCGCCTACAATTGGGAAGACGGCGTCGGCCCCAGGGAAGAGCGGCCGGTGCGCCTCGACCTTGCCTGGCATACGTCGGAAAGCAACGAAGTCGGCCTGCATGAATTTGCCGACTGGTGCGCCTCCGCCAACACCGAGATGATGCTGGCCGTCAATCTCGGCTCGCGTGGCCTCGATGAAGCCCGCAACCTTCTGGAATACGCCAATCATCCTGGCGGCAGTGAGTGGAGCGACAAGCGCATCGCCAACGGCCGCAAGCAGCCCTTCGACGTCAAGCTCTGGTGTCTCGGCAACGAAATGGACGGCCCCTGGCAGATCGGCCACAAGACCGCCGACGAGTATGGCCGCCTGGCCCACGAGACCGCCAAGGCGATGCGCGCCTTCTCCAAGTCGCTCGAACTCGTGGTCTGCGGTTCTTCGAATGCCAGGATGCCGACCTATCCCGAATGGGAAGCGGTGGTTCTCGACCACACCTACAACGAGGTCGACTACATCTCGCTGCATATGTATTTCGACAACGAAGCCAATGATGCGCCGAACTACCTCGCCATGAGCGAGAAGCTCGACGACTACATCGTCTCGGTCTCAGGCGTCATCGACTACATCAAGGCCAAGAAGCGCTCCAGCAAGCAGGTCTACATCTCGTTCGACGAATGGAACGTCTGGTACCATTCCAAGGAGCAGGACAAGAAAATCCTCGGCGGCAATGACGGCTGGCCCTTTGCCCCGCCACTGCTCGAAGACATCTACAATTTCGAGGACGTGCTGCAGGTCGGACTGATCCTCAACACCTTCATCCGCCGTTCCGACGTCGTCAAGATCGCGTGCATGGCGCAACTGGTCAACGTCATCGCACCGATCATGACCGTTCCCAATGGCCCGGCATGGCGCCAGACGATCTTCTATCCCTATCTCTATGCCTCGATCTACGGCCGCGGCAACGCGCTGGATCTCAAGGTCGAAAGCCCGACCTACAAGTCCAACGTCGCCGGCGACGTTGCCTATGTCGACGTCGCCGGCGTGCATGACACGCAAACCGGGCATGTCACCTTCTTCGCCGTCAACCGCCATCCGGACGAGGCAATCGAAACCGTCATCGACATCAGCGGTTTCGGCACGGGCGACATCGTCGATCACCAGGCGATCACGCACGCGGATCTGAAAGCCGTCAACTCGGCCGGGAACCCCGGCAATGTCGGCCCCAGGAAGGGGGAGGGCGCCTCGCTGGCTGGCGACAAGCTCCGCCTGTCGCTGCCGGCCTATTCCTACCAGATGATCCGCCTGAAGCTCTGACTTCAGGCGGATTGTCGGAAAGTGCATGCGCTGAGGAGGAGCGTCGACGTGACGGCCGATATCGAGATCAGGAATGTGAGCAAGCGGTTCGGTACCATGTCGGTGCTTGAGGACCTGTCGCTTTCCATCAAGGCACGTGAATTCATCGTGTTCCTTGGACCGTCCGGCTGCGGAAAATCGACGCTGCTGCGCATGATCGCCGGCCTCGAAACCGTCGACAGCGGCGAGATCGCCATCAACAACGAACGCATCGACCACCTGCCGCCGGGCAAGCGCGGCATTGCCATGGTGTTCCAGTCCTATGCGCTTTATCCGCATATGAGCGTGCGCGACAACATGGCCTTCGGGCTTGAGAACGTCGGCATGTCGCGCGAGGTCATCGACGCGCGGATCAACGAGGCCGCCCGCATCCTCGAAATGCCGCATCTGCTCGAGCGCAAGCCTGGCCAGCTCTCCGGCGGCCAGCGCCAGCGTGTCGCCATCGGCCGGGCGATCGTCAAGGAGCCCAAGGCCTTCCTGTTCGACGAGCCGCTCTCCAATCTCGATGCGGCGTTGCGCACCCGCACCCGCCTCGAACTTGCCCAGCTTCACCAGCGCCTGCAATCGACGATGATCTTCGTCACTCATGATCAGGTCGAGGCCATGACGCTCGCCGACCGCATCGTCGTCATGAACAATCGCAGGATCGAGCAGATCGGCTCGCCGATGGAGATCTACGAACGCCCGGCGACCAGATTTGTCGCCGGCTTCGTCGGCGCCCCGGCGATGAATTTTGTCGAGGCGACGCTCGACAGATCGGGAGACAATGCCGCCGCCAGCTTTGCGGACGGCATATCGGTCCAGACCGGGGTCGCCTCCACCCAGCTGAGCGACGGCAGGTACAGCTTCGGCATCCGTTCGGAAGATGTCCGCATCGTTGCCGCCGGACAGGGCAATGCCGACGGCGTGGTCGATGTGCTCGAGCGGCTCGGCGAACGCACCTTGGTCTACGCGCGGCTGGGCGACGGCCAGCAGATCGTCGCCTCCGATGCCGGCAACAGCCGTGTCGCGGTCGGCCACAAGGTCGGGCTCGCCTTCGACGGCCAGAAATCACATCTGTTCAACGAGACCGGCCGCGCCTGGCATGCGGGGGAGGCCTGATATGGCTGACCGGCTGACGATGCCGCAGACCGCGACGCCGGCCGCGAGCGTCAGGGCCCCAAGCGTCGACATCTACGCGCCGCAATGGCGAAACTTCATGTTCGTCGCGCCATTCCTGTTCTTCTTCACGACGCTGCTCGTCTTCCCGCTGCTGTGGGGAATGTGGCTGAGCTTCCACAAGGCCGACACCTTCTCGTCCGGAAATTTTGTCGGGTTCGGCAACTATGTCAGGCTGTTCCACGACAAGGTGTTTTTGCAATCGGTCTGGAACACCTTCTACTTCGTGCTTCTGACGGTGCCGACACTGGCGCTGATCGGCCTGTTTCTCGCGCTTTGCCTCAACCGCCGCACCCGCACCGCCGCCGTGCTGCGGACCTTGTTCTTTTCTTCCTCGGTGCTGTCGGTCACCATCGTAACACTGATCTGGCGCATCGTGTTCATTCCGAATGTCGGCCTGCTGTCGACGATCTACGGATGGTTCGGCGCCACTGCGCCGGCTTTCATTTCCGATCCCAGCCTTGCGATGATCGGCATCGCCATTGCCACCATCTGGTGGTGCATCGGCCTGCCGATGATGCTCTTTCTCTCGGCCCTGCAGCAAATCCCGCAGGATATCTACGAAGCAGCCGCCCTGGACAATGCCAATCGCTGGCAGACGCTGCGCTCGATCACCCTGCCGTCGATCAAGCGCACCTTCATCCTGGTGATCATTGTCCAGATCGTGCTGCAATTTCAGCTGTTCGGCCAGGCCTGGCTGATGACGCGCGGCGGCCCGAACAACCTGACCAAGCCTATCGTTCTCTACATCTACGACACCGCATTCCGTCGCTGGGATCTGGGCCTGGGTGCGGCGGCATCGGAGATCCTGTTCATCCTCATCCTGATCGCGGCCATGGCCCAGTATCTCGTCACGCGCAACAAGGCGGATCAGCCATGAGAGCGCCAGCCATTTCCATCGGCGGACGCGCATTTGGCGACCGCGTGTTGCTGGCTCTCGTCATCCTGCTTTCGATGGTCATGATCGCGCCGGTGCTGTGGGTCATCGGCCTGTCACTGAAGGACAATGTCGAGCTGATGGCCGATCCGAATTCGGTCTTTCACGCGCCCTACACGCTCAAGAACTACATCAACACCATCGGCACCTCGTCGGTGTTCGTCTGGGTGTTCAACAGCATCATCGTCTCGGGCGGATTGACGCTTGGCACGCTGATCCTGTCGTCGCTCGCCGGCTACGGTTTTGCACGGCTGAACTTCCCGGGCCGAAACATCCTGTTCGTCATCGTGCTCTTCGGCCTGGCGGTTCCCGAACAGGCCGTGCTTGTCGCCCGCCACCAGATCTTCAGCGTATTGAAGTTCCACAACACCTATCACGGGCTCATCCTCCCGGGCCTGTCGGCTTCGTTCGGCGTCTTCCTGATGACCCAATATTTCAAGGCCATCCCGAAGGAGCTGGACGAAGCCGCCATGCTCGACAATGCCAGCCGGTTCAGGATTTTCTGGAAGGTGCTTCTGCCGCTCACGGTGCCCGCGCAGGCAACCCTCGGCATCTTCACCTTCCTCGGCGCATGGAACGACTATCTGTGGCCGCTGATCTCGGCGACCAAGCAGGACATGTACACGCTGACCGTCGGCATGGCCTCGACGCAGACCAATTTCGCCCAATCCGAAGGCATCGGCTTCCTGATGGCGCAGGCGGTGTTCGCCGGCGCGCCGATCCTCATCGTCTATCTGTTTTTCCAGAAATACATCGTCACGGCCGTCTCCGGTGCTGCGGTGCGATGACGAGATTGCCTGACGGCGCAGGAGCGCGCCGCGGTGATGGAACGCATGACGCCAATCCAGGGTGGAGTGGCGGAAACAGGAGGAGAAACTGACATGAGAATGAAGAGAATGCTGCTTGCCGCGGTCTCCGCGGGGGTAATGATGCTGGCCAGCCCGAGCCTTGCGGCAACCGAACTGACCGTGCAGCGCTTTTTCGGTGCTTGCGATGCCGATTTCGGCACCAACACCGATGTCACCAAGGCCGTCGGCGAATGTGGCATCATCACTTCGCTGATCAACAAGTTCAATGCCGACAATCCCGATGTGCACGTCACCGTCTCCACTGTGGAATGGCCGGGCTATGACCAGCTGACGGCGCAGTTCGCTTCGGGCGATGCTCCCGACATCGTCACGATCCATGAATCGGCGCTTTCCGACTACCAGTCCAAGGGCCTGTTGATGCCGCTCGACGACCTCTTGAAGTCCGTTGGCGTGACGCCTGACGCCTTTACCGATGCGGCGCGCAACGGCGCCACCAAGGACGGCAAGATCTACGGCCTGCCGATCGACAGCTGGACCATGCTCTATCACATCAACATGGATCTCTTTAAGCAAGCCGGCCTCGTCAACGCCGACGGCACGCCGATGCTTCCGAAGTCGCCGGAGGAATTGCTCGCCCAGGCCGAACAATTCAAGCAGAAGACCGGCAAGCCCTATTTCGTCCAGAACCTGGCCAATGAGACGGCGCTCTACACCCGCAATCTCTACACCTATCTCTTCCAGCAGGATTCCGACTTCTTTGCCGACCCGAAGCATGTGAAATTGAACACGCCGGAAGCCAAGAAGGTCGTGGAGATGTACAAGGCGATCTTCGACAAGGGCTACACCACCAAGGACCTCGACTATGGCGGCGCGATCAACGCTTTCCTCGCTGGCGAAGGTGGCGTCCAGCTCAACGGCACGTGGGTTGTCGGTGACAACAACGCCCAGTCCGAAACAAAGGGCACTGCGCTCAACAAGGGTGGCTATGCGGTCTACCCCTATCCGCAGCTGTTTGGTGGCGCCCATGCGCAATATGCCGACGGCCACACCTGGGCCGTGTCGCAAAAGGACCGCACGCCTGAGCAGACCGCGGCCATCGGCAAGTTCCTGAAGTTCTTCGCCGACAACGACTTCGAATGGTCGCGCACCGGCCATCTGCCGGCTTACAAGGCCATCATCACCTCCGATGCCTTCAAGGCGCTGCCACATCGCAACACGATCTCCGCCGTCGCCGATCTCGGCAGGCCACTGCCGTCAGCGGTGCAGCGCCAGTTTGCGATCCAGGACATTGTCGGCGAAGAGATGAGCGCTGCGATCACCGGCCAGAAAGACGTCGATGCCGCGCTTGCCGACATGGAAAGCCGCGTCAACGAATTGCTCGCCAACATTTGACCGCGGAGGCGAATGCTCCGCTCCACCCCACGGCTGGAAACATTCATGGGGTGGAGCGAGCAATCTCCTTTGTCCATGCAGGACCATTCCAGCCTTCAAGGCTGCAGTGAACCCCGACAAATCGAAATTCGGGCTCACCATCAGGCGGCCTCCGGCATCCGCAAGATGCCGCACGTCGCCGGAACATCATTGGCGCGTGTCCAACAGGATCATCTCCGCCGCCTTCTCGGCGATGAACCTTTTAGGCACATAGTCCCTCAACTTTGCGGTGAGTGGATCGGCGATCCTAATCGGCGTACTCGCCGACCCGGAATATACGGAGTTCCGTCTCATTGCGCGGCGCTTTCGCAGCCAACTCGCTGCCGCCGAGTCGCTGCATCGGATTGAGCCTGCATCCGTTCGGGAGGAGGTGGAGGCGGCTGGCTTCGTACTGGACGCGGAAAGCACCATGCTCGCGAACAAGGACGATCCGCACTCGATCAAGGTGTTCGATCCCTCGATTAAGGGCCAGACCGATCGCTTCGTCTATCGATTTTTGAAGATCTAACACTGAGCTATTCGCCAACGATGAGGTCGACCCTCGTACGGGAGGCGGCTTTGACAAGTGCGACGACCGATTGTGGGTTGGTTTCGGAACGACAGCTTACCGCAGACGTCGGTTGAAACCGGATCGTCCGCTCTCGGCCCACTGCGGCCATTCTGGAGCATGGCTCCGACCGTTCGCAAATGAGGTTAGCTAAAGTCGGCTGTATGGCGTCACGGGACCATGCGGAACGATACGGGAAGATTTCTGATTTTGGCCCACGAAAAACTCAACAAAATCAACGATTTTAATACGCCCTCTGGGCCCGCCAAAAGACTCATGTAAGTATTTGATTTTGCTGTATATTTATGAGGTAGCCCACAATGGGGACTCGAACCCCTCTTGCTGACCGAAAACTAACCCCAGCGATTTTCCTCGCGATCTCCGTGAGATGGGTTCCGATCCAGCCAACAATGTCATGGTTCGGCTTGCCGGCGACTGACGGAAAGCCGACGAGACGATCGAGAATGTCTAGGACGTCCATTCAGCCCTCAAAAAGCGTTTCGGATTTTCGTGTAAGTCACGTTAGAGCGACGTTTCGGCGGACCGGACGTAGACTGAGGTCGGCGGGCTTTTTCACTCCGGCATTTGAAACCGATGGAAGGTTCGGACGTCGAGGGAAGGGCAGGGACCGGGTGGCATGGCGGGCCGATGATGGCAAGGAAAAAGCCCGGAAAACCGGGCCATTCGGGACTGGCAATTGCAGGCCCCTTGTTGAAGAAGCCCGACATGCTCTGCTCCAGCTGAACGACGCTCAACGCGAGCGTGACGATCGATTCTTGATCTCTACCTCAACCGCAGGCGCCCTCCCGCACAGCGGGTTGGTTCTCCGGCCCAAAGCGGACGTGAAGAGGTAGGTGCACCCTTGGATGGCCAACTTAAGAGCCAAGTCGTCTTCAAATGCTCTCCGGGCTGTACATATCGAATGGAAACGTGATCCTAAATACCCCGTGATCAGGACCTGCGTTCTTCGCTTTCACCAGAGTTGCAATAGTCTCTGATGCAAAACGCTCTATGGGATGTGACAGGATTAGCGAAATCGTACCGTCTATCAAAGCAGCCCGCGTATCTTCAAAGAGTTCATAGCCTACGGTAACGAAGTCTTCCCGTTTTGGAGTAGCCCTGAGTGCGGCTATCGCACCTGTAACACCGCCCCCTGAGATGAATAGTCCGCACATATCCGGATGGTCTGTCAGCAGCTTTTCCACATGTTCACGGGCAACCACGGCTGACTCGTAAGTTGGCAACGGTTCGAGCAGCGTGAATCCCGAATTATGTTCACGAAAGTAAGAACGAAACCCGCTTTCGTTCATTTCCTGGTTTCGCAATCGGTGGCTGCCCACAAGAATGCCTATTTTCCCCGGCTGTCTCACCATGCGGTCAAACGCCCATGCAGCGGTGCGTCCTACTTTCCAATTATCGAGCCCCACAAAGCTGATGCCTCCCTTGGCCGTGAGGGGGCCGATAAGTGAAACGACCGGCACGCCGCTTTCAAGAACTGCGTCAATCGCGTCAGCAACGGCAGGATGCTGCGGCGCTACAATCGCAAGTGCTTCGCACCGCCCGCCGAGCGACTGAATATGTGCCGCGACTTTCTCCGGCGTGAGGTCTTCCATGTACTCGACCGTCAGATCGATATTGCAGGCAGGATGAACTTTCGCAGCTTGCGCAATTGAATCGCCGAGTAGGCGATAGAAGCGTCTCTCCCGTCGCTGCAGCAAAACCCCAACACGGTGAATCACCTCTTGTGCCTTCGCCGCCTGCTTGATGGTGCCAAGTCCGTAGAAGCCGATTTCCTCAGCGGCTGCCAATACGCGGGTGCGCGTATTGCTCCGGACCGATTCAGGCTCGGAGAGTACTCGATTGACCGTTGAGACGGATACACCTGCAGCTTTTGCCAAGTCTGGAATCGTTGGTCTCTTCATGTCAAAAATTCCATCACTCTGGTTTCGGCATCTCAAAAAAGGTCATCCGTACAAATTTTTGAAATGATTTGAGACGAAGTTCTGAGGCGATCATAATCCAGATTGACCTGAAAGATGTCAACGTAGCATTCATTACGCGTTGACGGTGCTCAGCGATCTAGGAGCCGTCAGCGCTTTGGGGGAGGCCCAGCGCACAATTTGGACGAGGAGGCTCAACGTCGTTGTGTTGAGATCGCGGACCTGCGCGTGCCTACCGGCATCGGCCGCACGGCCAAAAAAGGCAAAAAAGTATGTCGAGCCGCAACCATGCGGCTTTAACGTGAGGAGGAATTCGACATGTCGTTCACCAAGAAAATCGCTACCGCAGCCATGGCATTCATGCTGGCATCCAGCGCTCATGCGGGTAACACGGATATCGCCGTCATCGTGGGTTCGGCCCAAGATGGCTTCTGGAACATGGTCAAGAAGGGCGTCGATGATGCTTCGCTGATGGTCAAGGCTAATGGCGGCACCGTCAATTTCATGCAGACCCAAAACTATGACAACTTCGGCCCGGACCTCGCTTCGCTAATCGAACAGGCTGTAGCCCAGGGCGCTAAAGGCATTGCTATCCCGAACTGGCTGCCAGAATCCGAAACCCCTGCCCTCAAGGCTGCGCGGGACAAGGGCGTGGTGATCATCTCCTTCAACGCTGGCCAGAGTGAGATGGATAATTACGGCTCGCTAAACTATTTCGGGTCGGACGAATATCTGGCAGGTGTTGAGGGTGGCAAGTATCTCGCTTCTCATGGTGCAAAGAAAATCCTCTGCCACATCCAGAACCCAGGTGCCGTAAATCTCGAGACCCGCTGCAAGGGCGTTCAAGACGGTGCGAAGAAGGCTGGCGCAGACACCTTCATCCTCCGTGTTCCTGCTAACCTTGACCAGGACATGAATGGTACTTCTGAAGCAATCAAATCCGAGCTGATCGCGGATCCGTCCATTGACGCCGTCATCACGCTCGCTGCATGGGCTGCAGATGCTGCCGCTAGCTCCATCGATCAGCAGAGCAAGACCGGCAAGATTGAGCTTGGCACCTTTGATATGTCGGCCTCGGTTCTGGATCGCATTTCAAAGGGCACCCAGACCTTCGCAATCGACCAGCAGCCTTATCTGCAGGGGTTCCTCGCAACCTCCATGCTGTTTGCAAACCTGAAGTTCGGCACTGCGATTGCGACGAAGCCGGTTCTGACTGGTCCCGCGATTGTCGACAAGACCAATGTTGCTTCGGCAATCGAAGGCGTCAAACTCGGCGCACGTTGAGGCTGGACCGAGGCTGAGACCTGGCCGCTAACCTGGCCGGGTCTCATCCATGCTCCCTCTATGCACTTCGTCTGCGGCAACTGAGGATCTTGCTTCCATGACCGCCACAAACCTAAGCACCAACACCGTAGAAACACCCGCCATCGAGAGTGAATCGGCCGTTTCATCCATCAAGGCCTTTTTTCGCACCCCTGCCGCTGGTGCTTTCATGGGTTTCGTGGCTGTATTCATCCTTTTTGCGATGTTCGGATATAGCCGCAACTTTTTGTCCGTGGCTGGTGTAACTACGTGGGTGAACTTCGCGTCACTCATAGGAATGATTGCAATTCCGGTCGGGTTCCTGATGATTGCCGGTGAACTCGATATTTCAACCGGTGCGGTACTTCCCGCCTCCACGATGACAGTTGCTATTGTCTGCGAGCACTATCAGATGCCTGTGCTTGTCGGTGTAGCTGCAGCTCTTGCCATCGGTGCACTGATCGGCTTCATCAATGGATACATCGTAACCCACACGCGCGTGCCGTCGTTCATCGTGACGTTGGCGACGCTCTTTGCAGTGGCAGGCCTCACGCTCTACCTGTCGATCTTCTTCATCAACAACACCAATTCCTTCTATCATGCGCCAGATTGGGCGAAATCGCTCTTCGGCGGGAAGGTGTATGGCTTCAATTCTTCCGTCTTCTGGTGGGGTGGGCTTGTCGCAGCATTCGTCTTCTTTCTGCATTACTCTCCCAAGGGAAGCTGGGTCTTTGCTCTTGGTGGAGACCAAGAAAGCGCGAGAAATGCAGGTATTCCTGTAACCAGGATGAAGATTGCACTCTTCATGTTGTGTTCCATGTCGGCGACCTTTGCTGGCGTCCTTCAGGTGATGACATTCAGCTCCGCAACGTCTCAGGCCAATTTTGGCCTAATCTTCAACACCATTATCGCCGTGGTCGTAGGTGGCGTTCTCCTCACGGGTGGTTTTGGTACTGTAATGGGCATTGTCTTCGGGGTGCTCACCCTTTCCATTGTCACCCAAGCTATTGGTTTCACAGAGATCGACAGAAACCTGTCTTTCCTAATTATCGGTGTCATGCTTTTGATCGCTGTCCTGCTCAATGACACGTTTCGTCATTTGGCCACCAGCTGGTCGACGTTCAAAAAGAAATAGGGAGAGCGGCAATGTCCGATAAGAAACCCGTTCTCGAGTTTCGAAACGTCGACAAATCGTTCGGTCATATTGATGTTCTGAACGATATCAACCTCAAGGTCGGTGAAGGTGAAGTGCTCTGCCTGCTTGGCGACAACGGCGCGGGTAAGTCGACGCTCATCAAGACGCTGTCTGGTGTCTATCAGCCGACGCGTGGCGAAATTCTGATGGATGGTCAGCCCGCACTGTTCTCCAGTCCCCGTGAGGCTCAGGAACGCGGGATAGCTACGGTTCACCAATTCGGTGGGACATATCCATTGATGTCCATAGGACGTAACTTTTTCATGGGTTCGGAGCCGACAAAGGGTTGGGGACCGTTCAAATATTTCGACCGCAAAACCGCTGCCCGAGTGGCAGTTGCAGAGATTCAGAAAATGGGGATCACACGCATCACCGACGGTAATCGTTTGGTCGGTGGCCTTTCCGGAGGGGAACGCCAGTCGCTCGCGATTGCCCGTGCTGTCTATTTCGGAGCCCGTGTTCTCATCCTTGATGAGCCGACGGCAGCCCTCGGCGTCAAGCAGGCTGCTCACGCACTGCGTATCGTCAATGAAGCCAAGCGTCGTGGCCTGGCGGTCATTTTCATCACCCATCAGGTGATGCATGCCATGGCAGTGGGCGATCACTTCACAGTGCTCATTCGTGGTGCAATTGCAGCTGACTTCCGCAAGGGGGAAAAGACACGCGAGCAGATCGCTGATCTGATGGCCGGTGGTGAATCCATGGCGAGTCTCGAAGCCTCTATTGAAGGCTATATGGAGACACATGACGGTCTTCCGCCACCCCCCGCTAACTGAGTGAATATGGGCATAGCCGCCAGGTAGCGGAATTTGTTGAATGGAAAGCGGTTGGGCTTTGGCCAACCGAACGCAAGGAGTTTGTCCAATGGTGCGTGTAGCAGTCATTGGTGCAGGGCTGATGGGCGCTGACCACGCCAGGATCGTCGTGGAGGAAATGCCGGGCGCGAGCCTTCAGGTGGTCTGCGACATGGATGAAGTCCGCGCACGCAAGGTGGCCGATGCCCATGGTGCGGCAGACGTTGCAAGTAATCCGGAAGCCGTGATTGCCCGTGCCGATGTGGATGCGGTGATCGTCGCGAGCCCGGACTTCACTCATGCGCCGCTGTCACTCGCCTGCATCAGCGCGGGCAAGAAGGTGCTCTGCGAAAAGCCCCTATCGCAGTCCTCGGCCGAATGCCTCTCGATCATGCAGGCCGAACAGGAAGTTGGTCAAAAGTTCGTCCAGCTCGGCTTCATGCGGCGCTACGACCAGTCCTATGTCGAGATGAAAGAGGCAATTGAAAATGGCACGCTTGGCCGAGTCCTGATGATGCACAACTTCCACCGCAATGTGGAAGCGCCAGCCTCCGACTTCACCGGTGCCATGGCAATCACCAATTCCGCCCCGCATGAGTTCGACGTCGTGCGCCATGTACTTGGCACCGAATATGCCTGGATCTCTGCCTTCCAGCCGAAGCGCTCTGATCGACGCGTCGCGCCCGTCTTGATGGTCCTCGAAACCGTCGATGGCCAACTCGTCAACATCGAGATCAACAACAACGCTGCGTACGGCTACGACGTTCGTGCCGAACTCGTGGGCGAGCAGGCGAGTATTTCCATGAGCCATGTCGCTTATACCCATCTCGAACATTCGCTTGGCGTCCACACCGGCTACGATGCCGATTGGCGGACCCGCTATTTCGATGCCTATCGCCGCCAGAACCGCGCCTTCCTACGCTTCGTCGACACAGACGCGTTTCCCGACATCGCATCAAGCTGCTGGGATGGCTATGCCGCTGCAGTTGCCGCCGAGGCAGGCGTAACGGCACTCGCTTCCGGGCAGAAGCAGCTCGTCACCATGATTTCCAAGCCGAAGTTCTACGCATGAAACTGGGTTTTGTATCTGACAGCCTCGCCGGCATGCCGCTCGACGACCTTCTCGACAACGCTGCACGCATGGGCGTCTCCGGTATTGAGGTCAACACCTGCGGCTGGTCGACCGCACCGCATTTCGATCTGAAATCCATGCTGGGTAACACGGTCGCGCAGAAGGACTTCCTCAGGGGCTTTTCAGATCGTGGGCTTGATGTGATCAGCCTCAATGCCAATGGCAATCCGCTTCACCCGACCGATCCGGCTCAGGGCGAAGGTCTGAAGAACACCATCCGGGTCGCAGGCGAGATGGGTATCAGGACGGTCTGCACCATGTCTGGCCTGCCTGCGGGCAATCCGTCCGATACCCTGCCAAACTGGGTCGTCTCTTCCTGGCCGCCGGAAACGCAGGCGATCCTCAAATACCAGTGGGCAGAAAAACTCTTCCCGTTCTGGACCGAGATCGTGGCGCTGGCAAATGAATGCGGTGTGGAAAAGATTGCGCTCGAACTGCATGGCAACCAGTGCGTCTACAACGTGCCGTCGCTCCTGAAACTCCGTCAAGAAGTCGGCCCCGTCGTTGGCGCGAACCTGGATCCCTCGCACCTCTTCTGGATGGGAGCCGATCCGCTGATAGCAGCCGAGGCATTGGGGGAGGCCGTCTATCACGTCCATGCCAAGGACACATTCCTGAACGCGCCCAAACAGGCAGTGACCAGCCTTCTCGAAAACGGCAACCTGACCGACATTCCAGCCCGCTCCTGGTCATACATCACACTCGGCTTCGGCCACAGTGAGGAGTGGTGGCGACAGTTTTGCTATCGCTTGAAGATGGCTGGCTACGACGGCTGGCTTTCAATCGAGCATGAGGACGTGCTTCTCAACTCACTTGAGGGCCTCGAAAAATCCGTGGCCCTTCTCAAGGGTGTCATGCCGGTTGCACCGGCCGATTTCAAACTTCAGGAAATCTAAGTTGAGTTTCCAACTTGCCGCTTGCGCCGAAATGCTCTGGCGCAACAAACGAATCGAATGGCGGGCAAGCCGCCTGAAAAGGGGAAGGGCCGAGGATGTCTCCCGGATCGTGCGCAGCCTAGTCGGTGGCGATTTTGTGTTTGCGACCGGCTCGGTTGTCCACGCCGATGGCGGGCTTTCTCTATCGCGACTTGAGTTCCATACAGCGGATATCTACTCGCTACCAACTGACCAAGAGCTTTAGAAATTCCGGTTGTAAAACGACTGGGTCTCCGGTTGGCCTTGACAACAAAGGTCAGCCGGGATTCTGGTAATTTTCGGATCGGCCGCTCGACATCATGCGGGCCTGCGCCCAGGCTCCGGCTCAGCACCTCCGCAATGAGCCACACCCTGTCGCGGCTCAGGGAGGCGCTCGGCGATCCGGTCTTGGTGCCTGCACAGGCGCGGCGGCAACCGGCTGTGCCTCGGTCAGGAAAGACAGCACGGCCGCGGGTAGCGCTGCGGAATTGGGCGCATAGATGCCGCAACGCGATATAAGACTCCTCTTGTTGACGCGTTTCCCCAGATAGTGCCAGACGGTGCGGGTGGCGTAGGGCAGATTGTTGGCTCGCCACGATATGCCCATAGTAATGCCCCGCAGGTAACGCCGCTGGTACGTTTCGAACGGCATGAGGATCGTCTGTCCAAAGGTTGGGGCCTCGCCGCGCGTCAGTTCCGTCAGGAAGATGCGCTGGTGCCGATACGCCGCGAGCCCGACGTACCGTGAACGCTGCACGATGCCGTTTTCGGTATCTTCGATGCGCTCAAGCGTGGAAACCAGAACTTGTCCGCCATTTTCGCGCAGGTGAGCGCAGGCGCAGACGATCCGGTCAGGCCAGGACAGCGACGTGTGCCACGCCTGGTAGAATCCGAGATAGGGTTCGAGTGCATGCAGGTCGCCCGGGAAGGCATCGGCTAGTGGGCCTGTAAGGTCGGCGTGTCGGCGCCGCTCGCCCAATTTGCTGCGGAACACGCCCGGAGGAAGGTCGAAATCGGCTGGTTCGAGGCCAAAAGCTGCCGCGATCATCAGGAGATTGTGGGCGGAAGGAAGGGTTCCTGCATTGAGGTAGCGATTGAACTGCTGCCGGTTGATACCGATGGTGCGGCATAGATCGGATACCGATCTGTGCGTGCTGCAGGCGAGTTTCAGGTTGCTGCTGAGATTGGCCCATGGCTTGCTCATGGAGACAGTATAAACTCGCTTAAAAACGCTTCAAGCGACGAAATTGCGTTGCCGCGGGCTCTGCCTAGTATCGGCCACAAGGCTTCAATCCAAAGGGGAACCCAATGAGCGCTTCCAGCAGGTTATCGAGTCTCTCGCGCCGTGATCTTCTTCAAGCGGGGGTGGCTCTAGGCCTTGTCGCAGCCGCAGGTTCGCTGGCGTCACCGGCCGCGGCGCAAACGCCAGTGCGCGGCGGACAGTTGCGGCTGGGGCTCGAAGGCGGCGCCTCCGCCGATACGCTCGACCCGGCCCTGGCGTCCGCCAGCGTCAATTTTGTGATCGCGCATTGCTGGGGCGATACGCTGGTCGAATCCCATCCCAAGACGGGCGCGGCGGTTCCCTCGCTGGCCGAATCCTGGTCTCCGTCGGCCGACGCCAAGGAGTGGACCTTCAAGATACGCAAAGACGTTCGTTTCCACGATGGCAGGGCGTTTACCGTTACCGATGCAGTCGAGACCTTGCGCCGCCACGCCGGGAAGAAATCGCAATCGGGCGCACTCGGCCTGCTGTCCGGGATAGACCGCATCGAGGAACGGTCGGGCGACATGGTGGTGACGCTGAAGGAAGCCAATGCCGACTTGCCGCTGATATTTACCGATTATCATCTTCAGATTCAGCCGGGCGGCGGCGTGGAAAAACCTGCGGCAGCGATCGGCACCGGTCCCTACAAGCTGGCCGCATTCGAGCCGGGCATTCGCGCTGCTTTCGAAAAAAACGAGGACGACTGGCGCCAGGACCGGGGCTACGTCGACAGCGTCCTTATTACCGTGATGAACGACCTGACTGCGCGGACCAGCGCCTTGCGGTCCGGTCAGGTCGATTTTATCAGCACCGTCGAACCCAAGATCGTGCCGTTGCTGAAGCGGGTTCCGGGCGTCGAGATCCTGCACACCTCCGGCAAGGGGTTCTATTCCTTCCTGATGCATTGCGACACCGCGCCCTTCGACAACAATGATCTGCGTCTGGCGCTCAAATATGCGATAGACCGCGAGGCTATTCTCAAGCGGGTTCTGGGCGGGTTCGGCACCATTGGCAATGATTACCCTATCAACGCCAACTATGCGCTCGCGCCCACCGATATAGAGCAGCGCAATTACGATCCCGACAAGGCAGCATTCCACTTCAAGAAGTCTGGCGTTCAGGATCCAATCATGCTGCGCACTTCCGAGGCGGCGTTTCCCGGCGCGGTCGACGCGGCCCAGCTTTTCCAATTGAGCGCGGAAAAGGCCGGCATCAAGATCAATGTGCAGCGCGAGCCGAGTGACGGCTACTGGTCGGAAGTCTGGAACGTCAAGCCGTTCTGCACCTCCTTTTGGGGTGGTCGTCCGACGCAGGACGCGCGCTATTCCACTTCCTACGTCTCCAACGCGGAGTGGAACGACACCCGCTTCAAGCGGCCCGACTTCGACAAGATGGTGGTGCGGGCGCGCGGTGAACTGGATGAGAGCAAGCGGCGCGTACTCTACCGTGACATGGCGCTCATGGTGCGAGATGAGGGCGGCTTGATACTGCCGGTGTTCAACGACTTCATCAACGCCTGCACGAGCCATCTCAAGGGTTTTGTTCCCGATATCGGCAATGACTTTTCCAATGGCCGCATCGCCAGCCGGGTCTGGTTGGAGGCTTGAACCGGGATGATCGTACCTTTCCGGCGGCGGGATGGTGTGCTTGCCACCGCGTGGAACTTTGGTGGTTGATCGCATGACGAACAGGAATTTCCGTGTCATTGAAAATGAGTGGATCGTCCTGAAAGACGGCACCCGGCTCGCGGCGCGCATCTGGATGCCCGAAACGGTTCCTGGCGGCGTACCGGCGGTGCTCGAATTCCTGCCTTATCGAAAACGCAACGGCACCGCCGCGCGTGACGAGTCCACCTATCCGGTCTTCGCGGCGGCCGGCATCGCGGGCGTGCGTGTCGACATTCGCGGTTGCGGAGAATCCGACGGCGTGATCGACGGCGAATATACCGCGCGCGAGCTTGCCGATGCGATCGAGGTTATCGAATGGATCGCAGCGCAGGACTGGTCGAACGGCAATGTCGGCATGATGGGAATTTCCTGGGGCGGGTTCAACGCGCTTCAGGTCGCGGCTCTCAAACCACCAGCTCTCAAGGCCGTGATTTCCCTGTCGTCCACCGTCGACCGCTACAATGACGACATCCACTACAAGAATGGCGCGCATCTGTCGGCGCAACTGTCATGGGCGGCGACGATGACTGCCTTGCAGTCGCGGGCCCCCGATCCCGATCTCGTCGGAGAACGCTGGCGCGACATGTGGCTCGAGCGCCTGGAGGGCGAGCCGTTCTTCATGGAGGAGTGGCTGTCCCACCAGCGGCGCGACGACTTCTGGCGTCACGGTTCGATCTGCGAGGACTTTGACGGTTTTTCCATTCCCGCACTGGTGATTGCCGGATGGGCCGACGGCTACCGCAACACGCCCTTGAAGGCCGTCGCCGGGATGCCGGAAATGGCCTGGGGCCTGATCGGTCCATGGGTTCACAAGTATCCGCATTTCGCCTATCCGAAGCCCCGCGCCGATTTTCATGCCGAGGCAATTTCATGGTGGCGGCATTGGCTATGCGCAGAAGACAACAAGGTGGAGCATACCCCGAGGCTCCGTGCCTATATCCTGGACGGGCCGCGACCCGGCCGCCGGCGCGAGACCGACCCCGGCTATTGGGTTGCCATGGACAGATGGGACGTTCCCGACACACTCGTCCTTAGCCTGGACGCGTCGGGCAGGCTCGCTCGGTGCACTTCATCGCATGCTAAGGGGAAGGCCCTCCTGCACTCCCCACAAGATACGGGCACCGCTGCGGGAGAGTTCTTTCCGCGCGGGCCAGATTCGGAAATGGCCGGTGACCAGCGTGTTGACGATGCTGGATCGATCACCTTCGACAGCGCAGTCCTTGCTGAGGAATGCGTCGTGTTTGGCCAGCCGCTCGCAAAGCTGTCGCTTTCCAGTGATGCCAACTTTGCCAACCTTGCCGTCAGGCTCGTCGACGTCCATCCCGACGGCGTGGCGACGCGCGTCAGCTACGGTGTGCTCAATCTCGCGCATCGCAGCGGCAATGCCGCCCCGCAGCCTCTGAAACCGGGCGAGACGGTCGAGATCGAGTTGGTGCTCGATGCGTGCGGCTACCGTTTTGCGCCCGGTCACCGTCTGCGTCTGTCCTTGTCGAGCGCCTATTGGCCGACGATCCTGCCCCAGCCCTGCGACGCAATGCTGACGATCGATCTTGCCACGCTGCGATTGGAACTGCCGCTGCTTGGCGAGCATCGAAGGGTCGAAATCCCGCAGCCATCCAATCCCGATCCTCTGCCCCGTTACGAAGTCCTGACAGACGGATCGTCGGACCGCTCTGTTGAACGCGATCTGCAAAATGGCGTGACGCGCTACCGGGTGCACGAGGACACAGGTCTTAGCCGCCATCCGGGCAACGGCTTGTGCACGCGCGACATCCGGCAGGAGGTATGGTCGATAGCGCCCGACAACCCGCTGTCGCTGACGGCAGAGATCCGCTGGACGTGCCGTGCAGAGCGGGAAGGCTGGCGAACGCAGAGCCATTGCACCACGCATCTCTCCTGCACGGCGACCGAATGGGTGGTTTCGCAACGAATCGAAGCACTGGATGACGGCCGCAAAGTGTTTGAGCGCGAGCGCAATTCCCGCATCCCGCGTGACCACATGTAATAGATCGCCTATCGCTGCGGCCGCAGCAATGCCGGGCATTTCAGCCGGGTGTTTCGCCAGCACACCGGCATCACCCTTACCCAGGAAGGCATCCGAACCGATGCGCAAGCGGCTCTACCAATGCGTGAACTAATGCGTGACGTGAGTATGGAACCGGATGGAGCTGCGCCAAGTCCGATTTCTGCTCAATACTCCCGAAATCCGAGATGCAGCTCTATCCCTAAGCCAGGAATTAATCTCGTTCATCGTCCTTAGGTTCGCCAGCTGATACGAGAGAATACGAAGGAAACGGCTTGGCGAACCATCCGCTAGCGTATTGATTTTGTGTAGAAAACGTCGACCCTCCGGGCCCACTAAAACGACCGCGTAAGTTATTGATTTTTATGCCATTTTCTGAAGGGGCCCACGACGTGGACTCGAACCCCCTATTTCTACCCAAGCACTTATTGGTCGAACGTCCGCCAGTGCCGCCGTTGTCGAGGCAGACATCTGAAATACGATTTTCACATTGAGACGATATCCTAACAGTTCAATTCTATAGGGCGCACTTTTAAGGACGCTGCCCTGGAGGGAGAGTAACCGAAATCCAACGTTCTCCACTCAAGCCTCAATTTCGAGAGAAATGCTCGACCCGCTCTAAAGATTGCGAGTTACGCGTAAAAGCCGCCGACCTTGAGATCTATTCAATCTACCGACCATTGAGCAGCCATCTGGCAACGTCTAATCTGGTAACGTCTAATATGAGGAGGGCATCAGAGGTCGCTGGGGTGACATTTGATCGGTTCGGATCGGCTAGCCGCTCTTGTAACGCTATTCCTGCTGCAACTTGTTAGTTGTCTGGCTTGGCCTGAATACGGGCAATCGCAGTCAGCGAAGCCGCTGCACGGTGTGGCTCTGGTCATCGGCGAGTCGCACTATCTGGAACTGCCAGGTTTGAGCAATCCGGCCAATGATGCGCGCGCTGTAGCCCAGCTTCTTGGCAATCTTGGTTTCGAGGTCAACTCCGTCGCCGACGGCGACGCCAGTCGCCTCAAGATCAGCCTCAGTCGCTTTGTCCAGGATGCGGCTGGCGCCGACGTCGCGCAGGACGTGCACAAAGGCGGGTCTGCTTCGCGCCGCATGTTCATCATTCCGGGCGAAGCGCAGCCTTCCCGGAAGCGGTCATCGCTCAACTTGCCCCAAAGGCCTGGTCGGGAGGGGCTCTGCTGGTTAATTTCGAGCATACATGTTTTTGCTTAGTGCTTCGGCGGCGCAAGTTGAAGCGCTATTGGACAGCGCCTGTTCCTCACCAGGTCTGGCGGTTTACCAGCCTAACGCCACATCAACCGCGAAGGCCGTCACGGATGGACGAGAAATAGCGGTCGGTTCCTACCTGCCCGCCCTTCAACGCAACCTCCAGCCCGTCGATCGCCTTGACGCGCGAATGGGCGACGCAGAGCGGCGAGCCTGGTGACGCCGGCAGCGGCATCCTGACCGTCAGCGCATCGACGCCCATCTGCCCCAGCGCATGGCTCGACGTGTCGCCGCCGGCGATGATGACGCGCTTTAGGTCCTGATCTTCGGTCAGTTGCCGCAGCAGCGCACCAAGGCCGCGGCCAAGCTTGTGGCGGGCGCCTTCCTGGCGGTCGATCTCGGCGCCGCGATCGGCCGCAGGTCCGAGCGCGGTGTAGAGGATGACGCTGCGCCCGGCTTCCAGGCTGGCGCGGCCGCTTGCCGCCGCGCGCGCTATCGCCTGTTCGGACGTCTCCGAGACCAGTTCGACGGGATCGACCTCGATGCCGTCGAAGCCGTCGGTCAAAGCGTGCCGGATCTGCCTTTCCGTGGTCGGCGAGCAACTGCCCGACACGACGGCGATCCGGTTGGCGGTACCTGGCGGAGAAAAGCGGGACGCTGCCCGAACGACGGCAGTCTCCGCCCATTCGGCGAGCAACGCGTACTCGACGCCGGACGAGCCGACGACGAAGGTGCCACCGGGCTTGCGGCTACGCCAAATCTCCTTGCCAGCAAGCGCCTGCGTTTCCAGGCTGTCAACATCGACAAGCACGATAGCGGTGCCCTCGGCGACCACACGGTCGAAGGCTTCCGACCGGCCCGCCGACTGCAGCGTCGCGAGATCGACCAGCCCTGACGTCAGCTCCGTTTGTCGCGACAGATGGATCAGCAGATCGGACTCATCCATCGGCGTGGTCGGGTGGCGGCTCATCACCGGATGGCGGTCGATGCGGAAATACTTTTCCCGATAGGCGGCGAACAGGTGGCCAAAGGCGGTGTAGCGCTTGAGCTGCGGCGCGCCGACCAGCAGCGGCACGCTGTCCTGCGTAAAGACCGAGCGGCCGATCTCGATCGCCCGGCCGATGCTGCCGATCGTCGGACTGGAATCGAAGGTCGAGCAGACCTTGTAGTGGCAGATCGCTGCGTTCAGCGTCTTCAGCCAGGCGAACGCATCGCGCAGGTTCGTGTCCATCCAGTGCGGCGTCTCGCTGCGGCTGGTGCCGGCTAATCCGATCGCGCGGCAATGGTTGAACTGCGCCAGCTGTGCCGCGTCCGGCTGGCGCATGAACAGCACCGTCGGCACGCCGCCGAGTTCAAGCGCCTCCATCACGTCGGTCGAACCGGTGAGGTCATCGCCATAATAGCTGAGCAGCAGGTCTTGCATCGCTTCAGGCTGCCTTGCCGTTGCCGAATTTTTCGATCGACCGCACCAGCTCAGGATGGCTCAAGGCGAACTCCGCCAGCGGAATGCCGTCGACCGCCGCTTGCCAGGCCTGCTGCACGGCACGCACGCCGGCGCCCGGCCCGTCCGGGTGGCTGACGATGCCGCCGCCGCAGAGATAGAGCAGATCGACCGTACGGCCGGTTCGCTCGTACGTCTCGGGCGCTTGCCCGCCCCATTGGCCGGAGCCCGCCACCGGCAAGGCACAATCCTCAGGCGCAAAGATCGGCGTCGTCACCGCCTTGAAGGACTCGACGAAGGACGCGTCCGGCTCCCAGTATTTCGATTGAATGCCATTGATCTGGAACTGGTCGACGCCGAGCAACCGCCAGAATTTTTGCCAGACCTTGAAGTCCATGCCGAGGCCGGGATGGCGGGTGAGAATGTCCCAGCCGTTGCGGTGGGCGTGCAGCACCAAGCTGGAGCGCTTCCTGAGGAAAGCCATGCCGCCAAAGCCGATGGAATTGATGTTGACCACCGCGCAATTGCCGCCGGCCTTGGCGACAAGGTCGTGGTTGCGCATCATCTCGTCGGGGTCGGCATGCGAGATGCCGAAGGCGTACATCACCTTCTTGCCGGTCCTCTGCTCATGGTCGAGGATCAGCGGCATGATTGCCTTCACCCGTTCCGCCAAGGGCGAATAGGCCGGGCTCATCAGCTTCTCGTCGTCCTTGATGAAATCGACGCCGGCGGCGATCAGCTCGCCCACCATTGCGGCCGTCTCGTGCGGCCTGAGCCCCAGCGCCGGCTTGACTATAGTGCCGATGATCGGGCGGCCCTCGACTCCGGTCAGCCGGCGGCTGCCGGCGACGCCAAACTGCGGACCTGGATGCGCGCCGCGATAGTCCTCCGGCAGTTTCATGTCGACGACGCGAATGCCGGATAGGCCCTTGATCGAATAGGCGCCGCCGATGGCAATGGTCATCAGCGCCGAGAGGTCGGTGCCGATGGCATCGAACGGAAAGGCGATGTCGACATCCGCGCGCTTGAAGGGCCCATCACCGGCTTCGGGAATGGAGGGCCGAAGGGCGTCAGGCAAATGCCGTATCGCCAGAACATGCGCCGCCACCCGGGCCTTCAGTTCCTCGGTTTCGCCGGGCAGCGCAACGAAGGTTCCGGTCGACTGGTCGCTGGCGATCTTGGCTGCCAGCGCCTCGATGCTGCCTGATGTTTCGATGCGGTAGGTGAGCGTGATCATGGTTCGTCGTCTGAGGCCTAAGGAGGTTCGAAAAGAGTTCCTTGATCGTCGAAATCTGGTATAATGAGTACATAAGCTTTGCAAGCAATATCCTGCTCGCACGATATGAGCAGATTGGCCGGCAGGCATTCTGGAAATCGTGGCGGCAGTGCTAGATAGACACCGGTCAAGGGAGTGATTCGCGACGATGAACCGTTCGGAGCCGATCGTCCGGCGCAAACTTTCCGACGAAGTATTTTTGCGGCTGAAGCGCCTGATCACCAGCGGAGAATTGACGCCGGGCGACGACATGCCGTCGGAGCGCGAGCTGATGGAGCGCTTCGAGGTCGGCCGGCCCGCCATCCGCGAGGCGATGCAGGCACTGAGCAATATGGGCCTCGTCGCCATCTCGCATGGCGAGCGCGCCAAGGTGCTGCAGCTGACTGCCAAGTCGATCATCAAACAGGTCGACGGCGCCGCCAAGATCATCCTGTCGTCGTCGAAGGACACGCTGGAGCACCTCAAAACCGCGCGCATCTTCTTCGAGCGCGGCATGGTCAGGGAAGCGGCCGAAAACGCCACCGCCGAGGACGTCGAGCGCCTGCGGGCCACCGTTGCCGAGCAGCGCGGCTTTCGCGGCGACTCTGAGGCCTTCATCTCCGCCGACATGAAGTTCCATACCCAGATCGCGGCGATTTCAGGCAACCCGATCTATGTCGCCGTCAGCGAGGCGATGCTGGGTTGGCTGAAGGAATATCACACCGAAATGCTGATCTGGACCGGCAAGGAAAAGTTCACGCTGACCGAGCATGAAGAGATCATCGGCCGCATCGAGAAAAAAGATGCCGACGGCGCCGAGAAGGCGATGATTAAGCATCTCGAGCGCTCGCGCGCGCTCTATGTGATGAATTCCGAAAAATAGCTCAGCCGAACCGGGCAATCGCGTAGGGCGCCATCACGAACTGGCCTCGGCCAAGCGCTGAGATGTCGACCGGTACATCGTCCGCCGTCAGGTTCGCCAGCCACGTGACGGTCTTGCCCGAAGCGGAGCGGCCGGCCAGCGCCAGCACCTTGGTCTCGTCGCTTGTCCCTGCCGCCACATGCGCAAGGCCGGCCATTTCACAAAGCCCCTTGATGGCTTGGAAGATCGGCCGGGGAGATCCTTCCGCGACGGGTTCCCCAGAGGCGGCCAGCACGCCGAATGGTCCGGTGAAGCCGGAGAGCGTGAGCACCTCCAGCCCTGCCGGCGCGACGCGCGCGGCATAGCCGATCGTCCACGCGGCGGAGAACAGGCCGGCGTGACGAGGGTCGCGATCGGCCAAGGCGATGCGCTGTCCCCCGGGATTGGCCTTGGTCGCGCCACCATAGGGGTTCTGGCGCATGGCAATCGTCGACGGGCCGATCCGGTAGGGCTTTGCCCCGAAGATCGCCCGCACCGATGCGGTGATGAAGGGCAGCGCCTCCAGCGATTGCATGACGCTGAGATCGTCGGCGGCGTGCACGATCGGGCAGGTGCAGTGGGTGACGAAATCGAGCAAGCCGGCCGGCACGCGCTTGCGGTTGAGTTCGGTGAAATAGCTGAACATGCCGCCGCCAAGGCGGATATCGGGAAAGGCGCGCCGTGCCGCGGCGTAGACGTCTTCGAGCGGCGGACAATCCGGCCACGCACTGCCCGGCGGCGTCGACTGCCGGTCGACCGAGGGCGAGACGGCGATGGCCGAGAGTTTTAGCCCAGCCTGGCGCACCATGTCGGCGACGGCTGAAAGTTCAGCATCGAGATCGCCGGCAGAGGCGACGACGCATTCCAGCGTCGTGTCGGCTGGATATGCTGCTGCGAGCCGGGCAAAGGAGTGCAGAGCGTCGAGCCCATGGCCGCGCGTGGGATCGTATTGGAAGATCAGCTGTTGCGGGCCAAGCGTAGAGAGCACCGGCAGGTTCACAAGTGCTGCTTCGACCTCATCCGGGTAGATAATCACGCCGATATCCGGCAGCCTCTGCCCGGCCTCACCAAGCTCGACACGGACCGGTTCGCTGCTTGCCGCGACAACCGGCAGCTTCCTGTCGCCGGTGATGCGCAGGCTGACCGTTTGTCTGACGGTTTGCCCGGCCGGCAGCACATAGGGCCATGGCAGCGCCAACGGCCGCACATAGGTCTTGTAGGAGGCGTCCGACCAGTTGCGCTGGTCCTCCATCTCAAAGGTATCGCCTTCCATCCGGCACTCGGCACTGACACCGGGCCGCACCTCATGGGTGATGGCGCGCAAATCCCTGAAAGGCTGCCAGGGATCGATCAAAAGCGGCAGTTTCGTCGCCACCACACTGCCGTCGGTATGCTCGACAGTGACCGGGCTGCCGGCCAGGCCAGCGATCGGATGCAGGATGCAGAAGCCGCAGCGATTGGTCTCGAAGTCCCTATCAGTTAGAGCGCTGACATCGAACAACAGTTCGCCGCTGGCGGAGCCCTTGATGGTGGCGCGGAAGCTGAGCCGGCTTGCATCCGGCCCGACGCAGCTCGCCGTGTAGCCGACCGAGAAAGTGTCGGCGCCCTGGTTGATGACAAGGTCGGTCAGTTCAGGCTCGTAAGTGCCCCAGTCGCGGTCGCGCACGATATAGGCGATGGCGCGCAGCACTTCGGTGCCGCTATGGCGGATGGTGCGCAGATTGCCGTTGACGAAGTCGGCGCTGAGCAGGCCCGCACTCAGCCTGACTGGCTCGGCTTCGACGGTATGGGTACCGTAGAGGAGGAAGGCGTCGGCTGTCATTTCAGCAAGGCATCGAGGTGGACAGGTTCGTGGCTCGCCGCGCCCAGATAGGCGGCCTCGACCAGCGCGAAGGTCTTGAGATTGTCCGCCCCCGAAGTCGCCGGCTCGGTTGCCTTTGCGAGGCAGTCGACCCAGTGCTGTTGGATGGCAACGACGCTCTCCTGGATGTTGTGCCAGGGCCGCGATGCCCAGGGCAGCAACGGCGGCGAGATGTCGGTGATCTTCGTGCCGCTTCTGCCAGTGACCGTGAGCCGGTATCCTTGCGCCAGCCGGATGGTGCCGTCGCTGCCGTCGATCTCGATCAGCGTTTCCGGAAACGGCTCCATGGCAAGCTTCGTCGCGTAGCTGCAATCAACGACAGACATCGCGCCGCTCTTGTGATCCATCAGCATCGTCGCGACGTCCTCGCCGGCGATGGCAGGGTTGATGCGCGCCGTTCGCGTCGTGATCGTCGAGACGTCGCCGAGCAGGAAGCGGGCGATGTCGAGACTATGGATGCCGAGGTCCTCGATGATGAAACGCTTGCCCTTGGCGAGATAGGGCTGGCCGGAAAACACGTCATAGGCGGAGCGGAAGGAGATGCGTCCAAAGAAGGGCGTGCCGATCTCACCGCTGTCGAGCACCGCGCGCACCGCCTGGATCGGCGACTGCCAGCGAAAGTTCTCATGCACCATCAGCGGTACGGCGGCATCGACGCAGGCCTTCACCATTGCCTTGGCGTCGGCAAGCGTCGGCGCGAACGGTTTTTGGCAGATTGTCGGAACGCGGTGCTGTGCCGCCATCTCGACCAGCGGACGATGGCTCGGCGCCGTGGTGGCGATATCGACGAAATCCAAGCTTTCGCTTTCGAACAAAGCAGCCGCGTCGGTGTAGCGCTTGGCAACGCCGAACTGGTCGCCTACGATCCGCAGCCGGTCCGGATCGCGGTCGCAGATGGCGACAATCGAGGCGCCTTCAATGTCGCGCCAGGCATGCATCTGGTTGACGGCAAAGAAGCCGCAACCGATCAGCGCTCCCCGCAACTCCGCCATGCTCAGCCTGCCTTTGCCATCTGCATCAGCGTCACCCGGCTCTGCAGCCGGCGCTGCGCCTGGTCGACGACGACCGCGACGATGATGACGAGGCCCTTGATCACCATCTGCCAGAACGAACTCACCCCCATCATCACCAACCCGTCCGAAAGAATGCCGATAACGAAGGCGCCGACAATGGTGCCGCCGATCGTGCCGCGCCCGCCCGACATCGAGGTGCCGCCGAGCACCGCCGCCGCAATGGCGTTGAGCTCAAAACTTTCACCTGTTGCCGGATGCGAGGCCATCAGCTCGGACGAGATGATCAGGCCGACGATCGCTGCGCAGAAACCGGAGAACATGTAGACGAACATTTTCACCATGTTGACACGGACGCCGGAAATTCGCGACGCCCGTTCATTGCCGCCAACGGCGAAGATGTGGCGGCCGAGAGGCGTGTATTTGGCGAGATAGGCCGCCGCCAGCGCAACGACGATCAGGATCCAGATCGCCACCGGCAGGCCGAGCAACCGCCCGGCGCCGAGGAAGCCGAAGCCGGTGGTGCCGAGCTCAGGCTTGCCGACCAGGTTGGGGAAGGTGCGGCCATCCGACGACAGCAGCGCCAGGCCGCGCGCGACATAGAGCACGCCAAGCGTGGCGATGAACGGCGCGACATTCAGCCTGGTGATCAGCAATCCGTTGACGGCGCCGATCAGAATGCCGACCGCCAGCGTGATCAGCGCGATCTCGACCACGTTGAAGTAGATGGTGTAGCCGATCTGCAGGTCGATGCCGTTGAGCACGAGATAGCCGGCGACCATGCCGCACAGGCCGACAATCGAGCCGACCGACAGGTCGATGCCGCCGGTGATGATGACGAAGGTCATGCCCATCGCCAGGAACGCGTTCAGCGCCACATGCTTCGACATCAGGATCAGATTGGCGGTCGACAGGAAGTTCGGCGCCGCAATCGAAAAGAAAATCAGCACGGCGATCAGAGCGATGAAGGTTCTCGCCTTCATCAGCGTCAGCAGCAGCGAGCCGCTCGAGACGGAGGAGGAGGCCGCCTTGGCCGGGATATCAGTCATGGGCTCTCCGTGTGCGGGGCCGGTCCGTGGCCAAGTGCCGAGGCGGCTACCAGGGCTGCTTCCGTCGCCTCGGCGCGATCGAACATGCCGGTCAGTTTTCCATTGCTCATCACCGCAATGCGGTCGGACAGTGCCATCACCTCGTCGAGATCGGAGGTGGCGAAGAGAATGCCCAATCCGTCGCGCGACAGTTTGCGCATGGTGCGGAAGACGTCGGCCTTGGCGCCGACATCGATGCCACGGCTGGGCTCATCCATCAGCAGCACCTTCGGCCCGGTGAGCAGCGCCTTGCCGATCACCACCTTTTGCTGGTTGCCGCCGGACAGCGATGAGACCTCCTGCGCCGGGTCGGCGACCTTGATCGCCAGTTCCCGCACCATCTGCGTCACAGCCTGCCTTTCGGGGCCGCCACGGATGTGGAACAGGCGGACAAACCGCGACAGGCTGGCCAGCGTCAGGTTGCTGGCCACCGAGAGGATCGACACCAGTCCTTCGCGCTGGCGGTCTTCGGGGATCAGCGCCAGTCCGCGCCGGATGCGCCGCGTCGTGTCGCGCTCCTTGACCTTTTTGCCGGCGATGAAGATCGCACCGGTGGCCTGGCCATGACGGCCCATGATGCAGTCGAACAGCTCGCTGCGCCCGGCGCCCATCAGGCCGTAGATGCCGAGGATTTCGCCGGCGCGCAACGACAGCGAGACGTGGTCGACCGCAAGCCCGCCGGTCGCGCGCGGCAGGCATATGTCTTCGGCGCGGAATATCTCTTCGCCGGGAACATGGCCGTCGGCCTTGGCGAAATCCTTGGCGTCGGAGCCGATCATCTGTCGCACGATCCACCGCGTGTCGACGTTCTTCATCTCCTCCTGGCCGGTGATGTGCCCATCGCGCAGCACGGTGATGTAGTCGCCGATCCGGATCAGCTCTTCCAGCCGATGCGAGATGTAGACGATGGCCACGCCGCGCGCCTTGAGGTCGGCGATCACCTTGAACAGTATCTCGACTTCCGCAGCACTCAGCGCCGAGGTCGGCTCGTCCATGATCAGGATGCGCGCATCGAGCGAAACCGCCTTGGCGATCTCGACCAGTTGCTGCTGGCCGATGCGCAGATCCTCGACCAGCATGTCGGGCCTTATGCCAGCTTGCAGCCGTTCGAGAAATTGCGCCGCGCGGCGTTCCTGCTCCTTGCGGTCGATCTTGCGGAACCGGTTGGTGATCTCGCGCGTGGCAAAGATGTTCTCGGCGACAGTCATATTGCCGAACAGGTTCAGCTCCTGGAACACCATGCCGATGCCGCGGTTCACTGCGTCTCCCGATGACGAGAAGGAAACTTCCTCCCCTTCTAGAAGGATCCGGCCGAGCGTCGGTTGTTCGACACCGGCGATGATCTTCATCAGCGTCGATTTGCCGGCGCCGTTTTCGCCGACCAGCACATTGACCGCGCCCTTGCGCACCTCGAAATTCGCGCGCTTGACCGCAACGGTGCCGGAATAGACCTTGGAGACGTCTTCCAGCTTCAGGATGACATCGTGAGCGGAGGCGGCACTCATGGTTTCGGTCCGATTTCGGCCTCCGCCGGCGTCACCAGCGGCAGGTCCTGGCCGCCTTCGAGCGTATAGGCGCCGAGAACCTTGGCGGTCCGGCCTTCCAGCGCGTCGCGCGGCAGTTTGGAAAGCACGGTCTTGTCGGCATAGGCGTTGAACGCCTTGCCGAACTGGGCGAAGTCGATCTGATTGGTAAAATCGTTGAACTGGATGAAATCG
Source organism: Mesorhizobium sp. P3_B5 (assembly GCF_056402815.1). Classification (NCBI taxonomy): domain Bacteria; kingdom Pseudomonadati; phylum Pseudomonadota; class Alphaproteobacteria; order Hyphomicrobiales; family Phyllobacteriaceae; genus Mesorhizobium; species Mesorhizobium sp. P3_B5. The sequence continues at coordinate 15,490 of NZ_JBFUGR010000013.1, read as the reverse complement.
AGGCTGTCGCGCAGCGCGGTTCCCCGCATCGCGGGTCCGATCTGCACCCGCGCATCGGCCTTGCCGTCGCCATCGACATCGATATCCATCGTCGCCGCGCGCGACGCCGTGTTGGCGGCGATGATCTTGCCCTCGACGCGAACCGCGAAGGTCCATGGCGAATTCGCCTGCTTGTTCGGATTGCCATATTTGGCGCCGGCGGAAGCGGGATCGGTTTTCGCCAGCGCGTGAACCTCGGCAAACGGTCCGGCCTTCCGCTGGAGATAAGGCACGACCTTCGCCGCCCAGATCTCCTCGACCATCTTGTCCGGATTGAACGCTGCGGCATTGCCGCTATCCCCCGAAGGCGTCGGCAGAATCTTGCAGGCGGTCAGGCTGATGCCGACTGTCACGGCAAGGATCGGCCAGGTCGGCTTGTTGTTCAGCATGGCGGCCTGTTGTTCATGGTGGTCGGCACCCACGGAAAATGGCGGCGAGGGACGACCCCTTGGGTCGCCCCTCGCTAGTCATGTCACGCCGGCTCAGTTGGTCAGCGCAAACGTTTCCAGCTTGGCAGCATTGTCGCCATTGACCAGAAGGCAGTCCATCAGCTGCTTCTCCTTCTCGGGCGACTTCTTGTTCTTGATGAAATCGTTGGCCTGCTCGACCGCCATCTGCGCCTGCGCATAAGCCGGCTGCAGGACAGTTGCCTTGATGCCGCCCGCGGTGATCGAGTCACGCACGTCGTTCGATCCGTCGAAGCCGACGACGATGACGTCCTTGCGGTTCGCCGCTACCAGCGCCGCATAGGCGCCCATCGCCATCGTGTCGTTGCCGGAGATGACGCCCTTGATGTCGGGGTTGGCCTGCAGGATCGATTCCATCTTGGCGTAGGCCTCGGTCTGGCTCCAGTTGGCCGACTGCTGGGCGACCATCTTCAGGTCCGGATAGTCGTCGATGACATCGTGATAACCCTTCGAGCGGATGCCGGCATTGGTGTCGGATTCCTTGCCGACCAGCTCGACGAAATTGCCCTTCTCGCCCATCAGCTTGACGAACTCCTGCGCGCCGAGCTGGGCGCCCTGGTAGTTGTTGGAGACGATCTGCGCCACGGCAACGCCGGTGGCATTGATCTCGCGATCGATCAGGAACGACGGCACGCCGGCGTCCTTGGCCTTCTGCACGGCGGCGACGGTGGCGTCGGCGCCGGCATTGTCGAGGATGATCGCCTTGGCGCCGCGACCGATTGCCGTGTCGATCAGCTCGGACTGCTTGTTGGCATCGTCGTCATGCACGAGCACCAGCGCTTCGTAGCCGAGCTCCTTGGCCTTGGCTTCGGCGCCGACGGCTTCCGCCTTGAAGAACGGATTGTCATGCGACGGCGTGATGATGGCGATGAGGTCCGCCGCATAGGCGGGCGCCGCCGTGCCAAGCGCCAGCATACCGGCGAAAGCCGCGAGTGTCATTCTGCGTGTGAGTTTCATGATGTCCTCCCGTTTGAAAAATGCCTTGGTCAACCAAGGCCACTGTCTGCATTCGAATTCGTCACGCAGCGCGGGCCGCCGATCGGTTCAGGCTCAAAAGCCGTTCGCCGGCTTCCCTGACGATCGTTGCTCCCCCGCCATTCCCTCCACTCGTCCAAGCCTCGAACTGCCTGCGAAACCTGATCGATCCGAGCAATGAACAGCTAAGCCAACTGGTATGATGAGTCAATCACAAATTCAGATGATATGTACCTGATGAGGGTTCTAAGCTGAGCGTCGGCGACGGTGCCCCGACGCTTCCACGCGTTCCGGCAAGCGCTTGGATAAACCTCAGGTGATGCGCTGAATGCTCGCGGCGATCTCTTCCGGCTCGAACACCCGCTTCCAGTCGTCGCGCATCAACACCGGCTTGCCGAACTCGATCGCCTTGTTGCAGGCGTCCGAGAACACGCCATTGGTTTCGCCGAAAATGACGGCGCCAAGCACGTTCATATGGCCGAGCAGGAAATCGAGCGCGGCTTGCTTGTCGACGCCGCGCGCCACCACCTCGTCGACGGCTTCCTTCATGACGACGAGCAGCGAGGCGCATACGGTTTCCGAAAGGCCGGGCTCCAGCAACGCCATCTGATCGACAGTGACACGGTGCGAGCGCATCACCGGCGCCCAGATGATCTTGGCGATCGCCTCACCCTTGGCAAAATCCTCTTCCGGTCCTTGCATCAGCGCGCTGACCATATGCTGCTTGGCCTTGACGCCGCCGAAGTAGTCCTTCTTGGCCGCCAGGTCGGTTTCGTCGTTGAAGATCGGCGGATGGCAGGGATGGGTGACGAAATAGGTCAGGTCCGTCCGCTTCGGCAAATGGCCGGCGAACGGTGCGGCTGCGTCGAGCACCACCACCATCGTGCCCGATGCAAGCTTGCTCTCGATGCTGGCCGCCACCTTGCCGATATGCGTATCGGGAACCGCCAGGATCACCACATCGGCCCCGTCGAGCGCTTCATCGGCGCTGACGGCATCGAAGCCCAGCCCCGACTTCAGCCGCTCGCGGCCGGCCTCGCTGACCTCGACATGGCGTATAGTGTAGGGCGATCCGCGAAAATTGGTCGATAGGCGGTAGCCCATTTTCCCGCCGGCACCGAACAGCGCAATCGTTGTCATCTAATCTTGCTCCTGATCTTCCAACGATGGCCGCGCCGATCGTCAAGTTATTAACTGGTATGATCACTCTACCACATTGCGATGGTTTGACCAGAGCCCTTCGCCGCCGTTTCATCCCTTCCGGTCGCCTGATTGCATGGCGGGACTGTTATCGCTGCCTGTCGACTCGACCCGCGCTCGCCGCGTCACCGTCTGTCGCCTGGCAAGCGCCAACACCAATCGGAGGCCGAAAAAATTACCGATGCGGGGATCCCGCATACTGCCAACGCCAGACGTTCAAGGGTCAGATTTCCAACCGAATCTTTGCGGCAACAACAGCACCTATTTTGTAGGATGGGCTGGCCGGACGCTGAAGGAAGCCGTGTTGCGCCGGTCGCCGGAAAGCACGGTGCTGATCGCAGGTGGGATCGGTCGAGTCGCCCAAAACTCAAATCTCCGGGATGTTTTCCCGGAAGATCACCTGCAGCCGGGGCTGGTGCAGTTCGTAGGGCAGGCCTTTCACCGCATGGGTCAGCGTATTGAGCGCCTCGCGCGCTTCGACGCGCGGGTTCTGGTCTATGACCGCGTCGAGCGTGCCGTCGAGCAAAAGGTCCTTGGTGCCGTCCGTCACTTCATGGCCGAGAAAGACGGTCGAATGTTCGCGGCCACGCTCCTTCAGCGCACGAGCAATGCCGGTGTTGCCGGCGCCGACATTGTAGATCGCGGCGAGATCCGGGTGCCGCTCCAAAAGGGCCGACGCCTCCGAATAGGCTTTCTCGCGGTCGTCGAGCATTTCGCGCATTTCGACGATCTGCAGGTTCGGCGATTCTTCCGTCAGTATGTGGCGGAAACCCATCTCGCGTTCCTCATGGCCGCGATAGGACAGCGAGCCGGCGAACAACGCCACCTTGCCCGGACGCCCTGATCCCATGAAGCGGTTGAGCAGATAGCCGGCCAGCCGGCCGGCGGCGCGGTTGTCGATGCCTATATAGGCGACCCTGGGCACATGCTGGATGTCTGAGGCGATGGTGACGACCTTGATGTCGTTGGCCGACAAAGAGCGGATCGCCTCGCGCACCGTCGGATGATCGAGCGCGATGACGCCGACACCTTGCGTCTGGCCGCGCAGGTCCTGCAGCAGGCGGGCGAGCCGGTCCGGATTGAAGCCTTCGATGGTGGAGACATGGACGTCGAGATCGGGCCGCGCCTGCGCCTGCGCCTCGATGTGGCGATGCAGCATCTTGATGAAGGAGTTGGTGCCGGCGGGCAGCGCGAAGTCGAGCCGGATGACGTCGCCGGAAAAGACGCTACGCGGCACCGGGCTGTTCGAATTCTCCGCGATGTAGCCAAGCCGCTGTGCGGTTTCGAGCACGACTTCGCGGGTGCGCGCCCGAACACCGGCACGGTTGTTGAGCACACGGTCGACCGTGGCCGGGGAAACACCGGCTTCCCGGGCTATGTCTGTCAGCGTGGACCGCACTGTCGATCACCTCATCTAGAGCATCAAAATCACGCAACCGGATAGCATTGACGGTTCATCCCCGTCGGCGATTCTGATGGGAAATGATGTAACCGGCCTTGGCCGATGCGCAAGCCATCGCGCTAAACCAAATCAAGCGGCCCCGCCGCAAATTTGGGGCGCACTGCATTTTCCCATCAAATACAGGCATCGGGAGCGGTGGATGGCGGTCGGTGTAAGGCATATTCTCTCCCTTCTGCGATGTTATGATGTTTTTTGATTATTTATGATGTTGACAGCCTTTGCATAGTGCCGTCAATATCAATCATCGAGGCCATGGAGGAACAAGGCCTTGAGGGAGGAGTTTTCAATGTCTGATTTGATCCGCATGTCGCGGCGCCGTTTGCTGGCGTCCGGTGGAAAGGCGGCCGTCTTCGTGGCCGCGGCAGGTATCGCACCGCAGTTCATTCGTCCCGGCCGCGGCTTTGCGGCCGACGCGCTGGCGCCGGGCATGATCGGTGGCCCGACCGGCTTCGATGGCGCCGAGCGCTATCAATATGGCGCCGACACCCCTGAAGGCCGCGCCATCGAGGCGGCCAAGGCGCTCAAGGGCGCCGGCAAGGCGCCGGCCAAGATCGTGCTCGGCCTGTCGGATGGCTCGATCGGCCAGCTGACGCAGCCGTTCCCGGCCGGCGCGCCATCGATCAAGGATCTGTGGGAAAAGGAAACCGGAATTCCGATCGAAATCGTCGGCCTGCCGAACGGCCAGGAATTCACCAAGACGATGCAGGACATCTCCACCAAGGGTGGGGCCTACGACATCTACTCTACGGAATGGAACCGCCTCGGTGATCTCGCCGAGACCGGCGGCATCGCCAAGCTCGACGACTTCGTCGCCCAGTACAAGCCGGAGTGGGACGACCCCAAGACCGGCTATGTCGACGGCGCCAAGGGCGTGTCGCTGCTCAACAAATATCGCGGCTCGACCTATGGCGTGTCGCTGGATGGCGATTTCCAGACCTGGGTCTACCGCACCGATCTGTTCGGCGACGAAGCCGAGAAGAAGGCGTTCAAGGACAAATACGGCTACGACCTGGCGCCGCCGAAGACCTGGAAACAGCACGGCGACATCGCGGCGTTCTTCCAGCGTCCGGACAAGGGCCTGTTCGGCTCGACAGACCTGCGCAACCAGGGCTGGGGCTATACCAACTGGTACCAGCGCTATGTCTCTATGGCATCGCCCAACCAGTTCCTGTTCGGCGAAGACGGCAAGCCCTTGATCAATTCCGAGCAGGGCATCGCCGCCACCAACGAATACATCGCCTCGCTGGCGCATCATTCGCCCGATGCGATCTCGTGGGGCTGGCCGGAGCAGTACGGCAATTTCGCCAAGGGCGGGGCGGCCATGACCTGCGCCTTCTCCAACCTGCCGAAATTCCTCGACAATGCCGGCAACAAGGATTCCAAGGTTACCGGCAAGATCGGCTCCATGCTGCCGCCCGGTCGCGAGATCGGCGGCAAGCTGATCAGCCGTTCCGTGCTCTGGTTCTCGCTGACCGGCATGGTCTCATCGCAGTCGAAGAACCAGGAGGTGGCGTATCTCCTGCTGCAATGGCTGGGCTCCGCGCGCATCTACGCCTGGATGACGGCCAATCCGGGCGGCTACTTCGATCCGTTCCGGCTGTCGGACTTCTCCGATCCGCTGGTTCGCCAGACCTATCACGCCTACCACATGGATGTGGTGCGCGAGACGGTCGCCCGCACCGTGCCGACCATCAACTATCCCGGCGCCACCGCCTTCCACAATGCGCTGGACGAAAACCTGATGGCATCGCTGACCAAGGCCAAGACAGCAGAGCAGGCAATGGCCGACACCGAGAGCGAGTGGAAGAAGATCGCCCGCCGCATCGGCGAGGACAAGCTACTTGAAGCCATCAAGACCAACAAGGAGGCCTGGCCGACGGTTCTCGATCCGATCAGCTGATCCTCCTCCTGGGATCACGATGGAGGGGAGGGGCTAGTCGCTCCTCCCTCCGCAAACGACGCCACCAGCAAAGCAGCCAGATGAAGCGTTCCGTTCCCTTCGAGATATTCCGCTATGCCGCGATTGCCGCGGCGATGGCGGTGACGTTGATCCCGATCCTGTGGATGGTGTCGATGGCGTTCAAGCCGATCGCCGAATGGTCGGCGACCGGCGCCGAGCTGACATGGTGGCCAAAAAACCCGACGCTGAGCAATTTCCGCTTCGTCTTCGGCGAGTCCACCAACAATCTGATCGTGGCGCTCGATCGCAACGCGCTGAAACCGATCCTGTCGTCGCTGCTGTCGGCCACGTTTGGAACGGCCATCGCCATGTCGGCCGGCACTGCCGCGGCCTACGGGCTGTCGCGCTTCGGCTCGGGCCAGAACCTGCCGCTGGCGCTGATCCAGCTCAGGCTGTTTCCGCCGATGGCGGTGATGACGCCTGTCATGATCATGTGGGCCTTTCTCAACTTCACCGACAGCTGGTGGGGCCTGTCGCTGATCTACGGCATCGTCACGCTGCCTTTCGCCTTCTGGCTGATGAAGACCTTCTTTGACGACATGCCGCGCGAAATCGAGGAAGCCGCACTGGTCGAGGGTTGTTCGCGGTGGCGCGTCTTCACCCGCATCACGCTGCCGATGATGCGCGCGCCGCTGGCCAGCGCCGCGCTCTTCGTCTTCATCCTCAACTGGTCGGACTATCTGATCGCGCTGCTGTTGACGACGCGCGAATGGGTGACGATCCCCGTCTACATGGCCTCGCTGTCGTCCTCGATGACCGGGCAGCTCTACGGCGCCAAGGCAGCGCTTGGCCTGATCGCCGCCGTGCCGCCGGTGATCATGGGCATCGCCATCCAGCGCCATCTGGTGCGCGGCCTGACCTTCGGGGCGCTCAAGCAATGAGCGCGGTAACTGCAACGATTTCGGAGGACGACATGGACGCCGTCCTGATAAAGCCGGCCCAGCGGGACGATGGCGCAAAGCTCGGCTTTCGGCTGACTCTGCCGGCGCAGATCCTTGTGCTGTTCATCGCCGTCTTTCCGCTCCTGATGCAGCTCTACATCAGCCTGACCGACTGGTCGCCATTGTCCGGCCTCGGCTGGTGGAGCGCCTGGTCGATGTGGAACAGTTTTGCCAACTACACCGACCTTGCCGCCGATGCGCGCTTCTGGAGCGCGCTGAAGCGCACGGCCATCGTCATGATCGTCTGCGTGCCGGTCGAATTCCTGCTCGGCTTGGCACTGGCGACGCTGTTCGCCGACGAGTTTCCGGGCAAGCGCATCTTCTATTCGATCCTGCTGATGCCGATGATGGTGGTGCCGGCGGTGGCCGGCTACATGTTCTTCATGCTGTTCCAGTCGGGCGGCCCGGTGAACGACATCCTGTCGTCACTCACCGGTTCGCCCGTCACCATTGCCTGGCTGTCGGATCCGACGCTGGCGCTGTTTGCCGTCATGGTCGCCGACATCTGGCAGTGGACGCCGCTGATGTTCCTCATCCTGCTGGCCGGCCTGGTCGGCGTGCCCGAGGACCAGATCAAGGCTGCGACGCTGCTTGGCGCCAATCCGTGGCAGCGCTTCGTCACCATCGTGCTGCCTAAGATGAAGACGATCATCATCATCGCGATGGCGATCCGGGTGATCGAGAACTTCAAGATATTCGACACGCTCTACATCATGACCGGCGGCGGTCCCGGCGTCGCCACCGAAACCATCTCCGTCTACATCTACAAGCTCACCACGCAGGACCTGATCTGGGGCTATGTCGCGGCGATCGCACTGGCCATATTGATCGTGCTGTCGATCGCCGCGGTGTTTGCCATGAAGCGCATGGCGCGCACATCGGAGATACCGGCATGAGCACCATCCATCTGCAGAACCTGGTCAAGAAATTCGGCGACTTCACCGCGCTGAAGACGATGGACCTCGCCATCACCGACGGCGAGTTCATGGCGCTACTCGGCCCCTCAGGCTGCGGCAAGTCGACGACGATGAACATGATCGCCGGCATGGAAGAACCGACCGGGGGCAAGATCCTGTTTGGTGAGCGCGACATGGCCGGCGTGCCGATGGGGCGGCGCGGCGTCGGCTTCGTGTTCCAGAATTATGCCATCTTCACCCATATGACGGTTCGCCAGAACCTTGGCTATGGACCGAAGATGCGCGGCGCGGCGCGTGCGGAAATCGACCGCCGCGTCGGCGCCATTGCCGAGATGCTGCAGCTGACGCCGCTGCTCGACCGCAAGGCCGACCGGCTGTCGGTCAACATCTTGCAGCGCGTGGCGATCGGCCGCTCGGCGATCATGGAGCCGGCGATCTTCCTGCTCGACGAGCCGCTGTCCAATGTCGACGCCGCCTTCCGGGCTGTCATGCGCACCGAGCTGAAGCAGCTGCAGCGGCAGTTCAAGCAGACCATGGTTTATGTCACCCACGACCAGCTCGAAGCCATGACCATGGCCGACCGCATCGCCGTCATGGACCATGGCGTGCTGCAGCAGGTCGGCACGCCGCTCGAAGTCTACAACAATCCGGCCAATCTGTTCGTCGCACGCTTCATCGGCGCGCCCGGCATGAACCTGCTCAAGGGCTGGCTGGCGGAAAGCGATCGCGGCCTGGTCGTCGACCTCGGCCCGCTTGGCGCGACGCCACCGCTGCCCGACGATATCGCCGCTTCCGTGCGCCGTGCGCGCGGCGAAGTGTTTTACGGCTTTCGCCCGGAGCAGGTGACACTGGTGCAGCACGGCCCGGGCCTGTCGATGCCGGTGACGTTCGTCGAGCGGATCGGCGCGCGCACCATCGTTCATCTCGGCGAGGGTGAGAGCGCGGTGAAGGCGGTGTTCGACAATGATGTCGGCCTGGCGATCGGGCAGACCGCCACCCTCGCGCCGGCCGCTCATTCGGTGCGCATCTTCGACGCTGCCACTGGCGTCGCCATGAAAGCGGACTGAAACCATGGCCGACATCGTCTTCCGCAATGTGACCAAGCGCTACGGCAAAACGCTGGCCGTCGACGACGCCTCGTTCACGGTCAACGACAACGAGTTTTTTTGTTTTTTTGGTCCGCCGCTATCCGGCAAGTCGACGATCCTGCGGCTGGTGCTCGGCCTCGAAACGCCGGATGTGGGCGAGATCCTGATCGGCGGCAAGCCGGTCAATGCGGTGTCGCCGGCTGAGCGCAACGTCGCCATGGTGTTCCAGAACCTGGCGCTGTTTCCGCATATGAGCGCGCTCGACAATGTGCGCTTCCCGCTGGTGGAACGCGGGGTCGCCGAGCTGCAGATCAAAAAGCGCGTCGCCGACGTCGCGGCGAAACTGCATATCGGCCATATCCTGCACAAGCCGCCGGCGCAGCTTTCGGGCGGCGAGCGGCAGCGTGTGGCGATCGCACGTGCGCTCGTGCGCGACCCAAATGCCTATCTGATGGATGATCCGATCTCGGCGCTCGACGCCCGGCTGCGCGAGGAGACGCGCGTCGAGTTGAAGCGCATCCAGCGCGAACTCGGCAAGACGCTGATCTATGTCACGCACGACCAGGAAGAGGCGATGTCGGTCGCCGACCGCATCGCCATCCTGGAGAATGGAAAGATCCGGCAGATCGGCGCGCCGTCCGAGATCTACGACCGGCCGGCCAGCACCTATGTGGCGCGGCTGCTCGGTTCGCCGATGATGAATATCCTGAAATCGGTGCGCGGCGCCGGCGGCGTCGAGGCGGCGGAAGGCACGATCCGCGTTGCGGATGCAAAGGCTCCCAGCGATGCCGTCGAGATCGGGCTCAGGCCGGAAGACATCAAGGTCGGGCCATGGGTGGATGGGACGTCAAGCCGTCCGGCGCGGGTGTTCGAGGTCGAGCCGCTCGGCGGCTATACGGTGGTGACGCTGGCCGCCGGGCAGGCGCGGCTGCGGGCATTGCTGCGCGGCCAGCCCGACATCAGGCCGGACGCGATGGTGGCGATATCCTGCGAGCCGGCCCGCGTGCATTATTTCGGACAGAGCGGGGGAGCGCTGGCACGATGACGGCGACGCTCAGAGAAGGATTTCGGGAGGACCAGATGGCAAACAAGGGCTTTGAGCCGGACGTGAAGGTCCGCACGAAGGAATACAGGATCGGCTGCGTCGGCGCCGGCATGATCATGGCCGAATGCCATCTGGCTGCCTATCACGAAGCGGGTTTTCCCGTGGTGGCGATTGCCTCGCGCACCAAAGCCAGCGCCGAAAAGGTCGCAAAACGATGGAGCATCCCGACCGTCCACGACACGCCTGAACAGCTGATCGAGGATCAAAACGTCGAGATCATCGACCTTGCCTTTCCGCCGGACCAGCAGCCGGCGCTGATCCGCCATGCGCTGAAGCAGAAGCACATCAAGGCGATCCTGGCGCAGAAGCCGCTGGCGCTTTCGCTCGAGGATGCGATCGAGTTGCGCGATGCGGCGGCCAAGGCCGGCAAGATCCTCTCGGTCAACCAGAACATGCGCTACGACCAGTCGATGCGCGTCCTGAAGCAGATCATGAACAGCGGCGCGCTGGGCGACATCGTCTTCGCGCAGATCGACATGCACGCCATCCCGCACTGGCAGACTTTTCTCGAGGACTATGACCGGCTGACGCTCGCCAATATGAGCGTGCACCATCTCGACGTTTTGCGTTTTCTGTTCGGCGATCCCGACGAGATCACGACGCTGACCCGCAAGGACCCGCGCACAAAATTCGACCATTCCGACGGCATCACGGTATCGACGCTGCGCTTTCCCTCCGGCGTGCTCGCCGTGTCGCTCGAGGATGTCTGGTCCGGTCCGCGCCAGGACGGCTACAAGGACGACCAGCACATCAACTGGCGCGTCGACGGCATCAAGGGCGTCGCCAAGGGCACGATCGGCTGGCCCACAGGCTCCGCCTCGACGCTGACCTACGCCTCGACCGAGACCACAAACGGCAAATGGGTGACGCCCAACTGGGACACGATGTGGTTCCCGCACGCCTTTATCGGCGTGATGGAACAGCTGCAGCACGCGGTGAAGACCGGCACGCCGCCGGCGCTGTCGGTCGCCGACAACGTCAAGACCATGGCGCTGGTCGAAGCCGGCTACCGCTCGATCGACAAGGGTCGCACGGTCAAGCTTTCCGAAATCTCGACAAACTGAATCAACCGAATCGCTTACAGGGAGGACTTCACACCATGATGCAATCCGGGATTTTTACGGGGTACTTCCCCTACGGACTCGAAGAGACGGCGAAGAAGATTCGCGGCCACGGCTTCAACACCGTGCAGCTCGACCTTCACTTCAAGGATATCGACCTGTCGGCCGGCCAGATCACCAAGGACAAGGCCAAGAAGGTGCGCGATACGTTTCGTGGCTACGACCTGCCGATCTGCTGCATCTCGGGCTACACCAATGTCATTCATCCCGACCTCGCGCACCGCAAGGCGAATGTGGATCGGCTGAAGGAAATCATCCGCAACGCCCGCCAGCTCGGCAGTGCTTACGTGATCTCGGAGACCGGCACCTACAACACCGAGAGCGAGTGGATGAGCGATCCCAAGAACAAGTCCGAAGAGGGCTTCGAGATGTGCCGCAAGGTGATCGCCGAGCTGGCGCAGGAGGCCTACGATCACGGCTCGATGTTCCTGCTCGAAACCTACGTCAACAATGTAGTCGGCTCGGTCGAGGAAACGGTGCGCATGTTCGCGCAGGTCGACCATCCCGGTCTCGGCCTGCTGATGGACCCGACCAACTATTTCGAAAGCCACAACATCGACCAGATGGACAAGGTGCTGAACCAGGTGTTCGACACGCTGGCCGACAAGGTCAAGATTGCGCACGCCAAGGATGTCGCGCGCGCCGGCGACGACAAAAGCGAGAAGCACGCCGATATCGGCGATGATGACGCGCTCGCCTCGCATACGTTCCGCGGCGTCGGCGAGATGGTGCTGAACGCACCGGGCACCGGTTCGCTCAACTACGATCTCTATCTGCAGCGCCTGGCGCAGAAGAACCCGAACATTCCTGTCATCATCGAGCATCTGTCGGAAGACGATGTGCCGAGGGCGAAGAAATTCCTCGACGACAAGTTCCGCGCCAACGGCCTTTGACACCAACACACCTTGCGTCGCCGCTTTGCGGCGGCGCATCGCTACAGGGAAGTGAGAGAAGCGGCCGGCAGATGGTAGAGCTTTACGGCAAGACACTTTCGCGCCGACAGGTCAGCGAACGTTCGGGCATGCTTTCGCAATTTGCCGGCGTGCGGCTGATGACGCTCGGCGACGGCGTCGAGCGCGGCATCCGCATGCTCGAATTCCGCACCGGCTCCGGCCTGCGCTTCACCGCGCTGGTCGACCGGGCGCTCGATATCGCCGACTGCGACTTCAGGGGCCAGGCGGTCGGCTGGCATTCGCCGAGCGGCTTCCGCCATCCCGGCCTGCACGACTATGAAGGCGAGCAAGGCCTTGCCTGGGCGCGTTCGTTTTCCGGTCTGCTTTTGACCTGCGGTCTCGACCATATTCTCGGCCGCGATGAAGTGCCGGCCGACACCTACAACTACCCCGGCAAGAAGAGCGTGGTCCATTCGCTGCATGGCCGCATCGGCACCATCCCGGCGCGGCTGACCGGCTATGGCGAGGCCTGGGACGGCGACCGTTGCGTGCTGTGGGCCGAGGCGATCGTCCAGCAGTCGACGGTGTTCGGCGAGGATCTCCACCTGTTGCGCCGCATCGAGGCCGATGTCGGCGGCAACGAGATCCGGCTTTCAGACCGCGTCGTCAATCACGGCTTCAACCGCACGCCGCATATGTATTTCTATCACATCAATGTCAGCCATCCCTTGCTCGACGAGGGGTCGCGCTATCTGGCGCCGATCAAGGATGTCGTCTGGGCCGGACATGCCGGCGAGCGCTACGAGGCGCAGAAAGTCGGCTACCGCACGATGCCGGCGCCGCAGCTGGGGTTCAGCGAGCAGGTCTGGCAGCATGAAATGGCGGCCAATGCCGCCGGCGAGGTGCCGGTGGCGGTGGTCAACGACCGGCTCGGCCTCGGCTTCGAAGTGGTGACGCGCAAGGACCAGTTGCCGTGCGTCTATCAATGGCAGAATTTCCAGGCCGGCCAGTATGCACTGGGCATCGAACCCTCGACGCATCATGTGCTCGGCAATCTGGCGGCGCGCGAACGCGGCGAGATGATCTGGCTGGAGCATGGCGAAAGCCGCTCCTACGATGCGGTGTTTCGCGTGCTCGACGGCACTGATGAGATCATCGCTGCCGAGCGCCGGATCGCTGGCATCGCGCAGCAGCCGCGCGAGGAATACCCGAGGCCGTCGGGCAATTTCCCAAAATTGGCGGGCCGGGCATGACCGGGTTGCAAAACGTCGGCTGGCGGGCCGGAAATCGGAGGTCGATGTGACGGAGAACAAGCGCGATTATAGCCTGGTCGGCGAAAGCACACGGCGGGCGATCGAGACCGGTCTGGCCTCGGCCGAATGGTATCACACCGATGTCTCGCGCAAGGCGATGAAGGAGCTGATGCAGCGCTCGGACGGCCCGGCGATCCGCGACACCATCATCTGGATATCAGCCATACTAGGGTCCGCCGCCGGCGGAATCTGGTTCTGGGGCACATGGTGGTGCGTGCCGTTCTTCTTCGTCTATGGCTTGCTCTACGGCTCTTCCAGCGACTCGCGCTGGCACGAATGCGGCCATGGCACCGCGTTCAGGACGCGCTGGATGAACGATGTGATCTATCAGATCGCCAGCTTCATGGTGGTGCGCAATCCGGTGACCTGGCGCTGGAGTCATGCCCGCCACCACACCGACACGATCATCGTCGGCCGCGACGCCGAGATCGCGGTGATGCGCCCGCCGGACCTGCTGCGCGCCGCACTTGCCTTCACCGGCATTCTCGATTTCCGCTATTCGCTGCCGACCCTGGTGCGCAACGCCTTCGGCAACATCTCGCCCGACGAGAAGAGCTACATCCCCGAGATGGAGCAGCCGAAGGTCATCACGGCCGCACGCTGGCACGTCGCCATCTACGTCGCGACCATCGCGCTGGCGCTCTATATGTGGTCGTTCCTGCCGTTGATGATCATCGGCCTGCCGCGCCTCTACGGCAGCTGGCACATGGTGCTGACCGGCCTGCTGCAGCATATCGGTCTCGCCGACAATGTCGTCGACCACCGGCTCAACACCCGCACCGTCTACATGAACCCGATCAGCCGGTTCATCTACTGGAACATGAACTACCATGTGGAGCATCACATGTTCCCGATGGTGCCCTATCATGCGCTGCCAAAGCTGCATGAGCTGATCAAGCATGATCTGCCGGAGCCCAACCCGTCGATGTGGCATGCCTATCGCGAGGTCTGGCCGGTGATGCTCAAGCAGCTCAAATACGAGGACTATTTCCTCAGACGCGAACTGCCGGCGACGGCGCGACCCTATCGTGGGGAGTTCCACGACTTGAACATGTCGGCGGCGGCGGAATAGGTTTTCGCCGGGCGACTGCGGCGCCAAATGCAGGGAGGAAAAAGATGGCCGTGTGGGTTGAAGCGTGCAGCGTCGACGCTGTCGACGAAGAGGATGTCATCCGCTTCGACCATGGCGGCCGCAGCTTTGCGATCTATCGCTCGCCCGATGATGAATTCTTTGCCACCGACGGATTTTGCACGCATGAGAACACGCATCTTGCCGACGGGCTGGTCATGGACGACATCATCGAATGCCCCAAGCACAACGGCCGCTTCAACTACAAGACAGGCGCCGCCAAGGGCGCGCCTGTCTGCGTCAATCTCAGGACCTATGCAGTCAAGGTCGAGGCTGGCAAAGTGATGATCGACATCAGCTGACCGGCCTGCCGTAGCCGCAACACGAGGAAGCAAAATCGATGAGCCGGAAAAGACCGACTGTGGCGGATTTGCGCGCCATGAAGGGCAAGCGCCAGCTAACCATGCTGCGCGTGATGACGATGGACGAGGCCGAGGCGGCCGAGCGGGCAGGTGTCGACATCGTCTCGGTGCCGCCGGAGCTGGTGCTCAATCCTGAGTACCGCGATGCGGCGCCAAGCCTGTTCACCATGCCGGGCGAAAATTTCTATGAGATCGGCACCGCTGACGATTTCATCCGCTGGGCGTTCCGGGTCTACAAGGCGAGTGCCGACGCGGTCTATTGCAGCGCCGGCTTTGCCACCGTCAAGCGGCTGACCGATGACGCCATACCGGTAATCGGCCATGTCGGCCTCATTCCTTCCCGTGCGACCTGGACGGGCGGCTTCAAGGCGGTCGGCAAGACCGCCGATACCGCTATGCAGATCTTCGAGGCGGTGAAGCAGTATGAGGCCGCCGGCGCCATCGGCGCCGAGATCGAGGTGGTTCCGGTCGAGGTGGCGAAAGCGATCTCGGAGCGGACGTCGCTGATCTCGCTGATC
>NZ_JBFUGR010000012.1:0-130283 GCF_056402815.1 Mesorhizobium sp. P3_B5 | reverse complement strand
TCGTTGACCGTGGCGTCGTTGTCGGCCGGCGCGACCAGCCCGGCATCGGCCAGGTTGATGGTCAGCGTCGTCGTCGACAGGTCGCCGTCGCCATCCTTGATGGTGTAGACGAACACGTCCGTCGTCGCCGAGGAGATGTTGTTGGCCGTCGACTGATAGGTATAGGAGCCGTCGGCATTGAGATGCAGCGTGCCGTGCAGGCCGGCAATGTCGGTGCCGACACCGCCCGATACCGGCGTCGTCGTGTTGCCGCCCGCCGCCCGCACGCCATCGATCGTGGCGCCGTCGGCGCCGGCGACGTCATTGCCCAGAACACCTGTCGCCGCGACCGACAGCAGAGCGCCTTCGGTGACGTTGCCGGTGTCGGCACTGGCCGTCGGCACATCGTCGACGATGTTGACGGAGAGCGTGGCGTTCGTGCTTTGCAGATCCTGGTCGGTCAGCGTGACAGTGAAGTTCTCGAAAAGGCTGTTCGTGTCTTGGCCCGCGGCGTGCGCCTCGTTGTCGAGAAGCGTGTAGGTGTAACTCACCTGGCCCGTGGCGGCATTGTAAGCCGTCACGTTGAGTGTGTTGCCGAGCGCGGTGGTGAAGGAGCCTGCGGTGAACACGCCATCGGTAATGAAGGCGTTGCCGCCGATCGCCAGCGAGTGGATGCCGTCAGGCGAGGAGACGGTGAAGGTACCGGCGCCGGTCTCCGCCGTGCTCGCCGGATCGGACCCTGGTCCGCCCGGCGTGCCGGCATTCAATGCCGCCTCGTTGACGATGACGTCGCCGCCATTGGCCTCCGGCGTCAGGTCGGTGATCACAGGCGTCGAGTTGCCGATCGAAATCGTCAGCGTGGTGTGCGAGGTGTCGCCGTCGCCATCCTTGATCGTGTAGGTGAAGACGTCGTTGACGCCGCCGGGCGTGCCGGCATCGCGAACGTAGCTGTAGGTGCCGTCGGCGGCCAGCGTCAGCTTGCCGTAGGTGCCCTGGATTTCGACGCCGAGCGTGGCTGCATTGTCGACAGCGGCATTGGTGTTACCAGCCTGGACGCCAACCACTGTCGCGCCGTCAGCGCCCTTGGTGTCGGCAACGCCGTCCGTGGTGTTCGCGTCGACCGCGTCCGTACCGCCGACAAGCACATTGCCCGTCGCGGGGCCAAACTGGCCGGCGGCGATGCTGTCCGTGTCGGCAACCGCCGTCGGCACGTCGTCGACGATGGCGACGGCAAAGGTCGTGCTGGCCGAATCGCCGTCGACATCCGTAACTGTAATGCTGAAATTGTCCGGAACCGTGTCGTTGGGATTGAATCCGTCCCCCTGAAGGGGATGAGTGACCGATTCGGTCACCGTGTAATTATATTGGATAGCACCCGTGCTCGGATTGTAGGAGACGATCGTCAGGTAGCCGAAATCGCCCGGAATATGCTGGCCGACGCCGGTAACGGTGACGCCGTTGATGACGATCGACCCGATACCATCCGGCGCGTCGATGGTGATCGATCCGACGCCGGAGGTTTCCGCGCTGCTCGGCGCGTCGCTACCCGGCGATTGGCCCTGGCCGCCGTTAAGGCCGGTTTCGCTGGCCGCCTCGTCCGGGGCAAGCAAGGATGTTGCCACCACTGAAACCGGCCTGTCGACGAGAGACGGGAAGAGTTCGCGCCGCTCCAGAAGCCCAAACTGCAGAGCCGTCGGGGGCAACAGTGCCGACAGGTCAAACCCGTCGCCGATGCCACCGGGGGGGACCGAAAAGTCTGCGCCCGCACTTGGGTTCGGACCGCCTGGACCGGCCGATATCGAACCATCGGCACCGAAGGCGACATCGACATGGCTTGCTTCAAGCGCTGCCAGCAAGGCAACGCGCGGCACCTCGACGTCACCGATGATGAAGGTCGGCACGTTGAGGGCGCCGTCCTTGATGACGATGACCGAGCCATCAGCCTGTTCGAGCACGAGGTTGTGGCCGTCGACCTTGATGTTGTCGATCGAGACGTTGGCCGGAAGCTTTACCACGTTGCTGGCGTCGGCCACATATTCGTGGGGCGCAGCTGTCGCCGGGGCCTTCGCCTCCGCAGGTGCATCTTGTTTGACGGGCGCGCCGCTGCCGACATCGACCGGTACGGGCTCGGCAGGCGCGGGCTGAGCGGCCTGCGCTACCTGGATAGCTGCGTGCGACGGCAAGCCGTCATGTTCATGGGGAGCAGAGTGCGCGTCCCAAGAATTCGAGACGGTATCCAACTCGTTACTGGTCGTCATAGCCAAACCCCTCCGGTATTTCCCGGATAGAGACAGTGGCCACTTCCGCTTTGCAACTATCCCGCAATCGTTTTCATATACTATGATATGTGCATCGTAGCATTTTTTACATGTGGTAAACTCAAAACATATAACCCCATATACAATGGCTGGGACGCGATCCGCTTGGCGCCTCTCAGTCGCGACTCGTTGGTAAACAGAAGTATAAAGTTAAATAAAATTTGATACAAAATAGACGTCGACAGTTTCCGGAAACTTGTCCACCTTCCTTTCCAGTAATTTGAGACAAGATTGGTAGCGTCCACAGTCAAAGGTGGGCGTTATGAAAAAAGAAAAATCTGCCCTGGGGGCAACCGGGCTCAAACTGCTCCTGCTGGCAATGGGCATCGCAAGCCTGCCGCAGCCATCATCCGCGAGCGCCATCGCAGCCGACGTCGGGCGTGCCAATGCGCTGCTGGCGGAGGTCGAAACTCCACTCAGTCTCGGCGGCGTTTCGCTGCTGCGGCCGCAACCCTGGCAGCCGGTCTCGGCGTACAGAATCGGCATGATTTTCGCCAGCTATGGTCCTGCTGCGGTCCATCAACAGGGTGGTCCTTCGACCGCGCAGGACGATGTCGCAATCGATCCCATCAAGACGGCGGCGATCATTCCGGGCGTGTTCGGTTCGGTTGCCTTGTCGATGCGCAATTTTCCGGTTTCGGCGCGCTGGGCACCTGTCTACAAGGCAATCGTCGATTGTACCGCGGGCAGTGCGTGTGAGCGCAAGAGCAGCACCTTTGCCGGGATCGTCAAGGAGGCAAAAGACAAGCGATTCATCGACAAACTGTCTTTCGTGAACGCAAGCATAAACCGCGCCATCGCCTACAAGAAGGACAGCGTGGTTTATGGCAAGCTCGACTACTGGGCCAAGCCCTCGGAAATCCTCGAGCGGCGGGCCGGCGACTGCGAGGATTTTGCCATCCTCAAAATGGCGGCGTTGCTGCATGCCGGCATTCCGGCGCAGAGCATGTCGCTGGTTGTTTTGCAGGATCGCAAGCGCGGTTTCTTTCATGCCGTGCTGTCGGTCAGTACCGGCAGCGGCGCGTTCATTCTCGACAGCCTGAGCAATGTGGTTTCGCGCGACAGCGACCTGCCGAGCTACGTGCCGCTCTATTCGTTCAGCACCGACCGCGCGTGGATCCACGGCGCCAGAACCGGCACGGCGCAAATGGCTGACATAAAGGGGGGCCTTTCGACGGTCGCGCCTGGCGAGGGTCTGCAGCAGTAGATCCGTCAGGGATTTCGGGCGTTTTAGCCGCCGAAGACGAATGCCATCAGCAACTCGGGCTCTATGACAGGCGCCCGCGCCGCACTCAACTGACCGCGGTACCGGCGTTCACCGACGCCGATCACAAACCCGGTGGCAACAGGCGCCTCGCCATTGGCGTCGAGCCGCGCAAATATGTCCGCGACATTGAGGTCCAGAGCTAGCTTCAGGTCGTGCCGCGCGTCATCGGTTGCGGCTATCGGCAGTTGACGCTTGACCAACTGCTGGAACGGCGCATTGAACGTCAGGATCTTCTTCGACGATGACAGGGCAAAGGCCGGTGAGGGGCAGGCGAGCAGAATGGCATTGATCGTCTTGATCGACGCCAGCCTTTGCAAGGTGAGGTTCTCATCGGCCAATCCACGCATGCAGGCCACCCGGATTGCCGATGTCAGGTTTCCGGTATTGGCATGACTCTCGGCGATTTCGTCGATCAGCATGCCGATCGTACACTTCCGACGTTCAGCCATCTGCTTTAGCGATGTCCAGAAAGCCCGCTCCAGGCGGATGCCGCGCCGCGTGCCGCCCCGCGCCACAACCCGGAACTCCAGTCCGAAATCCTCCGTCGCCAGCGGTGGCAGCAGCCGGTCGCGACCGGCAGGAGGGGAGACAGTGCTATCGCTCACTCATGGCCTCCTCTCGCGCCTTGTTGATCGGCTTCATAAGGTAGGTGAGGATCGTCTTGCGTCCAGTCTTGATATCGACCGAACAGATCATACCGGGGATGATCGAATAGGTCTTGCCGTCGCGTGTCAGCGTCGATTTGTCGGTGGCGACGCGCACCTGATAGTAGGGTTCACCAGTCTTCTGGTCGACCAGGCTGTCGGCGGTGATGTTCGAGACCTTGCCTTCGATGCCGCCGAAGATCGAGAAGTCATAGGCGGTCACCTTGATCAGCGCGTCCTGGCCGGGCCGGATGAAGGCGACGTCTCGCGGTGAAACCCGTGCTTCGACAAGCAAGGTCTCGGAGGTCGGCACGATCCCCGCGACGACCGCGCCGGGCTGGACGAAGGCGCCGACCGTGTTGATGTCAAGTGTGTTGACGATGCCGTCGACGGGCGAGCGGATGTCGGTGCGCGCCACCTTGTCGGTGGCGCCGCGTATCGTCTCATCCACCACCGAAAGGTCGGCCAGCGCCTGCGTCAGATCGCTCAGCGCCTCCTGTTGCAGCTGCAGGCCGAGCTCGTCGACCTGAAGCTTGGCTTCCGTGATGGCCGACTTGGCTTTCTTGATGGTTTCGCCGGCGAGCGTCAGCTGACCGTTGAGCTCGGTCTGCTCGCGCTCGACGCGGAGCTGCTCGGTTCGCGCCATCAGGCCCTTCTTGACCATCGCTTCGACCAGCTTCGCCTCCTGGTCGCTGACGGCCAGATTCTTGGTGAGGCGATCGGCATTGGCGTTGGCTTCGTCCAGTTCCTTCTCGCGCTGATCGAGGCGCGACTTGAGAACCGACAGCTTGACTTCGAAATTGTCGCGGCGCGCGATGAGCAGCTTCTGCTCGTTGTCGCAGATTTCCGGCGCCACCTTCTGGATCTCGGACGGACAGGGAAATGCGCCCTCGAGATTGCCGGTCTGTTCGAATTGGAGCCGCGCAATGCGCGTCTGCAGCGCCCGCGCCTTGGCCTGCTGCTCGCCAAGGCTGGAGGTGTTGAAGGTATTGTCGAGGCGGATGATGAGGTCGTTCTTCTTGACGACCTGCCCGATCTTCACGGCAATTTCCTGAACGACACCCGGCTCGCTGGCCTGGATGATCTGGGTCTTGGAGGCAGGTATGATCTTGCCGTCGCCGCGCGCGATCTCATCGACCTCGGCAAAGGACGCCCAGGCGACGGAACTCACAAAAAGCGCTCCGATGATGAATATCGACGCCGACGCAAAAAGCGGCGGTCGGTCTTCCCTGGTAAGCATTTCCTACGCCCCAACGTATTCAATGTACTCGATAAGTCTGTTCTGTCAGGCGCTTGTTTTCTGTAGCGCCTGTATCACTTGGTCTTTCGGTCCATCGGCAACGATCTTGCCCTGCTCGATGACAATCAAGCGGTCGGCCAGCTCAAGCATGCTGAAGCGGTGCGTCGAAACGATCAGCGTCGTGTTGCGATCGAAAGCCACTTTGAGCTGCTTGATCAGCTGGCGCTCTGAAGCCAGATCCATCGAGCCGGACGGCTCGTCGAGGAAGACGATTTTCGGTTTGGTCAGCAACAGGCGGGCAATCGCCATTGTCTGTCTCTGGCCGCCCGAGAGATTGGTGCCGCGCTCGCCGACATTCATGTCGTAGCCACGCGGGTGGCGGGAGACGAAATCGTCGACGCCGGCAGCCTTGGCCGCTTCGACGATCTGCTCATCGGTCGCCTCCGGACAGGCCATCAGGAGATTTTCCTTGATGGTGCCCGAAAACAGATCGTTGGCCTGCGCGACGATCCCGACGGCGGCTCGAACCTCCGATGGGTGGTATTGGCGGATGTCGATCCCATCCAGCAGCAGCTCGCCGGAGGTCGGCAGGAAAAGCCGACCGATCAGCCGGCCCATGGTTGTCTTTCCGGAACCTATGCGGCCGATGATGCCAATCCGCTCACCTGGTTTCACCGAGAAATTCAGACCGGTCAGAACCTCGTTTTCGGAGCCCGGATAGACAAAACCGACATTCCTGAATGCCATCGCGCCGTTGCGAATGGGGCGATTGACGAACCCCACCGTGTCCGGTCGATCCTCCGGCTGGGCCATGATGGAGTTAACCATTCGCAAGGAGAGCATTGCCTGGCGAAGTCTGGACAAGGTGATCGCGATCTGCCCAAGCGGAGCCACCGCCCGGCCCGCCAGCATGACGGTACCGATGATGGCGCCGGTGGAGACATGCCCTTCCGAGAAGGCATAGGCGCCGGCCACGATCAGGGCGACGGTGACCATCTGCTGGATGGCTTGCGTTATGTTGCCGGCGGCAGCCGAAAGCTGCTTGATCTTCTCGGACGTGTTGGCCGCGTTCTTGGAATGCTCTCCCCATTTTCGCAGGAGATACGCCTCCGCCCGCAGCGACTTGATCGTCTCCAGCGTGGAGATGGATTCGACCAGCAGCGCCTGGCGTTGCGAAGCCTCATTCATGGAGGCGGCGACACGTTTGCCGATGCGCCGCTGCGTTATCAACCCAACGATCACGGAGGCGACAAAGGCAATGGCCGGTATGATGACCAGCCAGCCGCCTATCGCATAGATGACAAGAAGAAAGACGAATACAAATGCGGTGTCGATGAACACGCTGATGGTGTTGGACGTGAAGAATTCGCGCACGAATTCGTATTGCGTCACCCGATTTGCGTATTCACCGGTTGACCCGGGGCGTGCCGACAAGGACGAGTTCAGCACTTTCTCGAACAGCAGATAGGAGATGCGAAGATCGGCCTTGCGCCCGGCATAATCGATCAGCGAGGCTCTGGCGGTCTTCAAAAGCAGGTCGAACAGAATGACCGCGCCGATCCCGATCGACAGCACCCAGAGCGTCGATATCGCCTTGTTGGGCAAAATCCTGTCGTAGACATTCATGGTGAAGATCGGCGAGGCAAGGGCCAACACATTGATGAAGACCGCCGACAGGACGACCTTCGAATAGGTGCGCCAGAACGGACCCATCGTTCCCGTCAGCCAATGTCGCCGTTCGATCTTGGCCGCCGAACCGACGTTCATCCCCTCGAGAGCGTTGGCATAGGTTATCGAGAAGGAGACGCCGCCGCTTACATAGCTTCCGGCAAGCTCGGATTTGCTGATGGTTGTGCGACCGTCTTCCTGGGGAGCAGTCGTAAATCCGCCATCCTCGGTCTCGGCAAGCAGCGCAACCGGCAATTGGCTGACGCGAAACAGAATGGCGGGGAGGTCGATGCGTCCGCGAAGAAAATCGCGATGACTGAACTCGGTGATTTCGAGGCCAATGCGCTCGGCAAGATGCCGGATGGCATCGATCTCAATTTGCGTGTCCGACAGCGGCACACCGGCGAACAGCACAGTTTCCGCGCTCGGCCTGCCGAGATATCCGGCGACAGCCGAAAAGCAGGCCTTGAACGCCTCTTTGGGGGACAGGATTTTGGGTTGTGGGTTCACGATCTGCCCGCGGGACTATCGTTCGACCTTGGGCCCTCCTACTTCTTTTTTCTCACCGGGGCGAGGATATCGAAAGGCAGATCGTTTGTCTGCTTCGACGGCGTCCGCGCATAGGTCTCAGTGTCAGCCGTTTCCGGTGCTCCGAACTCGGTCCGTGCATAGGCGGTGGCTTGCTTTGCCGGTTCGAGGTTCATTGTCTTCAGCAACTGTCCGGTTGCCGCCAGCAGCCGATACTGAGCGAAAAGCGATGCGTAGGACGCGGTATCCGCCAGCGTCGCCGTGTTGAACCGAGTATTCTGCGCATCAAGCACGTCGAGCAGGGACCGTTGTCCGACCTTGAATTGTTCGCGATAAGACGACACCAGCCTTTCGTTCGCGGCAGCTTGCTGCTTGAGCGTCTTTGCCAGGTCGGCTTGCCGGAAGCGGCGATCCCATGAGGTGCGGACGGCTTCCTCGATTTCCCTCAAGACCTGATGCAGGGCGAGACGCTGCTCGCTGGTGCGGCGGATCTGCTCCTGTTCGTTGGCCTTGTCGATGCCGCCACGGTAGAGGTTCCAGCGCAGCACGACCCGCGCCTGCAGGTCGCTGGTGTCACCGTCGGCGCCATCGATGTCGGTTCCGGCCCGTGCAATACCTTCGGCGATGACGGAGGGTCCGAATTTCGCCCGTGCAGCATCCACAAGGGAGGCCGCCGCGTCGATGTCGCTGTTGGCCATGTGCACGCGCGGATTGCTTTCCCGCGCCAGGCCGATTGCTTCATCAAGCGACCTCGGCAGTGCGGCGGAGACATCGCCCGGCCTTGATGCGTTGGTCAGCGGCTTCCCGACGGTTTTGAAGAACCGTATCTTGGCCGCTTCCAGTTCCTCGGTCGCTTCCTGCATGCGTGCCTTGGCAGCAAACAGCCGTTCCTCGGCCTGTTGCCGGTCGGCCTCGTTCAGCGCCCCGCCTGCAATGCCTTGCTGGATGTCGCCGAGAATCGCCTGATGGAAGCCGAGGTTCTTCTTTGCCTCGGCGACGATCGAAGCCTGCAGCATGTATTCCAGATAGTCCTGGACAACCGAGAGCCCGATGAATTCGGAGCGCTCCAGCACCCGGAAGGACGCACCATCGACGCGCGACGCCTGACGGTTCAACTCGGCCCGCCTGGCTCCGCTGTCATAGAGCGTCTGCGAAACCGTGAGATCGGCTTCGGCCGGATAGAGCGCGTCATCCTCGATGGAGAGCGCCCGCCGGGACGGGTTGTCGAGACGGCGAGCGCCCGCGGATCCTTCGAGGTCGACGCTGGGAAGATACAGCCCTTTCGCCTGGCGCAACTCGAATTCGATTGCTTCGCGGTTTTCGATTGCCTGGCCAATCTCGGGATTGGACTCCACCGCAACGGCCATGGCCTCTTTGAGGGTGAGCGCATGAGCACTCCCGCAGCTCAATATGGCAACCGTCGTCAGCAGGCCAAGGCGCTTGCTTATGGCCGACAGAGCTGTCGTATTCATATTATTCCACCCCAACTTATTCCACCCCAACGGTTCCCCTGTGCCTTTTTCAGGCACCACAACCCAAGCGTGATTGTCCACAAATTCACGAAAGATGTCAGTGCTTATTGACTTTAGAGGCCACTAAAAAGGTGGATTCAAGCAATAAGGTTTCGGAATGTAGCAAAAATGGCACAGAACCAATACCCGCTGAGCTGTCAGGCAAAAGCCATCAGAGTTCGAACATGGCAAACGAAGACATTCGCGAAGAGGGCTATAAGCGAGTCTCCCCAAATAGCCTGACTATTTCTGGGTGTATATTTCTCTGCGAGCGCGACCGGCAGCACCTTGGTGGCGGCTGCAGGTGAGCTTTAGCCTGTTGCCAGACGCCTCGAAGCTGGAACGCACACTGTGGTTGAGCGGTGCCGACCGGGTACCGGTGTTTCAACAGTCTGCGACCCTCGAAACTGGCGGAGAGAGCGGGATTCGAACCCGCGTTACGGTCTCCCGTAAACACACTTTCCAGGCGTGCGCCTTCAACCACTCGGCCACCTCTCCGTCTTAGCATTTCGCATCGGCCGGTTTCGCCGCGCGGGTTGGGGAAATGCATCACCCCTTGGGAATTCCGGCCGGAAACTCCGCACCGTGGGCGCCGTCAACCAGCGAACACCCTTTCCCGCCCCTGAGCCGTCAAAGCAACAGGTGCGGGGCTCATCTAGTCGATCCGGCGTCGAATGCCAAGCCATAACGGGCATTCTATTCGCCTTGCCGGGATTGGCGTCTTTTGCCACGCCGCGCCCCGACGCCTGTCGTGGCGGCGGCAACCGAATAATGTGCACAGGCAGGGCCGTAGAGCCTGCCATGCTTGACTTCGTCGCTGACCGCCTGTCGAATAACCGTGAGGCTTTGCGGGGGCATCGTCCGACCATGACATCGACCAATCAACAGCCAGTCGGGCAGCAGCCAACCGGGCGGCCGGACAGCGGGCTTTCCTATATTCCGCCGGCATGGCTGGTCTTCGTCATGGCCTGGTCGGCCTACAGCCTGATTTCCGCATGGCGCCTGACCACCACCGACTACGACCTGCCGGACAGCGTCTTCTATCTCGTCTATGGCGGCCTTGCCGCCAGCATCGTCACCATCCTTTGGGGGCTTTATTTGCTCGGCCTCGCCTTTAACCGCTCGGCGCGGTTCCCACGCCATTTCACCATCTGGCAGGTCGCCACCATCCTGTGGCTCGCGGCAAGGCAGGCCTATATGCTGGTCGTGCCCGATTTCGCCTTCTCTGGCCGCGGGCTGGCCGTCACCGCGGCTGAAATCGCCATCGGGTTGCTCTGCATCTATCTGTTGCGACGCGGCGCAGGCGCCGAGACGGCTTATGCCAATCCCGAAAGCGAAAGCCCGCCGGTGCTGGTCTCGATCATCGCCGCCTTGCTTGGCATCATCCTCGGTGCGGCTCTTGGCGCCGGCGCCGGCTTTGCCGCCGGCGCGCTGATTGCCGAAACCACCGACATGAGCTGCTTCGAGGGCGCCTGCGGCTACTTTGCCCTGTTCATCGGGCTGGCCGGCCTGGTTGTCGGGGCGATCGCCGGCGGACTGTTTGCCGTCTGGTGGGTGCACAGGCGAAAGCGGAAGCCGGCAACATAGGTCCAGGCTTCAAATTCGCGTGTCACGATTGCGAACAAAGCGGGCACGCACTATGTCTCGGTTCGCAACACAACCAGAAAAAGTCTAGGGCAATTCCAGGAAAAGTGTGAAACGGCTTTCCCTAGGGAATTGCGTTAAAACAATGAGATACGGCGCCGGAAAAATCCGGGGAGGGTCTGGATGTTTCGCTTCATCTTTCGTCTCGCGGCAATGATATCGCTTTCGGTTTCCGTCATCATGGCGGTGTTGGATGCGACGCGGTCGGTGGCGGCTTCCGCCCTGGTGATGACGCCGCTCAACACGAGCTGGCTTGCCGTCTCGCCGGACACGCGCGGCGCCTTCGAGAGCTTTGTCCGCGACAAGGTCAATCCGATGTTGTGGGACGGCGCCGTCGCCTGGGTGCTCAACCAGCCCGGCTTTGCGGTGTTCGCGGTCGCTGCCTTCCTTCTCTATGCGATCGGCTACAAGCGGCAGCGGCGGAGCGGACAGTTCGCCCCTAACTGATGATCTGTTGTCGGTGCGTTTCCGGCGTCCCCAAGCTCAGAGAAAGGGAGACTGCGCATGTTTTTTCTCAGCGATATGCTGAACAAGAAGCTCAATCTGCCGAAGCCCTCCGAGGCGCTGCCGGGCCGTGCTAGGGCGCTCGCGACGGCCTCCAGGCACTTTGTCTCGAAGCGGCCGCTCAAGGGACCCTATCCCGAGGGGCTGGAGACGGCGATGTTCGGGCTCGGCTGCTTCTGGGGCGCCGAGCGCCTGTTCTGGCAGCGCGAAGGCGTCTGGGTCACTGCCGTCGGCTTTGCCGGTGGCGTCACCCCCAATCCGACCTACCAGGAAACCTGCACCGGCCTCACCGGCCATGCCGAAGTGGTGCTCGTCGTCTACGATCCGAAGATCGTGTCCTATGCGGAGCTTCTGAAGCTGTTCTGGGAAAGCCATGACCCGACGCAAGGCATGCGTCAGGGCAACGATGTCGGCACCACCTATCGCTCGGCGATCTACACGTTTGGTGACGCGCAACACCAGGCGGCGATCGGGTCACGTGACGCTTACGAAGCCTCCTTGCGCGGTGCGGGCCGCGGCAAGATCACCACCGAGATCGCGGCGGCGCCCGAATTCTATTTCGCCGAGCAGGACCACCAGCAATATCTGGCGAAGAACCCCTATGGTTATTGTAACCTCAAGGGCACTGGCGTTGCTTGCGCCATTCCGGCTGCTGCCTTGGCTTAAGGCCTTTGGCGAAAGGAATTGGTCGTGGCGCCGCGTCCCGGCGCCACGCTTTTCCAAAAGGTCAAAATTCCGCGTGAATTTTGTTTCGGGCCGTGCCAGATTGGCCCTGAGCGGGAGGGGAATACACTCCTGCCTGACGTCGCATGCCTGCCGGTGAACCGGGCCGGTATGCGGTGCGTAACGGAAAAAATAACCGACAGGGTGTGGATCACATGAAACGTATCGTTCTCGGCCTTCTGGCCGCAACTGCAATGGTTCTTCCGGCTTTCGCCGCGGATGTCCAGCCGGCCATCCTCTACGATCTCGGCGGCAAGTTCGACAAATCCTTCAACGAGGCTGCCTTCCACGGCGCCGAAAAGTTCAAGACCGAAACCGGCAACGCCTATGTCGAGTTCGAGGTGTCCAACGCTTCGCAGCGCGAGCAGGCCCTGCGCCGCTTCGCCGAGGACGGCCGCAACCCGATCGTCATGGCCGGCTTTGCCTGGGAGGATGCGCTCAAGGCGGTCGCGACTGAATATCCTGACCTCAACTTCGCCATCATCGACGATGCTGTCGATCTGCCCAATGTCCGCTCGCTTGTCTTCAAGGAGAATGAAGGCTCCTATCTCGTCGGCATCATGGCGGCGATGGCCTCGAAGTCCAAGAAGGTCAGCTTCATCGGCGGCATGGACATTCCGCTGATCCGCAAGTTCGAATGCGGCTATGTCGGCGGCGCCAAGTCGGCGGGTGCGACCGAAGTTATCCAGAACATGACCGGTGACACCCCGGCGGCGTGGAACGATCCGACCAAGGGCGGCGAGATCGCCAAGACGCAGATCGACCAAGGCTCCGACGTGGTCTATGCCGCGGCCGGCGGCACCGGCGTTGGCGTGCTGCAGGCGGCGGCCGATGCCGGCAAGCTCGGCATCGGCGTTGATTCCAACCAGAACGGCCTGCAGCCTGGCAAGGTGCTGACCTCGATGCTGAAGCGCGTCGACGTTGCCGTCTACACCGCTTTCATGGACGGCAAGAACGGCACCTTCAAGGGCGGCCTGCAAAATCTCGGCCTCAAGGAGGGCGGCGTCGACTACGCCATGGACGACAACAACAAGGCGCTCGTCACCGACGAGATGAAAGCCGCCGTCGAAAAGGCCAAGGCCGATATCATCGCCGGCACGGTCCAGGTGCACGACTACACCACCGACAACGCCTGCCCGTATTGATCCTGCCAAATAGATTGCAAACCGCCGGGCATCGTCCCGGCGGTTTTGTTTTGAGCAAGGTTTTGCCGCGTGAAACGTCGGCGCGCCCGGCCGCCTAAAACTTTCCCACGAGATAACCCAGCGCAAAGGCTGCAATCAGCCCGAGGGCGATGACGGTTCCGCGCCGGCCGCCGAGCGCGTGCAGGCCGACGCCGTAAGGTCGCCGGCTAAGGCCCTGGATCATTGCCGGCGGTCTCACATCGCTGCTGTCGAGGCTGGACAGGCGCATCTGTGGCAGTTCGGCGATGCGTTGGGTGATCAGTTCCCAGCGATTGTCGGGCTCTGCGCCCGTTGCCTCAGTGCGATCGAAGATGTGCATGCGCTCGGCCAGCCGCATCACCGCGTCGCGGAAGGCGGGGTCGATCTCCAGATCGCGCTCGGCGCGCTCGCGGTCCCGGTCGTTCATCAGGCCAAGCACATAGTCGCCGGCCCGCGCAACGCGATCGCTTTCACTGGCCATCGTCTCCTCCTACCAATGCGGCGGCTTGGTCACTGGCACATCGGATGCAGACTGTTCCTCCAGCGCCAGAAACCGTTCGCTCAGTGCATCGAGCTTGCGCTGCATGCGCTCGATCACCTTCCACTGCTCGGCGATCTGGCCGGACAGTTCGTCGATGGTCTTCTCCTGCTCGGTGGCGCGGATTTCCAGCGTCGTCAGCCGGTCGGCAGGCATGATCATTTCTAAAAATCCCTGGTCTTGGCCCACGCAGCTGCGAAAAGCTGCGAATTTCGGATTCGCCATATTAGCGAATGTGAAGGTCGCGGCCATGTTGGAAATTGACAAGCACGCAGGGATTTGTCGAGAGTGAACACCGCTTCGGCCGATTGGCATGGGCGGGGCATCATGCTAGGCGTTTTGACCAAGCGATAAAAAAATAAGAGTGGGACAGGCTGCATGGCGCAAGCCGCAATCGAGCTTATCGGCATCAACAAGAGTTTTGGCGCCGTGCGCGCCAACCGCGACATCAATCTGGAGATCGCCCGCGGCACCATCCATGGCATCGTCGGCGAGAATGGCGCCGGCAAGTCGACGCTGATGTCGATCCTCTACGGCTTCTACCAGGCTGACAGCGGCGAGATACGCGTCGGCGGCAAGCCGGCGTCGATCAAGACATCCAATGACGCCATCGCGCTCGGCATCGGCATGGTGCACCAGCATTTCATGCTGGTCGACAATTTCACGGTGCTGGAAAACATCATCCTGGGCGCCGAAAGCGATGCGCTGCTGAAAAAGAGCATCGCCAAGGCACGCTCCGAACTCGAACGTCTCGAACGCGAATACGGGCTCGAAGTCGACCCCGACGCGATCATCGAGGAATTGCCGGTCGGCCTGCAGCAGCGCGTCGAAATCCTCAAGGCGCTCTATCGCGGCGCCGAGATCCTGATCCTCGACGAGCCGACGGGCGTGTTGACGCCAGCCGAAGCCGACCACCTGTTCCGCATTCTCAAGCAATTGAAGGAACAGGGAAAAACGGTGGTGCTGATCACTCACAAGCTGCGCGAGATCATGGCCATCACCGACAGCGTCTCGGTCATGCGCCAGGGCACGATGGTGGCGACGCGCGAGACAGCTAAGACCACTGTCGAGGAACTGGCCGAGCTGATGGTCGGGCGGCGCGTCCTGCTCCGGGTCGAAAAGGGCGAGGCGGAAGCCGGCAACGTCAAGCTCGCGGTCAAGAACCTGACGGTGAAGGACCAGCGCGGTGTTACCATGGTCGACGACATCTCCTTCGACATCCGCGCCGGCGAGATTGTCGGCATTGCCGGCGTGGCCGGCAACGGCCAATCCGAATTGCTCGAGGCGATTTCCGGCATCAGGCGCGCCGTTTCCGGCTCTGTCATGCTCGACGGCAAGCCGATAGACCTGACCGGGGCCGCCGATCCCGGCGAGTTGCGCGACCGTGGGCTGGCCCATGTGCCGGAAGATCGCCATCATGTCGGATTGGTGCTGGCCTTCGAGGAGAACGAAAATTCCATCCTCGGCTATCACGACGACCCCCGCTACCTCAAAGGACCGTTCCTCAACATCGATGCCATCATGGCCGATGCCAAGGACAAGATCGAGAAATACGACATCCGTCCCGGCAATCCGCGCCTGAGGACAGCGAACTTCTCTGGCGGCAACCAGCAGAAGATCGTGCTCGCGCGGGAAATGGAACAAGACCCGGGTGTTCTCATCGTCGGCCAGCCGACGCGCGGCGTCGACGTCGGCGCCATCGAATTCATCCACAAGCGGCTGATTGCCATGCGCGACCAGGGCAAGGCGGTGCTGGTGGTGTCGGTCGAACTCGACGAGATCCGATCGCTGTCCGACCGCATCCTGGTGATGTTTGCCGGCCGCATCGTCGGCGAGCGCGGCCCGGAGGCGACCGAAGGCGAGCTCGGCCTGCTGATGGCGGGTGTCGAGCGCCAGGAGGCCGCAGAATGAGCACGCCTTACGCCAAGCTGCCGGCCTGGGCCGACTATGGGCTGATCCCGCTGATCAATTTGTCGGTCGCCTTCATCGTTGCCGGCTTCGTCGTCATGTTGGTGGGCGAAAACCCGCTCCGCGCCGCCGTCATCCTGGTCGAGGGCGCCTTCGGCAAGGGAACCGGCATCGCCTTCACGCTGTTCTACGCCACCACTTTCATCTTCACCGGCCTGTCTGTGGCGGTGGCCGCGCATTGCGGCCTGTTCAACATCGGCACAGAGGGCCAAGCCTACATTGCCGGCCTCGGCGTCGCCGTCGTCTGCCTGACCTTCGACAGCGTGCTGCCATGGTGGCTGACCTTTCCGCTGGCAATCATCGCCGGGGCCGCGGTTGGCGCGCTATGGGCTTTGATCCCGGCCTATCTGCAGGCCAAGCGCGGTTCGCACATTGTCATCACCACCATCATGTTCAACTTCATCGCCGCGTCGATCATGGTCTATCTCCTGGTCGGGCTGTTGAAGCCGGCAGCCTCGCAAGCGCCGCAGACCCGCAACTTTCTCGCCGGCGCCGAACTCCCCAAGCTCAACTGGATCATCGAACTGTTCGGCGCCAAGATCCGCTCGGCGCCCTTCAACATCTGCTTCCTGCTGGCGCTGGTGATGGCTTTTCTGGTCTGGCTGCTGATCTGGCGCACCAAGCTCGGCTACGAGATGCGCACCTATGGCCACAGCCCGAAGGCAGCGCGCTATGCCGGCATTTCAGAGACCCGCATCATCATCGTCGCGATGATGATCTCGGGCGCGCTGGCCGGCATGATGACGCTCAATCCGGTGATGGGTGACCAGCACAATGTGGCGATCGACTTCGTCTCCGGCGCCGGCTTTGTCGGCATCGCTGTGGCGCTCATGGGCCGCCTGCATCCGGTCGGCATCGTGCTGGCGGCGATCCTGTTCGGCATGCTCTACCAGGGCGGCGCCGAACTCGCCTTCGAGATGCCGGCGATCAGCCGCGACATGATCGTCATCATCCAGGGTCTGGTTATCCTGTTTGCTGGTGCGCTGGAGCATATGTTCCGTCCCTATGTGCAGGCGCTATTCGCCTCGTTCAGTCCGAGGTCGGTCGGCATTGAAGCGGTCAAAGGGAAGGGCGCCTGAGATGGATGTGTTCATGGCCATCGTGCAGATACTCGACTCGACGATACGCCTGTCGGTGCCGTTGCTGCTCGCCTGTCTCGCCGGCCTCTATTCCGAACGCGCCGGTGTCTTCGACATCGGGCTGGAAGGCAAGATGCTGGTCGGCGCCTTCGCCGGCGCCGCCGCCGCGTCGGTCATGCATTCGGCCCTTCTCGGCCTCGGCATGGCGATCGTGATGTCGGTCGCCTTTGCACTGGTGCATGGCTTTGCTTCGATCACGCACCGCGGCAACCAGATCGTCTCCGGCGTGGCGATCAATTTCATCGCTGCTGGTTCGACCATCATCCTCGGCCAAGCCTGGTTCCAGCAAGGCGGGCGCACGCCAGCACTGCAGCCGGGCGAGCGCTTCGAGGCCATCACCTTGCCCGGCGCCGATACTGTCCGCGACGTGCCGATCCTCGGACCGATATATGCCGAGCTTCTGTCCGGCCACTCCATCCTGGTTTATCTCGCATTCGCGATGGTGCCGTTTACCTGGTGGGTGCTGTTTCGCACCCGCTTCGGCCTGCGCCTGCGCGCGGTCGGCGAGAACCCGGCCGCCGTCGACACCGCCGGTATCTCTGTCGCCTGGCTGCGCTACCGGGCGCTGATCTGCACGGGTATATTGACCGGCATTGCCGGCGCCTATCTGTCGATGGTGCAGAATGGCGGCTTCGTGAAGGACATGACTGCCGGCAAGGGCTATATCGCGCTGGCGGCGCTGATCTTTGCCAAGTGGAGGCCGGTCAATGCCATGTTCGCCTGCCTTCTGTTCGGCTTCCTCGATGCCGCGGCGATCCGCCTGCAAGGCACGCCACTGCCGCTGATCGGCAAGGTGCCGGTACAGTTCATGCAGGCACTGCCCTATATCCTCACCGTCATCCTGCTTGCCGGCTTCATCGGCAAGGCGATCCCGCCGCGCGCCGGCGGCGTGCCTTACGTCAAGGAACGCTAAGCATGATCCCGAACCACAGGTCCGCGTCAGCGAAAAGTGGGACCCGGTTTTCGGACAAGATCATGCGAGAGAAAGACTAAATGGCTCATGATCTGTTCGAAGCGGCGCAAGCCGCCATGGCCAAGGCCTATGCGCCCTATTCGAAATTCCCGGTCGGGGCTGCGTTGCGCACCGAGGACGGCCGGGTTTTCGTTGGCGCCAATGTCGAGAACGCGTCCTTTCCGGAAGGCTGGTGCGCCGAAACCACAGCGCTCGGCCACTACATCATGGGCGGCGGCGGCAAGATCACCGAGGTTGCGGTGATCGCCGAGCGCACAGGCAAATGCTCGCCCTGTGGCGGCTGTCGTCAGCGACTCGCGGAATTCTGCCAGCCGGAAACGAAACTCTATCTCTGCGACAATACCGGCGTGGTCGAGACCATGACCATGGGCGACATGCTGCCCTACGGCTTCCGCGGCGACATTTTGAAATGAAGAACTGGTGAAATGAAGAGCTGGCTGAAATGAAGGAAGCGCTGGATCATCTCGTTGAACGGCTCGACGGCTTGGCGCCGACGACAGCGCTGGTGCTGGGCTCGGGCCTAGGCGGCCTTGTCGACCAGGTCGCGGACGCGGTGCGCATTTCCTACGCGGATTTGCCGGGCTTTCCCAGAAGCGGCGTCACTGGCCATGCCGGCGAGGTGGTGGCGGGGCTTTTCGCCGGCACGCCGGTGCTGATGCTGTCCGGCCGTGCCCACTATTACGAGCACGGCAACGCGGCGGCGATGCGGCCGGCGCTGGAAGTGCTGGCGGGCATCGGCATCACCAAGCTGATCCTGACCAATGCCGCCGGTTCGGTCGATCCGGAGATGGGGCCTGGCTCGGTGATGCTGATCACCGACCACATCAATTTCTCCGGGTCCAATCCTCTGATCGGCGAGCCGAGCGACCGGCGTTTCGTCGGCCTGACCGAAGCCTATGATGCCGGCATTCGCTCGGCGATCGAGAAAGCGGCGAAGGCAACGCGCACGGCGCTGCACAAGGGCGTCTATATGTGGTTTTCGGGCCCATGCTTCGAGACGCCGGCCGAAATCCGCATGGCGCGCATCATGGGCGCCAATGCGGTTGGCATGTCGACCGTGCCGGAGGTCATCCTTGCCCGCTTCCTCGGCCTGCGTGTCGCCGCCTGCTCCGTCGTCACCAACCTTGCCGCCGGGATGACCGGGGCAGAGCTCTCGCATCAGGAAACCAAGGACATGGCGCCGATCGGCGGCGCGCGGCTGGCGACGATCCTTAGCCGTGTGTTCCAGGATGGGCTGCCGGAGAGTAAGGTCTCGGCCTGATGCTTCCGCAAGAGATTATTCGCCGCAAGCGCGACGGCCAGAAGCTGTCGACGCAGGAGATCACCGGCTTCATCGAGGGCCTGACATCCGGCACCGTCTCGGACGGCCAGGTCGGCGCTTTCGCCATGGCGGTGTTCTTCAACGGCATGAGCCG
This sequence comes from Mesorhizobium sp. P3_B5, assembly GCF_056402815.1. Lineage (NCBI taxonomy): Bacteria > Pseudomonadati > Pseudomonadota > Alphaproteobacteria > Hyphomicrobiales > Phyllobacteriaceae > Mesorhizobium > Mesorhizobium sp. P3_B5. The sequence continues at coordinate 111,061 of NZ_JBFUGR010000012.1, read as the reverse complement.
CGACGAGGCGGTGGCGCTGACGCTGGCCATGCGCGATTCCGGCGACGTGCTCGACTGGTCGGACCTGCCGGGACCGGTCACCGACAAGCATTCGACCGGCGGCGTCGGCGACAATGTCTCGCTGATGCTGGCGCCGATCGTCGCCGCCTGCGGCGCCTATGTGCCGATGATATCAGGCCGGGGTCTCGGCCATACCGGCGGCACGCTGGACAAGATGGATGCCATCCCGGGCTACATCAGCCAGCCCGACATTGCGCACTTCCGCAAGACGGTGCTCGAAACCGGATGCGCCATCATCGGCCAGACCGCCGACCTGGCGCCCGCCGATCGCCGGCTCTATGCGATCCGCGATATCTCGGGAACAGTCGAATCGGTGCCGCTGATCACCGCCTCGATCCTGTCGAAGAAGCTCGCCGCCGGCCTGCAGTCGCTGGTGCTCGACGTCAAGGTCGGCAACGGCGCCTTCATGGAGAAGTCGCGTGACGCGACTGCATTGGCCAACAGCCTGGTCGAGGTCGCCAATGGCGCCGGGCTGAAGGCCTCGGCACTGGTCACCGGCATGAACGAACCGCTGGCGTCAGCGGCCGGCAATGCGGTCGAGGTGCGCAATGCGGTCGACTTCCTCACCGGCCGGGTCCGTGACAAGCGGCTGGAGGATGTGACGCTCGCGCTGGCGGCCGAGATGCTGCAGTCGGCCGGGCTGGTGTCGTCCAACCAGGACGGCATGCGGCGTGCCGCCGAGACGCTCGCCGGCGGCCGCGCCGCCGCCATCTTCGCGCGCATGGTGGCCGCCCTTGGCGGTCCCGCCGACTTTGTCGAGAAGCCGGAAAAATATCTGCCGAAGGCGGCAACGGAGTTCGCGGTCAAGGCGACGGCCAACGGCTTTGTCACCGGTATCGCCACTCGCGACATCGGGCTCGCCGTCGTTGGCCTTGGCGGTGGGCGCACGCGGCCGGATGACAGGATCGACCATGCCGTCGGCATCACCAGGCTGTTGCCGGTCGGTGCGGAAGTGCGGGCCGGCGAGGCGCTGGCGCTGGTCCATGCCCGCACGGTATCGGATGCGGAGGCGGCGGCCGCCGCTGTGCTTTCCGCCTATACGATCGGGGCTTCGAAGCCTGCGGCGGACAAGAGCGTGATCCGGCGGATCCTGCCGCGCGGGTAGGCAGAGGCGGGAAGGCTCTTCTACTGGACGAGCAGCAGCGTGCCGTTTTCGACCTGGTATTTCCCAAGCCGCTGCAGAAAGCTCATGCCGATCAGGTTGGTGCGCAACGCCCGATCGTCAAGCACGACGGCCTGGATGTCCTCGACCGTGATCTTGCCGATCTGCAGGCGATCGATGCTCACCACGGCTGCCTTGATGACGCCGTTGGCGGTGTTGACCTGCTGGTTGAAGTCCGCCTGGTTGAGCGAAATGCCGATCCTGCGTGCCGTCGATGTGTTGATGGCAACCAGCGTGGCGCCGGTGTCGATCAGGCCGTCGACCTGGCGGCCGTTGAGCTTGAACGAAGTGGTGAAATGCCCGCGCGCGTCCGCCGCGACCAGAACCTTGCGGCCGAGCGGTTGCTGTAGCGGCGGCTTGTCTGGCACCGCGGCCAGCTTCAGTTGCGGTTCTGTCGCACGCTTGGCCTCAGCCGCCGAATTCGACTGGCTGTCGAACATTTCAGGATTCGATTGATAGGCGAACGGGATCAATACCGACGCTGCGGCAAGCACGCAAAAGATGAGAACTGTGCGCAGCATGGGTCGGCCTTTGTGTGCGCCGACCCTAATCCCGACATGGTGTTTGCGGCTTTAACACGCGCCGAAACCGCGCCGTTGCGTAAACGATCGGTAAACGGCCGTCACGATTATTTCGTCCCGTACATGCGGTCGCCGGCGTCGCCGAGGCCGGGCATGATGTAGCCTTTCTCGTTGAGCTGGCGATCGATGGAGGCGGTGAAGACCGGAACATCCGGATGCGCCTTGGTGAAACGCTCGATGCCTTCGGGCGCCGCCAGCAGGCAGAGGAAGCGGATGTTGGTGGCGCCGCGCCCCTTCAGCTTGTCGATGGCCGCGATCGCCGAATTGGCGGTGGCCAGCATCGGGTCGACGACGATCACCAGCCGGTCGGCGAGATCGCTCGGCGCCTTGAAGAAATATTCGACCGCTTCCAGCGTTTCGTGGTCGCGGTAGAGGCCGATATGGGCGACGCGCGCCGCCGGCACCAGATCGAGCAGGCCTTCGAGCAGGCCGTTGCCGGCGCGCAGCACCGAGGCGAAGACCAGCTTCTTGCCCTCCAGCGTCGGCGCTTCCATGGTTTCGATCGGCGTTTCGATGGTGGTCGTGGTCAGTTCGAGGTTGCGGGTGACCTCATAGCCGAGCAGCAGCGAGATCTCGCGCAGCAGCCGCCGGAAGCCGGCCGTCGACGTCTCCTTCTTGCGCATGATGGTCAGCTTGTGCTGGACAAGCGGGTGGTCGACGACGGTGACGCCCTGCATGGTGTTCTCCTAAATGCATGTCGCCCAAAAGCGCGCGCATAGATCCATTCGGACGCGCTGCGCTACAGGCTGCTGGAATGACCCTAGCGACAATGCGCCGGCCAAGGAACCGCCTGACCCGCACCGACCACAGTTTTGTCGGGAGAAATCAGCGCGCGGCGCCGTTGAGCCTGGCGAGCAGCGCGGTCTTGGTCTTGCGATCGACGAAGGCTGCCTCGATGGCGGTCCGGGTGACCGCGGCGAGCGCCTTGTCGTCCATCGCAAAATGCTCGGCGGCGATGGCGTATTCGCGCTTCAGCGACGTCCAGAAATAGGGCGGGTCGTCGGAGTTGAGCGTCACCTTGCAGCCCGCTGCTTTCAATGCCGGAAAGGGGTGGTCGGCGAAGCTGTCGAAAACCTTGAGCGCGATGTTGGAGCCGGGGCAGCATTCGAGCACGACGCCTTCGTCGGCAATGCGCCGGACAAGGGCGGGGTTCTCGATGGCGCGCACGCCGTGGCCGATGCGCGACGGGCGGATGTGGTCGAGCGCCGCCTGGACACTCTCCCAGCCCATCAGTTCGCCGGCATGGACGGTGATGCCAAGTCCGGCCTCGCGGGCGATCTCGAAGGCCCTGACATAGTCCTCGAAGTCGCCCATGCGCTCGTCGCCGGCAACGCCGAAGCCGGTCACCAGCGGATGCCCGCAGCGTGCCGCGAACCGGGCCGCCTGCTCGATCGATTCGACGCCGACATGGCGCACGCCGGTGACGATCATGCGGCCCTCGATGCCGGTCTTGGCCTTGGCGCGGGACATGCCTTCGCCGAGCGCGTCGGTATAGGCCTTGGGCGACAGGCCGGCTTTTTTGGCGTGGTCCGGCGAGGTGAAGACCTCGGAATAGATGGCGCCGTCGCGGGCGAGACTGGTCAAATAGTGATCGGCCAGCCGGGCATAGTCCTCTTCCGTCCGGAACAGGTCGGCGGAGAAATCATAGGCGGCGAGGAACGAGGTGAAATCGTGCCAGACGAAGGAGCCGTTCTGGATGTAGGGTGAGGTGTCCTTGCCGTACTTTTGCGCCTGGCTGATGACGAGTTCGGGCGCTGCCGCCCCTTCGATGTGGCAGTGCAGTTCTGCTTTCAAAGGCATTCAATCATCCCGTCAGGTCAATCCGGGTCGTGGCCTCATAGGCATCTTGCCACGACAAGGAAGCGCGGCCGAACACCGCGCCTTAAACAATAGCGCCCGCACCATCGATCGGCTATGGTCCCGCCGGTTTTATGACGGATCAAAATAATGTCAGTTGAGAGAACCACGGCCGCGGGCGGCATGGAAACCTCCTATGGTTTCAAGCATGTAGGGGCAGGCGACAAGCAGTCCCTGGTCAACGACGTTTTCCACAAGGTCGCCAACCGCTACGATCTGATGAATGATTTGATGTCGGCTGGGCTGCACCGGCTGTGGAAGGACGCCATGGTGACATGGCTCAATCCGCCGAAACGGCCAGGCTGGAAGGTTCTCGATGTTGCCGGCGGCACCGGCGACGTCGCCTTCCGCATCGTCGAGGCGAGCCAACGCAATGCCCATGCCACGATCCTCGACATCAACGGCTCGATGCTCGCGGTCGGCCGTGACCGGGCTGAGAAAAAAGGCCTTTCCGACAACACCGATTTCGTCGAGGCCAATGCCGAGGAATTGCCTTTCCCCGACGCCACCTTCGACGCCTATACGATCGCCTTCGGCATTCGCAACGTGCCGCGCATCGATGTGGCGCTCAGTGAAGCGTTCCGCGTGCTCAAGCCCGGCGGGCGCTTGCTGTGCCTCGAATTTTCCGAGGTCGACATGCCGCTGCTCGACAAGGCCTATGAGGCCTGGTCGTTCAACGCCATTCCCAGGATCGGCAAGGCGGTCACCGGCGACGGCGAGCCTTATTCCTATCTGGTCGAATCGATCCGCAAATTTCCCAACCAGCAGAATTTTGCTGCCATGATCACCCGCGCGGGCTTCGACCGCGTCTCCTTCCGCAACTATTCGGCCGGCATCGCCGCCCTGCATTCGGGCTGGAAGCTTTGAGGCTGGCCCGTATTTTTCATGGTCGATGTGCTCAGTGCCGGTTTAGGAAACCGGCAGGGCAAGTGCAGCCATGAGCACAGTCGGCGCTGCTTTCCGGCTCGGACGGGCCGGCTGGGTGCTCGTGCGCGAGGGTGTCGTCGCCGCCTTGCCGGGCGACGAGCTTTCCGGCCTGCCTAAATTCGGCTGGCGCCTGGCGCGGCTTTTCACTCGCCGCCGCGCGCTTGCCTATGAACGTGGCGACCGGCTGGCCAAGGCCGTCGTTCGGCTTGGTCCGTCCTACGTCAAGCTCGGCCAGTTCCTGGCGACGCGGCCCGACGTCGTCGGCAACGACATGGCGCTCGATCTCGCCATGCTGCAGGACAAGATGCACACCTTTCCGCAGGCAGAGGCGGTGGCCGCGATCGAGGCCTCGCTCGGGCGCAAGATCGGCGAGCTTTACATCCGCTTCGGCGATGCCGTCGCCGCAGCCTCGATCGCCCAGGTCCACACCGCTGAAACCCTGCGGAACGGTGTCGCGACCCAGGTGGCGGTAAAAGTCATCCGACCGGGCGTGCGCCGCCGCTTCTTCCACGATCTCGAAAGCTATTTCCTCGCCGCCCGCCTGCAGGAAAAATACATCCCGTCGTCGCGCCGGCTGCGGCCGGTGGAGGTGACCGAGACGCTGGCGCAGACCACCAAGGTCGAGATGGACCTGCGGCTGGAAGCAGCAGCGCTTTCGGAACTTGGCGAGAACACCAAGGACGATCCCGGCTTTCGCGTGCCGTCCGTCGACTGGGAGCGCACCGGCCGTGACGTGCTGACCATGGAGTGGGTCGACGGCATCAAGATGAACGACATTGCCGGCCTCGCGGCCGCCGGCCACGATCTGAAAACCATCGCCGGCAATTTGATCCAGTCATTCCTGCGCCATACGCTGCGCGACGGCTTCTTCCATGCCGACATGCATCCGGGGAACCTGTTCGTCGAGGCCAACGGCACCATCGTTGCCGTCGATCTCGGCATTGCCGGCCGGCTCGGCAAGAAGGAGCGCCGCTTCCTCGCCGAAATCCTCTATGGTTTCATCACCCGCGACTACCTGCGTGTCGCCGAAGTGCATTTCGAGGCTGGCTATGTGCCGCGCCAGCACAATGTCGCGGCCTTCGCGCAGGCGATCCGCGCCATTGGCGAGCCAATCCATGGCCAGCCGGCCGAAACCATCTCGATGGCCAAGCTGCTGACGCTGTTGTTCGAGGTCACCGAACTGTTCGACATGGCAACGCGGCCCGAACTGATCCTGCTGCAGAAGACCATGGTGGTGGTCGAAGGCGTCGCCCGCACGCTCGACCCGGCCTTCAACATGTGGAAGACGGCCGAGCCTGTGGTCGGCGACTGGATCGCCGGCAATCTCGGCCCGCGCGGCATTCTGGTCGACGCGCGCGACGGCGCCAAGGCGATGCTGGCGCTGGCCCGCCAGGCGCCGGAACTCGCCGCCCGCACCGAGCGCCTGTCGCGCGAGATCGACCTGATGGCCGAGCACGGCCTGCGCTTCGACGAGGCGACGTCGCGCGCCATCGGCAAGGCCGAGGCGCGTTACACACGCTCCGGCCGGATCGCCCTGTGGGTGATCGCGCTGACGCTGATCTATGTTGCGTGGCGGATTTTCTGACAGCCTGCCGTGAGCGGCTTGCCTCGAATTGATTGCATTGCTAGCATTGCATGCGGCAACGGTTTACAGAGTGCAATCACATGGCCAATATCACGATCCGTAATCTTGACGACGAGGTCAAGGAACTGCTGCGGCGGCTTGCTGCAGAGAACGACCGCTCGATGGAGGAGCAGGCGCGGGTGATGATCCGGGCCGCGGTCGAGGGCCAGGTCGCTCCGGCGGGCCGCATCGACGAGATCGAAAGGACGCTGCGTGAACTGACAGGCTCGCGCCAGCAGGCGGCGCCCAATGCTGCCGTATCAGGCAAGGTCGCCCTGAGAGGCAGCCTCTCCGGCAAGCGCATCCTGCTCATCATCGGCGGCGGCATTGCCGCCTACAAGACGCTCGACCTGATCCGCCGGCTGCGCGAGCGAGGGGCTGCGGTGCGGGTGGTGATGACGGCGGCGGCGCAGGAGTTCGTGACCACGCTTTCGGTCGGCGCGCTTTCGGCAGACCATGTCTTCACCGAGCTGTTCGACCGCAATGACGAGCACGATGTCGGCCATATCAGGCTGTCGCGCGAGGCCGACCTTCTGGTGGTCGCGCCGGCTACCGCCGATTTGATGGCGAAGCTTGCCAATGGCCATGCCAACGATCTGGCCTCGACCGTGCTGATCGCCACCGACAAGCCGGTCTTGATGGCGCCGGCGATGAACCCGAAAATGTGGTCGCATCCGGCGACACGGCGCAACCGCGCAACGCTCGGCAAGGACGGCATCGCGTTCATCGGCCCGGCCAAGGGCGAGATGGCCGAAAGCAACGAGGCCGGCGAAGGCCGCATGGCCGAGCCGCTGGAGATCGCGGCTGCGATCGAAGCGCTGCTCGACAGCAGGCCAAAGCCGCTGGCCGGCAGAAAAATCATCGTCACCTCAGGGCCGACGCATGAACCGATCGACCCAGTGCGCTACATCGCCAACCGTTCCTCCGGCAAGCAGGGCCATGCCATCGCCGCTGCCCTGGCTAGGCTTGGCGCCGATGTACGCCTCGTCTCCGGTCCGGTGTCAATCGCCGATCCGGCCGGCGTGACGACGCTGCATGTCGAAACGGCGGCGCAGATGAAGGACGCGGTCGAACAACTTCTGCCGGCGGATGCGGGCGTGTTCGTCGCGGCGGTCGCCGACTGGCGCACGGCGAATTCGGCCGGCGAAAAGATCAAGAAGGTGGCGGGCGAGGGGCCGCCGGCGCTGCAGATGGTTGAAAATCCGGACATTCTCGCCGGCGTCGGTCATCACAAGATGCGGCCCGGCCTGGTCGTCGGCTTCGCTGCCGAGACGCAAGACCTCGTCAACAATGCCGAGGCCAAGCTGAAGAAGAAGGGCGCCGATTTCATCGTCGCCAATGATGTCTCGCATGACAGCGGCGTCGGGTCTTCCGGCGTCATGGGCGGCGATCGCAACCGGGTGCGGATCGTATCGAAGGCCGGCGTCGAGGAATGGCCCGAAATGAGCAAGGACGAAGTGGCAACCCGGCTCGCCGCGTTGATCGCGGAGCGGCTGAAGACAGTCGTAGTCTGACTATCTACCCGGTTGCTTCCTGGGGCCGGTCGACCGCCGCCGAAATCTTCAGAGCTGCCAGGCAGCCCAAAATCCCGAGCGGTATGAAGGCGAGGAACAGCCAGGCCGCGACGTTGGCTGCCGCTTCGCGGTTCAGACCTTCGGAAAAACCGCTGGCGTTGGCGACGATGCCGGTCAGGGCGGCGCCCACCGCATAGCCGATGCGCTGCATGGTCGGCACGGCGGCCGAGGCGATGGTCTGCTCGTCGTTGCGCGCCGACGCGACGATGACGCGGGTGAGGAAGGGCCAGGCGATACCAAAACCGCCACCCTGCAGCAGGGCGCAAAGCAGGATCAGCGGGATTGAGCCCGCCGGCACCGTATAGGCGAAACCGGCGATACCCGCCGCGATCATCACCGCGCCACCGACAATGATCAGCCGTTCGCGCTCCGGCGGCGCGTTGGCGACGAGAATGGACAGGATCGACCAGGCGATCGATTCGGCGGCGATGATGTAGCCTGTGGTCAGGATCGGAATGTCGTGCAGGCTGGTCAGGATCAGCGGCCCGTAGACGCCGAAGGAGCAGGTCGCCACCGAAAAGGCGGCGACCATGGTCATGCCGGCGCCGACCGGCGAGCGCCATGAGAACAGAAGCGACGGAAACAGCCGCGAGCGCGGCTTCAGCGCGTCGACGCGGACAAACAGCGCAAGCCCGATCAGGCCGAGGATCAGCAGCAGCGAGGAGCGCAGCAGGGCGATGTCGACGCCGGCAGTGGCGATCAGCACAACGCTGACGGCGAGGCAGCCGAGAGCGGCGTAGGGGAAGGGCGGTGCTGTGCCGATGATCGCCTGCGGCCTGGTTGCCTCGGGGGTGTCGAGCACGATGAAGCTCGCCAGCGCCATGGCGGTGCCGCCCAGCGTGAAGATGCCGAAGGCCCAGCGCCATGACAGCAACTCGGTCATGACAGCGCCGAGCAGCGGCCCGCTGAAGGCGGCGACACCCCAGATTGCCGACATGACGCCGAACAGTTGTGGCCAGATGGCGCGCGCAAACAGCCGCTCGACCGAGACGAAGGCCAGCGACACGAGTGCGCCGCCGCCAAATCCTTCGATCAGCCGGCCGCTCAGGAACAACGGCATGGAAGGTGCCGTCGCGCAGATCAGCGCACCGGTCGCATAGAGCAAGGCGGCGACGACCATGTTGGTGCGCAGCGGGACATAGCTCACCAGTCGTCCGGCGGCCGCACCGGCGACGATGGCGCCGAGTTCGTAGATCGCCAGCGACCAACCGACCAGCTGTACGCCGGCGAGGTCGCCAACCATCGCCGGCATGATTGTCGCCACCATCGTCTCGTTGGTGGCGTGCAGCAGGATGCCGAGGCTGATGAAGCAGAAGCGGGCGAGGTCGCCGCTCGCCCACAGCGCGCGCCAGTCCACTCTGTTTTTGCTGATCTCGGTCATCATTCTTACCCTGCCTTGCATATCTCTATGTCGTCGCATGGCACCAGAAGCCAGTGAGGATTTCCGGCGGGGCCATACGCGCTGCTTCAGTCAGGGCAGGCTTCTAAAACCTCAACCGTGGTTGAGTTCAAGCGACTTTTTTTGTGAGACGTTCGCGATTGGTAGAGAGCATCTCAACTTCGTCATCCTCGCGTCTCCGCGACGCCGCTTCGCGGCTGCTTCGCCCGTGGATGACGAGGCGTCAATTCGCCGTACTGCGCAGCTGGAACTGGCTGACGCCGATGGCGATGTTCATGCCGGTCTGCGTCTGCAGGCTGAGCGGCTGCAGCGTGAAGGCCTGCGAGGAGCCGCCGACCAAGAGATTGGCGCCGGCGCCGACCGCTGCCGTCACTTCGGCGCTGGCGCCGACATAGTCGCCGGCCAGCGCGCCCGGTGCATAGATGTTCTTCAGCGGCGTCAGCACCAGCCACTGCATCACCGTCTGCTTGGTCGTGCCGATATCGAGGCCGTATTTGTTGACGACGCCGAAATAGGCTTCCGGCGCGAAGCTCTTGTCGGCAGGGGTGAAGGTGCAGCTCAGATCCTTGGTCGAGCCGAAGATGAAACCGGTGCCGCCGCCGATGGCGCAATCGAGCGTGCCGAGCTCAATGCCTTGGTCCTGCGCATGAGCCTGTCCGGCAAGTGCGGCGGCAATGATTGCGGCGGCGATAACGGTCTTGAGCACGGCGGTTCCCCCAAAAGCATGCGGCGCGAAACAGTATCCTGTTCCGCGCCGCGCGTAGAGGGGCCAAATGCCCTTACTTGAACGAGTGGATCAGCTCCAGCGAGGTCACCGCGACCGCCAGGTTGACGCCGGTCTGCGCCTGCACGCTGAGCGGCTCCAGCATGAAGGCACTGTCTAGGCCGCCGACGAGAAGGTTCGCACCGCCGCCGGTCACCACGCTGGCCTCGGCATTGACGCCGTAATAGTGGCCGGCAAGGTCGCCCTCGTCATGGCTGCGGGTGGCGGCCAGAACCGCCCACGCCAGTTGGCCCTGATGTGTCTGGCCGACATCGACGCCGAGCTTGGAGATCATCCCCGTATACTGTTCGGCCGGCCCATGATGATAGGGACGGAAGGTGCAGGCGACTCCCTTGTTCGACGTGACAACGTAACCGACGCCACCATCTATGGTGCAATCGAGTGTGCCCAGCCGGAGCGTGCCGGCGTTGACGGGCGTGGCAAGAGCGGTGGCGGCGAGCGCTGCGGCACAGCAGAGTTTCTTGATCATGGGACAGGTCCTTTCGCAAATTGTTTTCAACAACGGTTGAATGGCCCGGAGCGTTCCGCCGAAAACTTGGCGCGATCAAGGCAAGGGTTAACGCTTTGCCTTCGGTGGTTAAGATGGGGTGACAGTGGTGGTCGGAGCGCTCAGTGGCGCCACAGACGCCCAAGCGCTGACCAGGCCTTGTCCAGAGGGCCTTGGTCCGGCAGGTCGATCAGCACCGTGCCATGGAAATCCTGGGGATAGCGCCGGTAGAAGTCGATATCGTTGACGATCCGCCGTCCACGAATGGCGCGACGCATATCGGGATGCGGCTTCAGCGGCGGATGGGCCAGCTGACTTGCTTGCTCAGCCAGCTCGTCAAAATCCTGGTGCGTGAGATCATCGACGTCGTAGGCGATTTTCGAACGGACATAGCCATTGGCGTTGATGCGACAGGCAATGAACTTCAGCATCTCCCAGATCGGGTCCTGGTTATTGTCCGATCCGCCGTTCTCCACGGCCAGGATGAGGTAAAAGGCTGGCTGCCCCAGCCAGAACATGGTCAGCGCCGTGGCCTTGTCGCATTCCGGCTGGCGCGCGATCCAGAACAGCGGGTCGATGTCCCAGTCCCAGTTGAAGTCCAGCACGGCACGGTGCCAATCATCGGGCGAGGCATTTTCAAGCCAGGCGATCTGTTGCTTGATGTCGTTCTCATCCATCGCCATGCCACTCGCGTCCCGCAGCTGCTGATGCCGACCTTTGCCTATTCGCGCCTTGCACATTGGCACGCAAAGGTTGCGATTTTGCTGCGCGGCGCGCTTTAAGGCTAGCCGGATCAGGACTGGAACACTGTCGAAAAAAGCCGTCGCTAGTGACGGCAGGCATCGCGCTGGCTGCTATCAGCCGGCGGCGGCGCTGGCAGTGCGCGACAGGCCGTCCTTGGCCGGCTGATAGGTCGGGTCGAGATGGACCGCCTCGCGATAGGCCTTCGACGCCTTGACCTTGTCGCCGCGCCGCTCATAGACAAGCGCCTGGTTGGCCCAGGCCTCGGCATTCCTGCCGTCGAGCTTGATCGCCATGTTGAAGTCGGCGAAGGCATTGTCCTCGTCGTTCATGGCGAGGTAGGAGAGGCCGCGGCCGTTGTAGGGTTCGGCGGCGTCCGGCGCCAGCGAGATGGCGGTGGAGAAATCCTCGATGGCGAAAGCGTGCTGGCCCTGGCTCTGATAGATCAGGCCGCGATTGTGGTAGGCGCGCGCATCGGTGGTGTCGAGCTGGATCGCCTTCTGGAAATCGTTGAAGGCGTCCTGGGTCTTGCCTGCCTTGCGATAGAGATTGCCGCGGCCGATATAGGCGGCGTCATAATTCGAATTGATCTGGATCGAGCGGTTGTAGTCGGCAAGGGCCGCCGCCTGATTGCCGAGGAAGCGCTGGATAAGGGCGCGGTTCGAATAGGCCTGGTAGAAATTCGGATTGAGCTGGATGGCGGTGTCGAAGTCGTTCAGCGCCGCCTGATACTGGCCGCCGCGGCCATAGGCCGAGCCGCGCACATTGTAGCCTTCCGGATCCTGGGGACTGCGCTGGATCACGGCCGACAGCGAGGAGATGTTCTCGGTCGAGCCCTGCGCCTTGTCGATGTTGTTGAATTCGCCGGTCGGGGCCGTCTGGCAGCCGGCAAGCGCCAACCCGGAAATCAGGGCTGCCGTCAGGGCGAAACCGCGCAATGCTGTCCTGCGCTCTACGCTGATTGCGTTCATGTCTGCCCTGTCCTCACTTCAGTCGCGTCGCTCGGTCCGGGTCCCCCCTCCGGGCCGGGTCACACGTCAAAACAAAAAGGTGGCGGCGATTCCGCATCGCGCCACCTTGGATATCCTTCAAAAAGGACGAAAAATTGGCGTTAGAACCGCGGCGGACGCGGAGCACCACCGGGACCACCGGCAGCGCCAGCCGCCACTGGGCGCGGCGTCATCGGCAGCAGACCTTCGCGCTGGGCACGCTTGCGGGCCAGCTTGCGGGCGCGGCGCACGGCCTCGGCCTTTTCACGGGCGCGCTTCTCGGAAGGCTTCTCGTAATGTCCGCGCATCTTCATTTCGCGGAAAATGCCTTCGCGCTGCATCTTTTTCTTGAGCGCGCGAAGCGCCTGATCAACATTGTTGTCGCGGACGAGTACCTGCACGGGCAATCCTGTCTTTCGGGTTTGATATCAACAGGCAAGCGGCCATAGCCCCTAGCCTCCGCGGCGGTTTACACCACGAATTGTGGCGGCTGATAGCAGAATCAGGTCGCGCTGTCCACAGCCGAAATGCAGGTCAGCGGCAAAGTGCGACCGGTTACGATGAGATAAGTGGTCAACCTACGCCGTGGCCAGGTGAAGCTCTTCGAAACCCTCGAAGAATTCGCCGTAGTCGCAGGTTATTTCCTCGCCCGCTGCGATGTCGCGAGTCGCGATGGCTCCGCCATACTGCGAAAAATCCGTGTTCGGCCTGTCGGCATGGTTCATGAAGCGCCCATTGTCGACCTCATAGACCATGAAGCCAGGCCGGTCGGGGCTTGGATAGGCATATCTGTCGAGCAATTCCCTGAGATGCGCGGGTGCTGCTTCATATCTTTCCATCGGGATCAGCCGGTCGAAGTCCGGATCGAGCCGCCAGATTGACGCCCCCTTGCTGATCGGGTCGGCGGCGAACACGCCGACGCCTTCGATTGCACTCGCCGCAACATAGGTTCTGATCAGCAGCATGGTTCCCGCCCGTCTTCGAACAGAAGTCTTCGAAGACAGACGGAATCGCCAAATCGCGCCGAAAAAGCAAGGCCGGTTTTGGGACATTGTGGCCTGCGCGCGGGTGCGTTGGCCGCAAAATGCATCACGTCCGGTTGATCGAGACGCCGCCATCGGCAAACAACGCCGTTCCGGTGGTGAAGCTCGACGCGTCCGAAGCCAGATAAAGCGCCGAGCGGGCGATCTCCTCCGGCCGCGCCATGCGCTTCAAGGCATGCAGGCCCTCGACGAAAGCCAGCACCTCGGGACCTGCATCCGGCGCGTTGGTGATGCTTGCCGGCGTGTCGGTGCCGCCCGGCATCAGCGCGTTGACCCGCACGCCTTTCGGGCCATATTCGGCGGCGAGCACCTGCGTCAATCCGATCAGCCCGGCCTTACTCGCGGCATAGCTGGTCATGCCCGGCATGCCGACCGTGTGGCCGACAAAGGTCGAGGTGAAGATCAGCGAGCCGCCGCCACGTTCGACCATAGCCGGCACCTGATACTTGGCGCCGAGGAATGCGCTGGTCAAATTGGTGTCGAGCGTCTCTTGCCAGCCTTTGAGCGACAATTCCGAAATGGGACCCATCGCGCCGACCGAGCCGACATTGTTGAAGGCGATATCGAGCCCGCCGAACCGGCCGACGGCCAGCTCGACGAGAGCTTTTGCATAGGCTTCGTCGGTGACATCGCCGGCAAGGGCGATTGCGGTGCCGTCGGCGTCCTCGATTTCGGCGACGAGGGCGTCAAGCTCCGCCTGGCGGCGGGCAGCGACGATGATCCTGGCGCCTTCCTCGGCAAAGAGCTTTGCCGTGGCGCGGCCGATGCCGGAACTGGCGCCGGTGACGATGGCGACCTTGTTGGCGAGTGCGAGCATTTTTCTGCATCCTTTTGTTCGCGCCAGCTTCGCCGGCGATTGGATGCTTTGGTCGCAGATGGGGCCGGCGCGAGCCACCCGATACCTGCAGAGGCGGTGCCAATACGAGCTATTGCTTCAGCAGCCAGCCGAGCCGATCGAGCGAGAATGCGTAGCTGACGACGATCAGCAGAGCCATGATGATGCCAGTGGTCGTATGGCCGGTCAGATAGAAACTGGCCGCACCGCCGAACAGGATGACGAGCTCCAGCACCAGCCGTACTGCGCCTGGCACAGGCACCGGCGCGCGGCCCGATCGGCTTGGATCGTTGAGCACGGCAAAGGTTCCCCAGAGCGCGGCCGCGACAAGCGGCACGGCCAAGGCGAGGAACCAGCGCCACCATCCACCTGAAAGGCTCCAGCCCGCCATGCCGAGGCCGAGCAAAGCGGCAAGCTCCAGCAAGAAGCGCAACGTCAGATTCCACCAGGCGCTGCCCAACTCGTCCTCCGAATCCCGAACCGGAGGGATAGTGGCGAAAGGCAGTCACATCGGCCAGCCCTAGATGCGTCATTTTGGTCGCGGCGCAAAACGGCAAGCGCCGTCGCAAACAGCGCAAGGGTGGCAGCGCTGTTTCGCTAGTGATACACCTCGCGCGCCGGAGCCTGAACGAATGCCCGGCGGCAATCCGCGAGACCTTTGGCGCGAGGCTGGAACGTGAAAAAATATTCGGTATTCGCCATCGCCCGCGAGGCCATGCGCGGCCATAAGGGCTGGGAGGAACAGTGGTCCTCGCCGGAGCCGAAGAAGGAATACGACGTCATCATCGTCGGCGCCGGCGGCCATGGGCTGGCGACAGCCTATTATCTCGCCACGGTGCACGGCATCACCAATGTCGCGGTGCTGGAAAAGGGCTGGCTTGGCGGCGGCAACACCGGCCGCAATACCACCATCATCCGCTCCAACTATCTCTATGACGAGAGCGCCGGCATCTACGATCATGCCCTGAAGCTGTGGGACGGGCTCAGCCAGGAGCTCAACTACAACGTCATGTACTCGCCGCGCGGCGTCATGATGCTGGCCCACAACGTGCACGACATCCAGGTGCTGAAGCGGCATGTCCATGCCAACCGGCTGAACGGCATCGACAATGAATGGCTGACACCGGAAGCGGCAAAGGAATTCTGCCCGCCGCTCAACATCTCCAAGGATGCCCGCTATCCCGTCGTCGGGGCGGCGCTGCAGCGCCGCGGCGGCACGGCGCGACACGATGCCGTTGCCTGGGGCTATGCGCGCGGCGCTTCGGCGCGCGGCGTCCACATCATCCAGAATTGCGAGGTCACAGGGGTCAAGCGGGCGCCGAACGGCGCGGTCATGGGCGTCGACACGACGCGCGGCTTCATCGGCGCCAAGAAGGTCGGCGTGGTTGCCGCAGGCCACTCCTCTGTCATCATGAACATGGCCGGCGTGCGCATGCCGCTGGAAAGCTATCCGCTGCAGGCGCTGGTGTCGGAGCCGGTCAAGCCGGTATTCCCGTGCGTGGTGATGTCGAACACGGTGCACGCCTATATCTCGCAGTCCGACAAGGGCGAACTGGTGATCGGCGCCGGCACCGACCAGTATGTCTCCTATTCGCAGACCGGCGGCCTGCACATTCTCCAGCACACGCTCGATGCCATCTGCGAGATGTTCCCGATGTTCACGCGCATGAAGATGCTGCGCTCGTGGGGCGGCATCGTCGACGTGACGCCCGACCGCTCGCCGATCCTGGCCAAGACGCCGGTATCAGGCCTCTACGTCAACTGCGGCTGGGGGACGGGCGGCTTCAAGGCGACGCCGGGCTCGGGCCACGTCTTTGCCCACACCATCGCCAAGGACGATCCGCACCCGATCAACGCGCCCTTCACCATCGAGCGCTTCCGCACCGGCCGTCTCATCGACGAGGCGGCGGCGGCGGCGGTGGCGCACTGAGCACCGCAGGCTTTGCAATCAACCGGCCATCGGCCACGGCGAATTGTAGGAACGAAATAGAATGCTTCTCATCCGCTGCCCCTACTGCGAGGAAGAGCGTCCGGAGCTCGAGTTCCGCAACGCCGGCGAAGCGCATATTGCGCGCTCGGCCAACATGGCCGGCGAGAGCGATGACGATTTCGAGAAGTTCTTCTTCATCCGCTCCAATCCCAAAGGCATCATCTATGAGCGCTGGCGGCACATGCATGGCTGCGCCCGGTTCTTCAACGCCGTGCGCGACACCGTCACCGACAAGTTCCTTTTGACCTACAAGGCCGGCGAACCGAAGCCGTCAAAGCTGCCGGGAGTTGCCAAATGAGCGGCGCGTTCCGCATTCCCGGCGCCGGCCGCTTCCAGCAGGCCAAGACCGCCCGCTTCAGCTTCGACGGCCAGGCCTACACCGGCATCGAAGGCGACACGCTGGCCTCGGCGTTGCTCGCCAATGGCGTCCATCTCGTGGGACGTTCGTTCAAATACCACCGGCCGCGCGGCTTCCTGTCCGCCGGTGCCGAAGAGCCGAACGCGCTGGTCGAGGTCAAGCGCGATGCGGCGCGCAAGGCGCCGAACATCCGCGCCACCGTGCAGGAACTCTATGAGGGGCTCGACGCGAGCTCGCAGAACCGCTGGCCGTCGCTGGCCTTTGACGTTGGCGCGGTCAACGACATTGCCTCGCCGCTGTTTTCAGCCGGCTTCTACTACAAGACCTTCATGTGGCCGAAGGCGGCCTGGAAGAACCTCTACGAACCCAAGATCCGGGCCGCGGCCGGTCTCGGCGTCGCGCCCGACAAGCCGGATCCCGACCACTACTCCGCCCGCTTTGCGCATTGCGATGTGCTGGTGGTGGGCGGCGGCGCTGCAGGCATTGCCGCGGCGCTCGCCGCAGCCGAGACCGGCGCGCGCGTCATTCTTGCCGACGAACAGCCGGATTTCGGTGGCAGCCTGCGTTTCGAGTCCGGCGCCAAGATCGACGGCCAGGATGGCTATGCCTGGTCGCAAGCCACGGTGGCCAAACTCAGGGCGATGGACAATGTCCGCGTGCTGTCGCGCACGACCGCCTTTGGCTACTACGCGCAGAATTTCGTCGGTCTGGTCGAGCGCGTCAGCGACCATCTGCAAAACCCTGGCCGCGACCTGCCGCGCGAGCGGCTTTGGCAGGTTCGCGCCAGGCGCGTCGTGCTGGCGACCGGTGCCATCGAGCGCCACATGGTGTTTGCCGACAATGACCGGCCGGGCATCATGCTGGCGTCCGCCGCACGCACCTATCTCAACCACTACGGCGTCGCGGTCGGCAGAAATGTCGGCGTCTACACGGCCAATGACTCGGCTTACGCGGCGGCGATCGACCTGAAGAAGGCCGGCGTCAATGTGGCGGCCATTGTCGACCTGCGCGACAACCCGACCGGACCGGTGATCGACGCGGCAAGGGCGCTCGGCATCGAGGTCAATTTCGGCCGCGCGGTGATCCGCGCCGGCGGCAAATTGCGTGTCACCTCGATGACCGTGCAGCCGAAGAATGGCGGCGGCGAGCGCACCATCCCGGTCGACGCCATCCTGATGTCGGCCGGCTGGACGCCATCGGTGCATCTGTTCTCGCAGTCACGCGGCAAGGTCGCCTTCAACGACGAGACCAAGCGCTTCGTGCCGGGTACCTACGCGCAGGATTGCGTCTCGGTCGGCGCCTGCAACGGCACTGACGGGCTGTCGGCGACGATCGACGAAGCCTATGCGGCCGGCGCCAAGGCGGCCAAGGACGCCGGCGCCAAAACCGCCAAGGGCACGAAGCCGAAGGTCGACGCCTCGGAGAGCTGGTCGCGCGGCATGCTGGGCGCTGCGCCCGGCGCCGGGCCGGATACGACGGTGAAGGCCTTTGTCGATTTCCAGAACGACGTCACCGCCAAGGACATCCGCCAGGCGGTGCATGAAGGCATGCGCTCGATCGAACACGTCAAGCGCTTCACCACCAACGGCATGGCGACCGACCAGGGCAAGACCTCCAACATGCACGGGCTGGCGATTGCCGCCGAGACACTGGGCAAGGCGATCCCTGAGGTCGGCCTGACGACGTTCCGGGCGCCCTACACGCCAGTGACGTTCGGCGCGATCATCGGCCACGCGCGCGGTCCGCTGTTCGATCCAACCCGCAAGACGGCGATCCATCCCTGGGCGGCAGCCCAGGGCGCCGTGTTCGAGGATGTCGGCCAATGGAAGCGCGCCTGGTATTTCCCAAAGGGCGGCGAGGACATGCATGCCGCCGTCGACCGTGAATGCGTCACAGTGCGCAAGACGGCCGGCCTGTTCGATGCCTCGACGCTGGGCAAGATCGAGGTGGTCGGGCCGGATGCCGCCAAGTTCATGGAACTGCTCTACACCAATCCGTGGGAGAAGCTCGAGCCCGGCCGCTGCCGCTACGGCATCATGCTGCGCGAGGACGGTTTCATCTATGATGACGGCGTTGTCGGCAGGCTGGCGCCCGACCGTTTCCATGTGACGACGACGACTGGCGGGGCGCCGCGCGTCATGAACCACATGGAGGACTATCTCCAGACCGAGTTCCCGCATCTCAACGTCTGGCTGACGTCGATCACCGAGCAGTGGGCGGTCATCGCGGTGCAGGGGCCGAAGTCGCGCGACATAATCGCGCCGCTGGTCGAAGGCATCGACATGTCGGACGAGGCGCTGCCGCATATGTCGGTGCGCGAGGGCAAGATCTGCGGCGTGCCGACAAGGCTGTTCCGCATGTCGTTCACCGGCGAGCGCGGTTTTGAGGTCAACGTCCCGGCCGACTACGGCCAGGCGGTCTGGGAAGCGCTGTGGGCCGAAGGCCAGAAGCATGGTGCGGCCGCCTACGGCACCGAATCCATGCACGTGCTGCGCGCCGAAAAGGGCTACATCATCGTCGGCCAGGACACCGACGGCACGGTGACGCCGAACGATGCCGGGCTCGACTGGGCGGTCGGCAAGAAGAAGACCGACTTCGTCGGCATCCGTGGCATGGCGCGGCCGGATCTGGTCGCCAAGGGCCGCAAGCAGCTTGTCGGCCTTAGGACGAAGGACCCGAAAGTGGTGCTGGAAGAGGGCGCCCAGATCGTCGAGGATCCGAAGCAGGCGATCCCGATGAAGATGATCGGCCACGTCACCTCCAGCTACTGGTCGGAAAATTGCGGCCGCTCGATCGCGCTGGCGCTGGTCGCCGGCGGCCGAGACCGGATGGGCGACACGCTCTATGTGCCGATGCCGAACGGCGTCATCGAGGTGGAGGTCACCGGCATGGTGTTCTTCGACGAGACGGGAGGGCGCCTCAATGGCTAAGGCTGCTGCGAAGACCACATCCACTGCCACGGCTTCGGTTGAACGCCGCGCCGCGCTCGCCGGTCAGGAGCTTTCCGCCACCGGCGTCAAGCTGGCTATCCTGCCGCCGGCGGAGCGGATTTCGCTGCGCGCGCCGGAGGCTTCGCTTGCAGCACTGTCGAAGGCGCTCGGCGTGACCGTGCCACAGAAGCCAAAGACCTCGGCGACAAAGGCCGGGCGTACGGCTTTGTGGCTCGGTCCTGACGAATGGCTGGTCATCGACGAGGCTGGAAAAGACCCGCTCGCTGATTGCGCCAAGGTTGGCGCGCTGCATTCGGCGGTCGGAATCTCGCACCGCAATATCGCCATATCGGTCACCGGCCCGGCCGCCGCTACGACCGTCAATGCCGGCTGCCCGCAGGATCTGTCGCTCGCAGCGTTTCCGGTGGGGGCGTGCTCGCGCACCATTCTGGGCAAGGTCGAGATCGTGCTGTTGCGCACCGCAACCGACGCCTTCCGGGTCGAATGCTGGCGTTCTTTCTCCGATTATGTCTTTACTTTCCTGTCGGAGGCGGCAGTCGACGCGGCGGCGTAGAGCAATCCTTTTCGGATTGCTCCGGGAACGTCTGCCGCGCTGGATCGTTCTGCGTCAGCACGTCGAGGGAGAATACCGATGCCGTCGAAATCCGCGCCGAAGTCCCTGGTCAAGAAGACGTCGGCGGTCCGCTCGCTCGAACATGAGCGGCACAACGAGGTTAGTGCGGAAGAAGAACTCGAGGAAGGTCTCGAGGATACGTTTCCGGCCAGCGATCCGGTATCGATCACCGCTACGTCCATTTCCGGTGGACCAGCAAGACCTGGCAAGGCCAAGGTCGTGGCGGGAATGAAGAAACCCAAGAAATAGATCCCAGCGGGCTGCAGCGGAGCGGGCCGAAACGGTTAGGAAAACGGCGGCCAGGAGATCCTGCCGCCCTTTGTCGTTCTGCCGTTCTTGGTCAGGCTACCGGGTCGGCTCAGAAGGAGCTGGGCACGATCCACGGATTGATCTCGATGCCGAGCCGCGGGCCTTTGCTGTCGGCCTTGGCGTCGGACTTTTCGACCGATCCGGTCGCGCTGCAATCGAGCTTCACGTTGGTCTTGGTGTCGACGCAGACAGCAGCGGGTACGTGCTTGCTTGGCTGGCTCGTGCCGGCGAAAGCGGCGCCCGAGAATGCCAGTACTGCAGCGAGGGTGAGGATTGTCTTTTTCATCGTCAGTCTCCGTTTTCGACCGTTGAATTCTCTTCCGTACATGTACGGTGTGACGTACAGATACGCCTGCCGATCGCGAAGTTCAAGCCGAAATCGTACGCGTACGATAAATTTTTTGTTAACCAAGAAACTCGCCCTTGGTTTGGCTGGGAGGTTGGCGAGGAAATAGGGAGACGAAAGGCCGTTCAGCAGTTGACGGGCGTCTCGGTCAGTGGCGTCACGTTTTGCGTGCTGAGCGTGGCCAGCGTGAAATCGCACATCCGCTTCACGAAAGCCTGCGGATCGCCAAAGGGGTAGAACGGAAAGGTAATCAACAGCGAGATCGTGCCGTGGCCGACTGCCCACAGCATGGTGGCGATCGCGCGCGGATCGCCTTGCAACTTGCCGGCGGCAACGCAGGCCTCGACCCTCGAGATCAGCACTTTCATCGCCGGGTTGCCTTCTTCCATGTCCTCGTAGCTCCTGCCTTCCGGCAGCTTGGTCTTCTCGGTCATGAACACGGTGCGGTATTCGTTGGGATTGCCGAGCCCGAAGGCGGCATATTCGGTCATTACCGCCTGCAACGCCTCGATGGGATCGTCGGACGGGTGCGCCTCGATGCGTTTGGCGAGGGTCTCGAAAGCATCCTCGGCCAGCGCGAAAAGAATGTCCTGCTTGTCGGCGAAGTAGGAATAGACCGACATCGGTGCATAGCCAACGCGCTTTGCCAGCTTGCGGATGGTCAGGCCTTCATAGCCTTCTTCCTGCACCAGCTTGTGGGCCGCCTCGACAAGCTCCGAGCGCAGTTCGGCCTTTTGTTTCTCGCGGCGTTTCTGGACGCTCAGCGGCAATGTCTGTGCCTTTGGTTGGTTGGTGCCTGGCTAAATTATATACGCTGTACGAAAACGGACAAGGGCGCGGGAAGTTCCCATGCGGCATGCATCAGATGGCGCCGACGCCGCCGTCCACCGCCAGCGCATGGCCGGTCATGAAAGAATTTGCGGGGTCGGCGGCAAACAGGATGGCGGTGACGATCTCGTCGACTTCGCCGACCCGCTTCATCGGCACGCCGCGCGTCAACTCAGCCAGCACCTCGGCTTCCGGCGCGCCGGACATGCGCACGAAGCTGTCGACCATTGCCGTTCTGGTGTGGGCCGGGCAGATGGCGTTGATGCGCACGCCCTTGGTGGCGTATTCGGCCGCCGCCGATTTGGTCAGTCCGACGACGCCATGCTTGGCGGCGGCATAGACCGAGAGTTTCGGGGCGCCGACCAGCCCGGCGACCGAAGCGATGTTGACGATGGCGCCGCCCTTGCCGGTCGCCCTGAACTGCCGCTCCATTTGCGGGATCTGGTGCTTCATGGCGTAGAAGACGCCAAGCAGGTCGATCTCCAGAACGCGGCGCGCCTCGTCCGAGGCCACCTGCGGCAGGCGCACGAAACTCTGGACGATGCCGGCATTGTTGACGGAGACATCCAGTCTGCCGAACTTTTCGACCGCCAGTGCCACCAGCGCTTCCGACACCGCTTCGTCGGCGATGTTGCCGGCCAGTATCGCCGTTTCCGCATCGAGCGTGGCAGCGAGGTTTTCGAGCGCCGCGTGGTCGATATCGGAAAGGAGCAGCCGCGCGCCTTCGGCGGCAAAGCCTTTGGCCGCGCCCCGGCCGAGGCCGCCGGCGGCACCGGTGATCAGCACCGTCGCTCGCTCAAAACGGCCCATCACGTCTCCTTGTCGATCAGTTTCACCGCGAGACCGGCGAGCAGCTTGACCGCCTCGCCATAGGTTTTGGCCTTCTCCGGATTGGAGGCGTTGCCATCCAACGCGCGCTTGTAGACACCCTGGCAGATGGCAGCCAGCCGGAAGAAGGAGAAGGCGAGGAAGAAGGTCCAGTTGCCGACGCCAGCCAGGCCGCGGCGCTGGCAATAGGCGGCGACATAGGCTTTCTCGGAGGGCAAGCCGAGCGCGGCACGGTTGATGCCGCCAAGGCCGCGAAAGCCTGACGCATGCGGCAGGCGCCACTGCATGCACTGATAGGCGATGTCGGCGAAGGGATGGCCTGATGTCGACAGTTCCCAGTCGAGCACCGCCAGCACTTTCGGTTCACTAGGGGCGAAGATCATGTTGTCCAGTCGATAGTCGCCATGCACCAGCGAGACCAGGCCGTCATCGGCTGGCATGTGGGTCTCCAGCCAGGCAATCAGCCGGTCCATGTCGGCCACCGTTCCGGTTTCGGCGGCACGGTACTGGCTGGTCCAGCGCGTCAGCTGGCGCTCGAAATAACTCCCCGGCCGGCCGAAATCGCCGAGCCCGGCTGCTTCGACGTCGACATCGTGCAAGGCGGCAAGCGTCGCGTTCATGGCATCGTAGATGGCGGCGCGTTCATCATTGCCGGAGGCCTCCGGCAGCGCCGGGTCCCAGAAGATGCGGCCATCGACGAAGGCCATCACATAGAACATGCGGCCGATCGGCGAGTCCTCGCTGGAAAGGTGCAGCATGTCGGGCACGGGCACCGCTGTGCCGGCAAGCGCCTTCATCACCCTGAATTCGCGATCGACCTGATGGGCGGACTTCAGCAACTGGCCCGGTGGTTTGGCGCGCAGCACATAGCGGCCGCTTGCCGCCGTCAGCAAATAGGTCGGGTTCGACTGTCCGGATTTGAACTTTTCGATGGAACGCAGCCCGGCAAAACCCGGAATTTCCGCCTCGAGGTAAGGCGCAAGCGCTGCCTGGTCGAGCGCGTTCGGGTCGCTCATGCGGTCTCGGGCTGGCGCTCGATCAGCGTCAGCGTCAGCCAGCGCGCGGTTAGCGCCGGCTTCTTCGAGCCCTCGATCTCGATGGTCACGTCATGCGCCGTCTGCACCCAGCCCGACGGCCTCACCTTGACGTCGGCCAGCACGAAGCGCGTGCGAATGCGCGCGCCGGTCTTTACCGGCGCAAGGAAGCGCAGCGAATCGAAGCCGTGGTTGACGCCCATCTTGCCGTTTTCGAGCGGCGGCATAGTCTCGAAGGTCATCGCCGACAACAGCGACAGCGACAGGAAGCCGTGGGCGATGGTGCCGCCGAACGGCGTCTCCAGCCTGGCGCGCTCGGGATCGCAATGGATGAACTGGTGGTCGTCGGTGGCGTCGGCGAACTGGTCGATCATGCGCTGCGACACCACCCGCCACGGCGACACGCCGACTTCCTTGCCGACACTGGCCAGAAGCACATCGAGACTGATCGGTTCCACTGCGATGTCCTCCACTTCAGCCGCCGGCGTTCCGGTCGGTTGTATCATTCCTTGAACAGCGTCAGCCCATGCTGCACCGACTGCCCGCCATCGATCGGCAGGATGGCGCCGGTGACATAGCTGCCAGCACGGCTGCACAAATAGAGCGTTGCGCCGGCAATGTCATCCGGCGCGCCGATACGGCCGATCGGAACATGGCCGCCGACATGTTTGGCCTGTTCCGCGCTGCCGGTGGCGAAAGCGGTCATCCGGCTCTGGAAAGGGCCGGGGGCGAAGGCGTTGACGGTGATGCGGCGGGCGGCAAACTCGATCGCCAGCGTGCGCGTCAGATGGTGAACCGCCGCCTTGGAGGCGGTGTAGGAATAGGCGTCGTCGGCCAGCGGCTGGGTGCCCATCACCGAGCCCAGATTGATCACCCGTGCCGGATCGGCATCGCTGGCGGCGGCATCGAGCAGCGGCAGCAATTCGCGCGTCAGATGGAAGACGGCGGTGACGTTGACGCCGAACACTTTTGCCCAGGCAGGGTAGGGGAACGTCTCCAGCGGCGCACCCCAGGAAACGCCGGCATTGTTGACCAGGATGTGCAGCCGTTCGGTCCGCGCCTTGACCTCGGCGACGAGGGCCGCGATGCCAGCCTCGCTGGAGACGTCGCCGGCAAAGCCTTCCGCCCGGCCGGGATTGCCAAGTCCATTCAATTCTTCAGCGACCTTGATGCAATCGTCGCCCTTGCGCGAGGCGATCATCACGGTGGCGCCGGCTTTGACCAATGCCGTTGCCGCCATGCGGCCGATGCCGGTTGCGGCCCCGGTGACCAGCGCGGTCTTGCCGGCGACCGAAAACAGCTCGTCCAGATAGCTCATCGCAGTTCCTCCGCGCCTCTCCCCTCAGGGCGAAAGGGCTCGCGTTGACAAGGCTACCCGAAGTACGGTCATCCTTGCCACGGGTAAAGTGCCCAGATGCGTGAAAGGGTTGGTGACCGATGGCGGAGTTGAATCTCGGCATGACCGAGCGGCTGAAGCCGATCCACGCGCGCGTCACGGCGATGGTTCGCGACGAAATCATGCCGCTTGGCGAGGAATTCCTGGCCGAAATCGGCAGGGATGGCGACCGCTGGGTCTACACTGCGCGCCAGACCGAAATCCTCGAAGGGCTGAAGAAGACCGCGAAAGAGCGCGGCCTGTGGAATTTCTGGCTGACCGGCTCGGAGCGCGGCTATGGCCTCTCCACCGTCGAATACGCCTACCTCGCCGAAGAGATGGGCAAGGCGCATCTCGGTGCCGAGACCTTCAACTGCTCGGCGCCTGACACCGGCAATATGGAGGTGCTTGAGCGCTACGGCTCAGTGGACCACAAGAAGGAATGGCTGGAACCGCTGCTCGAGGGCAAGATCCGCTCTGCCTATCTGATGACCGAGCCGGATGTCGCTTCCTCCGATGCCACCAACATCGCCATGCGCTGCGAGCGGCAGGGCGACCACTATGTGCTGAACGGCGAGAAATGGTGGGCATCGGGCGCCGGCGATCCGCGCTGCGCCATCTACATCGTCATGGTCAGGACCGGTGGCGACGGCGAGCCGCAGCACCGTCGCCATTCGATGATCCTGGTGCCTTCCGACGCAAAGGGCGTGACCAAGGTTCGGGCCATGCAGGTCTATGGCGACGACGACGCGCCGCACGGCCATATGCACCTCCGCTTCGACAATGTGCGTGTGCCGGCATCGAACCTGATCCTCGGCGAGGGCAGGGGGTTCGAGATCGCGCAAGGGCGGCTCGGGCCCGGCCGCATCCACCACTGCATGCGCGCCATCGGCCAGGCCGAGATGGCGCTGGAGATGCTGTGCCAGCGCTCCGTCCGCCGCGAAGCCTTCGGCCAGCCTCTGGCCAAGCTCGGGGCCAATTTCGACATCATCGCCGAATGCCGCATGGAGATCGAGATGGCGCGGCTGCTCTGCCTCAAGGCGGCGTGGATGATCGACCAGGGCGATGCGCGGGCTGCCGCGCCCTGGATCAGCCAGATCAAGGTGGTAGCACCCCGCGTCGCGCTCAGGGTCACCGACGAGGCGGTGCAGATGTTCGGCGCGCAAGGCATCAGCCAGGACACGCCGCTGGCGCGTTCATGGACGCATTTGCGCACGCTGCGCCTGGCCGATGGGCCGGACGCCGTGCATCGCCGGCAGGTGGCGCGAACTGAGTTGAAGAAGTACACGCAGGAAAAGGTCTGAGTGACGGCTTAGCCGGCCGCGTTGCGGTGTTCTGGCGGTAACCAAGGAGTACCCCCGATGGCCATCCCCTCCGAGATGAAAGCGTTGCTGTTGGTCGGCGACGGCTACACCAAGACCCCAACCGGCAGTGTGCTGGAAGCGATGGAACCCTATCTCCAGCCGGGCAGCATCGCCGTGCCGACGCCGGGGCCGACACAGGTTCTGATCAAGGTCAGCCTCGCTTCGATCAATCCGTCGGATGTCGCCTTCATCAAGGGTCAATACGGCCAGCCGCGCGCCAAGGGCCAGCCGGCCGGCTTTGAGGGCGTCGGCACCGTCGTCGCCAGTGGTGACGAACCCTATCCCAAGAGTCTGATCGGCAAGCGCGTCGCCTTCGCCACCGGCGTCACCAACTGGGGCTCGTGGGCCGACTACGCCGTTGCCGAGGCGGCTGCGTGCATCCCGCTGCTTGACACGGTCCGCGACGAGGACGGCGCGGCGTTGATCGTCAACCCGCTCACCGCGCTCGCCATGTTCGACATCGTCAAACAGGAAGGCGAAAAAGCCTTCATCATGACCGCCGGCGCCAGCCAGCTCTGCAAGCTGATCATCGGACTAGCGAAAGAAGAAGGCTTCCGGCCGATCGTCACCGTGCGCCGCGACGATCAGATCCCGCTTTTGCAGGAGATCGGTGCGGCCCATGTCCTCAACGAGAAGGCGCCAGATTTCAAGGCGACGCTGCGCGAAGTGGTGAAGACCGAGCAGCCGCGCATCTTCCTCGACGCGGTGACCGGGCCGCTGGCCTCGACCATCTTCGATGTCATGCCGAAGCGCTCGCGCTGGATCGTCTACGGGCGGCTCGATCCCGACACGACAATCATCCGCGAGCCCGGCCAGCTGATTTTCCAGCACAAGCATATCGAGGGCTTCTGGCTGAGCGAATGGATGCGCCAGTTCCGCGACCGCCGCGGTCCGGCGATCCTGGAGGCGCAGAAGCGGTTTTCCGACGGCCGCTGGTCGACCGATGTGACGGCGGTCGTGCCGCTGACTGATGCGATGGCAAAAGTTCCGGCTGAATTGGCCAAGCCCAACGGCAAGGTGTTCATCAAGCCGTAGTCAGCGGGTTGCCTCGTTATCGCAGGCTTTCCAGTTCGCGAATGCGTTTGGCGCCATCGGCCTCGAGCTGTCTGGTGACGGCGCCGATCAGCGTTTCGACAACGACGAAAAGGGCGGCTGAGGAGTCCCAGGCTGACGGCACGGCGGTGCGCCCTGCGATGACATGGCGAGCGAAGCGGGCGATCGGCGACAGCCACTGATCAGTGAACAGCACGATTTGCACGCCGCGCTGGTGCGCCGTTTCGGCAAGACGGACCAGGCTGTCCTGGTAGCGCCGGATGTCGAAGATCACCAGCACGTCGCGCTTGCCCATGTCGATCAGCCGGTCGCGCCAGACGCTTTCCTGTCCGGCGAGGTGGAAGACATTGGGCTGGACGATGGCGAGATGAGCGGCCATGTAGCGCGCCAGCGGATCGGTGAAGCGGCCGCCGATCAGAAATGTCTTGCCGCGCCGGTCGGCAAGCTTGGCGACGATGTCGGCCAGTTGCTTGTCGGACAGGTGCCTGAACGTCTCGCGCATATTGTCGAGTGTTGCTTCCAGCATCGGCGATACCGGGCCGCCGCCCTGCGACTGTGGATTGAGCGTCCGAATAGCCGGCGATTGCAATTGCGCCGCCAGTTCGTTCTGCAGGGCCGACTGGAACTCCGGGTAGTTCTGGAAGCCGAGCCGGGCGACGAAACGCAGGATGGTCGGCGAGGATACGCCGGCCGCAGCCGAGAATTCGGCGACCGTCTTCAGGCCGATCAGCGGATAGTTGGCAATCAGCGTTTGCGCGGCGCGCCGTTCGCTTGCCGGCATCGTGCCGATGCGGTCCGAGATCAGTTCGGCAATGCTGGAAATCATGTTTTCCCCACCCTTGGCCTGGCCGACACTGCTTTCCCGAATTCGCATTTGACAAAGCCGGTCAAACTGTATGAAATCATCCACAGGGACGCAATGAGGCAAAATACGTAACATACGATACAGCGCTCCCCAGGGGACGACAGACAATGGAGACAGCACGGCCCGCCAGCCTTGCATCGTCAAACTCCGTCAGGGTGACGAACCCGGGTGGATCGAGCCCATTCGTGCTGACCTGCGACCACGCCTCCAATTTCCTGCCGGCCGAATTCGGAACGCTCGGCCTTCCAGTCGAAGACCTTTCCCGTCACATCGCCTGGGATCCCGGCGCGCTGCCGGTCGCCCACCGCATGGCCGAGGCGCTCGATGCGACGCTGGTCGAAACGCGTATTTCGCGCCTGGTCATCGACTGCAACCGCCCGCTCGACGCGCCCGACCTGGTGCCGCCGGTCAGCGAAACCACCGCAATACCCGGCAATACTGGTCTCTCGGAAAAGCAGCGCGCCCAGCGCATCGCCTTGTCGTGGCAGCCCTTCCATGACGCGGTCGCAAATATCGTCGACGCAAGGCAGGCGCGCGGTCGGGAAACCCGGCTGGTTTCGGTCCATTCCTTTACCCCGATCTACAAGGGCAAAAACCGGCCCTGGCACATCGGTATCATTCATGACGAGGATCGCCGATTGGCGTCACCGCTGATCGCCGCGCTCAAGCGGCTCGCCGGCGTCACCGTCGGCGTCAACGAGCCTTATTCGCCGGCCGACCGGGTCTATTTCACACTGGAGCGCCATGCGCGCTCGCGCGGCCTTCCCTGCGCGATGATCGAAATCCGCAATGACGAAATCTCCGGCGAGACCGGGCAGCGGAAATGGGCGGATCTGCTCACAGGCATTTTTCTGGATCTGGAGCCCGAGGAGGCCAAGGGCTCTCGAACAAGCGCAGTCAGAAAGTCAGTTCAATCGGCCAGCTAAGAATCAAAAGGGGACACCAAAATGGCAGCACCGGGTCAAATAGACGTCGATACAACGGAGGACGTAAAAATCCTTCATGGCATGGGCTACGCCCAGGAACTATCGCGACGGATGGGAGCATTCCAGAGCTTTGCGATCTCGTTCTCAATCATCTGCATCCTGTCCGGCGGATTTGGATCATTTCCGATCGCGCTTTCGACGGGCGGCCCATTCTCACTGACCATTGGCTGGATCATCGGAAGCGCGTATGCGCTCATCGTTGCAGCCTGCCTTGGCCAGATCGCATCTGCCTACCCGACCGCAGGCAGCCTGTATCACTGGTCGTCAATCCTGGGCGGCCGGTTCTGGGGTTGGGCAACGGCCTATGTCAATCTGCTGGGACTTCTGTTTGTCATCCCGGCAGTGAATGTATTTCTTTACCTCGTCACGCGGGATCTGTTCTTCGGTTCGGTGCTCGGTTGGGACGTTTCCGGCTGGGGAATGGGGACGCAAATCTTATCGGTTGCTGTTATCACCGCAGCGCAAGCCCTGCTGAACCATTTCGGCATCAGGCTAACGACCATACTGACGGATTTCTCCGGCTATCTGATCCTCGGGGTCACCGTCATCCTAATCGTCATGTTTCTGATGGCGGCGCCGAGCTTCGACGTCAGCAAGGCGTTCACCTTCGTAAACAACACCGGAGCCCCTGGTGGCGGCGTTTCCCCGCAAACCGGTCCGTTGATGGCGATCATCATCGGCCTTCTCTATCCGCTGTTCACCATCACCGGCTTTGACGCGTCCGCGCACACGGCGGAAGAAACAGTCAATGCGCGCGAGACGGTGCACAAGGGCATGCTGCATTCGGTGTTCTGGTCAGGTGTGTTTGGTTTTGTGCTGATCCTTGTCATGATCCTGGCAATTCCGGATCTGAATGCTGCTGCCGCGACAGGCTGGAGCTCGTTCAACAACCTGTTCATCGCAGCCATCCTGCCATCCTTCATCGGCAAGCTGATGCTGATCGGCGTCATCATCTCCAACTTCCTCTGCGCATTGGCAGCCGTGACGTCCACGTCGCGGATGATCTATGCGTTTGCACGTGACGGCGGCTTGCCATTCTCGGGCTTGCTGAGCTCGGTTAGCCCGACCTACCGCACTCCGGTGGCGGCCATCTGGTTCTCGGCCGTCATGGCTGTCGTGCTCACCGCGGTGACCACGCCGCTCAACGCTTTTGCCGCTCTCTCCACCGGCTGCGCCATGTATCTCTATATCTCCTACGCCATGCCGATTGTCGCCGGCTTCTTTGCCGAAGGCAAAACCTGGACAACCTTCGGCAGTTTCCGCCTTGGCGGTCTGTCGAAAGTCTTCGCGATCATAGTCATGATCGGCACGGTGCTGGTTACGATTGGCGGTCATGCCTTCGTCGTATCCATTCCCGGTACGCCGGCCGATGCTGCCGCCAATCCGCCTGTCGCGGCCACAAGCTTTGTGCCGGGCCTTTGGTACTATTCGCTTGGCTTTGCGATCATCCTGGCAATTCTTTGGTTCGCCATCGAAAACCGTCGCTTCCAGGGCCCGCCTATCGGTGATGCGGCAATCGCCAAGCGCAAGGCGATCATCGCGGCCGCTGAAAAGGCTGTCGGCGAAACCGCCTAAGCAGCAGGCTGAAGCCGTGGCGGGTTCGCTCGCCACGGTTTTTTGTTCCCTTTCAAAGTGACAAGCCCAAAGCGGCTAGCTGGAGTGCCAAAAGAATGGCCGGAAATTTCTCGTTCGATCAGTTGAAGAAGGCGGTCTCCAGCGGCGAGATCGACACTGTGCTGGCCTGCATCGTCGACCTGCAGGGCCGGCTGGCGGGAAAGCGTTTCCTGGCCCAGTATTTCGTCGATTCCGCCCATGACGAGACGCATGGCTGCAACTATCTGCTGGCAGCCGACATCGATATGGAGCCGGTCCCGGGCTATAAGGCGGCGAGCTGGTCGAAGGGCTATGGCGACTTCGTCATGAAGCCAGACCTGGCGACATTGCGGCGCATTCCATGGCTGGAAAAGACGGCGCTGGTGATTTGCGACGTGCTCGACCACCACACCCATGACGACCTGCCGCATTCACCGCGTGCGATCCTGAGGAAGCAGGTCAAGCGGCTGACGGAGCGCGGCTATATCGGCTATTTCGCCTCCGAGCTCGAATTCTATCTGTTTAACGAGACCTACGATTCCGCCCGCAAGAAGCATTGGCAGGGCCTCGACACGGCCTCGCCCTATATTGGCGACTACCAGATCGGCATCACCACCAAGGAAGAAGGCGTCATGCGCCGGCTTCGCAATGAGATGGATGCGGCCGGCATCCCGATCGAGAACTCCAAGGGCGAATGGGGTCCGGGCCAGGAAGAGATCAATGTGCGCTATGCCGAGGCGCTCGAGATGGCCGACCGCCACGTCATCCTGAAGAACGGCGCCAAGGAAATCGCCGAGTCTGAAGGCAAGGCGATCTCCTTCATGTCGAAGTACAATTACGGGTTGGCCGGCAATTCCAGCCACATCCACAATTCGCTGTGGAGCGCCGACGGCAAGACGGCGCTGTTCTTCGACAAGAAGGCGGACTGGACGCTGTCGACGCTTGGCCAGCAATGGGGAGCAGGTCAGCTCAAATACGCCAAGGAGTTCACCTGGTTCCTGGCGCCCTACATCAATTCCTACAAGCGCTTCCAGGCCGGCACTTTTGCGCCGACCAAGATCATGTGGAGCGAGGACAACCGCACCGCCGGCTTCCGCCTGTGCGGCGAGGGCACCAAGGGCATCCGCATGGAATGCCGCATCGGCGGCGCCGACCTCAATCCCTATCTCGCTTTCGCAGCGCTGATCGCCGCCGGCCTTGCCGGCATCGACGAGAAGCTGGAACTGCAAAAGCCCTTCGTCGGCGATGCCTATCAGGCGTCGCGCCTGCCGGAGATCCCGAAGACGCTGCGCGACGCCACCGAGACGCTGGCGAAATCGAAGATGCTGAAGCAGGCGCTCGGCGAGGACGTGCTCGAACACTATGTCCACACCGCGAAGTGGGAGCAGTTCGAATACGACCGCCGGATTACGGATTGGGAACTGCACCGGGGGTTCGAGCGGTACTAGGCTTGCCTTGAACGCCCTTGCCCTCTCGCCGTGAACAACAGGGGCGCCGACGCCGGAGCTCCATTCTTCTCCCCGTCACTATACGGGGAGAAGGTACCGGCAGGCGGATGAGGGGCAGCGCCAAGTCATATGATTTTCGATTGTTACAAAGTG
This sequence comes from Mesorhizobium sp. P3_B5, assembly GCF_056402815.1. Lineage (NCBI taxonomy): Bacteria > Pseudomonadati > Pseudomonadota > Alphaproteobacteria > Hyphomicrobiales > Phyllobacteriaceae > Mesorhizobium > Mesorhizobium sp. P3_B5. The sequence goes on along the minus strand of NZ_JBFUGR010000012.1, from coordinate 78,904 downwards.
CGAGGACTTAAAGAATGGCCGAAACGGTCAAGTTAAAATCCCCCATCGATGGTTCGATCTATGCCGAACGGCCAGTCGCCACCGACCAGGCCATCAATGCCGCGGTTGAGCGCGCCAAGGCGGCGCAGGAGAAATGGGCGCTGACACCGGTCGTCGAGCGCGGCAAATATATGCTGGCCATGCTGGAAGCGCTGGTCGCGATGACCGACGAAATCGTGCCGGAGATCGCCTGGCAGATGGGCCGCCCGGTGCGCTATGGCGGCGAGTTCGGTGGGGTCAAGGAACGCACCAACTACATGGTCGAGATCGCCGAAGCCGCTCTCAAGCCGGTTCTGGCCTCCAATCCGAAGGACGGGTTCCGCCGCTATGTGAAGAAGGTGCCGCTCGGCGTGGTCATGGTGATCGCGCCGTGGAACTATCCGTATCTCACCGCCGTCAACACCATCGTGCCGGCATTGATGGCCGGCAGCGCCGTCATCCTTAAGCATGCGGCGCAGACGCTTTTGGTCGGCGAACGCTTCCAGCAGGCTTTCGACAAGGCCGGCCTGCCCAAGGGCCTGTTCCAGAACATCGTGCTTAACCACGCCCAGACCGAAAAGCTGCTCGGCTCAGGCAAGATCGACCATGTCAATTTCACCGGCTCGGTCGGCGGCGGCCGCGCCATCGAAAAGGCGGCGGCCGGCACCTTCATGACGCTCGGCCTCGAGCTTGGCGGCAAGGATCCGGCCTATGTGCTGCCCGACGCCAAGATGGACCATGCCGTTGCCAATCTGGTCGACGGCGCCTTCTTCAATTCCGGCCAGTGCTGCTGCGGCATCGAACGCGTCTATGTCCACGAGAAGGTCTATGACGAGTTCGTCGAAGGCTTCATCGCCGAGACGAAGAACTATGTCGTCGGCAACCCGCTCGATCAGGCAACGACGATGGGGCCCATGGCCCAGGCACGCTTCGCCGATTTGATCCGCGAGCAGAAGGCCGAGGCGCTGCGCAAGGGCGCCAAGGCACACATCAACATGAAGGTGGCCAGCGACCAGGCCGGCTCGCCCTATCTGGCGCCGGAGGTGCTGACGCAAGTCGACCATCAGATGAGCGTCATGCGCGAGGAAAGCTTTGGTCCCATTGTCGGCATCATGAAGGTGCGCAATGACGAGGAGGCTATCGCGCTGATGAACGACAGCCCCTATGGGCTGACGGCCTCGATCTGGACGCGTGATACCGACCATGCGGCGGCGATCGGCGACCGCGTCGAGACCGGCACCGTGTTCATGAACCGCTGCGACTATCTCGATCCGGCGTTGGTCTGGACCGGCGTCAAGGACACCGGCAAGGGGGCGGCACTGTCGGCCATCGGTTACGACAATCTGACCCGGCCGAAGTCGTTCCACCTGCGTGAAACCATCTGATTTTCTGAAAGACAAAAATGTCCAAGCTCATCTCGAAATGGAATTTTCCCACCACCGTCCGCTTCGGCGCGGGACGCATCAAGGAACTGCCGGATGTGCTTGATGCAACCGGCATCAAGCGGCCGCTRTTCGTTACCGATCCGGGGCTGGCGAAATTGCCGGTCGTCGCTTCGACACTGAAGATCCTCGACGACGCCAAGGTGCCCTATGGCGTGTTCTCCGAGGTGAAGCCGAACCCGGTCGATTCCAATCTCACTGCTGGCATCGCCGTGTTCAAGAAGGGCAAGCATGACGGCGTCATCGCTTTCGGTGGCGGCTCGGCGCTCGATCTCGGCAAGCTGATCGCCTTCCAGGCCGGGCAGACGCGGCCAGTGTGGGATTTCGAGGATGTCGGCGACTGGTGGACGCGCGCCGATTCCGATGCGATCGCGCCGATCATCGCCGTGCCGACCACCGCCGGCACAGGGTCCGAGGTCGGCCGCGCCGGTGTCATCACCAATGAGGCGACGCACACCAAGAAGGTGATCTTCCACCCGAAGCTTTTGCCTGCAATCGTCATTGCCGATCCGGAACTGTCGGTCGGCATGCCAAGCTTCATCACCGCGGGCACCGGCATGGACGCGCTCGCCCATTGCCTCGAAGCCTATTGTGCACCGGGCTATCATCCGATGGCCGATGGCATTGCGGTGGAAGGTGTCAGGCTCGTCTTCGAAAACCTGCCGAAGGCCTATGCCAACGGCAAGGATTTGGTCGCCCGCGCCCATATGATGAGTGCGGCTGCCATGGGTGCGGCTGCCTTCCAGAAGGGGCTCGGCGCCATCCATTCGCTGTCGCACCCGATCGGTGCGCTCTACGACACCCATCACGGCATGACCAATGCCGTGTTCATGCCCTATGTGCTGGCTTTCAACCGCGAGGCGATCGACGAGCGCATCGCCCGGCTCGCCGCCTATTGCGGCATCAAGGGCGGGTTCGACGGTTTCGCCAAGGCGGTCATCAAATTGCGCAAAGAGCTGAAGGTGCCGCATGCGTTGCCGGGCCTGATCAAGGGGCTCGATATGGACAAGAAGCGCAAGGGCCTGATCGCCGACATGGCGGTGGTCGACCCGACCGCCGGCGGCAACCCTGTCAAGCTGACCAAGAAGGCGGCGCTGACGCTGCTGGAGAACGCGATCGCCGGTACCGTCTGAGGCGGATTTGGTGCCGGAATATGATTTGGAAAACGAGGGGAAAGGAAAGGGGAAGGGGCGAAAGGCATGCAGAAACTAGTTAGCCGGAAAAATAATCGCGAGGCGATTGCTACCACCGGTTAAAAAGAGTTTACTTTTTCGTACTGCGGGTGCCGGTTTCACAATGCTTTCATCTGGCTGTCACATGAAAACGATACCGCATCGCAGGCGTCCAACGGCGTCAGTTCAATGGAGAGAACACATGTTCAAATTCACGGGGAAAGTGCTTTCCCTTTCGGCCGCGACCCTTTTTGCGTCGTCGGCGATTTCGTCCGCAGCGTCGCTGGACGATCTCGTCAAGGCCGCAAAGGCGGAAGGCCAGCTCACCACCATCGCCCTGCCGCATGACTGGTGCGGCTATGGCGCCGTCATCGACGGCTTCAAGGCGAAATATCCTGAAATCACCATCAACGAACTCAACCCCGATGCCGGCTCCGGCGACGAGGTCGAGGCGATCAAGGCCAACAAGGACAACAAGGGCCCGCAGGCGCCTGACGTCATCGACGTCGGCCTGTCCTTCGGTCCAACCGCCAAGGCTGACGGCCTGATCCAGCCCTACAAAGTGTCGACCTGGGACTCGATCCCCGACTCGGCCAAGGATGCCGACGGTTTCTGGACCGGCGACTACTACGGCGTGCTGTCCTTCCTGGTGAACAAGGACCTCGTCAAGGAAGCGCCGGCCGACTGGGCTGACCTGCTGAAGCCGGAATTCGCCAACACCGTGGCGCTTGCCGGCGACCCGCGCGCCTCGAACCAGGCCATCCAGGCTGTCTATGCCGCCGGCCTTTCCGGCGGCGCCGCCGCTGGCGAACCTGCCGGCACCGCTGGCCTCGACTTCTTCAAGAAGCTCAATGCCGCCGGCAATTTCGTGCCGGTCATCGGTAAGCCGGCGACCCTGGCACAAGGCCAGACGCCGATCCTGGTGACCTGGGATTACAATGCACTTGCCGGCCGCGACACGCTGAAGGGCAATCCGCCCGTCGACGTCGTCGTGCCGAAGACGGGTGTCGTTGCCGGCGTTTACGTGCAGGCGATCAGCGCTTTCGCACCGCATCCGAACGCTGCCAAGCTCTGGCTGGAGTATCTCTACTCCGACGAAGGCCAGATCGGCTGGCTCAAGGGCTATTGCCACCCGATCCGCTTCAACGATCTTGCCAAGAACGGCAAGCTCCCGGCGGACGTGATGGCCAAGCTGCCGCCGGCCGAGGCTTACGCCGCCGCGGTGTTCCCGACGCTGGACGAGCAGGGCAAGGCGAAGGAAGCCGTCACCAAGAACTGGGATGCCGTCGTCGGCGCCAACGTCAAGTAAGGCTTGAAACCAACCGGGCGGCCGCGCGGCCGCCCGGTGTTCCTCGGAGACGGTAGCCGGCGCATGACAGATCTCTCGCTTTCCGATCACGCAGTTGCCGGGAAGACCGCGCCGCCCAGCGAGGCGCGCGCATTGCGACTGCCAACGCAATGGCTCGGCGTCGCGCCATTTTTCATCTTCGCCATCATGTTCCTGATCTTGCCCACGCTCTATCTGATGCTGGGCGCATTCCAGAACGATGCCGGCGAATTCACGTTCGAAAACATAGCGGCACTGGCGCAGCCATCGATCGTCGCCGCCTACTGGATCTCTCTCAAGGTCAGCCTTTCCTCGGCTCTGATCGGCGCTTTCGCAGGTCTTGCCATTGCCATCGCCATCGTGCGCGGCGGCCTGCCGGAGTGGATACGTTCGGCAACCCTGACATTCTCTGGTGTAGCTTCCAATTTTGCCGGCGTACCGCTGGCCTTCGCCTTCCTCGCGACACTCGGACGGCTCGGTCTCGCGACGGTGCTCCTCAACACCGTATTCGGCCTCAACATCTACGCGCACGGCTTTAACATCCTGTCGTTCTGGGGCCTGACGCTGACCTATGTCTATTTCCAGATCCCGCTGATGGTGGTCATCATCACGCCGGCGATCGACGGCTTGAAGAAGGAATGGGGCGAGGCCGCCGCGACGCTCGGCGCCACCCAGGCGCAATACTGGCGCATGGTGGTGATCCCGGTGATCTGGCCGAGCTTTCTCGGCACTGTTATCCTGCTCTTTGCCAATGCATTCGGCGCCATCGCCACGGCCTATGCCCTGACCGGCTCCTCGCTCAACATCGTGCCGATCCTGCTCTATGCGCAGATCCGCGGCGACGTGCTGCACAACGCTCATCTCGGCTATGCAATCGCCTTCGGCATGATTGTCATCACCGGACTGGCCAATGTGTTCTACATCTGGTTCCGGACGCGTTCGGAGAGGTGGCTGAAATGAAGTCCGGCAAATTCTGGGCCTGGGTCGTATTCGCGCTGGGCGCGGCCTATTTCTTCATTCCGCTGATCGCGACGGTGGAATTTTCCATGCGCATGCGGCGTGGCGAGTATTCTTTTGACGCCTACAAAATCGTGCTGGGCGACGCCCATTTCCAGGCGACGTTCGGCTATTCCGTGGTTGCCGCCATCTTCACCATCATCCTCGGTGTGCTGATCGTGGTTCCCGCCGCCTACTGGATTCGACTGCGCCTGCCGCAACTGCGGCCGATCGTCGAGTTCATCACGCTGCTGCCGCTGGTCATTCCGGCCATCGTCATCGTCTTCGGCTATATCAGGATGTACGGTTCGAATTCGCCGCTGCCGTTCCTGGCGACCGACATGGGTACCAATGCCTTGCTGGTCATCGGCTATGCGATGCTGGCACTGCCCTACATGTACCGCGCCGTCGATACCGGCCTTCGCACCATTGACGTCAGGACGCTGACGGAAGCGGCCCAGATCCTGGGCGCCGGTTGGGGCACGATCATTGGTCGAGTGATCCTGCCCAATGTGCTGATCGCGGTGTTATCGGGCGCCTTCCTCACCTTCGCCATCGTCATCGGCGAATTCACCATGGCCAGCCTGCTCAACCGGCCTGCCTTCGGCCCCTATCTGCAGAACGTCGGCGCCAACCGCGCTTATGAGCCGGCGGCGCTTGCCATCATCGCCTTCGCCATTACCTGGGGCTGCATGTCGCTGATTCAGATACTGTCCCGCTTTGCGCCGAGATCCGCGAACCGCCCAAACTGATCGACAAAGTACTGATCGAAAGAAAAAGCCATGGCCGAACCATTCCTCTCCATCCAGCATGTGCGAAAATCCTTCGGCGCCACCACAGTGGTCGAGGATTTCAATCTTGATGTCGAGCCGGGCGAGTTCGTTTCCTTCCTCGGGCCGTCCGGGTGCGGCAAGACCACCGTTCTGCGCATGGTCGCCGGTTTCGAAGAGCCGAGCGCCGGCAAGATTGTCGTTGCAGGCAAGGACATCACGAGGCTGAAGCCAAACCAGCGCAATGTCGGCATGGTGTTCCAGGCCTATGCGCTGTTCCCCAACCTGACGGTGGCGCAGAACATCGGTTTCGGCCTGAAGGTCGCCGGCATGCCCAAGGCGGACATCGATAGACGCGTGGCCGAGATGCTCGACATCATCAAGCTGCCGCAAATGGCCGACCGTTATCCCTACCAGCTCTCCGGCGGCCAGCAGCAGCGCATCGCGCTGGCGCGTGCGATTGCGCCGAAACCGAAGCTGCTTTTGCTCGACGAACCGCTGTCGGCGCTCGACGCCAAGGTGCGCGTGTCGCTGCGCGAGGAAATCCGCTCGATCCAGAAGAAGCTCGACATCACCACCATCTTCGTCACCCATGACCAGGAAGAAGCGCTGTCGATCTCCGACCGCATCGCCGTCATGTATGGCGGCAAGGCCGAGCAGGTCGGCACGCCGTTCGAGATTTACAACCGGCCGGCGACCAAGTTCGTCGCCAACTTCGTCGGCACGCTGAACGTGCTGGAAGGCACTGTCACCGACGCAGCGGCGGGCATGGTGCGCGTCAACAGCGAAGAGGTTCTGCTCAAGGGCAAGCTCAACGGCTCCAAGTCAGGCGACACGCTGTCGCTGGCTTTGCGGCCTGAGGCGATTTCGCTTGGCCGCCAGCCCGGCCGCGATTCCAGCCTGTCCGGTGAAATCTCCGAGGTGCATTTCCTCGGCTCGGTGATCCGGGTTCGTGTCGGCATCGGTGGCAGCACGGTGTCGCTCGACACCTTCAACAGCCCAGCCGCTCCGCCGCCGGCTGTCGGCGAGAAGGCCGAGATATCGTTCTCGTCGAGCGACATGCTGGTGCTGCACTAGTAAGCATCCTCAGGGAACTGAGACGGTCGATTCCAGCAGGTGCAATGAACGGCTACAATACAGCCTGAAAGACCGGCAGCGCCTCCATGACCGAGGCTCATATCCTGGCAACCGAGGCCGGGCATACTGCCGGCTGGCAGGGGCCTGCTGGAAAAATCAACAGCATCTTGCCAAGTCACCCCTGCCAACAATGCCGCTTCGCGGCTACGATAGGTCATGGCTCTTTTCGAACTGACGCTTGTCCTGCTGTTGATCGCCGTCGCGCTGACGGCGCTGTCGCGGCGGCTGGAGATTCCCTATCCTTCCCTGCTGGCTTTGGCTGGGGTTGGGATTGCCTTCGTGCCGGGTGCTCCAACGATCGAGATCGACCCGGAGCTGGCGCTGGCGCTGTTCATCGCGCCGGTGCTTCTGGATGCCGCCTACGACACGTCGTTGCGCGATCTCAACCGCTATCGCCTGCCGCTCGTGGCTCTGGCGCTCGGCGCCGTCATCTTCACCACCGCGATCGTTGCTTTCGTCGGCTGGAAAATGGCCGGGCTGCCGATCGCGGCGGCCATTGCACTCGGCGCCATCGTCGCGCCGCCCGACGCGGTGGCGGCAAGCGCCGTGCTCGGGCAGTTCAAGGTGCCGCACCGCATCACCGCCATTCTGCAGGGCGAGAGCCTGCTCAACGATGCCACCGCGCTCCTGATCTACCGGTTGGCGGTTTCGGCAGCGCTCGGCGCGATCATGCTGAGCAGCGCCATTCCGACGATCCTGTTGTCGACGATCGGCAGCCTGGCCGCGGGGTATCTGCTGGGCCGCTTCTCATTGCTGACGCTCACCCGCATCGAGGATGCGGCGAGCAGCACTGTGATACAGTTCGCCGGGACGTTCGGCGTCTGGATTCTGGCCGACAGGCTGGGACTTTCGGCCATCATCACCATCGTCGTCTATGCCATGACCCTCGCCCGCAGGGCGCCGCGCCGCATGTCGGCAAGGCGGCGCGTCAGCACCTATTCGGTGTGGGAGTCGGCGGTCTTCGTGCTCAATGTGTTGGCCTTCGTGCTGATGGGCCTGCAGGCACGGTCGATCGTCGGCCGGCTTGCCGGGGAAGGACAGGGCGAAGCCTTCGTCTTCGCCGCAACGGTGCTGGGCGTCGTCATCGTGTCACGCCTCGCCTGGGTGTTGAGCTACGGCGTGATCGTCCGATGGTTTGCCCGCTTCGGCAGTGAGGAACAAAGGCGAGACGCGCCGACGGTTCGGGGCGGGCTGCTGGTCGGCTGGTGCGGCATGCGCGGGCTGGTGACGCTGGTGGCCGCCATTGCATTGCCGCCCAACTTCCCGGGCCGCGATCCGATCGTGCTGGCCGCCTTCGCTGTCGTTCTCGGCACACTGGTGCTGCAAGGCATGACGCTGAAGCCGCTGCTGCGCTGGCTCGCCTTCGATCCGGACACGACGATCGACCGCGAAGTGGCGCAGGCGCGTGTCGCCATCATGCAAGCCGCGCTCAACGTGTTGAGCGGCAAGACGTCGAATGCCGCTGCTGCGGTGCGCGAGCAATACACGGCCCAGCGCACGATCGCCGAAAACCCTGAAAACGCGCAGGCGGCGACGGAGTATGACAGGCTGCGCCTCTATGCCATCAACAGCCAGCGCGATGCGCTAGAGGAACTGCGGCGAAACGGGACCATCGGCGACGAAGCCTATCACCGCTTGGAGGAAGAAATCGACTGGACGGAACTGGCGGCCTCGCCGGCAGGACGGTTCCAGCCGCTGACGACGAATTAGGCTGGCCCAAACTCCGTCCATTCCGCTGCACATTGCAAGCAAATCGCCGAACCGCTACGTCAATCCGAAATTGAGCCGGATAAGCAATGAAGCTGGTCAGCTACAACATCCAGTACGGGTTCGGCAGCGACGGCCGCTATGACCTTGCGCGCGCGGCACGCGTCGTTGCCGGCGCCGACATTATCGCGCTGCAGGAAGTGGAGCGACACTGGCAACGGAGCAACGAGGACGACCAGCCGGAGCTGCTTTCCCGCCTGCTACCGGACTACCACTGGGTTTACGGCCCGGCCTTCGACATGGATGCCAGCGAGCGGCGTGACGGCCGCCTCGTCAACCGGCGCCGGCAATTCGGCACCATGATGCTGTCTAGGTTGCCGATCGTCTGGTCGCGCCTGCACACGCTGCCGCTGCGCCGCACACTGCGTCCACTCAACACCCGCAACGCTGGGCTCGAATGCATGATCCGTACGCCGGCCGGTCCGGTGCGGTTTCTCTCATTGCATCTCGCGCATATCGCCGCCGAGGAGCGGCTGGAGCAGATCGACTATCTGCTCGCCGAGCATCGCCGGGCGCGGTCCGACGGCGGCCCATGGAGCGGCGTCGACGACGAACCGGCGCGCAACTGGAGCAATGGCGAAGCGGAGCCGGAAAACCCACTGGCGGCGATCTGGATGGGCGATTTCAACATGGAGCCGGACAGCGCCGAGTATAGGCGCATCGTCGGCAGCACGCCCTATCATCGCGGTGCCGCCTATCTCGACGGGTTCGTCGATGCCGCGGCGGTTGCCAGCGAAGCTCCGGCGGATTTCCACACTCATGTGAAGACCATTGACGGCAGTCTGACAAAGCGCCGGCTCGATCATTGCTTTGTCGGCGGCATGCTTGCCGGGCGCGTGCGCTCGGTCGGCGCCGACATCGGCGAAATCGCCTCGGACCATTTTCCGCTGCGCGTCGACATCGACCTGGAAACGCCACTCGCCATGCAGGGCGGCGGATGAGCCGCCAATGAGCTTGTTCGTCTTCTTCGCCGTGCTTGCCGCCGCCGCCATGCATGCGACCTGGAACGCGCTGGTCAAGGTGCATCTCGACCGCTTCCTGTCGATCACGCTGATGACATTAGGCATGGGATTTGCCGCGCTTTTCGTGTTGCCCTTTGTCGAATTCCCGAAGGCCGAGGTTTGGCCATTCATTCTCGCTTCGGTGGTCTTCCACATGGGCTACCGGACCTTCCTGATCGGCGCCTACAAGGCCGGCGATTTCGCCCAGACCTATCCGCTGGCGCGTGGCACCGCGCCGCTGCTGGCAGCCTTTGGCGGCATGTTCGTCGTTGCCGAGATTCCCGGCCCATTCGCCATAGCCGGGATCCTGCTGCTATCGGCCGGCACGCTGGTGATGTCGTTTCGCGGCGGCGTGCATCTGGAAAGGTTCAACCTGCGCGCTGTCGGTTTTGCGCTCGGCACTTCGATCTTCATCGCCAGCTATACGCTGTCCGACGGCAGCGGCGCGCGGCTGGCTGCCACGGCGCAGAGCTATGCCGCCTGGCTGTTCATCTGCGACGCGACATGGGCGCTTGTTTTGTGCGTCGTCTTCCGCGGACCGCAGTCGCTGCCCGTGCTGGCGCGTGACTGGAAGGCGGGGCTTTTTACCGGCGTGCTCAGCGGTGCGGCCTACTGGATCGTCATGTGGGCAATGACCAAGGCGCCGATCGCCTCGGTGGCGTCGCTGCGCGAAACCTCGATCCTGTTCGCCATGATGATCTCGGTGTTCGCGCTTGGCGAGAAGATGACGGGCTGGCGCGCTGCCGCCGCGTTCAGCATCGTCGCCGGCGTCGTCGCGCTCAGGCTTGGCTGATTTCGAGGTCGAACACCATCAGCCCGTCGGTGCCGCCTTCGAGCGCGGCGACCAGCCGGGCGCCGGCGCGCTGATGCGCTTCATGCACCAGATAGGCGTCGCGAGCGGCGGCATCGCGAAAGTCGATGGTGAAGCCGTGGGTGAAGCCGCGCGCGAAAGGCTCGGGGCTGACATTGGCGCTGAATTCGACCTTGTCCATGCCGTCGATCGCCCAGCGCAGCGCCTCGAGATCGGCGTGGATCGCCGCACGCTCGGCGGCGTCGACGTCGTTGCGGAATCTGGCGAAGACACAATGCCTGATCATTTTTTGCCTCTGGGTTACGCTGCCTGATTGCCCGAGAATACCGCCGGCGGCAACGGCTCACGGCCAAGGATGAGATCGGCGCCCTTTTCACCGACCATGATCGTCGGCGCATTGGTGTTGGAAGACGGCACGCGCGGCATCACCGAGGCGTCGCAGACGCGCAAACCCTCGATACCGCGCAGCCTGAGGTCGGGCGTCACTACCGCCATCTCGTCATGGCCCATGCGGCAGGTGCCTACCGGATGGTGGTCGGTCTTGGCACTGCGGCAGGCATAGTCGAACAACTCGTCATCGCTGGCGAGCGTCGGGCCGGGCAGCACCTCGCGCATCACGTAGGGCTGAAGCGCCTTCTGCCGCATGATCTCGCGCGCCAGCCTGAGGCCCTTGATCGACATCGCGCGGTCGTAAGGGTCGGACCAGTAGTTCGGATCGATCAGCGGGTGATCGGCCGGGTCGCCGCTCTTCAGCCGCACCGTACCGCGCGAGCGCGGTCGCAAGAAGGCCGAGTTCAGTGTCACGCCCGGGTTCCTGAGCTTCTCGACACCGGCCTCGATACCGGAGCCAAGGCCGAGATGGAACTGGATGTCGGGCGACGCGGCGGTCGGGTCGGCGTACCAGAAGCCGCCGGTCTCGAACAGGCTGGAGGCCACCGGCCCCTTCTTCAAAAGCAGATATTGCAGGCCGGCCCATATTGTTCGGTGCAGTTTGGCGTAGTTGTCATAGGTGTGGTCGCCGGTGCATTCAGCGATGACGAACAGATCGAGATGGTCCTGCATGTTGGAGCCGACGCCGGGCAGGTCGTGCACGGGCGTGACGCCAACCGACTTCAGGTGATCGGCCGGCCCGATGCCGGACTGCATCAGCAGCTTCGGCGAGCCGATGGCGCCGGACGAGACGATCACCTCGCGCTCGGCGCGCAGGACTTTTGTCTCGCCGCCCGGCCTGTCCACGATCTCGACGCCCATGGCGCGACCTTTCTCGACGACGATGCGGGTCACCAGCACGTCGGTCCTAACGGTGAGGTTCTTGCGAGCGCGGATCGGCTTGAGATAGGCAACCGAGGCGGAGGAGCGCCGGGCGTCTTTCTGGGTCAGCTGGTAGTAGCCGACACCTTCCTGGGTGGCGCCGTTGAAATCCGGATTGAAGGGAATGCCCATCTCCTGGCCGGCGCGGAAATAGGCCTCGCAGATCGGCAACGGCGAAATCGGGTTCGACACGCCGAGCGGGCCCTGGTCGCCATGGAAATCGTTGGCATAGCGCTGGTTGTTCTCGGCGCGTCTGAAATAGGGCAGCACGTCGCGATAGCCCCAGCCGACGAGCCCTTCTTCCTTCTCCCAGGCATCGTAGTCGCGGGCATTGCCGCGCGTGTAGATCTGGGCGTTGATGGAGGAGCCGCCTCCGACGACCTTGGCCTGCGTGTACCAGAAGATGCGGTCCTTCATGTGCTTCTGCGGCACGGTCGACCAGCCCCAGGAGGCGATGCCCTTGGTCATCTTGGCAAAGCCCGCCGGCATGTGGATGTACGGATGCCAGTCCTTGCCGCCGGCCTCCAACAGCAGCACCGAATTGGCCGGATCCTCGCTCAGCCGGTTGGCCAGAACGCAGCCGGCCGGACCGGCGCCCACGATGATATAGTCGGTCATGACACCATCCACTTACAGTCTCGGCACGGAGAGCGCGCCGTCGACATTGATGATCGAGCCTGTGGAAAAACCGAGCTTGCCGCCAGCGAGCGTCGCCACCACGGCGCCAATGTCTGATGCTTCGCCCCAGCGTTTTGCCGGCACCAGCCCGCTGTCGATGAGCGCATCGTATTTGGCGGTGACGCCCGCCGTCATGTCGGTGCGGATGATGCCCGGCCTCAGCTCGAACACACCGATGTTTTCAGGGGCGAGCCGCAGCGCGAGGTTTTTCACCCACATGGAAAGCCCGGCTTTGGAGATGCAGTAGTCGGACCGTTCGGGCGACGCCATTTCGGCGCTGACCGAGGTGATGGTGATGATCGATTTCGGATGATCGCCCGGTCTGGCCAGCATCGCCCTGGCGACGGCCTGGCTGAGGAACACGGTGCCACGCAGATTGATGCCGAGGGCGCGGTCGAAATTCTCCGGCTTCAGTTCCAGCAGGTCGCCGCGCACAACGGCGCCGATGCCGGCATTGTTGACGAGGCAGTCGATGCGGCCGAAGGCGCTGAACGCGGCATCGACCAACGCGGTATGGCCGTCGAGATCGGCGATGTCGCAACGATGGTATGCGAATTTCGCGCCGCGCTTGGTGATATTGGCGGCGAGCCCGTGATCAGCGTTCTCGGCAAGGTCGGCCACAAGAATATCGAAGCCAGCATCGGCCAGCGCCTCGGCGCAGGCAAGGCCGATGCCGCGTGCACCGCCCGTGACGATGGCTACGGGGCGAGTCATGCCGCGAGTTCCGTTCTGCGGATGTGGTCGGCGACGCGCAGCGCTTGCGCGGCGATCGACAGCGCTGGATTGACCGCGGCCGAGTTGGGCAGGAAGCCGCCATCGACGACGAACAGATTCTGATGGTCGAACGAGCGGCAGAACGGGTCGAGAGGCGATGTAGCCGGATCGTCACCCATCTTAACCGTGCCGCACTGGTGCGAGGGCGTCCGCTTGTCGAAGGGGCGTGACAGCACGATCGGATAACCACGGGCGCGAAAATTTTCGCGCATCACCTTGGTCAGGCCGTCCAGTGACTGCATGTTGGAGCGCCGCCACTGCATGACGATATCCTTGCCGTCGACCATTATGCGGCTTTCGGGATCGGGCAGATCCTCGCACATCAGGTACCAGTCGACGGCGTGACCGGCCATGTAATCCAGCGCGAATTTTGGCGCCAGCTTGACGTTGGCCTTCAGCATGTTGCCGTCGATCTTGCCGAGCAGCTGGACGTTGCCGAGCGGTTTGCCGCCCTTGCCGTCGGACAAGTAATAATCGTTCAGCATCAGCGTCTTCTGGTAGACGGAATCGTTGCGGCGACGCGGATCGATCGCCAGCATGGCGCTCGAATTGTGGTTCATGAAATTGCGGCCGACCTGGTCGGAGCGGTTGGCGAGGCCTTTGCCATCGGCTGAGGGCGAGCGCAGCAGGATGACGGCGGAATTGACCGCACCGGCGGAGAGGATGACCAGTTTTGGCGAGACTTTCTTCGCTTCGCCGTTCTGTCGGTAATGGATGGCGGCGATGCTTTTGCCGTCGGGCGCCGCTTCGAGGTACTCGACATAGCAGCCGGTTTCGAGCCGGATGTTGGTGTCCTTGAGGGCCGCCGTCAGCGGTCCAGTTTGCGCGTCGATCTTGCCCTGGCCGGTGTTCGGAAACGCGTCCCAGCCGGTCTTGCCCTCCTTCAGCCAAGTGTCGATGTCGACGCCGAGCGGCAGCGAGGCCGGATGCAATCCGAGGCCTTTGAGTTCAGCGCGGGCGCGGGCGATCGGTGCCTCGTCGGGCACCGGCTTGAAGGCATAGGGGATCGAGTGGAAGGGTTCGGTCGGGTCTTCGCCCAGCGTGCCGCGCACGCGAAACAGCTGCTCGGCTTTCGAGTACCAGGGCTCGAATTCGTCATAGGAAAACGGCCAGGCCGGCGACACCCCGCCAAAGTGCTCCATGGCAGCGAAATCTTCCTTGCGATAGCGGATCAGCACGGCGCCATAGAATTTCGAATTGCCGCCGACATAGTAGTAGTTGCCGGGGTTGAAGGCGGCACCGCCGGCCTCGCGCCACATCTCCTTCGGCCGGTAGTGGCCGTCGACGAAGATCGAGCGCGTGTCGCGCGCATGCAGCGTTGCCGGCAGCTTCTCGCCGCGCTCCAGCATCAGGATCGAGGCGCCGCTGCCGGCAAGGCCGGACGCGATCGTGGCGCCGCCAATGCCGGAGCCGATGATGACGATGTCGGGATTTGCCATCGTCGTCAGCGAATGCGGTTCTCGGTCGCCGGATCGAAGAACACTGCCTTGGTCAGGTTGAAGGCGAGCAGCGTGCTGGTGCCGGGCTGGATGTTGGCGTCGGCGCGCAGCCGCGCTACAACGGGCTTGCCGCCGAGATTGGTGACCGCGAAAGTGTCGGAGCCTGCAGGCTCGACCACTTCGATGTGCAGGTCGGCGGTGGCGATGTTGGAGGCGTTGCGTTCAGCGCCCTCTGGATCGGTCAGCGCTTCCGGGCGGACGCCGAAGATGATCGGCTTGCCCTGGAATGCCGAGAGACCCGCCGGCGCATTGGCCATTGGCAGCGAGATCGGCTCGCGCGCCTCGCGCTGCAACACGACGGACAGCGCATTGCCGCTGGCGCCGATGGTCGCCGGGATCAGGTTCATCGCCGGTGAGCCCATGAAGTCGGCGACGAACAGATTGCTGGGGTTGTTGTAGATCTCGGCCGGCGTGCCGAATTGCTGCACCTCGCCGTCGCGCATGACAGCGATCTTGGTCGCCAGCGTCATCGCCTCGATCTGGTCGTGGGTGACGTAGACGATGGTGGTGCCGGTGGTGGCGTGCAGGCGCTTGATTTCGATGCGCATGTCGACGCGCAATTTAGCGTCAAGGTTGGAGAGAGGCTCATCGAACAGGAACAGTTTTGGGTCGCGCACCAGCGCCCGGCCCATGGCGACGCGCTGGCGCTGGCCGCCGGAAAGCTGGCTTGGCTTGCGCTGCAGCAGGTGGCCGATCTGCAGCACCTTGGCCACCTTGTCGATCGCCTTCTGGCGCTCGTCCGCCGGTACGCCGCGCATCTCCATGCCGAAGGAGATGTTCCCGGCCACCGTCATGTTCGGGTAGAGCGCATAGCTCTGGAACACCATGGCGATGTCGCGCTTCGAAGGGTGCAGATCGTTGATCTGGCGGCCGTCGACACGGATTTCGCCCGACGTGATCGTCTCCAGCCCGGCAATGGTGTTGAGCAGCGTGGACTTGCCGCAGCCGGACGGGCCGACCAGCACCAGGAAGCCGCCTTTTTCCAGTTCGACGTCGATCCCTTTCAGGATCTCGACCTGGCCGAAGCGCTTCCTCAAACCATCAATTTCCAGAAAAGCCATCGGATTATCCTTTGACGGCGCCAGCCATGAGACCGCGTACGAAGTAGCGGCCGGCGAGCACATAGACGAGAAGGGTGGGCAATGCCGCGATCATCGCAGCCGCCATGTTGACGTTGTATTCGACGACGCCGGTCGAGGTGTTGACGACGTTGTTGAGCGCCACCGTCATCGGCATCGCGTCGCCGGTGCCGGCATAGGCAGAGGCGAACAGGAAGTCGTTCCAGATGTTGGTGAACTGGTAGATCACGGTGACGACGAAGATCGGCATCGAGTTTGGCAGCATGATGCGACGGAAGATCTGGAAGAAGGAGGCGCCGTCGACCTGTGCGGCCTTGATCAGCTCCGTCGGGAAGGCCTCGTAGTAATTGCGGAAGAACAAGGTGGTGAAGCCGATGCCGTAGACGACATGGACGAAGACGAGATTGACCGTCGAATTACCGAGGCCGAAACTCGTTCCGATCGAGTTTTGCAGCGTCACGCCGAAGCGGCCGACGCTGCCGAGGATCGTCGCCATCGGCAGCAGCACCGACTGGAACGGGATGAAGCAGGCAAACAGCATCAGCCCGAAGACCAGCGTGGCACCCCGGAAACGCCATTTGGTCAAGACGTAGCCGTTGAGCGCGCCGAGCATGGTCGAGATCAGCACCGCGGGAACCACCATCTTGATGGAGTTCCAGAAATAGCCCTTGATGCCGGCGCAGGTGAGGCCGACGCAGGTCTCGCCCCAGGCCTTCAACCACGGGTCGAAGGTCGGTGCCTTGGGCAGTGCCAGCATGTTGCCGTTCTGGATCTCGTCCATGGTCTTGAACGAGGTCACCAGCATGACGAACAGCGGCATCAGGTAGAACAGCGCAAACAGCGCCAGCAGCCCGTAGATGACGACGCGGTTGACAATCTTCATGTTGATGCCGCCGGAGCTTTGGCGGGCGGGAGTGGTGACGGCGCTCATCGCGGTTTCTCCCGCAGTTCCGAGTAGAGATAGGGCACGATGATGGCGACGATGGTCATCAGCATGATCACGGCGCTTGCCGAGCCGACGGCCATCTCGTTGCGCTTGAAGGTGTACTCATACATGAAGTTGGACGGCAGCCAGGCCGAGCCGCCCGGCCCGCCGCTGGTCAGCGCGACGACCAAGTCGTAGGACTTGATGGCGAGGTGGGCGAGCACGATGAAGGCCGACAGGAAAATCGGCCGCAGCATCGGAATGACGATGCGGCGATAAAGCTGGAAGGTCGTGGCGCCATCGATCTGCGCCGCCTTCATGATCTCGCCATCGATGCCGCGCAGGCCGGCCAGGAACATCGCCATGATGAAGCCCGAGGCCTGCCAGACACCGGCAATGACCACGGTGTAGATGACGAAATCCTTGTTCTTGATCCAGTCGAAATGGAAGCTTGTCCAGCCCCATTGATGCAGTGTCTGCTCAAGGCCGAGACCGGGATCGAGGAACCATTTCCAGGCAACGCCGGTGACGATGAAGGACAGCGCCATCGGGTAGAGGTAGATGGGGCGAAGCACGCCTTCGCCGCGAATCTTCTGGTCAAGCAGGATGGCCAGGAACAGGCCGAGCGCCAGGCAGATGAAGATGTAGAGAAAACCGAAAATGCCCATATTGGTGATCGACGTGTACCAGCTCGATGGCGGGTCGGTGTCGAAGGTCCAGCCCCACAGCCGCTGATAGGCGCGCGAACCGGTGATGACATAGGACGGGAAGGTCTTGGAGTTAGTGAAGGACAGATAGATCGTCCACAGGATGAAGCCGTAGACGAAGACGATGGTGATGGCGAAGCTCGGCGCCAGCACGATCTTCGGCAGCGCGTCCTGCAGGCGCGTGCGCACCGAGGGGCGCGACCGCTCCGGCGTCAGCTTGATCTGGCTTGTTGCGAGCGTGCTCATGAGCTCCTCCCGTTTCGGGTCGTCCGTGCTCTGCCGTCAGGCGGCAAGGCGTCCCGTGCATACGGGTCTTCGGTCGGCATGGTGTCGAGCCGGCCAATCCTGAGGTGGAACCTTCCCCGCCGGAGCGGGGAAGGTGTTTTCAGGCATAGCGCTTACTTGGCGTCGTCGATCGCCTTGACCAGCTCGGTCACGGCTTCGTCCGAGGTCTTGATCTGACCATGGACGAACTTCGAGACAACGTCCTTGTAGGCATTGGCGACCGCCGGGGGCGCGCCATAGCCCTGGGCGAGCGAGCCGAACAGCGTGCCGCCCTCGTTGGCAGCCTTCAGGTCGGCGATACCCTTCTTGCCGCAGGCGTCGAAGTCGGTGTCCGGAACGTCGGTACGGGCCGGAACCGAACCCTTGACGACGTTGAAGGCCGACTGGAAGCTCTTCGACAGGGTGGCGGTGGCCAACGCGATCTGGGCGGCCTTGCGGTCGTCCGGAACGTTGAACATGCCGAACATGTCGGAGTTATAAACCACCGAGCCGTCGGTGCCCGGGAAGCGATAGCACAGGAAGTCCGTGCCCGGTGTTTTCTTGGCGGCGTTGAACTCGCCCTTGGCCCAGTCACCCATCACCTGTACCAGGGCATCGCCCTTGATGACCATGGCGGTGGCAAGGTTCCAGTCGCGGCCCGAGAAGTTCGGGTCGACATAGGTGACGAGCTTGGCGAGGTTGTCGAACGACTTCTTCATCGTGTCGGACTTGAGCGACTCGTCGTCGAGGTCGTTGAAGGCCTTCTTGTAGAAGTCAGGTCCACCGGTCGACAGCACGACCGAGTCGAACATGGTGGCTTCCTGCCAGTTCTGACCACCGAGAGCGAGCGGGATGACGCCTGCCGCCTTGGCCTTGTCGAGCAGGGCAATGAAGTCGTCGAAGGTCTTCGGCTCGGTGCCGCCGATCTTGTCCATCACGGCCTTGTTGATCCACACCCAGTTGACCGAGTGGACGTTGACCGGAGCCGCGACCCACTTGCCGTCATAGACCGAGAACTTCTGCAGGGCCGCCGGAACCGACTTGTCCCAGCCTTCCTTCTTCGCCGTCTCGGTCAGGTCGCCCATGACGCCGGCAGCGGCATAGTCGAGCACGGTATAGCCGAGCATCTGCGACGCTGTCGGATAATTGCCGGCCGCGACCATCGCCTTCAGAGCGGTCATGGCAGCGTCGCCGCCACCGCCGGCCACCGGCACGTCCTTCCAGGCGAAGCCCTCCTTGGCCAGGTCGCCCTTGAGGACGTTGAGAGCAGCTGCTTCGCCGCCCGACGTCCACCAATGCAGCATCTGCACTTCCTTGACGTCCTCGGCATGGGCCGTGAAAGCCAGGCCCGATGCGAGAGCCGTTCCGATAAGCAGTTTGCGCAACATGTACTTCCTCCCTTGTTGCATGCACATAACCGGCGGATGTCCGCCGGGGTCTCCCAACTCAGCCGACCCACCATCCGGTGCGCTGGCCGCGATGAAACTGGATTGTCTTTTCCTCGGTATAGTCCTCGACGGCACGCTTGCCGAGTTCGCGCCCGAGGCCGGATTGCTTGTAGCCTCCGAAAGGCAACTCGGGATAACCTTCCATGAACGTATTCACCCAGACGGTCCCCGAACGCACTCCACGCGCCACCGACATACAAGTGTCGATGCTGGCGCTCCACACACCCGCCGACAAACCATAGGGCGTGTTGTTGGCGATGTGCAACGCCTTTTCAATCGATCCAAAAGTCAGCACCGAGAGCACCGGCCCGAACACCTCTTCGCGCGCGATGGCCATGTCCTCGGTGACGCCACGGATGATGGTCGGATCGAGATACTGGCCGGCATTCGAGGCCAGCTGCTTGCCGCCGCTATAGACATCGCTGCCATCGATTGCCGCCGCCGCGACATAGCCGGCTACCTTTGTCAGATGGTCGGCCGAAATCATCGCGCCGACCTTGGTGCGGTCGTCGAGCGGATCGCCGACAATCACCTTGGCGGTGAGCGCCTTCACCGTGCTCAGGAAATCGTCGGCGATCGCCTCATGCACGATCAGCCGGCTGCCGGCATTGCAGCATTCGCCGGCGTTGAAAAAGCCGCCGAACACCGCCGCGTCGGCGGCCGCTTCAAGGTCGGCGTCCGGGAAGACGATCTGGCCGTTCTTGCCGCCGAGTTCCATCGACACTTTCTTCAGTGACTGCGCCGCGGACGCCATGGTCATCTTGCCGACGCGGGTGGAACCGGTGAACGACACCATCTCGACCAAGGGATGGCTGACCATCGGTGCCCCGACATCGGCGCCGAGACCGGCAAGGATGTTGACGACGCCCTTCGGCATGCCAGCCTGCAGCAGGATATCGCCAAGAACGAAGGTTGAGGCCGAGGTCATTTCGCTCGGCTTGACCACTGCCGTGCAGCCTGCGGCCAACGCGAAAGGCAGTTTCTGGCTGACGATGAGGAACGGGAAATTCCATGGCGTGATGATCGACACGACGCCGATCGGTTCGCGCAGCACGACGCCCAGCATGGCGTCGCCGAGATTGGCGTAGGTCTCGCCGTGCAGCGTACGGGCAAGCGCTGCCGCATAGCGCCAGATGTCGACGGCGCCGCCGATCTCGCCGCGCGCCTGGGCGATCGGCTTGCCGGATTCCAGCGCATCCAGCCGGGCGATCTCCTCCAGCCGCGCCTCGATCAGGTCGGCTGCCCTGAGCAGGATCGCGGCGCGCTCGGCCGCCTTCATGCGCGGCCACGGGCCGGTCTCGAAGGCTTTGTGCGCGGCGAGCACAGCCTGCTCGACTTCCGCCTCGCCGGCCTGCGCATAATGCGAGACGGTGAAGCCATGGCCGGGGCTCTTGCGCTCCAGCGTGCGGCCGTCGCGGGCGTCGACATGCTTGCCGTCGATCAGCAGCCGGTAGGTTTTCGGCGCAGCTGACGCCTCGGCGGGCATGGCGATCTTGAGGAGTGCGTTCATCAGGTTTTGTTCTTCTCTAGGATCTTGAAAATACGGGCTTCTGCTTGGCCTTGAAAGCCTCGACGCCGGCCTTGAGATCGCCGGTCAGGGCGATGAAGCCGCTGGCCAATGCCTCGACTGCGGCAGCGCTTTCTTCGCCTTCGGCCACAGCGATCATCAGCTTGGCGGCCTCCGTCGCCAGCGGGCCACGTTCGGCGATTTTTCCGGCCCAGGCCTTGGCGTCCGCTTGGCTTTTGCCGGTTTCAACCACCCGGTCGACGATGCCCAGCGCCAGCGCTTCAGCCGCCAGAAAAACCTCGCCGCCGAGCGCCATGCGGCGCACCGTCTGGGCGCCGAAGCGGCGCACGGCGCGTTGCGTGCCGGACCAGCCGGGGACGACGCCGATCGACGTCTCGGGGAAGCCCAGTTTCACCTGCGCCTCGGCGACACGGAAGTCGCAGGCCGCAGCCAGTTCCAGCCCGCCGCCCAGCGCGTGGCCGGACAGCACGGCGATGGTCGGCTGCCTGAGCCGCGCCAGACGATCGAAGACGCGATGGCCGTAGCGCACCCATTGCACCTGGAAATCGGCGGCGCTCATCTGCGCCCAGGCCTCGACATCGCCACCGGCGCAAAAGCCCTTGCCTTCGCCGCAGAGCAGCACGACGCGGATGCCATTAGCGGCTTCCGCCTCGTCGAGTGCCGTTTCCAGCGCCCGCAGCATCTGAATGTCCAGCGCGTTGAATTTCTCCGGCCGCCGCAGCGTGACGATGCCAATGGCGCCGTCGGTTTCAAAGGTGACGAGACGCTCAGACATGTGCGTCTCCGAGCGAAGCGCCGCCATTCAGCGACAGGCCGATCGGCTGGTCCCGATATAGGGCTTCCGGTGTCGTCTTGAGGTCCTTGGCGATGCCGAGCGGGATCTCGGCTTGCGCAAGCACGTCGCGCTGCAGGTCGATGCCGGGGGCAAGTTCAGTCACCACCAGACCTTGGGGCGTCAGCTTCATGACGCAGCGCTCGGTGACATAGGTGATGTCCTGCCCCTGCATGACCGCGCGCTTGCCGGAGAAGGAGATGTGCTCGACCTCTGCGACCACCTTCTTGACCTTGCCTTCCGCGTCGATGCGGATGCCGCCATCGGCCAGCGACAGCTTGGCGCCGGCGTTGAAGAAACCCGAGAAAACAATCTTCTTCGCCCGCGCGGTGATGTCGACGAAACCGCCGGCGCCGGCGGTGACATGCGGCCTTGCCGAAAGCTTCGAAACGTTGACCGAGCCGTGGCGGTCGATCTGCAGGAAGGACAGCAGCGAGGCGTCGAAACCGCCGGCCTGGAAATAGATGAACTGGTGTGGCGACGGCATGAAGGCGTCGGCATTGGACGAGCAGCCGAATTTGAAGTCGAGCAGCGGCACGCCGCCGACGGCGCCCTGTTCGATCACCCAGGTGACCTTGCCGTGTTGGCCTTCCTCAAGAAGGATGCGCGGCACATTGGCGGAGATGCCGAAGCCGATGTTAACGGCCATGCCGTCGCGCAATTCCAGGGCGACGCGGCGCGCAATCACCTTCTGGACGTTCATTTCCGCGTTGCGGAAGCTCGACAGCGGCCGGAAGATTTCGCCTGATATGGCCGGGTCGTAGGGCGTCAGCGTCGTCTGCAACTGGTCGGGGGCGACGACGATATGGTCGACCAAGACACCGGGCACGCGCACATCATGCGGCTTCAGCGTGCCGTTCTCGACGACGCGCTTGACCTGCGCGATGACGACGCCGCCATTGTTGCGGGCTGCCAGTGCCTGTTCGAGGCCACCGAGATAGGCGCCTTCGTGCTCGTAGGTCAGGTTGCCGCGCTCGTCGGCCGTGGTGGCGCGGATGATCGAGACATGCGGCACGATCGAGCGGAAATAGAGCCATTCATCGCCATCGAACAGCTGCACTGAAACGATCGGTTCGCTGGCGGCCGCGTTCATGGCGCAGCCCTGATGGCGTGGGTCGGCAAAAGTGTCGAGGCCAACCTTGGTCAGCACGCCCGGCCGCTTGGCCGCGGCCTCACGGTGCATGTCGAACAGAATGCCGGACGGGACATTGTAGGCGGCGACCGAATTGTCGCCGATCATCTTCCATATCTGCGGCGGTTCGGACGAGGAGGGGCCGGACGGGTAGGAGCCGCACAGTGTGCGCTTCAACAGGCCGGGCTTGGCCAGATGGTCGATGCCTTTGATGCCGTACATGTCGCCGGCGGCGATCGGGTGCAGTGTGGTGATGTTCTTCGGATGGCCTTCCGCGTCGAAGCGCTCGCCGATGGCGGCCAGCACGGCGTCCGGGCAGCCAAGGCCGCTCGACGACGACACGGAAACGACCATGCCGTCCTTGATCAGGCCTGCTGCCTGCGCTGCTGAGACGAGCTTGCTCAAGCGGCACTCCCGAGTTTCGGATCGATCGCGACCGCCTTGCCGGATTTGGCTGATTGCAACGCCGCTTCGGCTGATGTCAGCGACCAGACGCCGTCCTCACCGGTGGCGGATGGCTGGCCTTCGCCACGGATCGCGGCATGGAACTGGCGCAGGGAACGGGCATAAAGATCTTCGCGATCGAAGCTCAATTCTTCCTCGCCCTTTGCGGTGCGCAGCAGCACGGTGCCGATGGGCTTCTGGGTCATCACATTGCTGGCGATCAGGGAGCCTTCGGAACCGTGCACCTCAAAGCCGGTGCCGGCGAATTTCGTGGTGAAGCCTTCATGCGACTGGGCGATGACCCCGGACTTGAAACGCCAGATGCACATGGCGCCATCTTCTAGCCCGCCGCCGGCCATGCCGGCGGTCTGCGTGAAGGCCGAAATCTCGACAGGGTCGTCGCCGAGCACGAAGCGCAGCGTGTCGGCGTCGTGCACGGTGATGTCGAGCACCACGCCGCCACCGGCCTCCGGCCTGGTGATGCGCCAGCCCTGCAGATTCTCCGGCAGGTAGACGGAATGGAAGACGCGTGCGGCGATCGGCTTGCCGATGCGGCCGGCAGCGATGGCGTCGCGCATGGCCCGATGCGAGCCGGCATTGCGCAGATGATGATTGGTGCCGAGCACGATTCCGGCGGCTTTGGCGGCCGCGAGCATCTTGCGCGCATCGGCGCTGGTCAGCGCCAGCGGCTTCTCGCACAGCACATGTTTTCCCGCCTTGATGGCAGCCAGCGCCTGTTCGAGATGCAGTTCATTGGTGGTCGAGATGTAGACGGCGTCGATGTCCGACTTCAGCAGGCTGTCGAGCGTCGAGACGCCGAGCGGAATGCCGTTCTCGCTGGCATAGGCGGCTGCGCGCTCCGGGCTGGAACTCATCACCGCCGCGATCTCGCCATCGGCCTGCGCGCGGATGGCGCCGATCATGAATTGCTTTGCGATCGTGCTGGCGCCGATCAGTCCCCATCTGACGCTCATGCCGCGTCTCCCAATCCCGCACGAAGATTTCCTGTGCGGTCCGGGCCGCAACTGTCCCTGACCACGAGATTGACGGCGCCGATATGGTCTTCGGCGCGTGTGGTGCGCGACTGGATCATCTTCAACATGACGTGGGCGGCGCGCTCGCCGAGGCCCGCGGAGTCCACCGCGACGCTGGTCAGTGCCGGCATGTAATGCTCGGCCTCGGCCACATCGTCAAAGCCGACGACGGCAAAATCCGCACCGGGCTCCAGCCCGCGCTTGCGCAGCGCCAGCATGGCGCCGAAGGCAACGGCGTCGTTGAAGCACAGCGCAGCAGTCGGCGGCTCGGCCATTGCGAGGGCCGTCTCGAGGCAAGCAATGCCGCCCCTGCGGTTGGTCTCGCCTTCGACGACCAGCGTGTCTGCAGCGGCGATGCCAAGCGTCGCGCAGGCCTCGCGAAATCCGCCCCGCCGCTCGTGATAGACAACCAGGTCTGACGAACCGCCGAAGAAGGCCAGCCGGCGATGCCCCTTGCCGATCAGATGGGCGGTGGCGAGATAGGCACCGCGATGATTGTCCGGCGCGATCACCGGGATGCGGCTTTCAGGCAAGCGGCGCATGGCGAAGACCACCGGAAGGCCCGCCGCCTCGATGCGCCGGAAGGCGCCCGGCGTGGTGCCACGCGCCGGTGACACGATCAGCCCGGCGACACCTTGCTCCATCAGCGACTTCAGCACTTCTTCCTGGCGCACGGGATTTTCAGCCGTGTTGGCGATGAACGGCACGATGCCGGCCGACTGGAAGACGCGCTCCATGCCGACCGCCAGTTCGGCGAAAAAGGGGTTGGTGAGATCGTTGATGACCATGCCGATAACATTGGAATGAGACTTGCGCAGATTGGCGGCGCCGCGGTTGTAGACATAGCCGACATCCTCGATCGCCTTGCGGACCTTGCTGGCCGTTTCAGGCCGAATCAGCCCGCTGCCCTGCAACACGAGCGACACCGTCGACTTGGACACGCCAGCCTCGCGAGCGATGTCGAGTATCGTCGACTTGGCCCGGCTGGCCATCCAGATGCATCCTCCCGGCTTTTGATCGAATTTATTGGAACGTTCTAATACGGGTCATGGATTTGAGTCAATCGGGAATTTTCCAAATCTGAAAATTTGATCGGATAAGGTCTGAACATGGCCGACATCAAGGGTTTTCGTGGTGCGTTGCAGCATTTGCGACGCATCGAACATGAATCACAAAGGTTCTTGATTTATTGGAACGTTCCATTTATAGGGCGCAGCCAAGGGAGAGATCGATGGACATTTCCTTGCCAGGAGAGGGCGGCCGCAGCAGCCGCTATCGCCTTGTCGGCCAGCCGGTGCAGCCGGTGCAGCCGGCGGTCGGCGCGCGGTTCTCGCGCATCGCCTATGCCGCCGCTCATGTTGTTGCCGATCCGTTCGCCATGGCCGATCCGTGGTCCAAGCCGGCGGTCGACTGGGAGCGCACGATGGCGTTTCGCCATCATCTGTGGCGGCTCGGCTTCCGCATCGCCGAGGCGATGGACACCTCGCAGCGCGGCATGGGTTTCGACTGGTCGAATGCACAGGAGTTGATCCGCCGCTCGATCGCCGAGGCGCGAACCGTCGAGGGCGCCGATCTCGCCTCGGGCGCCGGCACCGACCATCTGGTGCCGGGCACAGCCAGGACAATCGACGACGTCATAGCAGCCTATGAAGAACAGTTCGGTTTCATCGAAGGCCTGGGCGGCAAGGCGATCATGATGGCCAGCCGCGCGCTCGCGGCCGTTGCCAGGAGCCCGGACGACTATGTGCGTGTGTACGATCGAATCTTGAGCCAGGCCTCCGGCAAGGTCATCCTGCACTGGCTGGGCGACATGTTCGACCCGGCACTGAAAGGCTATTGGGGCAGCCATGATTTCGACGCCGCGCTCGATACGGTCGTCGCCATCATCGAACGCCATGCCGACAAGGTGGAGGGGATAAAAATCTCGCTTCTCGATGCCGGCAAGGAGATCGCGCTGCGCAATCGGCTGCCTGACGGCGTCATCATGTTCACCGGCGACGACTTCAACTACCCCGAACTGATTGCCGGCGACGGCGAAAGACACTCGCACGCACTGCTCGGCATTTTCGACGCCATTGCGCCAGTCGCCAATGCGGCCTTGGCGAAGCTGGCTGCCGGCGACCACGCCGGCTACGACGCGCTGATGGCGCCGACCGTGCCGCTGGCGCGGAAAATCTTCGAGGCACCGACCGAATACTACAAGGCCGGTATCGTCTTCATGGCGTGGCTGAATGGCCATCAGCAGCATTTTGCGATGGTCGGCGGCATGCAGTCGGCGCGCGGCATATGCCACTATGCCGATGTGTTCCGGCTTGCCGATCAGGCTGGGTTGCTGGCCGATCCGGAGCTTGCTGTCGCCCGGATGAGAAGCTTCTGCACCGTGGCAGGTATCTGATCGCCGCAGCCCCATAAGTCTGCGTTACGGCTGTGAAGTTTCAGCGGCGGTCGCATTGCTGTGCCCGCCTGCCTACGCCCCGGGGTAAAGACCCCGCCGACAAATTTTGGGGTTCCTTTGAACCAATCCGTTTCGGGACGCGACATAGCGCTGCGTAGAAACGCAATCCCTCAAGGAGAACGTCCCATGTTTATTGTTTCAAGAAACGTCTTTCTTGCCGCCATCGCCGTTTCGGTGCTGGCAGGCTGCAAGACAACCACCCCACCGGAATGCGACAACCTGAAGCCGAAAGTCACCTACAACGGCAAATGCTGCGGCCTTGGCGATGCGACCTGCAAGGAAGGCAGGGGTGGTCGCCCGCAGGGACATACGCCCGACCCGCGGCCGCAATGATTTGATCGCTGCCGGTCTGTCTCGGCTCAAGCCTGGACGGTCCGCATTCAAACGCCGGGTTCACAGGTGCCGACTAGACTAGCGTTGCCAACCAGAGCGGCACTGGACCTGAGCCCGAAAAGTCGAGGCCACGATCGACGTCACCAAGGTCAATCAACACATGCGGTGCAGACAAGCTGGTTGTTGGATGGTGGGCGTGACAGGGATTGAACCTGTGACCCCTGCAATGTCAATGCAGTGCTCTCCCGCTGAGCTACACGCCCATCCGAAGCCGCGCATACACCATTTTTGATCCAGCGCGTCAATAGCAGGAAAGGGGAAAGAGAGGCTCGCTTTGTCGCGGCGGCAAAGGCCCGCCAAAAACGCCTCAGGCGGCGTGCAGCATCTTCTCGACCTCATTGACGAGGTCGCGCAGATGGAACGGCTTCGACAGCACCTTGGCGTCTTTCGGCGCCTTGGAATCCGGATTCAGCGCAACGGCGGCGAAGCCGGTGATGAACATGACCTTGAGGTCGGGGTCGATCTCGGTGGCGCGGCGGGCAAGTTCGATGCCGTCCATCTCGGGCATGACAATATCGGTCAACAGCAAGGAGAAAGGCTCCTCGCGCAGCCGCTCATAGGCGCTGGCGCCATTGTCGAAATCGCTGACCTGGTAGCCGGCGCGCTCCAGTGCCTTGACGAGGAACCGGCGCATATCGTCATCGTCTTCCGCCAGAAGAATGCGTGCCATCTTATCCCGTCCGAATCACCCGCCAGACATTGCCGTTGGGCAAGCCTGTTAACCATCCTGTATATGAGGAGGTGACGGTAAAGATCAAGTGAACGAGGAGAAGCCAAATCCGCATTCTACAAAGTGTTTTGGCCGCCGAAATGCTGGACATGGGGCGAGCGAGATGGCACTTTCCCATCATGATGCACTGGTGTTTCCGGGTTCGATCAAATTGAAGACGGCAGCCGAGGATTTTTCGGTCGTTCCACCCTTCGAAATCCGTTCGGGCGCCGAGCAGCGCGTTCCCTTCCTCTTCAATTCTCCGCATAGCGGCCGCTATTACCCCGACCGCTTCCTGGCCATGGCACGGCTGGATCGAAACGCCATCCGCCGATCCGAGGATTGCTATGTCGATGAATTGTTCGGCGGCGCCGTCGCGCTTGGCGCGCCGATGCTGGCGGCAAATTTTCCGCGCGCCTATCTCGACGTCAACCGCGAGCCGTGGGAACTCGATCCGCGCATGTTCGCCGAACCAGTGCCGTCCTTCTGTAACATCCGCTCGGCGCGGGTGGCCGGCGGGCTTGGCACCGTACCCAAGCTGGTGGGGGAGGGGCTCGACATCTATTCCGGCCGCTTGCCGCTGGCAGAGGCGGTGGCGCGCATCGAAACCGTCTACAAACCCTATCACGAGACGCTGAAGCGGCTGTTGACCAGAACCCATGCGCGGTTCGGCTATGCCGTGCTGATCGACTGCCACTCGATGCCTGCCAGCATAAGGGTTGGCGACAACGGGGTGCGACCGGATTTCATCATCGGCGACCGGTTCGGCATTTCCGCCTCGCCGGCGCTGACCGAGACGGCGATCGGCCTGCTCGTCGGCATGGGCTATACCGTTGCCCACAACAAACCCTATGCCGGAGGTTTTATCACCGAACACTATGGTCGGCCGGCGCGCCATCTCCACGCGCTGCAGATCGAGGTCAATCGCGGTCTTTACATGAACGAGCGGACGTTCCAGAAAACCGCCGGCTTCGATGCGCTTGCCGACGATCTGGCGCGGTTCTCGGCCGACCTGATGGCGATGCCCGATCACCACTTTGTCGACCTGCCGCTTGCCGCCGAATAGCGCTGCGAGCCCGGTGCGGTCCGCCAGCCATGCCGGGCGTAAAAAAAGACCGCATCGTTTGCACGACACGGTCGAAGTCTAGGGAGGAAACGCCCAAGGAGGGCATGGACAGGAAAACCTGTCCGAGGTCCAGGGTATTGTGCGCTGCACAAATGTCAAGCGACCTTCAGGCTTTTTTAATTCAGAGTGATGTGGAAATTGCGTTTCGATGACGATGATGTGACATTCTGGCAACAGTTGTCGCGACGGATAAATCGATAAATGGGCTTGTTTTGTCAGGAAAGTGCCGGCAGAGCCCGCTCGGGCATGCCGCAAAGCGGGAGAATCAGTTGGACATCAGCATCGACTTCATGCGGCGCATTGCTCATGCCGCCGCCGCCGAGACGTTGCCACGCTTCCGCCAGCAAGGCGCGGTCGCCAACAAGGAGGCGGGCAGCTTCGACCCGGTCACCGAGGCTGACCGTGAAGCCGAGCGCGTCATCCGGGCGCTGATATCAGCGGAGTATCCCGACCATGGCATTCTTGGCGAAGAGCATGGCAGCGAGAACATCTCGAGCAGGCATGTCTGGGTGATCGATCCGATCGACGGCACGCGCGCTTTCATCTCCGGCCTGCCGGTGTGGGGAACTTTGGTCGGACTGACGGTCGACGGCGATGCTGTCGCCGGCATGATGTCGCAGCCCTTCACCGGCGAGCTGTTCTACGCCAACGCTTCCGGTTCCTACTATGAGGGTCCCGGTGGACCGCGAAAGCTGGCGACACGCAAAACGACGGATATTTCCCAAGCGACGCTGTTCACCACCACGCCGGCACTGTTCAAGGGCGAGGCGCGCAAGCGCTTTGACGCATTCGAGAAGCAGGTCCAGCTCGTCCGCTACGGCGCCGATTGCTATGCCTTTTCGATGATCGCGTCCGGCAGCGTCGATATCGTCGCCGATCCCGGCTTGAAGCCCTATGACATCGTGGCGCTGATCCCGATCATCGAGAAGGCCGGCGGCGTCGTCACCACTTTCGAGGGCGGACCGGCGGAAAAGGGTGGCGACATCCTGGCTGCGGCGACACCGGAGCTTCACACTGCTGCGATGGCGGCGCTGCGCGGATAGCGCGCCGCCACAGTGGCAAAATCCTCAGGCGATTAGCCAACCCTCCTGACAGGAAGGTGTCAGGAGGGTTCCGCTATGGAGGTATCGCCAGAGGGAGGACTACACATGCCGACGCCGTCAACAGCCAGCCGCTCCGACAATGCTCCGGCCGACGGCCGGGCCGATTTCGATTTTTTCTTCGGTCGCTGGGCTGTCAGTCATCGACGGTTGCGCAAGCGGCTTGCCGGCGACACCAACTGGGATGCATTTGGCGGGACGTGCGACACGCGGCCGATCCTCGGCGGCCTCGGCAATTTCGACGACAACGTCATCGACTTGCCCGGTGGCAGCTATCGCGCCGCCACGCTCCGGACCTTCGATCCGGAGACGAGGCAATGGTCGATCTGGTGGATCGACGGCCGCAACCCGTTGACCATCGATGTGCCGATGCGCGGCACCTTTGCCGACGGCGTCGGCACGTTTCTGTGCGAGGACGTCTTCGAAGGCCGTCCGATCCAGGTTCGCTTTCTCTGGTCGCGGATCACGGGAGACTCGCCCCGCTGGGAGCAGGCCTTTTCACCGGATGGCGGCAAGACATGGGAAACCAACTGGATCATGGACTTCGCCGGCCAGACATGAACGCCGGGGCGCTTCTTGCGGTCACGCGTTGTCGTCGGTTCCGGGGATGAACGCATCGAACGCGGCGAGCAGCGGCTCGCGGTAGATATCCCGTTCCTGCAGGATTTCATGGCGGGCGCCGTCGATCATCAGCAGGGAGCCGAGACGCAAATGTCTGGCGTAGGCTTCCACCGCCTTGGTCGAGACGACCTGATCGCCGCCGGCGGCGATCATCAGCAGGGGCACCTGGATCCTGGCCATGAAATCCGGGTCGCTGACGATTTCGGTCGCCTCAGCTGCGGCCTTCAGCCAACGGATGGTCGGGCCGCCAAGCGCGAGTTGCGGATAGGTCTCGTAAATCCCAGTGTTGCGTCGATATCGCTCCGGGTCCGATGTCACCTTGTTGGTGGCGAACGGTGCCGTTTCCCTTGGTCGCGGACCCCATGCCGCGTAAAGCCGGCCGAGGCCGAGAAGACACAAAACGGAGCAGACGCGGCGCACCGTTCTTATCGATACCGGCAGGTCTGGCACGGTGAAGAAGGGCGCGATCATCACCATGCGCCGCACGCGGTTCACCATCGACGGCGCGGCGAGCAGCGCAATCACCGCCCCGGTCGAATGGGCCAGGATGTAGTACGGCCCACGGCAATCGGGCAGCACGATTTCCTCGAAGAACTGCTCCAGATCGCCGGTGTAGTCATAGAAGCTGCGGACATAGCCGCGCTGGCGGTCGCGGATCAGCCGGTCGGAATCGCCCTGGCCGCGCCAGTCGAGGGTGGCAATGCCAAAGCCCCGGTCGGCGAGGTTGCGGATGGTCTCGAAATACTTCTCGATGCACTCGTTGCGGCCGGTGAGCAGGACCACGGTGCCTTTCAACGGGCGGGTCACCGCAGGAAAGAGGCCGTAGCGGATCGTCTTGCGGTCGCGGGTGGTGAAAAAGCCGCCGGCAGCGTTTTCCGGTGACGGATTGTCTGGAGTCTGGTGGAAGAGGTCCGTCATTCGGCGCTTTGTCTTTTGGTGTCTCGCCTGACCCAGCGAGGCGTCGCCATGGTGATAGACGGCCATGCGTCAAAAGCAAAGGATTTCCGGGAGATGGGCAGAGCCGGGCCCGGCAACGAGCAAGGCCGGAAGCCGCCTGCGGCATGCTTCCGGCCTCTGTCGATCCGGGAGGAAGGGACGTTACCCCCGGTTCGGCCCCGTTGCGGCGCCTTGTCGGGCGCCGCTTGTTCCTAGTCTTGAACACACTCTAGCGCCGGGTAGCTGAACGCGTGCCGAAGCCGCGGTTCATCTGCCGTTCATCGAGGGACAAAACCCATCAGCAGGCAAAATCTTGAAATGCTTTCGACCGCTCCCCAAATGTTGGATGCGGTCGCCAATGTCGGGGCCGCTGGTCCAGCCGAAACGCCGCTCAAGGGTTTCGCACCGGCCATACGCAAACCATGTTGCTCAACAGGAGAACACCTCATGCGTCACGTTGATTTTTCCCCGCTCTATCGCTCGACCGTCGGTTTCGACCGCCTCTTCACCATGCTCGATTCGCTTGCGCAGCCCGAAAGCGCACAGACCTATCCGCCCTACAATATCGAGCGCACCGGCGAGGATTCCTATCGCATCTCGATGGCGGTTGCCGGCTTCTCGGACGAGGAAATCTCGATCGAAGCCCATCGCAACGTGCTGACCGTCAAGGGTGAGCGCAAGGAAGAGGGCACCGGCGAAGGCTCCGAGCTGCTCTATCGCGGCATTGCCTCGCGGGCCTTCGAGCGCCGTTTCCAGCTTGCCGACCACGTCGAAGTCGTCGGCGCTTCGCTGAAGAACGGCCTGCTCTTCGTCGACCTCAAGCGCAACATTCCCGAAGAGCTGAAGCCGCGCAAGATCGCGATCACGGCGTCTTCGGCGAAGGCCAAGCAGATCGAGGCCAAGACCGCTGCGTAACGCAGCCCAATGCATGTCGCCCAAAAGTGCGTAGCGGTTTTAGGACAACGACATGCATAAAAACTAGAGACAAAGCGTCTCCTCCCAAGACGAAAGCGGCGCCGAAAGGCGCCGCTTTTTTGTTGTACCGAATCTCTGCCATCCAGAACCATGAGTTCTGGCTCTTTTGCAGTGCGCGCCGCCTTCCCATGAAGGGCGATGTCTGATTTTTCGTCCGATTTCTCCTTGGCGCTGACGGCCACCATTGCCGTCACCTTCCTGCTTGCCGGCCTCGTCAAGGGCGTCACCGGCATGGGACTGCCGACGCTGGCGATGGGGCTGCTCGGCACGATCATGCCGCCGGTCGCGGCGGCCTCGCTGCTGATCGTGCCGTCCTTCGTCACCAATGTCTGGCAGCTGTTCGCCGGCCCGAGCTTCGCGTCGATCCTGCGTCGGCTGTGGCTGATGATGATCGGCATCGTCATCGGCACGATGGCTGGTTCAAGGCTGCTGGCCAGCGACAACGTCAAATGGACGACCGCGGGCCTTGGCGCGGCGCTGATCGTCTATGCCGCCTATACGCTGCTGGCGCGGCAATTGACGGTTCCGGCATCGGCCGAGCGCTTGATGTCGCCTGTCGTCGGTTTCATCACCGGGATTGTTACGGGTGGCACAGGCGTGTTCGTGGTTCCTGCCGTTCCCTACGTCCAGGCGCTGGGATTGAGCCGGGACGATTTGATCCAGGCGCTCGGACTTTCCTTCACCGTGTCGACCATCGCGCTTGCGGTTGGCCTTGCCTCGCATGGCGCGTTCCAGGTCGAGCATATCGCCATGTCGTCGCTGGCCGTCGCGCCGGCCTTGCTCGGCATGTGGCTGGGTCAGGTCCTCAGGCAAAAGATCAGCCCGGAGACCTTCCGGCGCTGGTTTCTAATCTTCCTGATCCTGCTTGGCCTTGAGCTGCTGCTCAGGCCTGTCCTCGCCTAGATCCCCCCGGAGATTATGCGCCTATTAGCGCCTCGAACTGCGCGACGTCCTCGCTGGTCGTGGCGAAGCTGGTGACAAAGCGATAGAGCGCTTCGTCCTCGCCGACATGGCCGTCGAAACCGTGGGGCTTGTGCCAATCGTAGAAAGCGGCACCCGCCGCCTGAACTCTCTCGGCCTCGGCCTTTTTCATCACCGCGAAGACCTCGTTGGCCTGCGGCAGCCAGGCCAGCCGCGCCGAGGGCGAATCCTCGAGTGCGGCGGCGAGGCGCGCCGCCATCGCATTGGCGTGGCGGGCGGTGTCGAGCCAGAGACCGCCGCGGAAATAGGCGTCGAACTGCGCAGCGATGAAGCGCGACTTCGAGAACAATTGTGCCGCCCGCTTGCGCAGGAAGGCCAATTCCTTGGCGCGGTCGAGATCGAACAGCACGATCGCCTCGGCGCACCAGCAGCCATTCTTGGTGCCACCGAAAGAGAGGATGTCGACACCGCGTTTCCAGGTCATTTCGGCCGGCGTGGTGTCGAGCCCGACCAGCGCATTGGCAAAGCGGGCGCCATCCATATGCAGCGGCAGCTTGTGGTGTTTGGCAATCGCCGAAATCCGCGCGATTTCATCAAGGGAATAGAGGGTGCCGACCTCGGTCGACTGGGTGATAGACACCGCCATCGGCCGTCCCCAATGGACGATTTCCGGGGCGAAGCGGCCAACGGCCTTTTCCAGATTGCGGGGGTCGATCTTGCCCAGCGCGCCGTCGACGGCACAGGAACGCGAGCCACCGGAAAAGTGTTCCGGCGCGCCGCATTCGTCTTCGACGATATGTGATTCGCGGTGGCAGAAGGACAGGCCACCGGGCTTGTTGTACACGGTCAGCGACAGAGCATTGGCGGCGGTGCCGGTGGCGACGAAAAACACCGCGACCTCGCGCTCGAAGATTTCGTTGAAGCGCTGGTACACAGCCTGGTCGAGCGTGCCGTCGCCATAGGCGGTGGAAAACCCGCCGGCATGGGCCGACAGGCCGGCGGCGATGCTGGGATGGGCGCCTGCCCAATTGTCGGAAGCGAAAATCATGTATCTGCCTGTGCTGGGGAAATCGAGTTGACCTTGGCTGCTTTCGCATGCCGCTCGCAAGAGCCAGGCGCTGGAAAATCGGTAAAGCCACCGCAGCCGCCCCGGATAGGGCGGCGATTGAAGGTTACGTTTTCTCCATGCTTCACGTAATTTTCTGTCGCGGAATGTCCAAGATTTTTGTGAATCGGTCTTGTGCGCTCCCAGGATTTCTGTCATAAAAATTTAGGACAGTAGTGCTGTCTTATTTTGTCGCACAAAACAGGCTGGATTGGCGTATCGTTGGGCCTCTCCGGCCGTTGCCGCGAGCGACAGGTAGACAGACTGGCTCTGGCCTGTACGAATACCAGATACGAACCGTGTGGAAAGCCGCATGGTTCAGCCCAAGATTTCGCAAGACGTGCCGCAAGGATCAAGGGGGAGCCAAGCGCTTCCCGAGGCAAACCAGCGCCCGAACGGCTGGGAACGGAGGACAGGACGATGACGGACATGACGCTCTCTGCGACGAACGGCCAGGCCGCGCAGACGAAAGCGGCAGCCGTCAAAAATGCGTCTATCACCACTGGCCTGACCACTATTGGCCGAACCGCCAACGGCTTTGCCGCGCAGGGCCTTTATGATCCGCGCAACGAGCATGATGCCTGCGGCGTCGGCTTCATCGTCAACATGAAGGGCGTGAAGTCGCACCAGATCGTCAAGGACGGCCTCGCCGTGCTCGAAAACCTGACGCATCGCGGCGCCGTCGGCGCCGATCCGCTGGTCGGCGATGGCGCCGGCGTGCTGGTGCAGCTTCCGGACCGTTTCTTCCGCGAAGAGATGGCAGCCCAGGGCATCGAACTGCCGCCGGCCGGTCAATACGGCGTCGGGCACTGGTTCATGCCGCAGGATGCAGCACTGCGCGCCCACATCGAGGACATCATCGCCGAATCGGCGCAGTCCGAGGGGCTTCCGCTCATCGGTTTTCGTGACGTGCCCGTCGACAATTCGTCTCTGTCGAAGGCGCCTGATATCGTCGCGTCCGAGCCGTTCCATCGGCAGATTTTCATCGGCCGCACGGCCGACATTACCGACGACGAGGAGTACGAGGCCAGGCTCTATCTGCTGCGCAAGGTCATATCGGGCCGCATCTACGCCGAGAACGACAACAAGGACATCGGTTCCTACTGCGTATCGCTGTCGGCGCGCACCATCGTCTACAAGGGCATGTTCCTGGCCTACCAGGTCGGCGCCTACTACAAGGATCTCAAGGACCCGCGCTTCGAGACGGCGCTGATCCTCGTCCACCAGCGCTTCTCGACCAACACCTTCCCGTCGTGGAAGCTGGCGCATCCCTACCGCATGGTCGCCCACAATGGCGAGATCAACACCGTGCGCGGCAACAACAACTGGATGGCGGCGCGCCAGGCGTCGGTCGATTCCGAACTGTTCGGCAACAACATCTCGAAGCTGTGGCCGATCTCCTATGAGGGCCAGTCCGACACAGCCTGTTTCGACAACGCGCTCGAGTTCCTGTTCCAGGGCGGCTACAGCCTCAGCCACGCCATGATGATGCTGATCCCCG
This sequence comes from Mesorhizobium sp. P3_B5, assembly GCF_056402815.1. Lineage (NCBI taxonomy): Bacteria > Pseudomonadati > Pseudomonadota > Alphaproteobacteria > Hyphomicrobiales > Phyllobacteriaceae > Mesorhizobium > Mesorhizobium sp. P3_B5. The sequence goes on along the minus strand of NZ_JBFUGR010000012.1, from coordinate 42,966 downwards.
AAGCCTGGGCCGGCAACAAGCTGATGGATGCCGACCGCAAGGCCTTCTACGAATACCATGCCGCCCTTATGGAGCCGTGGGACGGACCGGCTGCGGTGGTCTTTACCGATGGCCGCCAGATCGGCGCCACGCTCGACCGCAACGGACTACGCCCGGCGCGCTACATCGTCACCGACGATGACCGCGTCATCATGGCCTCGGAAGCCGGCGTGCTGCCGGTGCCGGAAGAGAGGATCGTCAAGAAGTGGCGGCTGCAGCCCGGCCGTATGCTGCTGATCGACCTCGAGAAGGGTCGTATCGTCTCCGACGAGGAGCTCAAGTCGGAGATCGCCACCAAGCATCCCTACAAGAGCTGGCTCGCCAACACGCAGCTGATCCTTGAAGATTTGAAGCCGGTCGAGCCGCGCGAATTGCGCCGGGACGTCAGCCTGCTCGATCGCCAGCAGGCGTTCGGCTACAGCCAGGAAGACACCAAGCTGTTGATGTCGCCGATGGCGACCACCGGCCAGGAAGCCGTGGGATCGATGGGCACCGACACGCCGATCTCGGCAATGTCGGACAAGTCGAAGCTGCTCTACACCTATTTCAAGCAGAACTTCGCCCAGGTCACCAACCCGCCGATCGACCCGATCCGCGAGGAGCTGGTGATGAGCCTGGTGTCCTTCATCGGGCCGCGGCCCAACATCTTCGACCTGGTCGGCAATTCACGCCGCAAGCGGCTGGAAGTGCGCCAGCCGATCCTGACCAATGGCGATCTCGAAAAGATCCGCTCCATTGGTCACACCGAGGACCGCTTCGACACCAAGACGATCGACATCACCTATGGCTCGAACGAGGGCGCAGCCGGTATGCAAGGCGCCATCGACCGCTTGTGCGAGCGGGCGGAGGCGGCGGTCGCCGGCGGCTACAACATCATCATCCTGTCCGACCGCCAGGTCGGGCCGGACCGCATCGCCATCCCGGCACTGCTGGCGACGGCCGCGGTGCACCACCATTTGATCCGCAAGGGCCTGCGCACTTCGGTCGGTCTGGTCGTGGAATCGGGCGAGCCGCGCGAAGTGCATCATTTCTGCTGCCTTGCCGGCTATGGCGCCGAGGCGATCAACCCTTACCTTGCCTTCGACACGCTCACCGACATGCACAAGCGTGGCGAACTGCCGAAGGAAGTCGACGCCTACGAAGTGGTCTCGCGCTACATCAAGTCGATCGGCAAGGGCATCCTCAAGGTGATGTCCAAGATGGGCATCTCGACCTACCAGTCCTATTGCGGCGCGCAGATTTTCGACGCCATCGGGCTGAAGACCGATTTCGTGCAGCAATACTTCACCGGCACCGCGACGCTGATCGAGGGCGTCGGACTGGACGAGATCGCGGTCGAGACGCTCAGCCGCCACACCGATGGTTTCGGCAATGACCCGGTGCTGCGCAACAGCCTCGAGGTCGGCGGCGAATACGTGTTCCGCATGCGCGGTGAAGCGCACATCTGGTCGCCCGACGCAGTCGCCACCCTGCAGCACGCCGTGCGTCAGGGCTCGTGGGAAACGTTCAAGGACTATTCCGCCCAGATCGACAGCGAGACGGCGCGCGCCCAGACCATTCGCGGCCTGTTTAGGATCAAGCTGGCGGAAGAGAGCGGCCGCAAGAAGGTCGCGCTCGATGAGGTCATGCCGGCGGCCGACATCGTCAAGCGGTTCTCGACCGGGGCGATGTCCTTCGGCTCGATCTCGCGCGAGGCGCACACCACGCTGGCGCGCGCCATGAACCAGATCGGCGGCAAGTCGAACACCGGCGAGGGCGGCGAAGAGGCCGACCGCTATCTGCCGCTGCCGGGCGGCGGCAAGAACCCCGAGCGCTCGGCGATCAAGCAGGTCGCCTCCGGGCGGTTCGGCGTGACGGCGGAGTATCTGGTCAACTCGGACATGATGCAGATCAAGGTCGCGCAGGGCGCCAAGCCCGGCGAGGGTGGTCAGCTGCCAGGTCACAAGGTCGATGCGACGATCGCCAAGGTGAGGCATTCGACGCCGGGCGTCGGCCTGATCTCGCCGCCGCCGCATCACGACATTTATTCGATCGAGGATCTGGCGCAGCTGATCTACGATCTGAAGAACGTCAATCCGGCGGCCGACGTGTCGGTCAAGCTGGTCTCGGAAGTTGGCGTCGGCACGGTTGCGGCCGGCGTCGCCAAGGCGCGCGCCGACCACATCACCATCTCCGGCTATGATGGCGGCACCGGCGCGTCGCCGCTGACCTCGCTCAAGCATGCCGGCAGCCCGTGGGAAATGGGTCTCGCCGAGACCCACCAGACGCTGGTGCTGAACGGTCTGCGAGCGCGCGTGGCGCTGCAGGTCGATGGCGGGTTGCGTACCGGTCGCGATGTCATCATCGGCGCGCTGCTTGGCGCCGACGAGTTCGGCTTCTCGACCGCACCGCTGATCGCGGCCGGCTGCATCATGATGCGCAAGTGCCACCTCAACACCTGCCCGGTCGGCGTCGCGACGCAGGACCCGGTCTTGCGCAAGCGCTTCAAGGGCACGCCGGAACACGTGATCAACTTCTTCTTCTATGTGGCGGAAGAGGTGCGCGGGCTGTTGGCCGAGATGGGCTACACCCATATCGACCAGATCATCGGCGACACCGACCTTCTGGAAAAGCGCGACCTGATCGTGCACTGGAAGGCGCGGGGCCTCGATTTCTCGAAGATGTTCTTCAAGCCCGATGCGCCGCATGCTTCCGTGCACTGGACCGAACGGCAGAAGCATCCGATCGACGACGTGCTCGACCGCAAGCTGATCGAACTGGCCAAGCCGGCGCTCGAGAGCAAGCTGCCGGTCAAGATCGAGGTCGACATCCGGAATGTCGACCGTTCGACGGGCGCCATGCTGTCAGGCGAGGTGGCCAAGCGCTTCAAGCACAAGGGCCTGCGCGAAGACACGATCTCGGTGAAGCTGACCGGTACCGCCGGCCAGTCGTTCGGCGCCTTCCTGGCGCGCGGCATTTCGTTCGAGCTTGTCGGTGCGGCCAACGACTATGTCGGCAAGGGCCTGTCTGGTGGGCGCATCGTCATCCGGCCGCCGGAAGAGGCCAAGATCGTCGCGGCGGACTCCATCATCGTCGGCAATACGGTGCTCTATGGCGCAACCGAGGGCGAGGCCTATTTCGCGGGTGTCGCTGGCGAGCGTTTCGCGGTGCGCAATTCGGGCGTTGCGGCCGTCGTCGAAGGCGTCGGTGACCATGGCTGCGAGTACATGACCGGCGGCATCGTCGTTGTCATCGGCCAGACCGGCCGCAACTTCGCCGCCGGCATGTCGGGCGGCGTCGCCTATGTGCTGGACGAGGCAGGCGATTTCGCCGAGCGCTGCAACATGGCGATGGTCGAACTGGAGCCGGTGCCGGAAGAAGACGATCTGATGGAAAAGCTGCTCCATCACGGCGGCGACCTCGACCACAAGGGCCGCGTCGACGTCTCCGGCGACATGACCAGCCATGACGAGGAGCGACTCTACCAGCTGATCTCGAACCATGTGCATTACACGGGCTCGGTCAGGGGTCGCGAGATCCTCGACGACTGGACGACTTTCCGGCCGAAATTCCGGAAAATCATGCCGGTCGAGTACCGCCGTGCGCTGATCGAGATGGAACGCATGCGCATGGGCGTGGCGGCGGAATAGACTGATGCATCGCCGGGAGGCCCCAGGGTTTCCCGGCCCACACCTTCATCGAAAGTTTGACCTCGGGCGCAAGGTTGCCATGGCTGCCTCAAGAGGTTAACGGGTGCGGCGAAAACCGCACCATCTGGACAGCAGGAACTGGACTATGGGCAAGGTAACAGGCTTTCTCGAAATCGACCGGCAGGTGCACAAGTACCAGCCGGCCTCCGACCGCATCCGGCATTTCCGCGAGTTCACGCTGCCGATGTCTGACAAGGAGGTCGAGAAACAGGCCGCGCGCTGCATGGATTGCGGCATTCCGTTCTGCCACGGGCCGACCGGCTGCCCTATCCACAACCAGATCCCGGACTGGAACGACCTCGTCTACAACGGCGACTGGGACAATGCGATCCGCAACCTGCACTCGACCAACAATTTCCCTGAGTTCACCGGCCGTATCTGCCCGGCGCCTTGCGAGGAAGCCTGCACGCTGAACCTTGAGGACATTCCGGTCGCCATCAAGACCGTCGAGCAGGCGATCGCCGACAAGGCCTATGAGACCGGTCATATCCGGCCCTATCCGCCGGAAAAGAAGACGGGAAAACGCGTCGCCATCATCGGTTCGGGACCGGCCGGCATGGCAGCTGCCCAACAGTTGGGCCGCGCCGGCCATGACGTCCATGTCTATGAGCGCGAGAGCCGGCCGGGCGGGCTGATGCGCTACGGCATTCCCGACTTCAAGATCGAGAAGCACTATATCGACCGGCGCATCGAGCAGATGCAGGGCGAGGGCGTGACGTTCTATTGCGGCGTCAATGTCGGCGTCGACAAGAAGGTCAGCGAACTGCTCGCCGAATATGATGCGGTGCTCTATTGCGGCGGTTCGGAAACACCGCGCGCGGCCGGCATTCCCGGTGACGATCTCGACGGCGTGCATGATGCGATGCCGTATCTGGTGCAGCAGAACAAGCGCGTCGGCGGCGAGCCGATCCAGTCGGTGGCGTGGCACTCGGGGCCGATCGTCGCCGGCGGCCAGCACGTCGTCGTCGTCGGCGGCGGCGACACCGCCTCCGATTGCGTCGGCACCGCCTTTCGCCAGGGCGCCGTGCGCGTCACCCAGCTCGACATCCGGCCGCAGCCGCCGGAAAAGGAAGACAAGCTTTCGGTCTGGCCTTACTGGGCAACCAAGATGCGCACCTCGTCGTCGCAGGCGGAAGGCGCTGAGCGCGAATTCCAGGTGGCGACGCTCGAATTCATCGGCGAAGAGGGCCAGCTGACCGGCGTCAAATGCTGTGAGGTCGATGACAAGCGCAAGCCTATCGCCGGCACCGAATTCGTCATCCGCGCCGATCTCGCCTTCATCGCCATCGGCTTTGCCGGGCCGACCACCGCCGGACTGGTGTCGGAATTGGATGGCCAGATGAAGATCGTAACCGACAGCCGCCGTTCGAAAAACGTCGAGGCCAACGATCGCGACTACAAGACCAGCGTCGACAGGCTCTATGCGGCGGGCGACGTGCGTCGCGGCCAGTCGCTGGTCGTCTGGGCGATCCGTGAGGGTCGCCAGGCGGCGCGCTCGATCGACGAGGCACTGATGGGATCGACTGTTCTGCCCCGCTAAGGGTTGATCGCCGTCGTCGTGTCGCCGGCGGCCGCTGTCGCGGGCTGGGTCTTGGGCGGCCAGGAAAAATCGTCGGCGCGGCCGGGCGAGGCAGCGGGCGCCTTGCCCTCGACGACCAGTTTTTCGCCGGGCAGGTTCACATCCGCCTTTGTCGTCGGTGGCGCTGCACCGAGAAGTTCCGAACCGCCGTCGAGCGCCGGATCGCTGAGCAGCATCGGCACGGTGCGGTCGACCACGATGGGGGCGGCGGCCGGCGACGGCACTTCGACCGGGGCGCCAGCCGGCGCGGACGCCGTCACCACACCGCCGGGTGCCGTCAGCCCAAGGATCTTCATCAATGGCTTTTCGGTATAGAAGGCGAGCTTGCGCTTGCCGGCCTTCGACACGTTGATGCCGTCATCGGAGCGCAGGCGCACCGCCTGGCCGTTAATGTCAGGTCCGGTGGTGACGAAGGCGCCGTTCTCGTCGACGAATCCATCCCAGATGTCGACGAACTCACCGCCACCGCTTTCGGCCGCCGAATGATAGATGTCGTTGAAGGCCAGCATGTCGGAAGTCATTCTCGGCACCCGGAAAGCCGGCATGCCAACCCACAGGAAGGGCACCTTGGTCGACGCTATGGCCTTGCCCAGCGCATCGGTACGGCGTTCATATTCCTTGGTCCAGTTCTCGGATCGCGGCTGTTCGCGCACATCGTTGACGCGCATCTGCTGGCGGTCGTTGGAGCCGAGCATGACGACCACGACCGCGGGCTTCTCGGTCTCGATCAACGACTTGATCTGTTCGGGCCAGTTGTAGAAATCATCCCGCACGAAACCGGACGAACCGTTGGCGCGAACGACGATCCTGACGCCGGGATTTTCGGCAAAGGCAGTATCGAGGCCTTCCGCAAGGCCGCTTGCCATGAAATCGCCGACCACCAGAACCACACGAGCATCCGGTGTTTTCTCGACAATCGGTATTGCCGGTTCGGCCGGTGGGCGAGGCGCCTTCTTTCTTGGCTTGGGCTGCGGCTTCTGGATGTCGAGCGGCGGCTCGACCCGCTCACTTCTGCGCGGGAACAACAGGTCGCGCAGCGACCAACCCCGGGTTTGCTGTTCCTGCGCCATGGCCGGCGTGTGAAAGGTGCTGGCGGCGGCGACTGCCAGAACGGCAATGGCCAGAATCAGGATCGGCATGCGACGGACGATGACCCGGATACGCGCGACCGAAACCAATCACCCTCTCCATCCCTGGCGCATGACCCCCGAAATCGGGATCGCGCGGCGGCTCTATTTTTGTCGGAGCCATTTGAGCACTTCCATGCTCGGATACCCGTCCTGGGTCAAGCCGACCTTTGCTTGATAGGTCATGATGGCTGTTTTGGTGCCATCACCGATCTTGCCGTCGAACTTGCCGTCGTAAAGCCCGTGCTGCGAAAGCCGCTTCTGCAGCTCCTGCCTTTCCTCGAAGCTGAGCTTGGTAAAGGGCCGTTTCCAGTCCTGCACGAGACCGCTGGAGCCGGCGATTTCGTCGGCAAGAAGGCCGACGGCCAGCGCATACTTATCGGCGTTGTTGTACGCCTTGATGACCGAGAAATTCTTGATCATCAGGAAGGCTGGGCCACCGCGGCCGTCCGGCACCTTCAGTGTCGCCTTGTCGGCAACGTTCTTGAACGGCTTGCCATTAGCCCTGACGACGCCGAGCGCCTGCCATTGCGTCAGTGTCTTCGCGCCGCCGGGAAGCTTGCCGGCCGGCAGCGTGACTTCATAGCCCCAGGTCTTGCCGGCCTGCCAGCCATTCTTCTTCAGCAAATTGGCGGCGGTCGCCAGCGCATCGGGGATTGAATTCCAGATGTCGCGCTTGCCATTGCCGTCCATGTCGACGGCATAGTGCTGATAGCTGGTCGGAATGAACTGGGTGTGGCCCATGGCGCCCGCCCAGGATCCGCTCAGATGGCTTTCATCGATGTCGCCCGTCTGCAGGATCTTCAGCGCCGCGATCAGCTGGGTGCGCGCGAATTTCCCCCGCTTGGGGTCGGCATAGGCCAAGGTCGCCAGCGAGCGCACGACATTGCGCATGATGTCGTCGCGCTTGAGGATTTCGCCATAGTTCGATTCCATCGACCAGATGGCAAGCAGGATGTCACGGTCGACACCGAACCTTGCCTCGATCCGGTCGAGCCACGGCTTCCATTTCTTCGCCATCTGCTGGCCGACGGCGACCGACTGGTCATGGACGCGGTTGTCAAAATAATCCCAGGCCGGCGCGGTGAATTCAGGCTGCGTGCGCGCCTTTTCCAGCACCACCGGGTCGATATCCCTGATATCCTTGAACGCCTGGTCATAGACGGCGCCGGAAACGCCGCCTTGCACGGCTGTGGCGCGGAAGCCGGCGACCCATTGCCGGAAGCCGGCATCGGCAAAAGCCGGTCCGGCCGGCATCAGCAAGGCAAGCGAGAGGCTGGCGGCCGTCATGACGCTGGTGAAAAGTTTTGCGGCATTGCGAACGGACATCTTTTCCTCCTTCATTATCTCAGGAAGATCATTCATCGCCGAACCCGGTTAGGAATTAGTTTACCATAGGAGCCGTTGGGAACGAAAAGACGCGTCGTTGCTTTTACGCACTGCCAGTTTCTCACCAGTCCTTCCGTAATCCTCGATTCCGGCGTGAAAATGTCTCGGAGCGGGATTGCGGAGCAGGCCCTCAAACGGATAATTGACAGCATGAAGAGAGTTCGCAAGGCAGTTTTCCCGGTCGCCGGTCTCGGCACGCGGTTTCTCCCGGCCACCAAGGCCATCCCGAAGGAAATGCTGACCGTCGTCGACAGACCGGTCATCCAGTATGTTGTCGATGAGGCGCGCGAGGCCGGCATCGAGCATTTCATCTTCGTCACCGGCCGCAACAAGGCGGTCATCGAAGACCATTTTGACGTCCAGTTCGAGCTCTATGACACGCTCGCGCAGCGCGGCAAGGATGACCAGCTCGCCCGCCTGCAGCGCCTCCAGCCGGCGCCGGGACAGACGAGCTTTACCCGCCAGCAAGTGCCGATGGGGCTCGGCCATGCCGTCTGGTGCGCGCGTGAACTGGTCGGAGACGAGCCCTTCGCGCTGCTGTTGCCCGACATGATCATGCAGTCGGAAAAGAGCTGCATGAAGGCCATGGTCGAGCTCTACGAGGAGACCGGCAACAACATCATCGCCGTGCAGGAATGCGACCCGGCCGAGGCGCACAAATATGGCATTGTCGGCCGCGGCGAGGATACGCATCACGGTTTCCGCATCACCGAGATGGTGGAGAAGCCGAAGACCGGCACCGCACCGTCCAATCTCTACATCAACGGCCGCTACATCCTGCAGCCCGAGATCTTTGGCATTCTCGAAGGCCAGGAAAAGGGCGCCGGCAACGAGATCCAGCTCACCGACGCGATGCTGAAACTGGAAAAGCAGCAGCCTTTTTATGGCTACCACTACCAGGGCCGCACCTTCGATTGTGGTTCGCCGGAAGGGTTCGTCGAGGCCAATGTGGCTTTCGCGCTGTGGCGCAGCGACATGAACGAGAACATGTCGGGCGTCATCCGCACGCTGCTCGATGAGATAAAACCGTCGGAACGGCGCGGCGCCGCTTAAGACTTCCTACCGCTGCAGCTTCAGGCCGAGGTAGATGCTGTTGGCGGTGTAGTTGCGCCCGGGCAGGTTGCTGGTCAGCTTTTCGGTGCGGGCGCGGCTGGTGAGGCCGACATAGCGGTTCAGCCACCATGTCAGGCCGGCCTCGGCGCTCAGCGTCAGGTCGTGCCCGTCGGAGCCGGTGTAATCGCGCCAGTCGAGGCCGAGAGCCGCGTTTCCAGTCAAGTTGGCGCGAATCTGCCGCTCACCGGTGAGGCGGCCGGAATAGAGGATATCGCCGCTTTCGTTGGCGGCCGTGGTGCCTTCGGCGGTGGTCTTCCCAGTGAGGCCGATGATGGTGCCGCGCTCGGGCGACCATTTGAGGTCTGCATTCACGGTTGCGCCGGAGATCGCCGCCAGACGGTCGTCGTCGATCGCTTCCCGGAGCCAGCCGGCCGAGAATTCGCCGGTCAGCTCCTCGCCCATGTCGAGTTCGACGCCGGCACGCGCGCCGAGGCGGGTGGACGACCGTTCGAAACCGCCCGAATCGACGCGCAGATCATAGGCGCGGCGGCCGACTTCGACCTCGGCGAAAGGCGTGATGGCAGGCGAAATCTCGTAGCCGGTGCGCAAGGTGGCGGTATACAGCGTCGAGTCGCGGTCTTTCTGCGACAGCACGGTGCCGTCTGTCAGCTCGGCGTCGCCATAGATGTCGTGAGAGACCGCGCCGGTCAGCGCGAAGCGCAGCTTGCCGACGTCCTTCTCGACGCCCAAGCTGCCGTCGATGGTCTGGCGGATCGGCTGCGATTTGACACCGGCAATGGCGTCGGGCGAGGAGGCTGATTCCGGCGCAATTTCGTAGCCGAGCTTGGCGATGGCGCGCAGTTCATTGTCGAGATCGACGTTTAGGGTGCCTTCGATGCGGCCGCGCCCTTCATTGATCTTCTTGCCCGAAATGGTGTTGCGGAAGTTGCCGTATCCGTCGATGACCGCCGAATTCTCGCGCCAGTCAGAGGCGGCGGAAAAACGCAGCGCTGTTTCGGACAGCACTGCCGACGTCCCGCCACTGCTGGAATCGGCATTCGACGTTGCGGTCACGCCTTGCTCAAGCGTCGGCCGGAGCAGGAAGGAGCCAACCTTGATGCCGGGTGCGGCGTAGGGATCTTCTTCGGGCTTCTTCTTCAGGCCCTCGATGGAGCCGGTGCGCTCGGCGCCGGGATCGAGCTTCTGCCGGTCGGCGCTGTCGACGGTGAGGGCACGGCGATTGGCTGTGTCCTGGTCGGTGTCGTCTGCCGCTGCGTCGGTCGAAGTGGTTCCGGTCGTGGTAGGGTCCGTTGCCTTGCCGAGCTTCTTCTTGTCGGCGGCCTTGTCTTTAGCCTTGTCCGCATCGGCGGCGCGCTGTTTTGCGGTCGACGGCCGGCGCGGCTTAGCTGGGGGTGGATTGTCGCCAAAACTGCCATCGCTGGCCGCCAGCGGATCGAAGATGCTGCCGGTCGCGGGCGTGGCGCCGGTGTCATCCGGCACGGCGCCGGCACTTGCCGGCAGATAGGTCGTCGGGGTTGGCGGGTTGGCCTGAGCGGCTGCATCGGCTGCTGCCTGATCTTGAGATCCGGCGGCGCTCAGCTGTCTCACCTTGCGCTGCTGGTCAAACAGGATCGCCGATTCCGAAACCTCGCCGCGCAGCTCGGTCTCCTGAGCGCAAAGCGGTGTTGGCCGCAGCAAAGCGAAAGCGCTGGCCGCCAGCAGCAGTGCGCTGATGGCTTTGCCGTTTCGACCTCTTTTGCTTTCAGGCTGGGCCCGCGACATCGTCACCACTGCTTGCGCGGCGCAAGCGCGCCATACTTACCGAACCGTAAATGGGGATGGTTAACGGAGGGTTGAGGCGGCGGGCCAATGACCCTTAAGGCGCTGATGTCCGAAGGGATTCATGCGGCGCGCTTCAAGCTTCCTGTTTTCGTGCAGCTCGCCATCCCAAAACCGCTGCATGGCCTTGGTTCAGGCCCGGGGCAGGCCTTTGGGCGACAGGCGTGAGGTGGCATTTCTGTTGGACAGGCGAGCGCCAAAGCGCTAATCGCATCAGCCATGCATGCGGGATCCCCAGAAAAGAAGCGGCTGAACAAGCAAGCTTCGATAGAATCGGCGCTCAGGACGGTGGCAACCGAGCAGGCCGGTGTGGCGGCTCTGGCCGCGGCGCTCGAAAATGGGCTGTCCGAACCGTTCGCGCGCGCCGTCGATATCGTGTCGCAGGCCAGAGGCCGCGTCATCGTCACCGGCGTCGGCAAGAGTGGCCATATCGGCTCCAAGATCGCCGCGACGCTCGCCTCGACCGGCACGCCGGCCTTCTTTGTCCATCCGTCCGAGGCCAATCACGGCGACCTCGGCATGATCGCCAGGGACGACGCCATCATCGCCATGTCGTGGTCGGGCGAGAGCAAGGAGCTCAACGGCATCATCGCCTATTCCAGGCGTTTCTCGATCCCGCTGGTCGCGATCACCGCCGGCGAGACATCGGCGCTGGCGCGCGAGGCGGACGTGGTGCTGTTGCTGCCGCGCGCGCCCGAAGCCTGCCCGCACGGCCTTGCGCCGACCACGTCGACGCTGCTGCAACTGGTGATCGGCGATGCGTTGGCCATTGCGCTGCTCGAAGCACGCGGCTTCACCCCGGACCATTTCCGCACCTTCCATCCCGGCGGCCAGCTCGGCGCCAATCTGACCATGGTCTCCGAGATCATGCGGGTCGGCGACCAGATTCCGCTGGCCGTGCTCGGCACCAAGATGCCGGAAGCGGTCATGACGCTGTCGAAGAAGAAGGTCGGCTGCGTCTTGATCGTCGATACGAATGGTGAATTGGCCGGTATCATCACCGACGGTGACGTGGCGCGCAATCTGCACCGTAACCTGGCCAACGTCATCGTCGATGAGGTCATGACCCGCACGCCCAAGACGATCGATCCGCAGACGCTAGCCGGTACGGCGATCGCGCTCCTCAACGACTACAATATCGGCGCGCTGGTGGTGACCAAAAACAACATGCCGCTGGGCGTGGTTCATTTCCACGACCTGTTGCGCATCGGCGCGGCCTGAAATTCAGACCCGCTCGACCGTCAACTCCAGATCTGTGTCGGCGGAACTGACTACACGCACCTGCGTGCCGGCCGGCAGGTCGGGACCGGAGACGCGCCACAGCGTGTCGCCGAGCTTGATGCGGCCGCGGCCGTCCTTGATCGGTTCGGCAAGGGTAGCCATCTTGCCGACCATCTGGGCGCCGCGGCGGTTAAGCAGCGGCTGGTCGGTCGTGTCATTGCGCCCGCCGACCAGCTTCTTGCCGACGAAGGCAGAGGCCAGCGACAGCGCCAGGAAGGCGAGAACCTGGATTTCCCAAGTCCAGAAGCCGGTATCCCAGATCAGCAGTGAGACCACGCCGATCAGCAGCGCGGCAATACCGATCCACAGCATGAAGATGCCTGGCGCGATGACTTCCATCACCAGCAGGACGAAGCCCAGAACCATCCAGTTCCACGGGCCGAGTTCGGAAATGATGCGGTCGAACATGGGAGTGCGCTCCTATTTACTGTCGAGCATGATCTTTTCCGAAAACCGGTTCCCACTTTTCGGGATCATGCTCCAATGATCTCAGTTATCGCTTGGGCGAACCACCGGTGGGCGGGCGGCCTGCCGCGCGGCGCCGGCAGTGCCTTCGCTGCGGAACACCTCCTTGGCGATCTCGCTTATGCCGCCGAGCGTGCCGATCAGCGCCGAGGCCTCCATCGGCATCAGCACGACCTTGCTGTTGTTGGCGGTGCCGATCTTGCCCATCGCTTCGGTGTATTTCAGCGCCACGAAGTAGTTGAGCGCCTGCACGTCGCCCTTGGAGATGGCTTCCGACACGACCTGCGTGGCGCGGGCTTCGGCCTCGGCCGAACGCTCGCGCGCCTCGGCGTCGCGGAAGGCGGCTTCCTTGCGGCCCTCGGCCTCCAGAATCTGCGATTGCTTGAGACCTTCAGCGGCGAGGATCTGCGCACGCTTGTTGCGTTCGGCGGTCATCTGGCGGCCCATCGATTCGATGAGATTGGCCGGCGGGTTGATGTCCTTGATCTCGACGCGGGTAATCTTGATGCCCCACGGGTGCGCCGCCTCGTCGACGACGCGCAGCAGGCGCTCGTTGATGGCGTCGCGGTTGGACAGCAGTTCGTCGAGGTCCATCGAGCCCATGACGGTACGGATGTTGGTCATCGTCAGGTTGAGGATGGCGTTCTGCAGGCCTGAGACCTGATAGGCTGCCTGCGCCGCGTTGAGGATCTGGTAGAAGGCGATGCCGTCGACACCCACTATGGCGTTGTCGCGGGTGATGATTTCCTGGCTCGGAACGTCGAGCACCTGCTCCATCATGTTCATCTTGGCGCCGATACGGTCGACGAACGGCGTAATGAAATTGAGGCCGGGGCTCAGTGTCTTGGTGTAGCGACCGAAGCGCTCAACCGTATAATTGTAGCCTTGCGGGATTGTCCTGATGCCTTTGATAAGAAGCACCAATACCAGAAAGGCAAGTGCACCAATCGCAATGCCGAAACCACTGAAGTCCATTTGGTTCTCCCTCAGATGCCGGCCACGGAGACGCTTCCGTGCAACCGACTTCACCAAACACTTAAGTGTGTTTCAGCAATGTTACAATCTGGTGATCGCTGATTATCTATGCACAGCTGATTGCGAGAGGCGTCGGCTTCAGATCCAACCCGACAGTTCGCGCCGCACCATCGCTTCGATCATCGCCATGCCTTCCACACTGTCGTTGAGGCAAGGGATATGGGCGAATTTTTCGCCGCCGGCGTGATGGAAGGTTTCGGCCGCCTCGCGGCCGATTTCGTCCAGTGTCTCGATGCAGTCGACGGAGAAACCAGGGTTGACGATGGCGATTGATTTCACGCCGTCCTGTCCGAGCTTCTCGACCGTCTTGTCGGTATAGGGCTGCAGCCATTCCTGTGCGCCGAAGCGCGACTGGAAGGTGGTGATCAGCTTCTTGTCGCTCCAGCCGAGCCGTTCGCGCAGCAGACGCGTCGTCTTCAGGCAATGGCAGTGATAGGGGTCGCCCTTTTCGAAATAGGGTTTTGGAATGCCGTGATAGGAGGCGATGACGACCTCCGGTTCGAAGTCGAGCGACGCCAGATGCTGTTCGATCGAACGGGCGAGCGCCTCGATATAGACTGGCTCGTCATAGTAGGGCGGCACGCTGCGGATGGCTGGGGCTGCCCGCATCTTCATCAGCGCGCGAAACAGCTGGTCGTTGGCGGTCGCCGTCGTCGTCGCCGAATATTGCGGATAGAGCGGGAAGCAGAGGATGCGGTCGCAGCCTTGCTCGACCAGCTTTTTGGCGACGCTCTCGGTCGAAGGATTGCCGTAGCGCATCGCCCAGTCGACGGCGACGTTGGGCAGGTCGTGCAACGCCTGGCCAAGTTTCTCGCCCTGGGCGCGGGTGAAGGTGCGCAGCGGAGACTCGTTGCGCTCCCGGTTCCAGATCCTGGCGTAGTTGGCGCCGGACTTCTTCGGCCGTGTGGTCAGAACGAGGCCGTAGAGGATCGGATACCAGATCGCCCTGTTGAGTTCGATGACACGCGGATCGGACAGGAATTCCCTGAGATAGCGCCACATCGGCTTGAAATCGGTACCGTCGGGCGTGCCGAGATTGACCAGCATGACGCCGATCTTGCCGCTTCTGACTGAGGGATGTCCTGCCGGCAGCGGGCCAAGCGCCTTCGCGGCTTTGGGATCGACAGGCGTGGAAAGCGTCATAAAAGGTCTCCCGACACCGCGAAACCGGCGATGTCGCGGCGAAACTAGCGATGCGGCGCGAGTTTTCAATGCTGCGTCTGGCCGCACCTTACCCTGAAAGCAGAAAACCCGCCCGGTTTCCCGGACGGGTTTTGCCAGTCGCAAGGCGCGAAGCGCTGTTATTTTGGCGGAATGGTCAAGGTTGCGCCGACGGGAAGCCGGCGTGGCTCGTAGCCCTTGTTGGCCTCGGAGATCACCTTCCACTTGGTGCCGTCGCCATAGGCCTGCTTGGCCAGGTCCCAATAGGTATCGCCGGCGACGATGACATGGCTGGCTTCAGCGGGAGCGGCCTCGGCCGGCTTTGCCGGCTCGGCAGGAGCCGGTGCTGGTGTCGCCGGGGCAGCCTCGGCTGGCTTGGCCGGTTCGGCGGGTGCCGGCGTCGCAGGTGCGGTTTCCGCCGGGACGGTTGGCGGCGTTGCCGCGATATCGCCGGAGCCTGCCGGCGGTGCAGGCAGCGCGGGCTCGGCGGGCGCCGGCGCGGGTTCCGCCGGCTTTGCCGGTTCTGCGGCCGGAGCCGCTGGCGCCGCGGCAACCGTGGCGGCGATCTCGGTGATGCGGCCGTCGAGCTTTGGCGTGTAGGGCTTATGCGCGCCGAGATAGTCGACAACCACCTGTTCGAGGCCCGGACCGTAGTCATAGGCGTTCTTGGCCTTCTCGGCGAAGATCTTGTAGCCGTCGCCGCCCTGGCGGACATAGTTGTTGGTGGCGACCAGATAGTCCTTGTCCGGATTGATCGGCGTCCAGGCGCCTCCTTCCATGACCTCGACCGACTTGACGCGGCCGGCATTGGGCGCGACCGACTTGTCGAAGGAATATTTGAGACCTGCCACCTGCGGGAAGCGTCCGGCGCCATCCTCGAGCTGGCTGAGACCGCTTTCCAGCCCGGCAACCAGATCCTTGCCGGAAATCTGGAAGGTGGCCAGCGTGTTCTGGAACGGCAGCACGGTCAGCACCTCGCCCATGGTGACGGTGCCCTGGTCGATCGAGGCGCGCAGGCCGCCGCCATTCGAGATGACGATCTCGACGCCCTGGCCCTTGACCCGGTCGAGGATCGCGTCGGAGACGAGATTGCCCATCTCGCATTCGCGGGCGCGGCAGTTTTCGCGGCTGCCGTCGATCGCCTTGGTGGTCTCGGCCACCTCCTTGTTCTTCAACGCCTCGATCGGCGCGCCAAGCTCCTTGATGCGGGCAAGCACGGTGGGATCGGGCGTGATCGACTTGTCGAGGAAGATCGGGTCGCCGCTGGCCGATTTGACGACGCCATTGTCGTCGAACACGATCTTGAACTCGCCGAGATATTTCGAATAGGACGCCGCCTGGACGACCGGAACCTTGTAGCCGTCCGGATTGTCGACCATCGTCGGGTAGGGACCTTCCGCTTTCGGGTCGGTGTTGGACAAAAGCGAATGGCTGTGGCCGCCGACGACAATGTCGATGCCCGGGATCTTGGCGATGACGTCGCGTTCACGCTTGTAGCCGATATGGGTCACCGCGATGATCTTGTTGACGCCTTCTCCCTTCAGCTTCTCGACCTCGGCCGTGATCGACTTGACGTCATCAGCGATGGTGATGTTGGGGCCGGGCGAGGCGAGCTCCGGGGTGTCGTTGGTCACGGCGCCGATGATGCCGATCTTCTGGCCGCCGACCTCAAGTACGATCGACGGCTTGATCTTGCCCGCCGCGCCAGACTTGTCGTTGGCCACGACATTGGCGCTGACGATCGGGAACTTCGCCTTGTCCAGGTAAGGCACCAGCGCGCTCTCGCCATCGTCAAACTCGTGGTTGCCGAGCGTCACCGCGTCGGGCTTGATCTGATTGAGAAATTCCTCCTCCGCGGTGCCCTTGTAGGTGATGTAGAACAGCGATCCCTGGAAGCTGTCGCCTGCATTGAGCAGCAGCACGTTCTGGCCTTCGAGCTTCTTGCGCTCCTGGGCGATCGCTGTGACCAGCCGGCCTGCGCCGCCGATGCATTCGCCTTTGGTCTCTTCTTCGGCCGAGCAGGTCGACTCGTATTTGTTGTTGCCTTCGATGCGGCTGTGCCAGTCGTTGAAATGCAGGATGTTCAACGTGTAGTCGGCAAAGGATGCTCCGGCCGACAGGCCGAGCGTGGATGCCGACAGAGCGGCAATGGCAGCAAACTTCTTCATCTTCGTCTCCCGGATGGCCTGACCAGAGGCGTATAACGCTCTTGCTTGACTGGAGCATAACAGCCAGCTTTTCGGGCATGTTCACATCGCGTTTCTGGCGATGCAAGAAGAATCAGGGCGAACGGAATCGGGATCGGTTTGCCGACATAAAAAAGGCGACGGGCATCGTGCCGCCGCCTTTTGCTAACCCTTGCGGGATCGGGCTCAGCCGCGTCTTGTCAGCACAAAGTTCTGCCCGGCGGCGCTGGTGCAATTGAGCTGATTGATGGATACCAGCAGACAGTTGAAGGCTATCGTCTGCTGCCGGATCAACGAGGTGCCGTTGATCTCGACCGAGGTGGGCCCGGTCTTGGAATAGCTGCCGTCGGCAAATTTCTCGCCGGTCTCGGCGGAAACCGTGGTGAAATTTCCGCCATTCAATGTCGACACCGCGTTGCCTTCGGCGTTCAGCCACGAGCCTTCGACCCCCTTCGCCGCAGAGGCGATTGGTGGCTCGTCAGGGCCGCCGGTGACGCAGGCGGCAAGCATCGTCGCCAAGGCGCCGGCCACGCCCATCGAAAGAACTTTGCGCGCAATCGTCATGTGAGAATCCTCTCCTCAGTCCGCATCCCTTCAATCGCCCGATTTCCGGGCGATTGCAAGGCAGTGAGGCATGCCTAGGGGAAACGCTATCGAACGAGGATGTTGCGGAATTGCCACGGGTCGTTCTTGTCGAGGTCTTCGGGAAACAGGCCGGGGCGGTTATCGAGCGGCGTCCAGTCGGTGTAGTAGCCCTTGACCGGTCCGAGATAGGGGCTCTGCACTTCGAGGCAGCGTCTGTAGTCCATCTCGTCGGCCTCTACGATGCCGGCTTCCGGATTTTCCAGCGCCCAGACCATGCCGGCGAGAACCGCCGAGGTGACCTGCATGCCGGTGGCGTTCTGATACGGCGCCAGCTTGCGGGCGTCGGCCAGTGACAGCTGCGAGCCATACCAGTAGGCATTCTTGTCGTGGCCGTAGAGCAGCACGCCGAGCTCGTCGACACCGTCGACCAGTTCGTTTTCGTCGAGCACGTGATGCACGGGTTGCGCCTTGCCGGCGGCGCCGAACATCTCGTGCAGCGACAGCACGGCGTCATTGCACGGATGGTAGGCATAGTGGCAGGTCGGGCGGTAGTGAACCTTGCCCTTCTTGCCGTGCACGGTGAAGAAATCGGCGATCGAAATCGACTCATTGTGGGTCACCAGGAAACCGTATTGCGGACCAGGCGTCGGGCACCAGCTGCGCACGCGCGTGTTGGCGCCCGGCTGCTCCAGATAGATCGCCGCCTGCGAACCGTGCTTGTGCTTCTTGCCGTTCTTCGGCATCCATTTCTCATGCGTGCCCCAGCCGAGTTCGGCCGGCTGCAGCCCTTCCGAGATGAAGCCTTCGACCGACCAGGTGTTCCAGAACACGTCCATCGGCTTTGGCTTCTTGGTGCGCTGGGTGTCGCGCTCGGCGATGTGGATGCCCTTGACGCCGGCCTTCTTCATCAGCTTGGCCCAGCCTTCGCTATCCTGCTGCGCCGGTTCGGAAAACTCCAGCCCGAGATCGGTGGCGAGATTGACCAGCGCCTGCTTGACGAACCACGAGACCATGCCCGGATTGGCGCCGCAGGTGGAGATGGCGGTCGCGCCGCCCGGGTTTTCGCGCTTCTCCTCGATCATCGACTCGCGTAGCGCGTAGTTGGTGCGGCTTGCATTGTCGGCCTTGGCGTCGAAATAGAAGCCGAGCCATGGCTCGACCACGGTGTCGATGTAAAGCACGCCGAGCTCGCGGCAGAGCCGCATCAGATCCACCGAGCCGGTGTCGACCGACAGGTTGACGCAAAAGCCCTGGCCGCCGCCATTGGTCAGAAGCGGCGTCAAAAGCTTCTTGTAGTTCTTCCGGGTCACCGAATCCTGCATGAAGGTGATGCCGCGCTCATCGAGCAATTTGCGGTCGGTGTCGCGCGGGTCGACGACCGTCATGCGCGATTTGTCGAACTTGAAATGGCGCTCGATCAGCGGCAGCGTTCCCCGTCCGATCGAGCCGAAGCCGATCATCACGACAGGGCCGGTGATCTCACCGTAAACGGGCCAATTTTCAGTCGCCATCTATCGAACACTCCTCAAAAGAACGCTTCACACCGGCCGCGTGGCCGCGGCGCGACAAACCATAGATCATTGTCACAATAAAGGAAAAAGCGGGAAATGGCCGGCTTTGCCCGACGCCGTCGCGCCTAGAGCCTGTTCCATCCCGATGGATCGGGATGGAGCTCTATCTCATTGTTCGAGCATGATCTTTGGGACAAAACGGTTCCCGTTTGTCCGAGTAAACCGGTTCCCACTTTTCGGGATCATGCTTTATAGCCCGAGCAATTTTGCGAATTCCGGCTTGAAAAGATCACGGGCCTCGGAGACCGGCAGGTCCAGCACACCGTCGCCGCAGGCCTGGATGGTATACGGCAGGCCCTGGAGCCCGAAGAGCAGGACCTCCTTGTCGCCGTCGCGCCAGAGGCTTGCCGCCAGATATTCGGTGATCAGATCGTCGGTGCCGCATTCGGTTTCGAAATCGATTTGGGTCTGATCGGTCGGCTTCTTGCGCCGTTCCGCGATGAAGGCGATGAGCGAGGGACCGGGCTTGCCGTCGACCGTATCGGAAAACATATCCTGAAGGCCGAGCAACACGCCGCGGCGCACGTCCATCACGTAGGTATCCGAATAGATGGTCGGGTGCGCACCGCCGCAAAACAGGGTCCCGGACTCCCGCCAGCTCATCAATTGCGGCGTCAGCGAGCTGACCTCTGACGTCGAGTCCTCATAGCCGCCGAGCGAACCGTCATCCATGCTGTCGATCGGGCTGTCCTCGTGAAAGCCGGCGTAGCGCAACGCCGCACAGCTCAACGCGCCGAGGCTGGCATGCCGGTGCCGATTCTCAAGCAAGGCATTCGCCGCCTCGACCGGCGCGCCGCCCGACAGTTTGACGATGCGCGGCACGGTGAATCTGGTGCGGGGATCGACGACATAGCTATAGGCGGCATCCGGCCAGCCGTTTGTTTCGCCGGTTTGTGGGTCGCCGGCCTTTGGGTCGTCAGTCCTGAGGGCAAAATCCAGCCGTAGATAATCGTAGGGCGACGCTTCCATGGTGATCGGCGCATCGTTGAAGAATATGCTGCCGGTGAAACTATAGAGATCGAGCGGGCTCGAGGCCGGCGGCTCGGTCTGCTCACGCTCTGCAATCCGGGTCAGCTTCAACGGCCGCGTCTTTTTCCCGATCCAGGTGCCTTCCAATGTCTTGCCCTTATCGGCGGAGGCGAGGCGCCAGATCGCGGCCACTGGCGCGGCCCGGCCTTCTCCGCATTTCTCGGGGCCGCACGCTTCCTCCTCCGCCAATTCGAACCGGCGCCCCTTCAGCGGCCTGGCCTGCAGCGGGATGTCGACACCTTTCGCGCGGTAGAAATAGCGGCCGGCGAGTGGTCCGTCCGGCTCCGACGGATCGCTGGTGAATTCGACAACGATGTCGGTCTGTCCGATCTTGCCGGCATAGGTCACCGGCTCGGCCAGCGTTGCGGTCGCCAGACCCGACAGCACGCAGGCAAGCGCGACCGGCTTGCTAGGATGATGGATCATTGTTCCCCCGAGCCATGATATCCAGGCTTTGCGCCAGTCTGTCACGGTCGGCGGTCAGGCCCTTATAGTCAAGCTGCGCCTGATCCAGCGCCTGGAGCTGGGCGGCAAAGGACGCCGCCAGCGTGGCCCTGTCGGGATGCCGCGCCAGCACCTTGAGCGGGTCGAGATGGATGCGGATGGTGAACAGGATGTCGCGCGAAACAGGCAGCTTGCGCAGCGTCTGCCGCTCGACGCGGATGAAGGCATGAGCGTTGACGTCGCCATCGGGAAATCGGGTCGGGCGGTTCGTGGCGCGATCGATGCGCTCGACGTTGGACAGCGGATGATAGAGCGCGTCGTCGGCCTGGATCGACCAGTTGTAGCGCTCGACCGCCTGGCCCTGCAGGCCGTCGAACATGCGGTTGATGAGGTCGGCCGAACGCGTGCCCGGCCCGAAACCCGGCACCGGCGCGTGGATCTGCTGCAGCGGCCTGCCGAATTTTTCGGTCAGCGACCATGACGAGGGAAAGCACAGCGAGCCGGCGGCCAGTCGCCAACCGCTGTCGTCGCGCCGCATCAGGATCAGGTCTTCCTGGACAAGCAAGGAGGCCGCGACAAGTGGAGCGTCGCTGAAACTGGCGGTGGTGCTGCCGGCTAGATTGTCTGCCGCGTCGATCACTTCGATCCCCGCCGCTGTGCGCCTGTAGGTCTCGGGAAATTTCGCCGTGAGATGCGGGCCGAGCATTTCGAGCACTTCGCGCTGGGCGTCGCGCGTGCCTGCCTCCTCGACAAAAACCTTGTCCGGCATTGTCGCATAAAGCCGGCGCTTCTCGGCGAGATAAGGTTTGAGGTGTTCATCGACCTCGATCCATCTATCGGGGTCGAGCGGCTTCAGCCCGATGGTGAAGAGCTTCGAGGAGCCGTCATAGGGCGTGTGGGTGGGCTGGCGGACGCTCATGCCTCTTTGTAGGCGTCCAATGCGGCGGCGGTCATTTTTGCCGTGAATTCGGTGACATCGTAGTCAGCGGCGCCTGCCTTGGCGAAAGGATCGGCGGCCAGCCTGGCGTCGAGTACGTCACGAGGGCCGCGTGCGATGATGATGCCGCCGGTTCGTGGTTTCTTCGGTCCGGAAGCGACAAAGACGCCTTCGGCATAGCAGGCCTTCAGCCACTCGACATGCGCGGGCGCCAAGCGGTCGATCTCGGTCAGCGGCACCTTGTAGTTCAGCGAAACCACGAACATTCTTTTCTCCCGATGGCTTCGGTCAGCCTAGCCGTGCGGGGATCAAACCGCGCAAGGAATTGCCGACAAAAAGCGCCTTGGCCGACTTCAGATCATCCAAGGTGTAGATCGCTTCCCGGGCTCGGCCTTCATCCAGCAACGCGCCGCGCAATACGCCAGGCAGCAGGCCGCAGTCGAGCCGGGGTGTCGCCAGCACGCCATCGCCGAAATCGGCGAAGATATTGCTGATGGTGCCCTCGCAGATTTCGCCGCGCTCATTGGCCAGAAGCACTTCGTCGGCCTGGCTGATCAGGTACTCGGAACGAGCCCGCTGATAGGAATGCCGCCGGCTGGTCTTGTGGCGCAGCAGGGTGTCGTTCGAATCCAGCCGCACCCGGGCCAGCTGCAGCCGCCAGACCTTGTTGGCGGCGAGTGGTTCAAAAGGCTGGGCAGCAGCCGTCGCCTTGCCGTTGCGCGAGAGAACGAGCCGAGTACGCAGGGCGATGCCTTGTCGGCCGACCGTATCCATCAACACCTCGCCGACCTTCTGCGGATCGCAGGCGAAGCCGAGTTCAGCTGCCGAGCCATAGAGGCGTGCAAGGTGGCGGTCGAAACGGAGGAAGCCTGTTCCAGGCTCCCAGCGCATGGTTTCGATCAGTTCGAAGTCGGCGGCGTTCCCGTCGCGAAGCGCGCTTTCAGCAGACACTCCTGGTACTCCTCCTCGGCCGTCGAATCGAAGACGACGCCGCCGCCGACATTGTAGACGGCTTCGCCGCTGGAGAAGAGCGAGATGGTGCGGATCGCCACCGAAAAGCGCATCATGCCCTCAGGCGCGATCCAGCCGATGGCGCCGCAATAGACATCGCGCGGCACGCCTTCCAGCTCGTGCAGGATTTCCATGGCGCGGATTTTCGGCGCGCCGGTGATCGAGCCGCAGGGAAACAGCGCCGCAAAGATCTGGCGGATGGTGAGATCCGGCAGAAGCTTTGCCCGCACGCGGCTGACCATTTGGTGGACGGTCGGATAGCTTTCGATGCGAAACAGCTCCGGCACCTCCAGCGTGCCGACCTCGCTGATCAGCGAGATGTCGTTGCGCAAGAGGTCGACGATCATCCGGTTCTCGGCCTGGTTCTTCTCGTCGTTGCGCAAAAACGCTTTCAGCCGCGCGTCTTCCGCCTTGGTCGCGCCGCGCGGTGCGGTGCCCTTCATCGGATGGGTTTCGATGATGCCCTCAGTGCCGATCTGGAAGAACAGCTCCGGTGAGCGCGACAGAACGATCGGGTCGCCGAGCGCGACCAGCGCGCCATATTTCACCGGCTGGCGTTCGGTCAGCGCGTCGAAGGCGGCGAGCGGATCACCCGACCACTGCGCATGGATCGGAAAGGTCAGATTGCCCTGATAGCAGTCGCCCTTGCGGATGTGGTCGTGCAGCCGCGCAAAGCGTTCCGAGTAGTCCTTTGAAGACCAGTCGGCTTTGGCGTCGAAGATCGGACCGTTGGTGGCCGGCGCGCCACGATGCGGCAGGGCCTGTTCGACCGGAGCATCGAAGACACCCAGACAAACGAGTGGAGCGCGTCGACCTGCCGGCAGCAGCGGAACAAGTTTTGGCTCGAGCAGATAGCCGGCCTCGTAGGAGAAATAGCCAGCCAGCCATTTGCCGGCATCGGTTGCTGCCTGCGCGGCCTGCAACGCCGGCAGGAAATCCTCAGCCGTGTTTGCGACGATGATTTCAGCCGGACGGTCGAAAACGAGCTGACGGCCGCTTTCATCATTGCGGAAAATTGCAGAGGGCAGGGACATGAGGCTCGGATGCTGCAGTCGATGGCGCCAGTGATGGCTCTATATGGGGGGGTGACCGCGCGCAATCGAGGGAACGGCGTCTGAAGACGCAAAGGTGGTTACGGCCAAAAGACAAAGGCGGCGTCCGGGGACGCCGCCTTGTTCCAAATGCAGTCTTGTTGCCGGGCTCAGGTGTTGTTGGCGGTTCCGGCGGTCGGGAACTGCTTGGCGAATTCCGTCTCGTCGCCGGCGGCCAGAAGCTTCGCCTGCTCGATCCAGTGCTCACGCGCGATGCGGCCGTCGAAGTTCAGAACGTCCTCGATCCGTTTGACGTCGTCGGCGGTCCAGCCGGCGATCTGGGCGTAGGTTGTGACGCCAAGGCCCTTGAGCAGTTTCTCGTTGACCGGGCCGATGCCGATCAGGCGGCGCAGATTGTCGGCCTTGCCGGCGGCCGGCGCTGCTGTCGTTGCCGTTGGCGCGGCCTGTGCGGCATTTGCCTTTGACGCAGCCGCCTTGGGGGCGGCGGCCTTTGGCGCGGCTGCCGTCTTGGCTGCGGCTGGTTTTGCGGCCGCAGGCTTGGCAGCCGCCGGCTTTGCTGGCGCGGGCTTGGCCGCCGCAGATTTGGCCGCCGCCGGTTTGGCCGGTGCGGACTTGGCCGCCGCCGGCGTTGACATCAGGGCTGCCGGCGCCTGGCCAGCTGCCTTTGCCGGGCCGGGCTTGGCGGGTGCCGCTTGCGTTTCGCGCAGCCGGCGCTCGAGATCGGCGCGGGTCTTGCCGCATGCATTCAGCTCGCCGGTCAGGCGGTCGGAATCGGCACGCAATCTGTCACGCTCGCTGCGCGTGCGGTCCATGTCGCCGCGCAGGCTGTCAAGCTCGCCGCGCAGACGCCCCCAGAGAAACCAGCCAACCAACACGCCTACAAGGAACGCCAGGAGGATGTAGATAAAAGTGCCCATTGTCTCTCTCCGGTCAGATCCGCCCGCCGTGGCCTAAAAGTCATGACCTTGGCGAAGGATCAATCAATGGTGGTTCGGCGGTTCGCAGAACAGCCGGCTTCTTGATCGACTGTCGGGGATCGGCTTCCCGCCCATGGCCAACGGTCGTTGTCGCATTCGCCGAGCCGCCACGACCGGCCGAAATCTTGCCGGCCGGAGCCGCGAGCCCGGCTGAGCTTCAAGCGCGACGCTACCATACAGCCTACGGAAAGCTAACGGAAAATTTCCACGCAGAGTTGTTCAAGAACAAATATTTAGAGCAAGAATAGAGCGTCTCAACATGCATTCCCGGTAAACTGTTCTGGTCGACCCGCCAGCTGACGCCATGCCGGTGCGGGTCAGTTGTCCAGCGCTTCCAGTTCGTCGATCAGTCCGCCGATCACGCCAAGTCCGATCTGCCAGAAGGCGGGGTCGGTGGCGTCGAGGCCGAAGGGCGCCAGAAGCTCCGAATGGTGCTTGGTGCCGCCGGCGCGCAGCATCTCGAAATACTTGTCCTGAAAACCGCGTTCGGCATTCTGGTAGACGGCATAGAGCGAGTTCACCAGGCAATCGCCGAAGGCATAGGCATAGACGTAGAAGGGCGAGTGGATGAAGTGCGGGATGTAGGTCCAGAAGACCTCGTAGCCCTCGCGCAATTTGATCGCCGGCCCGAGGCTCTCCGCCTGCACTTCCAGCCAGAACTGGCCGAGCTTGTCGGAGGTCAGTTCGCCGTTCTTGCGCTCGGCATGCACCTTGCGCTCGAACTCGTAGAAGGCGATCTGGCGCACGACCGTGTTGATCATGTCCTCGACCTTCTGCGCGAGCATGGCCTTGCGCTCGCGCTTGTCGGTGGTCTGGTCGAGCAGCGAGCGGAAGGTCAGCATCTCGCCGAAGACGGATGCCGTCTCGGCCAGCGTCAGCGGCGTCGAGGCCATCAGCGCGCCCTGGCCGCCGGCCAGCACCTGGTGCACGCCGTGGCCGAGTTCGTGCGCCAGCGTCATCACATCGCGCGGCTTGCCCATATAGTTGAGCAGCACATAGGGATGCGCCGACGGCACCGTCGGATGTGCAAACGCGCCCGGCGACTTGCCCGGCCTGACCGGTGCGTCGATCCAGTTGCGGTCGAAGAAGACCCTGGCGATTTCCGCCATGTCGGGTGAAAAGCGCTGGTAGGCGGACAGCACCGTGTTCTTCGCCTCGTCCCAGCCAATCACCGCCTGCGGCGTCTCCGGCAATGGCGCGTTGCGGTCCCAATGGTTCATCACGTCCATGCCGAGCCAGCGCGCCTTCATCGCGTAATAGCGATGCGACAGGCGCGGATAGGCGTCGCGAACGGCCGACGCCAGCGCATCGACCACGCTGCGCTCGACGCGGTTGGCGAGATGGCGTGAATCGGCGATGTCCTCGAAGCCGCGCCAACGGTCTGAAATCTCCTTGTCCTTGGCCAGCGTGTTGGTGATCAGCGTGAAGGTGCGCAAATTCTTGCGGAAGGTTGCGGCCAGCGCCTCGGAAGCCCGGCGGCGCACCTCACTGTCGGCGTCCTGCAGGCGGTTCAGCGCCGGCTCGAGCGCCAGTTCCTCGCCGTCGATGTCGAAGCGCAGATCGGTCATCGTCTCGTCGAACAGCCGGTTCCAGGCACCGCGCCCGGTAATCGACTTTTCGTGGAAGAGCTGCTCGACGCGATCCTCGAGCTGGTAAGGCTTGTCCATGCGCAGATCGAGCACCCAAGGCCGGTAGTGGGCGAAGCCCGGGTCGGATGCAAGCGCGTCCTCGATCGCGGCATCGTCGATCAGGTTCAGTTCGAGCGCGAAAAACAGGAGATGCGCGCTGGCGTCGGTCATCTTCTCCTGAATGTCGCCATAGAGTTTGGCGCGCTGCGGGTCGGCCGTGTTGCCGGCATAGACCAGACCGGCATAGGAGACGATGCGGCCGATCAGTTCCTCGAGCGCCTCATAGGCGGCAAGCGCCTCGCCCAACTTGCCGGCGCTGCCACGTCCGGCCTCGGCGGCCAGCGTGCCTTTCCAGCGATTCTCGAAGGCGGTGGCATCGCTTGCTGCCTTGGCGATGTCGCGCTTCAGCTCGGGCGCTTCCATGCCGGGATAGAGATCGGCGAGGTTCCACTCCGGCAGATCGCCAAGCTCCGCTGCGCCCTGACCGGACGCCGCCGCAGCAAGCTGCCCACCTGGAACCATGCGCATCAACAATAACCTTCCGGAATCAAGGGGAAAGGACAAGCCGGTCAAATCCTAAGGAATTCATTCACCGGGTTTTTTGAAACCTTATTTAGAACCCTGTGCCAAGATGATCCATAGGGCGGATACAATCGGGCGGGTAATTCAGAGCAGTCATGACAGGTTCCATACTCATAGTCGATGACGATCCCGTGCAGCGCAGGCTGCTCGAGGCGGCAGTGACGCGGTTCGGCCACACCGCGATCGTTGCCGATGGCGGCGAAGCCGGGCTCGCGGTCCTCGACGGGCCCAATGCAGGCGATGTGTCGGCGATCATCCTCGATCTTGTCATGCCGGGCCTCGACGGCATCGGCGTGCTGAAGGCCATGCGCGAGCGCGGCATCCATATCCCTGTTATCGTGCAGACCGCCCAGGGCGGCATCGAAACCGTCGTTTCGGCGATGCGGCACGGTGCTTTCGATTTTGTCGTCAAACCGGCTTCTCCCGACCGACTGCAGACGTCGATCGGCAACGCGCTCAAGGTCGAGGCGGTCGAGGACGAGGTCAAGCGCACGTCGCGACGGCGCGGCGGCCATCTGACCTTCAAGGACATGATCACGCACAGCCCGGCGATGGACCGGGTGATCCGTCTCGGCCAGAAGGCGGCGGCCTCCAACATCCCGATCCTGATCGAGGGCGAGTCGGGCGTCGGCAAGGAACTGGTGGCGCGTGCCATCCAGGGCAGCGGCGACCGCCGCTCAAGACCCTTCGTCACCGTCAATTGCGGCGCCATCCCCGATAATCTGGTCGAATCGATCCTGTTCGGCCACGAAAAAGGGTCGTTCACCGGTGCCACCGAAAAACACACGGGCAAGTTCGTCGAGGCGCATTCGGGCACGCTGTTCCTCGACGAGATCGGCGACCTGCCGCTCGACGTGCAGGTCAAGCTTCTGCGCGCCGTTCAGGATGGCGAGGTCGATCCGGTCGGCGGCCGTTCGACCGTCAGGGTCGACATCAGGCTGATCTCGGCAACGCACCGGAACCTTTTGCAGCAGGTCAAGGACGGCAAGTTCCGCGAGGACCTGTTCTACCGGCTGAATGTCTATCCGATCTTCGTACCGCCGCTGCGCGACCGTCGCGACGATATTCCCTATCTGGTCACGCACTTCATGGAGAAGGTTGCGCCCGTCGATTCGCGCCACCGACTGCTCGGCATTTCGGATGCAGCACTTGCCATGCTGCAGGCCTATGATTGGCCGGGAAACATCCGGCAGCTGGAAAACGCAGTGTTCAGGGCCTCAGTGCTTGCCGAAGGCGATGTGTTGACCACGGAGGAGTTTCCGCAGATCCGGGCGCAGGTGGACGGCACCGTCAATCTCGATGCGTATGCCGCATTGCCCCAACCCGGCTCGATCCCGGGCAGCGAGCCGCAAGACGATGGCGGTGCCGTTGCGACCGAACTCGATCCTCCGGCCAGGCTGCAGCCGCGTTTCGGCACGCTGCGGGCGCTGGACGAGCGCGGCAATGTGCGCGCGCTGGCCGATGTCGAGTTGGAAATGATCAAGCTGGCGATCGACCACTATAGCGGCCAGATGAGCGAGGTCGCCCGCCGCCTCGGCATTGGCCGCTCGACGCTCTACCGGAAGCTCAAGGAATACGGTATCGACCCGGAAACCGGCCGCGTCGACCGGCTAGCATCCTGACGGCGCAAGGCCGGGACCAGTTTCCCCAATCATAATGCGGCCTTGATTCAGGCGTCAAAGCCGGAATGTGGCAGGCTGGGACGACGTATGTGTGCTGCTGTTCACGCATTAAGGCCAACGGTAACAGATCGTGTTGCTGCAAAAGGCTGAAACCTGATCTAAACCAGCAGTTTACCAAGAAACCCTGTGCAATATTTTTGACGGGATATCGCCACGGTGTTACCGCATTTCGGCTTCAATAAGCGATGATTAACCATTAGGATCGATATTCGGATGTGAAAACGACGCATCCGTTTGGGCAAATCCGGGGACAAACGGCAGCCTGCAGGGCCTTTTGATTTGAACAGAGTCGAACGACACACAAACGGGCGGCACTATCACATGAGCGTCTGGCCGAGATGGCTGGCAGCGGTGATTCTTGCTGTTTGTTTCCTTTCCGCGGCTGCAACCGGCGCCAGCGCGGAAACACGTTCGCTCAAGCTGTATCATCTCCACACGCACGAAAAGGCCGAGATCGTTTACAAGCGCAATGGCCGCTATGTCCCCGAGGGGCTGAGGAAGATCAACATCATCCTGCGCGACTGGCGTCGCAACGAGCCGACCAAGATGGATCCGCGCTTGCTGGACCTGGTCTGGGAAGCCTACCGGGAAAGCGGTGCCACCGACTACATCCAGGTCGTCTGCGGCTATCGCTCGCCGGCCACCAACTCGATGCTGCGCAGCCGCAGCCGGGGCGTTGCCGAGAAAAGCCAGCATATGCTGGGCAGGGCAATGGACTTCTACATTCCCGGCGTGCCGCTAAAGAAGCTGCGTAACATCGGTCTCAAGATGCAAGGTGGCGGCGTCGGCTATTATCCGACCTCCGGCTCGCCCTTCGTCCACATGGATGTCGGCAATGTGCGCCATTGGCCCGGCATCAGCCGTCAGGAACTGGTGAGTGTATTTCCCAACGGCAAGACGCTGCATGTGCCGAGCGACGGCAAGCCGCTGCCGGGCTATGCGCAGGCGCTCGCCTCCTACAAGGCGCGCAAGGGTTCTGGCGCCCCCGCCATCGAACTGGCAAGTGCTGGCGGCAGCACCAAGAAGTCCGGTGGCTTCCTTGCTGCTTTCTTTGGCGGCGGCGACGACGAGGCCGATGACAGCGCCGATGTCGAGACGGCTTCGGCCGCCCCCGCTCCCAAGTTGAAGAGCGTGAAGCCGACCGCCAAGAGCAGCAACCTTCCCGGCATAACCATTGTGGCGCCGCAGGATGCGCAGCGTGCCGAGATTCCGCAGCTTGCCGATGACGCTGCCGATTCGGAGCCGCAGCAGGACACGCCGGCGACGATCATCGCGGCGCTGCCGGCCAAAGAGATTCCGTTGCCTGATTTCGCACCGCGTCCGAAGGCTGATGTCGGCGCGCAGACACCTGAAAATGTTCCGTTCGGCACCGCCGATGCCACCGCCACAACCGAGCAGACGGTGGCGACGGCGCAAGCGCCGACGAGCGTTCCTTTCGGCATGGCGGATCCCTCTACAATCGCCGACCCGGCGCAGGTCGCGGTCAACAACATTCCGTTGCCGACCTGGCGTCCCGACCGTTCGCTGCCGGCCGATCTCGCACCGCAGGACAAGGACGTGCTGTTGGCGCTGGCGGATACGGCATCACACAACCAGACCGCTACCGACGCCTTCTCGGTGCTGCCGTCGCAGCGTCCGGATGAGGTCAAGGCTGTTCTCGAGCAGGCCGGCGTCACCGACGGCTATCAGGTCGCCTCGCTTCAGCCGCGCTCGGCGTTCAACGACCCGTCCGGTGTCGATGCCGCTTCGCCGCGCGATGCCATCGCCGCCCGCCCGGCCGGTTCCGATCCGGCTGCAGCAATCGGCGCCGGTGTGAAGACCACGCGCAAGGAAGCCAGGGCCACCGCCCGCGACCTGAAGCCGGGACCGAAAGCGGTGGTGGTTGCCGCCGCGCCGCAGGCGGCGCGCTGGGCGCTGCACAGCGGCGAGTATGTCGCCACCGTTTCAGACTCCACGACGGCGCCGCGCTTTGCCTACAACCTGGTGCGTACGGCGCCGAGCGAGGTCTACACGGCCGGCTTCCAGCAGGACAACCAGATGGCCGACGCCAACCGGTTCACCGGCAACGCAATCAAGTTCCTTTCTGTCGCCCGCTTCCAGACCAAGTAACGTCTGGCCGAATGCCACCAAAGCCGCGCCGGGCAACCCGCGCGGTTTTTTGTTTTAAGGAAATTCTACTGGTCGGTCTTTTCCACACGGCGCTGGCCTTCATCGCGCTGGGATGCTAACCACCAAGCCACCTTTCTC
Source organism: Mesorhizobium sp. P3_B5 (assembly GCF_056402815.1). Classification (NCBI taxonomy): domain Bacteria; kingdom Pseudomonadati; phylum Pseudomonadota; class Alphaproteobacteria; order Hyphomicrobiales; family Phyllobacteriaceae; genus Mesorhizobium; species Mesorhizobium sp. P3_B5. The sequence goes on along the minus strand of NZ_JBFUGR010000012.1, from coordinate 12,378 downwards.
CCGCTTCGTCTAATGGTAGGACAGCGCCCTTTGAAGGCGTGAATCGTGGTTCGAGCCCATGAGCGGGAACCAGCTTCCTCAAATGATGCTTTTCGCGCCCCTTGGGCCTGCAAGATCACGCAGGACTGAACTTCCCGTGATGGTGGAACACCCCAGCCTTTTCCGGGATGGGGCTAGGTTTGTTCCAACCTGGGGATTTCAATGAAAAACATTCTATTGGCGTCAGTTCTGGCGCTGGCGGCAGTTTCGGCCGCGATCGCTTCCAACGCAGGCTGAAACCGTGATCATCAAGACCGGAAAGCATCACTGCAGGACCAAGTGGGTTACGCATTGGGTCCACCACCACAGGGTCGTCGAGAAGGTCAAAGTCTGCAACTGAGGCATTCGAAGAAGCGAGCCGGTCGGCGAAAGCCGGACGGGCTTTTTTGGGCTTACTTCCCGAGTTTGCTCGCGGCCCGCGCCAGCGCTTCGATCTCATCCCACTTGCCGGCCTTGACCAATTCGTCCGGGGCCACCCAGGAGCCACCGACGCAGATGACGTTGGGCAGGCTCAGATAATCGGCAGCGTTCTTGGCCGAAATGCCGCCGGTCGGGCAGAATTTCACGTCGGCAAGCGGCGAGGCGAACGCCTTCAGCGAGGCGATGCCGCCCGATTGTTCGGCCGGGAAGAATTTCAGGAAACGCAGGCCGGCCTCGCGGGCGGCCATGATTTCGCCCGGCGTGATGGCGCCGGGCAGCAACGGAACCTCGCTGTCCTTCGCCGCCGCCAGCAGTTCGCGGGTGATGCCGGGGCTGACGATGAATTTCGAGCCTGCGGCCGCCGCCTCGTCGAACTGCTTGGCATCGAGAATGGTGCCGGAGCCGACGATGGCGCCCTCGACTTCGCCGGCGACGCGGCGGATCGCCTCCAGTGCATCGGCTGTCCTGAGCGTGATCTCGATCGCCGGCAGGCCGCCGGCGGCGAGCGCCCGCGCGAGCGGCACGGCGTCGGCGACATTGGCGATCTTCAACACCGGGATGACCGGCTGGCCATTGAGGAGCGACAGGAGCTTTTCGGTCTTGCTGGGCATTTGTCGTCTCTCCGGCTTCGAACAATTCAACCGATTAGCAGAAGGCCGTTTTTCTGTCCACGAAGGCAAGCGTGTCGCGATGTCACGCATGGCCGGCAATGCCCTGAATCGAGTCGCTGCGTCAGTCATGGAAAGACTGGTGTGCTGGCCTTGCCTTGAATCGGCTTTCGCAAGCGTTTAGTGGCTTGGCAATGACACTGTCCAATCAACCTTTGCGCGTTGCGGCGCTCTACCGCTTTGCGCGGCTCGATGCTTTCGAGGCGTTGCGTGCGCCGCTCGCCGCCTTCTGCTGCGGACGCGGCATCAAGGGCACGCTGCTTCTGGCGCATGAGGGCATCAACGGCACGGTTGCCGGCAGCGAGGCGGCAATCGCTGAACTGATCGATCACCTGGAAACCATCGAGGGTCTCGCCGGTCTCGAAGTCAAATACAGTAGCGCCGAGACGATGCCGTTCCACCGCATGAAGGTGCGGCTCAAGCGCGAGATCGTCACCATGGGTGTCGAGGATATCGATCCGGCGAGAAGTGCCGGCACCTATGTCGCGCCGGCGGACTGGAACGCGCTGATCGCGGACCCGGACACGATCGTCATCGACACTCGCAACGCCTACGAAGTGTCGATCGGCACTTTCAAGGGCGCGGTCGATCCGGCAACGGCGAGCTTTCGTCAATTCCCGGCCTGGGTCGAAAAACATCGGGACGAATTCGACGGCAGGAAGGTCGCCATGTTCTGTACCGGCGGCATACGCTGCGAGAAGGCGACAGCCTATGTGAAGTCGCTGGGCGTCGAGGATGTGTTTCACCTAAAGGGCGGCATTCTGAAATATCTCGAAGAGGTGCCGGCCGAGGAAAGCCTGTGGCAAGGCGAGTGCTTCGTCTTCGACGAGCGCGTTTCGGTGTCGCACGGCCTTACCGAGGGTGATGCCGAACTCTGCCGCGCCTGCCGCCATCCGTTGACGCTAGAGGATCGCCTGTCGCCGAACTATGCCGCCGGCGTCTCATGCCCGCATTGCTTTGAGGCTCGCTCGGACGAGGATCGCGCCCGCTATGCCGAGCGGCAGCGCCAGGTCGAGCTGGCGCAGGCCCAGGGCAGGGGGCCGCATATCGGCAGCTAGCGTTGGCGGAGCGCCGGCGCGGACTCTGATTGCGTCACCAGGCGACGGAATAGCGGTCGATCACCCACAGCCACGTGCCGTCGCTTTGCCGACGGGCGACCTCGGAGGTCACCGTGCCGTCGGGAAGCCGGGTCGACGTCAGCGCCAGGTCACCGTTGATCGCCGCCGGGCGCTGCTCTCCGCGCTGGAATTTTCGCCCGGTCGCGGCAAACGCGGCATACAGCGCGCGGATCGCTTCGCGGCCGCGCGTCAATTCAGCCTCGCCGCTATCGATGACGGCATCGGGTTCGAACAACGCAACCATGCCGTCAATGTCTCCCACCCACTGCCGATCAATCAACAGGCGCTCGAGATCCTGAGGATCACGTGCGGGTTCACGGCTTGATTCATCGGTCATGCGACGCTCCAGACAATCCAGTTGGGGAGCGTGACACTAGCCGAAGCCGAAGTCTGTTTCGACACGTCGATTTCCGCCGCTGCTGGCAAAGCGCTCGCCCGTCATTGTAATGTCCATATGCGGGGCCTACCTCTCTGACGTTCGAAACCTGCCCGTTTGGCTGGGCAAATTCTGGAGGCATTGATGTTCGATCCCAAGAAGCTCCTCGACGATCTGCTCGGCTCGCAAATTCCCGGCACCAGCGGCACCGTCCGCGACAAGGCCGGGCAGGCGGTGCAGATGGCCAAGGACAATCCGCTGGCGGCCGGCGCGCTGGCCGCGGTGCTGCTTGGGACCGGCACCGGACGCCAGGTAACGGGCACCGCCATCAAGCTCGGCGGACTGGCCGCGATCGGCGGCCTCGCCTACAAGGCCTACCAGAACTACAAGGCCGGCAATGCGCCCGAGCAGGCGCCGGCCGCCGGCGAGCCGGAACTGCTGCCGCCGCCCGCCGACACCGCCTTCCATCCCTCGCAAGCGCCGCAGGGCGAGGATGAGTTCACGCTGACGCTGGTGCGGGCGATGATCTCGGCGGCCAAGGCCGACGGCCATGTCGACGATGACGAACGCCAGAAGATCGCCGGCAAGCTCAGCCTAGCGGGCATCGGCACGGAAGCGGAGAAGTTCCTGATGTCGGAGCTGGAGAGCCCGCTCGACCTCGATACGCTGGTCGCCGGCGCCAAGACCGACGCGCAGAAGCTTGAGCTCTACACCGCGTCGCGCCTCACCATCGATCCCGACACGCGTGCCGAACGCGGCTATCTCGACCTGCTGGCCGGCCGGCTCGGCCTGCCGGACGCGCTGGTCGACCATGTCGAAGCGACCGTGTCGGCGGCACAGGTGCCGGCTTCAGGCAAGGCCAAGGCCGGGACGGCGCCGAACCCACGCTGGTAGGCTTCAAACGAGAGTGCGGAGTCGGACACCGTTTCGCGCTAACGTCTCGTTAACCTAGCAAGCGCATGATTCTAGCCAGTCGGATCGGCTTTTCCTCCTCCCAAGCCCGATTCAGATCAGGGGCGGTCGCCAATGACCGCCCTTTTTGTCGGGCACGCTCCCTTCGAGCGCCTTGCCATAGCTGTCATCATTTGCGATGCCACATGTTCTTCCAGCCATGATCAGGGGGGACGGCGATGACAGCCATCACTAAGAAAACCGCCATCGTCACCGGCGCCGGCACCGGTATCGGCAAGAGCGTCGCCACGGCGCTGCTGAAGGCCGGCTGGAACACGGTGTTCTGCGGCCGCCGCAAGCCGGTCCTGGACGCTGCGATCGCGGAAGCCGGGCCAACGCAAGCCAAGGCCTTGGCGGTTGCCTGCGACATCAGCAAGGCCGATCAGGTCGATGACTTGTTCGAGACGGTGCTTGCGGCTTTCGGGCGCGTCGACCTGCTCTTCAACAATGCCGGCATGAGCTACAAGTCGACACCGATCGACGAGATCCCGGTCGAGGTGTGGAACGATATCGTCGGCGTCAATCTCACTGGCTCGTTCCTGTGCGCGCGTGCTGCCTTCGGCGCCATGCGCAAGCAAAAGCCGATGGGCGGCCGCATCATCAACAATGGCTCGGTATCGGCCTATGCGCCACGGCCGGGCTCGGTGCCCTATACGGCGACCAAGCATGCCATCACGGGCCTCACCAAGACGCTGGCGCTGGACGGCAGGCCCTTTGACATCGCCTGCGGCCAGATCGACATCGGCAATGCGCTGACCGACATGGCGCAAGCGATGACGGTTGGCGTGCCGCAGGCCAATGGCAGTATCGCCGCCGAAGCGGTGATGGATGTTCAGCGCGTCGCCGACGCCGTCGTCCACATGGCCAGCCTGCCGCTCGACGCCAATGTGCTTTTCATGACCGTGATGGCGACCAAGATGCCGTTCGTCGGGCGCGGATGATTTGACCCTGGCGCCGTCATCGCATGTCAGCCTGACCGTCGCGACGCCTGATCGACCAGCCAGTCGACAAACCGGCCGATAGCTGGATTTGCCAAGCCTTCTTCGTGGCAGATGCAGTGATAGTTTCGTGCGGAGGGAACGCCGAGCGTCAAGGGTTGCACAAGTCGGCCCTCATCAAGGTCTCTGAAGGAAATGATATCGTTTGTGAGGGCGACACCATGACCGTCGCGCGCGGCCTGTAGCACCATGGCAAAGTTGTCGAAATAGATATCGGACTCCACCGCATGTGGCACGCGCGCTTCCGCTAGCCAACGCCTCCACTGGTCGCCGTCGTCTTCGTGGAGCAGGCGGTGTTTCAGAACGTCGCGGGGTTCTCGAATAGCGTTTAGGCCCCGCAGCAATTGCGGACTGCACACTGGTGCCGCGTAGATGCTGTGCAGCATCCGCCACCAAAATCCAGCCCAGGGTGGATTCCCATAGACGATGGCGACATCGACTTTTCGCCAGTCGATCTCCTCGAAGGCCACCGCCGTGTGCATCCGCATGCGAATATCCGGGTTCGCATCGAGAAACCGAAAGATCCGGGCCGCCAGCCATGTGGTTCCGAAGACCGAAGGCACCGACACGCTGAGAGTCGCCTTGGCGGCCGTGCTGTAGGCATCGGCCGATATTTCACGGATCGATTCCGATATTTGCTGCATGGCGATGCCCACGCTCTTCTGCAACGCAGCCCCGCGCTCGGTCAGCACGAGGCGGCGGCCGCGCTTCTCGAGCAGGTCGAGGCCGAGCGACAACTGCAGCGCGCGCAATTGCTGGCTGATGGCGCCCGGCGTCACATGCAGTTCGGCGGCTGCGGCAGCGATGTTGCCCAACCGCGAAACGCTCTCGAAAGCACGAAGCGAATGAAGGGATGGCAGGCTCATTTCGACCTTGATAGTTTAGAAAAACTGCTCATATTTTCCTCTAAAGATTTAGCTTGTTTGAAGAAAACTAGCAACATAACGTTCCCCGCGCTGCCATCCGGCCGTCACAAAAAACAAAAGGGGACCTCGAAATGTTTCATGCGCCGATCTCCGCCGCAGCCAAATTTGCGCTTGGCGGAACGATCCTCATTGCTCTTTCAATCACCATGCCAGCGGCACAGGCCACGGATTCTAAACTGGTCCGGAACGGCGTGCTGAATGTCTGCACCGGTGGTGATTTCCCGCCCATGCAATATTACCAGAATCCGGGTGACGAGAAGCTTGTCGGTTTCGAAGTCGATGTCGTCGATGCGATCGCCAAGCAGTGGAACGCCACCACCAAATATGTCGTTGGCGATTTCAAGGGGCTGTTGCCATCACTCGGCGCCGAGCGCTGCGATCTGGTCGCTTCCGGCATCCTGGTTACCCCCGAGCGCCTCAAGGCCTATGATGCGGTTCCCTACTTCATCTCCAATGTCGTTATGGTGACGGCTGTCGCCGATGAGGCAACCAAGACCCCGCAGGATTTGAGCGGCAAGGTGCTGGCGATCGAGGCCGGTACCAATTACGAAAAGACAGCCGCCGATCTGAACGCCGAATTGACGAAGGCCGGCAAGGCGCCAGCCGAAATACAGACCTACCCCTCTGCGTCTGGCGTCATCCAGCAGATCCTGGTCGGGCGAGCCGCTGCAACAATCACCCAGGACACGACGGCAGCATTTCGCATGCAGCAGATGCCGGGCCAGCTGCAAATTCCGTACAACTATGGCGGCGGTGAAACCTACGGAATCTACCTGAGAAAAAGCAGCGATGATCGCCAGCAACTGGTCAAGGCGATCGAGGCGATGCAGGCGAGCGGCGAGATGGCGACGCTGCTGAAGAAGTGGACCCTCCCCGCGACTGCCACCGACGTCAAGCACGCGACCAATTGAGGAAGGGCTGCCGTGTTCGACAACAAGCTCTTCCTGACGGCATTGTTCGGCTGGCCCCTCGCCAAGGGGGCCTTGCTGACATTGATGCTTTCGGTTTTCGTGATGTCCGTTGCCTTGGCGATATCGCTGGCAACAGCGGCGTTGGCGACGTCGAAGCGGCGTTGGGTGCGTTTCTTGATTGCCGCCTTTGTCTGGCTTTTTCGCGGAGCGCCGGCGCTGCTCGTCCTGCTGTTCGTGTGGAACGGGCTGCCGCAAATCTCGACGGTCTTCCGATCGAGTTGGTTCACGCCGTTCCTCGCGGCGTTTCTTGCCTTGACGCTGATCCAGATTGCCTACCTGACCGAGATCTTTCGCAGTTCCTACGCATCCATAGGCAAGGGACAATCGGAAGGGGCGGCGGCTCTTGGCCTGCACCGAGGCCAGATATTCTTCCTGATCGTCTTGCCTCAGGCGCTTCGCGTCGCGCTGCCGTCCCTGGTCAACGAGTTCATTTCGTTGTTGAAAGCGACCTCGCTGGCGACGGTGATCTCCCTGAAGGAGCTCATGACCGTCACCCAGTTTGCCATCGCCACCAGCTTTCGCTTCCTGGAATGGTATGGCGCTGCACTGATCTACTACATGTCGATGGTTTCGGTTCTGACCGTCTTTCAGATGAAGATCGAGCGGATGCTTGCGCGGGGACATCGTTGATGTCGTTCACAGCCGCCGGCGAGGTGCAGCGTGCTTCCGACTGGTTTTCACGCGAAGCGCTGGGGCAAGGCATCACGCGGATATGGGAGCCGCACGTCCATCCCTATTTCAGAAGCAATGTCTTTCATGTTCGCGGGCGCGATGTCGATCTCGTCATCGACGGCGGGATGGGTCTCGTGCCTCTCAGGCCGATTCTGGACCTCATGCCTGGCAAGCCGGTTGTAGCCGTTGCAACGCACATCCATGTCGATCACGTCGGCGCATTGAGCGAGTTCGAGACGAGAGCCGGCCATCGCGACGAGTCAGCGCTTTTCGAAGCCATGGCGGATGAGCACACATTGGCTCATCTCTTCCGTGCGCAGACGGATGCAGTGAGCAGGTCACCGTATCCGGCATGGTCGCCCAAGTGTTTCCAGATCAGACCAGCGCCATTGTCGCGAATTGTGGATGAAGGCAGCATCATAGAGACAGGCGACAGGTCGTTTCTGGTCCTTCACCTCCCGGGTCATTCGCCGGGGTCGCTCGGGCTTCTTGATGAACGCAACGGCGACTTCCTGGCCGGCGATGCGATCTATCGCGGGCGATTGGTCGACGATCTTCCGGGTTCGGACGTGCAGGCCTATCGGAAAACCATGCAACGGCTTCTGGAAATAGAATTCAGCAGGGCATATTGCGGGCACGGTGAGATGATCGACCAGAACGAACTGCGATCGATTGCAACAACCTATCTGGACAGCTGAGCGTCACTTCGCCAGAAACGCCTCGATCCGCTCCAGCGCGCGCAAGATGTTCTCTTCGGAGTTGGCGTAGGACAGCCTGATGTAGCCTTCGCCAAGAATGCCGAAATCGGGCCCGCCGATCAGCGCCACGCCGGCATCCTCAAGCAATGCCGAGGCAAGCTTTTTTGCTTTCCAGCCGGTCTTCGAGACATTGGGAAAGGCATAGAAGGCGCCCTTCGGCGTGATGCAGGAAACGCCGGGGAGCGCATTCAGCCCCTCGACAACGACCTTCCTGCGGTTGTCGAAGGCGCGCATCATCTTGTCGACGTCGTCCTGCGGGCCGTCGATCGCCGCGATTCCGGCATACTGGCTCGGCGCGTTGACGCAGGACCAGCAATTGACCGCCAGCTTGCGCACCTTGTCGTAGAGATGGGCGCCCTTGTCGCCATTCGGCCAGATCGACCAGCCCATGCGCCAGCCGGTCATCGCCCAGGTCTTCGACCAGCCGTTGAGCACGATCAGCCGGTCGCGGATTTCCGGGAAGGTGAGCAACGAGCAATGCGTCTCGCCATCATAGGTCATGACGTCATAGATCTCGTCGGAGAGGATGGCGACATGCGGGTGCGCCTCGAGCCCCTTGACCAGCTTCTCGATCTCGACCCGCGGCGTGACGCCGCCGGTCGGGTTGGCCGGCGAGTTGAGGATCAGGAGCCTGGTTTTTGGCGTGATCAGCGCCAGCGTTTCCTCGGCCGAAAAGGCAAAGCCGTTTGCCTCGCGCATCGGCACCGGAATGGGCGCCGCACCGGTGAACTCGATCATCGAGCGGTAGATCGGAAAACCGGGATCGGGATAGAGGATCTCAGTGTCCGGCTCGCCGAACATCAGGATCGCGGCGAACATGGTCGGCTTGCCGCCGGGCAAGATCATCACATTCTCCGGGGAGACCTCGATGCCGGTGGTGGTCAGCGTGCGCCGCACCACCGCCTCGCGCGTCGCCAGCAGGCCGTTGGCCGGCGTGTAGCCATGATGGCCGTCGCGCAGTGCCTTGATCGCCGCTTCGACAATGTGCTGCGGCGTCTTGAAGTCGGGCTGGCCAATGCCGAGATTGACGATATCGCGGCCTTGGTGCGCCAATGCTGTCGCCCGCGCCAGCACCGCAAAAGCATTTTCCTCGCCGAGACGGTCGAAGGCCGAAATCGTGTGGAGCATTTTTCCCGTCCGTGTGGTTCTTTCCCTGGGCGTGCGTTTTTGTGAGCGTCCGCTCGCAAATGTCAAACGGATTGGAGTCTTGCGTGTCGGAAAATCTCAAGAATTGGCAGCCTCGCCCGCGTCCCGAACGCAAGGTCATCGACGGCCGCTATGCCAGGCTCGAGCCGTTGAGCGCCGCAAAGCATGGCGACGGCCTGTACGAGGCGTCGTCGGTGGCCGATATAGGCGGCCGTTTCGCCTGGCTGCCCGACTATCCGCCGCAGACCCGCGCCGACTTCCAGCCATGGCTGGACAGAGTGGAAGCCAGCGAGGACCCACTGTTCTTCACCGTCATCGACAAGGCCAGCGGCAAGGTCGCCGGGCGCCAGACGCTGATGCGCATCGATGCAGCCTATGGCGTCATCGAGATCGGCAACATCTATTGGGGCCCGCTGATTTCGCGCAAGCCCGCGGCGACCGAAGCGCAATTCCTGTTCATGAAATACATCTTCGACGACCTCGGCTATCGCCGCTACGAATGGAAATGCAACAACCGCAACGAGCCGTCGAAGCGCGCGGCCGAGCGTTTCGGCTTCAAGTTCGAGGGCATTTTCCGCCAGCATCTTGTGGTCAAGGGTGAAAACCGCGATACGGCGTGGTATTCGATCATCGACAAGGAGTGGCCAGCGCTGCGCAGTGCCTATGAGGCATGGCTCGATCCGGCCAATTTCGATGGTGACGGTGGGCAGAAGCGACGGCTTGAGGATTTCCGCGCCGAGTTTGGCGCCTAACCATGATCCTGAAAAGTGGAAACCGGTTTTCGGACAAGATCATGGTCAAACAAGAAGATAGAGCCTCCATGCCGATCTTATCGGGATGGATCAGGCTCTAGCGGGAGTTGGATGATGGCGCATAGCCACGACCATGGTGCGCAAGGGCACGACCACAGCCATGGCGCCGGTCATGTGCACGGCTCGACCGACAAGAAACGCGTGCTGATTGCGGCGTGCCTGACCGCCGGCTTCATGGTCGCGGAAGCGCTTGGCGGCCTGCTCACGGGCTCGCTGGCACTGCTGGCGGATGCCGGCCACATGCTCGCCGACGCGATCGCGCTCGGCCTGGCCTGGTATGCGTTTCATCTGGCGGGACGACCGGCGACAGTCCGTCTCACCTACGGTTTCGGCCGGGTCAAAACCCTGGTGGCCTACACCAACGGCATCGCCATCTTCGCCATTGCGCTGTGGATCGTCTACGAGGCCTGGGGGCGCCTGCTGACGCCGGCGCCGGTGCTCGGCGGGCCGATGCTGGTGGTTGCGATCCTCGGCTTGCTGGTCAACATCGGCTCGTTCTTCGTGCTGCATGGCGGCGACCGCGACAGCCTGAACATGCGCGGCGCCATCCTGCATGTGCTCGGCGATCTGCTCGGCTCGGCGGCAGCCATTGTAGCTGCCGTGGTCATCCTGGCAACCGGCTGGACGCCGATCGATCCGATCCTGTCGGTGCTGGTCTCGCTGCTGATCCTGTCCACTGCCTGGTCGCTGATGCGCGAGGCCGCCCATGTCCTGCTCGAAGGCGTGCCGGCCAGCCTCGATCGCGACCTGATCGCCAAGGATATCGAGGCGAAGGTCAAGGGCGTGCGCGAGGTGCATCACATGCATGTCTGGTCCCTCGACGGTTCCAGCAACATGGCGACATTGCATGCCTGTCTCAACGACGGCGTCGATGCGCACATGGCGGTCAGCGCCATCAAGAAACGGCTTGCCGCCGAGCATGGCATCAGTCATGCCACCGTCGAACCGGAATTCGGCCACTGCGCCGACGACGAGCATGACAACGACCATGATCATGCGCATGGTACGGTGCCGCATCATGGCCATTATCACTGACGCAGGGACCTCCATGACATTGGCAACGAGACTGAATTTCCGCCGCAGCGGGCGCGCGTAGTGGATCGCGACACGCGCAACGCGCTGATCGCGGCGGCGTGGATCATGCTGCTGTTTGGCCTCGCCGCCTATTGGCTGCCAACGGTGATGCTGGCGGTTGGCAGCGTCTCCACCGTCCTGGCCGGCATTGTCGCGGCTATTTTCCTGGTGGCGTTCTTCGCCGTGTTCTGGCTGCGCGCCCGCAGCCAACGCAAAAAGGGTCTTTGACATGCGCATTCTGATTACCGGCGCGGCAGGCATGGTCGGCCGCAAGCTCATCGCCCGGCTAGCAGAGGACGGAACGCTCAACGGCCACAAGATCACGGCGCTCGACCTGCACGATATCGTGCCGCCGCAGGCGCCGGCGATGGAAGGCGTGGCCGTTTCCATCCATACCGGCGATCTCGCGGCACCCGGTGCAACCGCAAGCCTGGTGGCTTCGCGTCCCGATATCGTCTTCCATCTCGCCGGCATCGTGTCGGGCGAGGCGGAAGCCAATTTCGATCTCGGCTACCGCGTCAATCTCGACGGCACAAGGGCGCTGTTTGACGCGATCCGGCTGGCCGGCTTTGCGCCGCGTGTCGTCTTCACCTCGTCCATCGCCGTGTTCGGTGCACCGTTCCCGGATGTCATCCCGGACGAATTCCATCCGACGCCGCTGACCTCCTATGGCACGCAAAAGCAGATGAGCGAAGCGCTGCTGGCAGATTACTCCAGGCGCGGCTTCTTCGACGGCATCGGCATCAGGCTGCCGACCATCTGTGTGAGGCCAGGCAAGCCCAACAAAGCGGCTTCCAGCTTCTTCTCCGGCATCATCCGCGAGCCGTTGAGCGGCCAGGAGGCGATCCTGCCGGTGCCGCGCTCGGTGGTCCACACCCATGCCAGCCCGCGCTCGGCGGTTGGTTTCCTGATCCATGCCGCGGGGATCGACGGCAATGCCGTCGGGCCGCGCCGCAATCTGACAATGCCCGGCGTCGCCGTTACCGTCGGCGAGCAGATCGAGGCGCTGGAGCGCATTGCCGGGGCCAAGGCGGTGAAGCTGATCCGCGAAGAACCCGACGACACGATCTGGGCGATCGTCAAGGGCTGGCCAACCCGGTTCGAGGCGCGGCGCTCAAGGGAGCTTGGCTTTGTCGCCGAAACCAGCTTCGACGACATTATCCGCGCCCATATCGAAGACGAGTTGGGCGGCAAGATAAGTTAGAGCGGGATGAATCTAGGTTGGCGCATAGCCTGCCTCTGTGAAGTAATTTCTGCATTCGGTTGAAGAGACGGTGCCGAGGATTTGGCCGATGGCGTCACAGACGGTTTCGACGGTACGCTTGGCAGCCTTACGGAGCCAATGCTTTAGCTTTGCAAAGAGCTTCTCGATGGGGTTCAGGTCAGGCGAGTATTTGGGCAGCAAGAACAGCCTGGCGCCGGCCGAGCGGATGGCGCGGCGCACGGCCT
>NZ_JBFUGR010000011.1:0-150463 GCF_056402815.1 Mesorhizobium sp. P3_B5 | reverse complement strand
GTATTCGACATGCGCCGTCGAGATGGTGATGCCGCGGGCCTTCTCTTCCGGCGCCGCATCGATCTGGTCGTAGCGCTTGTATTCGCCAAAATACTTGGTGATCGCCGCCGTCAGCGACGTCTTGCCATGATCGACGTGGCCAATCGTGCCAATGTTCACATGAGGCTTGTTACGCTCGAATTTACCTTTTGCCATAGTCTCTTTCCTTGGACGGCCTGGACCTTCAGTTCAGTCGAATGCGGGGCGATTAGCGACTACGGCTGAAAAACACAAGTGCCTTGTGGCCGGGAGCGCGCGCACTCGGCCCGAACCGATGATCCGATTTCGGGATGTGACGCGGATATAGGAACGCGGGGCGGAAAATGAAATGGCGAAGGCTCGCCTCAGTGAATGTCGGCATATCGCCGGTCGCGACCTGTCTGCCCCTGCCGGACTTGCCGCCGGCGGCTGGCCCATTGCCGCCGCGGTGCCAGTCTGATTTGGTCACCCAATGCATTTCATCCCGATCACCATCCGCGGCCCGCTGTTCATGATCGTTTCAACGGGGTCATACCTCGTCAACGACACGATGATGAAGCTCGCGACGTCAGGGCTGCCGCCTTATGAAGTGCTGTTCCTGCGCGGGGTGGCCGCCTCGCTCTGGGGCTTCCCCTTGTTGTTCCTGCTCGGCTACGGCAAGCAGGTTCCGCTGATCCTCGACAAACGCGTGTTGCGCAGAAACGTCCTCGAGCTGGCGGCGATCCTTTGCTACGTGGTGGCGCTGGCCAACATGCAGATCGCCGATTCCACCGCGCTAGGCCAGATCACCCCCTTGCTGATGCTGGTCGGCTCCTCGATCCTGTTTGGCGAACGGATCGGTGGCGTGCGCATGGCGTTGATCGGCCTCGGCTTCATCGGCGCGCTGATGGTGGCACAACCGACGATGCAAGGCATCTCCGTCTATGCCTTGCTGGCGCTCGGCAACGCGGCACTTGCCGCGGCGCGCGATCTGGCCGGGCGCAGGGTAGCGGCTGAGGTGCCGGGCATGATCGTCGCCATTTCGGCGGTCGTGGTGGTGCTGGCCGGGGCCGGAATTGCGCATCTGGTTTCCGAGCACTGGGTGATGCCGGAAACCCGTCACCTGCTGCTGATAGGCGGTGCCGGACTGTTCCTGATCTTCGGCCACTTTTTCATCTTCATGGCCTATCGCGTCGGGCCGACCAGCCTGGTGGCGCCGTTCTACTACTGCTTTACGGTCTGGGCCGTCATTTCGGGGCTGGTTGTGTTCGGGCAATTCCCGAACGCACTGGCCGTCTGCGGCATCCTGCTGGTGGTGGCGAGCGGGCTGACCATCGTGTCGCTCGACGAGCGCAGGCGCCGGCTGACCGTCGTCGCCTAGACTACGGTCCGGCCAGCGCGCAGAACCGATGGGTCACGGAAGACATGCGGCGTTGCAGGTCTGCGCGGGGCGCAATGTGCCAGCACTTTGATTTTTGCGGTTGGAAATCTGGAGCGGGTAGCGGGAATCGAACCCGCATATTCAGCTTGGAAGGCTGCTGCTCTACCACTGAGCTATACCCGCGCCTTTCAGTGAAGTATCGGATTCACCCGAAAACCGCCATGCACTTTTCGGTTCGATGCTTGTTAGTTAGCATCGCATTCGCCCGAAAACCGTTATCCACTTTTCGGTCCGATGCTTTGCGTTTCAGGGCTTCCGGGCCGGCAGTGGTGGAGAGGGTTGGATTTGAACCAACGTAGGCATAGCCAACGGATTTACAGTCCGTCCCCTTTAACCACTCGGGCACCTCTCCAGTCTGCCGCCGGAGCCATGCAACGAGGCATCGACGCGGCGAGGCCGCCTCAGCAGCCCTTCCGCGAAGCGCCTTATGGCGGCACCGCCCAAAACTGTCAACCGCAACAACCAGGCAAAACGCGCTGAATTTCACAAGCCGGGCAGCGGGCAGCTTTCTGCGCTGTATCCATGACCGGACGACACGTCTATAGAAGCCGGCCATGAGCAACGACAACAGTTCCAAGACCCCAAAAGACACCCACTACGCCAAGCTGCGCCGCGCGCACCGCGACGAGAAGGCTGGCGGCGCGCCGGCCTTCAGGCCACGCCAACCGGTGCCGCCCGGCGAGCACGCCGCGGATGGTCTGGTGCGGCTCTATGGCCTGCACACAGTGCGTGCAGCACTCGACAATCCGCGCCGGCGGATCAAAAGAATGCTGGTGACCCGCAACGCTGCCGAGCGTCTGGAGATCGCCGATCTCGCCGCTTTGCCCTTCAAAACCGAACTGGTCGAACCCAGGGACATCGACAGGATCACCGGCTCCGACGCCGTCCATCAGGGCGTGCTGATCGAGGCAGAACCGCTGAAGCCGAAGCGCCTCGATGCGCTGGGCGACGCAAAGCTGGTGCTGGTGCTCGACCAGGTCACCGACCCGCACAATGTCGGCGCCATCCTGCGCTCGGCCGTCGCCTTCGGCGCCGGCGCGCTGATCACCACCGCGCGCCACAGCCCCCAGGAATCCGGCGTGCTGGCGAAATCCGCATCGGGTGCGCTGGAGCATATCGACCAGATCGAAGTGAAGAACCTCGCTGATGCGCTCGGCCAGTTGCATGAGGCCGGTTTCCGCACCATCGGCCTCGATTCCGACGGGCCGGCCGAACTTGAGAAGAGTTTTGCCGGGGAAAAGATCGCGCTGGTGCTCGGCGCCGAAGGCAAAGGGCTGCGTCAGAAGACACGCGAGACGGTGACGACGCTGGCGCGGCTCGACATGCCCGGCGCCATCCGTTCGCTCAACGTGTCGAACGCCGCGGCGGTGAGCCTTTATGCGGCGAGGAAGTTTTTGAGCGAGTAGCGAGTAGCGAGTAGCGAGTAGCGAGTAGCGAGTAGCGAGAATTAGATCGCAGCGCGCAATTTCAAACCCTATTCGCTATTCCCTGCTCGCTATTCGCTCCTACCCCACCTCATGCCCCGCCATCCGCTCCAGCGCGCGAACCAGCGCCGAGTGATCCTCCTTCGCCCCACCATTGGCCGCACAGGAGTTGAACAATTGCTGCGTGGTAGAGGTGTTGGGCAAGGAAACCCCAAGCGCCTTCGCCCCCTCCAGTGCCAGATTGAGATCCTTCTGGTGCAACTCGATGCGGAAGCCGGGCGCAAAGGTGCGTTTGACCATGCGCTCGCCATGCACTTCGAGGATGCGCGAGGCCGCCAGCCCGCCCATCAGCGCCTGCCGCACCTTGGCCGGGTCGGCGCCAGCTTTCGATGCAAAAACAAGAGCTTCGGCGACGGCTTCGATGGTCAGCGCGACGACGATCTGGTTGGCGACCTTGGTGGTCTGGCCGACGCCGTTGGGACCAACGAGCGTGATGTTCTTGCCCATCTTCTCGAACACGGGCCTCGCGCGTTCGAACGCCTTGTCCTCGCCGCCGACCATGATGGTCAGCGACGCCGCCTTGGCGCCAACCTCGCCGCCGGACACCGGCGCGTCGAGATAGTCGCAGCCGAGATCGTTGATCTTCTTGGCGAAAACCTTGGTTTCGATCGGCGAGATCGAGCTCATGTCGATGACCAGCTTGCCCTTGGTCAGGCCGGCAGCGACGCCGTTGTCGCCGAACAGAACATCGGCCACCTGCGGTGTATCCGGAACCATGGTGATGATGATGTCGGCAGCCTTGGCCACCGCGTCATGGCCGGTGACGGTTTTGAGGCCCTTGGCCACGAGGTCGGCCGAGGGTTTGCTTCGGTGGTCGCTGGCGATGACCTTGTATCCTGCATCGAGCAGATGCCCCGCCATCGGCGCGCCCATGATGCCGAGGCCGATAAAGCCGATGGTTTCCATCGTTGTTCTCCGCTAACGCGCCAGCAGCTTAAGCCGCCGCGCTCCCCTGCCCGGCCAGTTGCCTGAACCACCCCAGCCCAGCCTCCGTCCCCGCCTTCGGCTTGTACTCCGCCCCGATCCATCCCGCATAACCCAGGCGGTCGATATGCTCGTAGAGGAAGGGATAATTGATCTCGCCCGTCCCCGGCTCGTGTCGGCCGGGATTGTCCGCAAGCTGGATATGCGCGATGCGGCCGAGGTTTGCCTCGATGGTACGGGCGAGATCCCCCTCCATGATCTGCATGTGATAGATGTCGTATTGCAGGAACAGGTTCTTCGACCCGACCCGGTCGATCAGCGCCAGCGCCTGGTCCGAAGTGTTCAGGAAGAAGCCCGGGATATCGCGCGTGTTGATCGGCTCAATCAGCAGCTTGATACCGGCCTGCTCCAGCTTCTCCGCTGCGAAAGCCAGGTTTTCGGCAAAGACGTTTTCCAGCACCGTGCGGTCAGCACCTTGCGGGGCGATACCGGCGAGGCAGTTGACCTGCTCGCAGCCCAGCGCATGCGCATAGGTGATCGCCTTGGCCACGCCTTGCCGGAACTCGGGAACGCGCTCGGGCAGCACGGCAATGCCGCGCTCACCCTTGCCCCAGTCGCCGGCCGGCAGGTTGAACAGTACCTGCGTCAGGCCGTTCTTCTTCAGCCTCGCGGCCACCACATCCGATGCATGGTCATAAGGCCCGATATATTCGACGCCCTTGAAGCCGGCACGGGCCGCTGCGTCAAAGCGGTCGAGAAAGTCATGCTCGCCAAAGAGCATCGAAAGGTTGGCTGAAAAACGCGGCATTCTTTTTCTCCTTCTTCTCCGGGCTCAATCCAAGAGAACGATCGCCGTTGGGGCATCTTCATTATGTTCGGCAAGCTCTTCGAATTCGGTGATCTTGTCGATCTCGGTGCCCATCGAAATGTTGGTGACCCGCTCGAGGATGAATTCGAGCACGACCGGAACCTGGTGTTCCTTCATCAGCCGCTGCGCCTCCTTGAAGGCGCCGGCGAACTCCTCGGGCTTGCGCACCCGGACCGCCTTGCAGCCCATGGCTTCGGCAACGGCAACATGGTCGACGCCGTAGCCGGCTTCGGGTTCGTTTGCCCGGTTGACGTTCTCGAAGGCGAGGCTGACTTCGAAATCCATCGCAAAGCCGCGCTGCGCCTGGCGGATTAGGCCGAGATAGGCATTGTTCACGACGACGTGGATATAGGGCAGTTTGTGCTGCGCCCCGGCCGCCAGTTCCTCGATCATGAACTGGAAATCATAGTCGCCGGAAAGCGCCACGATGGTGCGCTCCGGATCGGCGGCGCGAACACCCAATGCCGCCGGCAGCGTCCAGCCGAGCGGGCCGGCCTGGCCGCAATTGATCCAGTTGCGCGGCTTGTAGACATGCAGGAACTGCGCGCCGGCAATCTGCGACAGGCCGATCGTGGTGACATAGGTGGTGTCGCGGCCAAACGCCTTGTTCATCTCCTCATAGACGCGCTGCGGCTTCAGCGGCACCTGGTCGAAATGCGTCTTGCGCTTCATCGTCTTCTTGCGGGCCTGGCATTCCTTCGCCCAACCCGACCAGTCGCGCAGCTGTCCCGCCGTTCTCCATTCGGTGGCGACGTCGAGCAGGATTTTAAGCGCCGCACCGGCATCCGAGACGACGCCGAGATCCGGCGCAAAAACACGGCCGATCTGCGTCGGTTCGATATCGACATGGATGAATTTTTTGCCCTTGGTGTAGACATCGACCGAACCGGTGTGGCGGTTGGCCCAGCGGTTGCCGATGCCGAAGACGAAGTCGGCCTCGAGCATGGTCGCATTGCCGTAGCGGTGCGAGGTCTGCAGCCCGCACATGCCGGCCATCAGCCGATGATCGTCAGGGATCGCACCCCAACCCATCAGTGTCGGAATGACCGGCACGCCGGTGATTTCGGCGAATTCGATGAGCAGATCGGACGCATCGGCATTGATGATGCCACCGCCGGCGACGATCAGCGGCTTGTCAGCCGCATTGAGCATGGTCAGCGCCCTCTCCGCCTGGCCGCGTGACATCGCCGGCTTGAACGGCACCATCGGCTCATAGGCGTCGATGTCGAACTCGATCTCGGCCAGTTGCACGTCGACCGGCAGGTCGACGAGAACGGGACCCGGCCGCGACGAGCGCATCAGATGAAACGCCTTCTGCAGCGCCATCGGCACCAGATAGGGTTCCATGACGGTGACCGCCCATTTGGCGACGGGGGCAGCGATGGCGGCGATATCGACAGCCTGAAAATCTTCCTTGTTGAGCCGTGCGCGCGGCGCCTGCCCGGTGATGCACAGGATCGGGATGGAATCGGCGGCAGCCGAGTAGAGCCCGGTGATCATGTCGGTGCCGGCCGGACCCGACGTGCCGATGCAGAGGCCAATGTTGCCTGCCTTGGCGCGGGTGTAGCCTTCCGCCATATGCGAGGCCGCCTCGACATGGCGGGCGAGGATGTGGCGAACCGTGCCCCTCGCCTTCAGCGCCGCGTAGAACGGATTGATCGCCGCTCCCGGCACGCCGAAGGCGCAGGAAATGCCTTCCTTTTCGAGAACGAGAACCGCGGCATCGACCGCGCGCATCCTGGCCATTTCAAGCCTCCACCGGAATTGTCATTGTTGGATGTCCGGATAATGCGCGCGTCGGTGCTATTTTTCAATTTTTTCAGAATATTTTTTCATTTCTAGAAAACGGCGCCTGAGCACTGTTTTTATTCGATTTTTTGTTTTCCACGGTTTTGGTTCACCAATCCGTGAAAAACTTTTTCATTGCTGATTCAGGAATATCTGGAAGAATAGCGCAATGGAAACGACCGAAAAACGCCAGCGCGGCCGACCGCGCTCCTTCAATGGCCCCGCCGAGGCGGGTTCGGTGCAGTCGCTCGACCGGGCGCTGCGCATCCTCGCCATTGTCGCCGAAGGCAGCGGCCTGTCGCTGAGCGAGATATCGGCACAAAGCAGCCTCGCCGCCTCCACCGCCTACCGCATGCTGACGACGCTGCAAAACCACGGCATGGTCGAGTTCGATACCAGTGACCAATTGTGGTCGATCGGCGTCGAGACCTACCGCATGGGTGCCGCCTTCCTGCGCCGCCGCAAGCTGGTCGACCGCGCCCGCACCGTCATGCAGGAACTTATGGAAAAGACCGGCGAGACCGCCAACCTCGGCGTCGCCGAGGATGATTGCGTCGTCTTTGTCAGCCAGGTCGAGACGCATCAGGCGATCCGCGCCTTCTTCCGGCCAGGCACGCGCAGCCCGTTCCACGCCTCGGGCATCGGCAAGGCCGTGCTGGCGCATCTCGAGCCGGAGCGCGTCGGCGCCATTCTGCGCAAGGCCGGGCTGGAGCGCTTCACCGGCAACACGCTGTCCGACATCTCGGCGCTGGCCCACGATCTGGTGGCGATCAAGCTGCGCGGCTGGTCGGTCGATGACGAGGAGCGGCATCCCGGCATGCGCTGCGTGGCCGCCGCCATCTTCAACGAGTTCGGCGAGCCGATCGGCGGCGTTTCCGTGTCCGGCCCGACCGTGCGGGTGACGCCGGAGCGGCTGGCCGAGATCGGCCCACTGGTGCACGACGCGGCGGCTGCGGTAACCAAGATGATCGGCGGCGTCAGGCTGACCTGACTAAGCCCCGACCAGCGAGCCCCTCGCCGAGACCTCGAAGACATCGAGCAGGATCGCCAGGCCGACGCCGCAGGCGGTCAGGATGATGCCGGCCATGAAGATGCGGTTGGCGCGTTCGTAGATCGGCCGGCGCAGCGAATCCACCTTGAGCAGCAGCGATAGCGCCCGCATCTGCAGCGCTATGCCGACCAGGATCGGCACCACGGCAAGCAGATGATGGAGTTGCCATGGGATCGGGTTGGCCGCCCAATGCGTGACAAAACCCAGCGAGAACGCCAGCAGGATGCCGACGGTGGTGACCGTGCCGTTGCGGAAAACCGGTTCGATCAAGTCTTTCCTGGGATCGTCCTCTTCCAAGGGCCCCTCCTCTGCTGGCATCGGATGATGATTGAGATTAAGGGCTTTGAAAATCTCTGTACACCGCCGAACAATCGCTTGAAGTTGGCGCCGCCCCTCATTGCCCTGCCGGGCATTTCTCCCCGTGAACGGGGAGAAAGAAGCCGGCCGCGGTCTCGGCGTTCTTTTCAGCAACGCTGGTGATTGGCGAAAGGATCGACGAGAGCGTCCTTCTCCCCGTCACCATACGGGGAGAAGATGCCGGCAGGCAGATGAGGGGCGGCGCCGACGGTCGATCGATTCAAACGAGTGGCGGACCGCCTCACACAGCAGAAAAAGGGGCTGTGGGAGCCCCTTCTTCTCGCCTGAAACGATCCTCCTTCTTTCAGAGCCTGCAGTAGTGGGGATAGCCGTCGTAGCCGATGTAGGTGTTCGAGCCCGCGTCATAGCTGGCGTAGCGGGCGTAGCAGCGGCGGATGTGGATCGAGTCGTAGTCCTCCTCGACGTAGACGGTGCGCGGCTGCTGGGAGAGCAGGCTGCCGAGTACGAAGCCGCCAACGCCGGCGGCGATGCCGATGCCGATTTCACGGTTGTGATGGTTGTGGGCGGCCGAAGGCTGCACGGTGCCGACCAGCATGGTGGCGGCGACAGAGGTGGCGATGAGGCCGGAAACGAAAGTACGCATGATGATCTCCTTGCTTCGTTGAGAGAGGCGATCCATCCGCCTCTTGATCATCAGTCGCAGCGAGCAAGAAAAAGGTTCGAAAGATTTTTCGATTCTTTTTCGAAGGCTAGAAATCGGCCGGTCGGAACCCCGATCGATCGGCAGAGTCCGGCGCTGAACGCGAAAAGGGCGGCTGAAGCCGCCCTTTCGCGAAGTCGGTCACCTCATCGCGGCGAGAGGTTCGAGGGTTTCTAAGCGAATAGCGAATAGCGAATAGCGAAATTCGCTTTCGGGAGTTGAAGCTGCCCCTATTCGCTACTCCCTACTCGCTACTCACTATTCCCTACTCACTCCCTTTCACCCCATCCCAGTGACATGGCGCAGCCAGAACGCCAGTGCGATGAAGCCGATGATGGTAGTCACGCCGGTCCAGTCGACATTGGCGCTCTTCACATCCCTGATAAGCTTCACCAGGAGAAGCCAGGCCACGATGACGAGCGGCAGAATGATGACAAGTCTGATCATGCGACACCCCCGTTGAGGCGATTGCACCTTCAAATCATATAGGAAGCGATTTGGCCGTTTTCAGGATGGCCACCCCAGCGGCCCCTACGCGCGGCGGGTAACCGAAAACGGAGTTTTGTCTTTACTGGCGCAACAAATATGCTAACCGGAGCGCCGTGCCCTTGTAGCTCAGCTGGTAGAGCAGCGGTTTTGTAAACCGAAGGTCGGCGGTTCGATTCCGTCCGGGGGCACCAGCTTTTACTTATCGAATTAAATAGCTGTAGCGTTTGGCGCAAAGCGATCCCGCATGAAACGCCATGCTGCACGTTGTGGTCAGAACCACGCATTTCCGGGCTTTGTCAGATATTCCCACGGAGTCCATGCAACACGGGTGCAACATTCGCCAGCGGTCGATCGCGCGCTGGTGGGCTGAGCGCACCATTGCGGGAGCGAAGGTTGCGTTCGCGCACAGGTTGCGCGATGCTGCCCTTGGGCAAGGGGCAAATCAATGGCACACAAGATCGAGAAGGCGGCAATCACCATCGACAAGTGGGAGGTAGCCATGAGTGAAGTAGTCGGCGGTGTCGTCCTTCTCCTGTTCCCGGCCGAAGGTGATGTTGTTCCGATCATACTTAGGCCCGCTCAGGCAACAAAGTTGGGCCAAGATTTACAATCGCCCAAGTTCATACCCAAACCCACTGTCCAATAAAGCTCACAGCTGTCCTTGGATTTGGTACCGCTCTACATCGCCGCCATTACTGCCTCGATCCTCGCCGGCGCCGTCTGGCGATACAGGCAGCGGGATATGCTCGGCATGGCCGCTTGGCCTCCTTCTGGGCCAGCCTGGGCGTCTATCTGCTGTTCCCCTAGCGTCCTTTCGGCTTCGGCGTGCTCTCTTCGATCTGCACCTTTGAACTCCGTCCTGGGCCAGCGATTTTGGTGACGAAACTTTTTTTACCGGCTCGCAGCAGTGAAGCGGTCGGAGTCGGCGATCTGCAAAATGTTAAGCGGGTCCGAATCGTACTTGGCGCCGAACCAATCCTCATACTCTATGCGGATCGGAAACACCGCCTGCGGTTTCCAAAAGCTTTGCCGCGGGTCTGTGTGCGTCATCCCAAATGAGCATGACGTCTTATCGCCATTTTGGAGGAGCGGAATTTCCGTCGACTGACTGAAGCACGCCAGCCATCGCCTTTTGTCATCCTCATTGGCACCGACTCCGAGCGCCGCTTTGAGCCCAGCCTGGTCGTGTACGATCAGGCGGATATTTGTCGCGGGAATTGATCCAGAGTTCAGCACCACGAGCTTGTAGGAGATCCCATTGTTCCCGCCGCTGTGAGTTTTGACCGTAGCCGTTACGATCGGGCGAAACTGGCGCCTCCAAAAGTAGACGGACATGCCAAGAGCAACCAGAGACACGGCCAGTGCGGCAAGCGCTATCAAGGTGTCCAAGTTCGTTCTCCTCTCGTATTTGGCCCGCCGCCTAACGGTGGCGAGCCTCTTCAAGGCGGAAACACACTTGTTTCTTGAACAATCCTGGTCACCTCTCCTCTGGACAACCATGGGCTTTGAGCGTTTCCCTTGAAGCGGGCCGCAGCCGATGGAGTGCAGAGCCGAATCCGGAATGCAAGATGGTCCAATGAGGTAGATTGCAAGCCCCTGTGGCGATGACCATTATGCGCAGTCGCTAAACTACGGAACGTGTAATGGACATTGCCAGAACCGAACAGGTTCGATCAGACTTTGCACCTAGGAGATCTAAGACCTTGGTCCCTATCAGTTTTAGGTAGGAGGCGCGGGCTACGGAATGCTTCCGCGATCACTTTTTGGGCCGCCAGGTCGGCGATCACCGTCGCCCTCGGGCGGTTTTATCAACCAAGGTCGGTATTAGTGGCGGGACAAACTTCAAACGAACGCATCGACTCGCAACCCCGCAAGTCAATCAGCATACGCTTAATTAGTTCCGGAGCATTTTAACGAATCGTTGACCGCGCTGTCCCAGAATAGGACGGCGCGGTCAAACCCCAACCCGGCCTGCGCAGGCGGCTCCGGCAACTTAGGCCCACCCACACTGTCGGAGCCGCTCCCACACTCGTTCACCAGTACCAGCAATGGTTGAACCAACTGTTACCGCACGTGCTTTCCAGTGCGTTTTCCCAGTGGTTAGACTTTGACGGACTGCGCCGCTGATCAATGAGTAGCGGTTTTGTAAACCGAAGGTCGGCGGTTCGATTCCGTCCGGGGGCACCAGTTAGCCATGAAGCATTCTTTGCCGACGCGCCGATGCTGCTCACCAGCGACACCCTGGCCGGATGATCAATTCATCGTCGTCGCGACGGTTCAGAACTTGTAGCTGGCCGTGACCGAAACAGTGTGTAGGTCGACGTCCTCATGACGATCGAAGAGCGGGGAAGCCGGCGGCGGTGTGAAGCTTTCCGTGCCGAAATCATAGTACCGGTATTGTGCGCCCAGAATGATCTGGTCGCTCATGGCATAGTCGACGCCGGCGCCGGCGGTCCAGCCGACGGCGGTGTTTGTCTCCGAGTGGGTTTCGCTCAGGAAGGTAAAATTCTGCGCCATCTCGATGCCGCCGAATGCGACGCCGCCGGTTCCGTAAACCAGCAGGCGGTCCATCGGCACGCCGATCTTTGCATCCAGCGAGCCGAACCATTGAATCTTGGTATCAAAGAAATTGCCCACGGGTACCGAAATATCGCCACCATCCTTTATTCCGGCAAAGTTCGCCTCCGCCTCGACACCGGCAACGATCTGGCCGAACTGCCACAAAGCCGCGACATGGCCACCTCCGAACGCACCACTGGGATCGAACGTCTTGCGATCCGCGGGGATGAAGTCGTTACTTAGATCGGCTTTCCCCCACCCACCGCCTGCCTGGACGCCGATATAGACGCCAGACCAGCTATAGGTCGAGCTTTCTGCCGGTGTGTCTACCATCGGGTCGGCGGCCATGGCCGGGCTTGCAGTCGCGGCAGCCAACAGTGCCGCGCATGTGATGGAAATGAACCGCATGAAAACCCCCGCCGCGCCGCTGAGCAAATTGCTTCTGGCGCCAAGCGGCTATAGCGGTGTTTCGATCAACCTTAAGTCTCATATATGCAACACGCACAACATTTGGTTGTGGGTGAAGTTTGTTGGTGCACTGCCTCACATCCCGATCACCGCCACCAATATCCGGTTCTGCCGCCAACCGGAGCGCCGTGCCCTTGTAGCTCAGCTGGTAGAGCAGCGGTTTTGTAAACCGAAGGTCGGTGGTTCGATTCCGTCCGGAGGCACCATTGTCTCCCAGAGACTACGCAAAGAGCGGACAGCCATTCCCCCCGTGCCAAGGTGTGTTCAGCGCACGACTTTGCTCGTCTCGGCAATGATTTTGGGGTTCGGTCCAATCGCGATCGTGTAGCTGAAGCGCG
The DNA here is from genome assembly GCF_056402815.1 of Mesorhizobium sp. P3_B5. Lineage (NCBI taxonomy): Bacteria > Pseudomonadati > Pseudomonadota > Alphaproteobacteria > Hyphomicrobiales > Phyllobacteriaceae > Mesorhizobium > Mesorhizobium sp. P3_B5. The sequence goes on along the minus strand of NZ_JBFUGR010000011.1, from coordinate 138,038 downwards.
CCACGCCTTTTGCCTGCTTGTGCCTTGGAAGGCTGCGGACAATCCAGTCGTAGGTGCCCGACACCATGCACCGCTCATTGGCGCAAGTGACCATGACGCTCTCGTCGTGGACATTATATCCCCGTTCGGGCCATCGTTGGAAATAGCTCCGCTTGTCCGCGACAATTGAGCTTAAGTCCGTGGGCTTGCCATAGTAGTCCACGATGCCGGCATAGGAAGTTAGAACCTGAGAGATTGCCAAATCTTCGTTGTCGCCGTGACGCTCAATAAGCCCCTTCATGAAGGCCACCGCCGCACTCTCCAGTTGCTGTTCTTTGGCGCTGGCTTCAGCTGGGGGCGGACTAGGCGTTGACGGCACCTGTGATGTGTCGACCGGTGGCTGCGTGGGGATAAGGTTGGTTACCCGCAGCTCTGTCATTTCACTGGCGGACAGATACCGCATGTCAGACTTGTCATAGCTCAATGCGACGGCCATGAGCTTGGGGTCTACTCCCATTTCGGTCATGTAAGACATAATGTTAGCGGTGACAGCTTGAACGTTCGCGACAGCCTCTTCGGCGGACATCCCGCTGTCTGGAGCGAAGGATGAGCGATGAACACCTATAGAGCCCGGATCAGCGACGCGACGAACGCCGCCCATGAAAGCCAGTGAACAGGCGGAAGCGCACTGCAACTGGCGAACTTGAAGCGTATCCAACCCCGCTGCCCGGATCATACGCCCAAGCTGCATTGCGCTCCCGATGCTCCCCCCTTGCGAATCGAAGACGATCATCCTGGCCCCGCTGCTGGCGACAGCGCTGCTAAATTCATTCAGAGGCTCATTGATTCCAAATTCACCAGAAACGACGAGAAACGGGAGTTCGCCCGGAGACGATACCGGCTTGTACTCCAGAGCCTTGGCCGAACATGTTGCCGTTGCGATTATTGACGCAGCAGCCAAAACTCTCAAAACTGAACGCATAACTGGCTACCCTAACCTACCCGTCACAAGTAAGAGCCAGTTGATGCACTATTTCAAGCGCCAACTGTGAAGGGCCTCCTCGCGCCCCTCACACCCCAATAGCCGCCACCAGTATCCGGTTCTGCCGCCGGATCGCCGCGCGCAATTCCGGTATCCTCGCCTCGTCTCGCTTCACGAACTCGATGAACATCATGTTCATGTTGTTGAACACCAGTTCGCCGAGCGCCTCTCCATCGATGTCGCGCCGCACCAGGCCGGTCTCCTGCAGGCGCTTGACCAGCGCACGGATCTGTTCGGTCAGCGAGCGGTCGAGCCCGGTATAGGCCTGGCCGAACGGGCTGTCGGGCAGTTGCGTCGAGATCGCCATTGCCTGCCGCCACATCTCCTTGCTGAGATAGTGGAGCGAGTGCTCGATATAGATGCCGATCAGCGTATCCAGCGCATCGCCGACATTGGCCGGCGGGTTGGCGACGACGCCGCGCCCGGCATTGAGCACCTCGTTGACCTCTAGCGAGACGATGGCGCCAAGAATGTCGCCCTTGTTCTGGTAGTAATTGTAGATGGTGCCGACCGAGACCTCGGCCTGCGCCGCAATCGCCTCGATCTTGGCGCCCTCATAGCCGGCCTCGCGGAACAGCTCGGCCGCCGCCTCGATGATGCGGCGGTGCCGATCCGCCTTTTGCCGTGCCCGCAATCCGCTCATATCAGCCTCTTGCCATAAAAACAGAATTGACTCAATTTTAGAATTGGTTCAATTTTTTGCAAGAAGCCAAAAAGGCAAGGGAGAACACTCGATGTCCACGACCCTCACGTCCATCCTGAAAACCCATCTGCGCACTGCCACCGCTGTCACCGCCCTGCTGCTCGCCACCGGCGCCCATGCCGCCGATCTCAACGCCCTGATCTGGTGCGATCACGCCGACCCGGCACTGTTGCAGCCTTTCGAGGAGGCCAATGGCGTCAAGGTCAATGTCAAGGAATTCGAAGGCACCGGCGCCGGCCTCGCCATCGTCGACCAGTCGCAGCCCGGCGACTGGGACGTCATGGTGATCGATAGCATCGACGTGCCGCGCGGCGTCGAAAAGGGCCTGTTCGAGCCGCTGCCGGAAGACAAATTGCCCCTCGCCGACCTGTTCCCCGAGGTGAAGATGGACGGCTCCACCGTCGTCGGCGGCAAGCGCTACGGCATCACCGAAAAGTTCGGCTACAACACGATCGGCTTCAACAAGACCAAGGTCGATCCGTCCGACATGCAGTCGATGGCTGCGCTGACCGGCGAGAAATACAAGGGTAAGATCGCCATCTACGACTATTATCTGCCGGTCATCGGCATGGCCGCTTTGGCGATCGGCAAGAAGACGGCGGAGCTGACCGAAGCCGACCTGCCCGCCATCAAGGCCGAGCTGCTCAAGATGAAGGCCAATGCCAAGCTGGTCGGCGAAGTCACCGCCAGCCAGACAGCACTGGCGACCGGCGAGGTCGACATTCTGGTCGGCGGCGGCGAATGGGTGACGGCGGGACTGGCCAAGGAAAACCCGGCGCTGGACTTCTCGATCCCTAAGGAAGGTGCTGTGCTGTGGTCGCAGTCGCTCGCCATGTTCAAGGATTCCAAGAACAAGGATCTGGCGCTGAAATTCATCCAGTACATTATGAGCCCGGAGGGGCAGGCGCGGCTTGCCACCTCGTCCTGCTACTGGGGCATGCCGGCCAACACCAAGGCAGCGCTGACCGACGACCAGAAGAAGATCTTGCGTTTCGACGAGCAGCCGGCCTTCCTCGCTCGCGCCCAGTCCTACCCGGCGCCGAACGCCGATCTCGACAAGAAGATGCAGGACGTTTGGACCGAAATGCTGCAGGCGCAGTAGACGGCCGAGACCTTGAACACCGTCGCGAACAATTCGCGTGCCCTGCCCCGGGCGGGCAATGCCCTGCCCTGGGTGCTGGTCACGCCGGCACTCGGCTGGACGCTGCTGTTCTTCGTGCTGCCCTTCGTCGCCATGGGGCTTTCAAGCCTGACAGCGCATGAGGGCGGCAGCTTTACGCTCGCCAACTACAGCCAGTTCTTCACCAACCCTTCCTACTGGCAGGCAATGGTGAACTCGCTCGAGGTGACAGCCATCGTCACCGTCATCTCTGTGCTGCTCGCCTATCCCTTCGCCTGGATTCTCGCCGAACAGGTGCCAGAACGCTGGCAGCGGCTGGCGCTGATGCTGGCCGTGCTGCCGTTCTGGACCTCCTATGTCGTGCGCTCCTATTCCTGGCTACTGGTGCTGGCGCAGAACGGCGTCATCAACCGCGCCCTGACCGGCTCCGGCCTGTTTGCCGAGCCGGTGCAGCTGGCCAACACACGTTTCGCCACCGTCACCGGTTTCGTGCATTTCTTCGTCATGCTTTTGACGCTGACCATCTTCGCCAACCTCAAGCAGCTCAGCCCGAGCTACCGCAAGGCCGCCGCCGATCTCGGCGCCGGGCCGGTGCGCACCTTCCTGCATGTCGTCCTGCCACTGACGCTGCCCGGCATCATGGTCGGCGCCTTCCTGACTTTCGTGCTGTGCATCGGCGACTACATCACGCCGCAGATCCTGGGCGGCAACAACGAGCTTTTGATGCCGCAACTGGTGATGATGCAGATCGGCCGGCGTGGCGATTTTCCGCTGGCCTCGGCGCTGTCGATCATCCTGATGGCGGTCGTCACCATCGCCTATCTCGCCTGCGCCCGCTGGCTGAAGATCGAGCGGGCCTGAGATGCGCAAGTTTGTCCGCATCGCCTCGTGGCTCTATGCGCTTGCCATCTACGGTTTCATCTTCCTGCCCGTGGTCGTGCTGGTGCTGTTCTCGCTGCAGGCGACCTCGTTTCCGATCCCGCCCTTCACCGGCCCGTCGCTGCGCTGGTACGACGCGGTTCTTTCCGACACGCGGCTGACCTCGGCGCTGGTCAATTCGCTGCTGGTGGCGTCCGTCTCCTCTTTTGTCGCCGTCACGCTCGGCTTCCTCTCCGCCTGGGGCTTTGCGCGCTTCACCCTGCCTTCCTCGGCCCTGCTGCGCGGGCTGATCACACTGCCGCTGACGGTCAGCTATCTCATCATCGGCATGGGCTTGCTGGTGCTGTTCAACTGGGCCGGCGTGCCGAAGTCGCTGCTCGCGGCCGGCATCGGCCATGTCGTGATCAACCTGCCACTCTGCTTTGCCATCATCTACAGCCAGATGGGCGACCATCAGATCAACATCGAGCGCGCCGCACGCGACCTCGGCGCACCGGAATGGAAGGTGCTGCTGCTGATCACCGTGCCGGTGATGGCGCCGGCCATCTTCGCCGGCTTCTTCCTGTCGATGACCTTCTCCTGGGACGAGTTCGTGATTTCCTTCCTGCTGACCCGTTTTGACACCACGCTGCCGGTCGAGATCTGGAACCTGTTGCGCTCCGGTCTCAATCCCAAAACCAATGCCGTCGGCTCGCTGGTCTTCGCCGTCTCCATCGTGCTGGTGGTGTTTTTTGAACTGACCTTGCTGCGGAGAAAGCCGGCATGACCGCACCCCTGGTCGACATTCGCGCCGTGTCACACCGCTTCGGCCAGCAGACGGTGCTGAAAAACGTCTCGCTGCAGATCGAACCCGGCAGCTACACCATCCTGCTCGGCCCCTCGGGCTCCGGCAAGACGACGCTGCTTTCCATTCTCGGCGGTTTCGTCACCCCGAGCGAGGGCAAAGTGTTCATCCGCGGCGAGGACTGCACCGCGGTGCCGCCGGCCAAGCGGCCGACGACTACGGTGTTCCAGGACTATGCGCTGTTTCCGCATATGAGCGTCGGCAGCAATGTCGGCTTCGGCCTGCGCATGCAGGGCGTCGATGGCACGACGCGAGCTGCGAAGGCGCGCGAGGCGCTGGCGCTGGTCGGGCTGGCTTCCGCCTTCGACAAGAAGCCGCACCAGCTGTCCGGCGGCCAGCGGCAGCGCGTGGCGCTGGCGCGCGCACTGGTCATCGAGCCGGCGGTGCTTTTGCTCGACGAGCCGCTTGGCGCGCTCGACCTCAAACTGCGCCGGCAGATGCAGGACGAACTGAAAGCGATCCAGAAGCGCGTCGGCACCGCCTTCATCCATGTCACCCACGACCAGGAAGAAGCGATGGCGCTGGCCGACCATTGCGTGGTGATGAATGACGGGCGCATCGAGGATGAAGGCCAGCCCGAGCGCGTCTATGCCCGCCCCGCGACACGCTTTTCCGCCACCTTCATGGGCGAAAGTACAATCCTTTCCGGCACAGTCACGGCGGCGACGGACAGGGCAAGCACGGTCGCGACGTCGGTTGGGCCGGTTTCACTGCCCGGCGCGTTGCCGCAGGGCTCGGCTGTTGCGCTCGCCATACGGCCGGAGCACCTTGTCCTCGGTGCAGCGGCAGGCAACGTCGCGCTCGGCTCTGCCAAGGTAAGCGACGTCGTGTTCCAGGGCAGCTTCAAGCGCGTGCTCGCGGTTTCCATCGAAGACCCCTCGCTGCAGTTCATCGCCAAACTTCCGGCCGCAGCCACCGTCCAGCCCGGCGACACGGTCGCGGTTTCATGCGACGCTGGCGACATCATTCTTTTGACAGACTGAGCGATGAGCACGCTTCCCATCATCGACGCGCCGAACTGGTACGAAACCATCCGCATGGGCGATGGTGTGACGCTGATCCACGAGCCATGGATCAAACCGTTCTTCCGCTGCAATATCTGGCATGTGCGCGGCCGCGACCGTGATCTGCTGTTCGACACCGGCCTCGGCCATTTCAGCCTCAGGCGTCACGTGCCGCTGGTGAGCGAGCAAAAGCTCATTTGCGTCGCCAGCCACACGCATTTCGACCATATCGGCTGCCATCACGAATTTCCCGATCGCTGCGTGCACCGCGCCGAGGCGAAAATCCTCGCCGATCCGCGCAACGAATGGACGGTCGCCGACCGCTATGCGAACGACGAGATGTTCGACGGCATGCCCGATGGTTGGGATACGGCGCGCTACCGCATCCTGCCGGCGCCGGCCGGCCGCTTGCTCGCGCAAGGCGATGTCGTCGACCTCGGCGACCGTACCTTCGAGGTGATCCACACGCCCGGCCATTCACCCGGCGGCATCGCGCTTTACGAAAACAGGACGGGCATCCTGTTATCCGGCGACATCATTTATGACGGTCCGCTGATCGACGATGTCTACCACTCTGTCGTCGACGACTATATCGCCACGCTGCTGCGCCTGCGTGATCTCGATGTCTCGGTCGTGCATGGCGGCCATTTTCCGAGCTTCGGCAAGGTGCGCTATCGCCAGCTGATTGATGAGTACCTGGAACAAAAGCGCCAAGCCGGCTGCCATCTCCTGCAATCCCGCTAAGCGGGATTTGCAGCTGCGGCAGCGCCCGCAGGGATCGCGCCCGCACCAGTTTTCTATCCGATGTGAGCCAAACGCCTTCGTGCGGCCGTCTCCCTTCCGCGAAGCGCTCGCGATTTGGCCGGCTGCGCCGTCCCGGTGGACCTTCTAGGAGAACGTCGCAGCGTGAGTGGCTGCCGTATCGCCACCGAACGTGTTCTTCACCCTGACCGACCTGTAGACGTAAGCGACCCAAATCCCGGTCAAAACAAATGACACAATAGGCGTGACCAGCGCATCTCCCGCAAGGATCTGGCTTATCGGAGCCCCGAGAGCGGCGGAAATCCACACAGTGTCGAGGACGAACACGACCGGGATTGCAATCCACTGCACGAGAAATAGCTGCTTGAAGCGGGGGCTGCGCCGAAACATGGCAATGAGAACAACCACTTGGAGCACCAGGAACGCTAACAACAGCGCGATCTCGCCATAAGCCGCCAAGGTCCCGTTGGGAAGCGTCATGAGTTTCTGATAGTCTTCCATCGATGAACTCAATTGGGCCAATGAGCGCAATGGCGACAACGTCTGGCCGATCGCCAGCAGCATCAGCCAGCCGCCAAAGCCCACAAGCGCCGCTGGATTCTGTGACGGCTTCGCGGCCGACCGAACGGCAAAGAAAACAGGCACGCCGATCAACAGCAGCAATATTGCCCAATGCCAGATAGAAAACGACCCCATTTACCCCTCCCCTGATACGCCTCAAAGTTGTAACAGCTTTCGCGCTCAACTCAAGGGGTTGTTGACGGCGAATAGCCTCCCGCTTGCATAAGATGGCTACTTTACTGCCTTCTCCTGACTATATCGCCACACTGCTGCGTATGCGCGACCTCGATATCTCGGTCGTGCATGGCGGCCATTTCACCAGCTTCGGCAAGGTGCGTTATCGCCAGCTGATCGACGAGTATCTCGCGCAGAAGCACCAGGCGGGCTGCCATTTGCGGCAGACCCTTTAAGCGGGATCAAGGCATCAATTCAAAGTGCCTGGGAAACGCCTGGTGCAGCAGGAGGAGCATGGTCTTGCGCAGCACGTTGGTGTCACGGCTGGACGGATTGAGATGGTCCCAGTACCAGGCGCCGTGAACCAGGTAATTCAGGCTCTCCGACAGGGTGTCTATGTCGACCCCGGTATAACCGCCGCTGCGCGATATCTCGATCAGCAGCTCGCGCGCCTCGGCGGTGTAGGCGAGATCGCTGGGCAAGCCGATTTCATTATAGATCTGCATGCTCTTGCGGTCGCTGGAGAACACGACGAAGACCGAAACCCAGTTCGGGTGCTGCCGGGCGAAACGCTGCGCGCAATCGACCGCGCCCAGGGCCCGCTCCGCCGCCGAAAGGCCTGGCGCCCGCACCAGCGTCACCCACAGCTCGTCGTAGCGATCGCTGAGATACTGCAGCACGGCGCGAAACAGGTTCTCCTTGCTGCGAAAGTGAAAGACCACCAGCGCGTTGGAGGAACCAACATGCTCGGCGATGCGCTGCATGGTGACGCTCGCCAGGCCTTCCTCGGCGATAAGTTCGATCGTGGCGTCGATGATGCGCTGAACGCTCGCTTCGCCGCGCTCGCGCCGGCGGTCCTTGGGGGCGGCATCGTTCGCCGACCCCTTGGTAGTTGCAGCCCTGTCCGCCGCGATTGCCTTGCGTTGCGCCATTTTCATCCAGCCTTTTCGACCTTGCGGCCCGCCTCAAATATCAAAGCGACGGGCGTGTCGCCGCACTCTCATACCATTGCCCCTGTGCCGTTTCATAGGCGAGAGCCGCCCGGAACACATCGGCGTCGCAATAGGTGCGACCGACGATCTGCAGGCCCGTCGGCACGCCATTTGCCGCCCTGCCCGATGGAATTGAGACTACGGGACAACGGCTCAGCATGTTGAACGGCGTCGTCATCACCCACCCAAGCGACGGGTTCACCTGCTTTCCGTTGATCGCCAGCGTTTCCCTGGTGTGGTCGAACTCCGCCGGCACGGCGGGAAGCGCGTTCGTCGGGCAGATCAGCACGTCATACTTTTCCAACAGCGGCCCCAGCGTCTCGTACATTTTGGCCGCCACCTCCAGCGTTCCGACGAAGTCGGCGGCCTTCGACTTTCGCCCGTCCTCGGCGAACTGCCTGGCATAGCTGGTCATGTCCTTGCCGTGCTCCTTGAGCAATTGCGACAGCGAGGCGCCGAACAGATGCTCCAGGTAAGCGATGCCGGCCTTCAGCACCTCGTCGCCCCAGCCAAGATCGACCTCCTCGACCGTGGCGCCGAGCGAGCGGAACACATCGCAGGCGGCAAGCGTGTTCTTGCGCACGTCGGCATCGACTTCAAAGGAGCCGAGGTCCATCGAGAAGGCAATCTTCCAGCCCTTGATCGGCTTGTAGTCGAGCGGCAGCCGCAGTTTCGGCCGCAGCGTGGCGATGTCGAGCGGGCTCGGTCCGGCCATGACGTTCTGCAGCAGGATCGCGTCCTTCACGTTCCGCGCCAGCGGCCCGATGTGGCAGTAGAAATCTAGGTTGAAGGGCGGCTCGTCCGGGTTGCGCCCATAAGGCGGCTTGAAGCCGACAAGACCGCAGGCCGACGCCGGAATGCGGATCGATCCGGCAATGTCCGAGCCGGTGGCGATCGAAGATGTGCCGGAGGCCAGCGTTGCCGCTGCACCGCCGGACGAACCGCCCGGGGTAAAATCCGGGTTCCATGGGTTGCGGGTAACGCCCCAGCGCTTCGACCAGGTAAAGCCGGCGCAGCTGAATTCGGGCGTTGCCGTGCGCGCATGCACGATGCCGCCCGCCTTGATGACGCGCTCGTTCATCGTCGACGTGTGACCGCCAATGGCGTCCTTGGTCAGCAGCGAGCCATGCGATGTCGGCTTGCCCTTGATGTAGCTCTCGTCCTTGATGCCGATCGGCAGGCCCTCGAGCGCGCCGGTCCGGGCGCCTTTGGCGTATTTCGCCTCGGCCTTTTTGGCCAGATCCATCGCCTCGTCGAAATGCTCGAAGGTGAAGCAGTTGATCGTCGCCTTCGTCGCCTCGGCGCGGTCGATGGTCGCCTGCATCAGTTCGACGGGCGACAGTGTCTTCGCCTTGAACTGCCGCAACGCCTCGCTGGCCGGGATATAGCAGAGGTCGAGATCGGTCATGAAGGTCTCCTGCGATCGCCAGATCGCCTTTTGGCTTGATGGTCGAGAGGGTGGCCGCGCCGCATGTCGCGGCGCGGAAAACAACGGATCGGGCTATTTCTGCAGGTCGGTCCAGATCTTGGTGTAAAGCGCCTGCACATCCGGCGGACAGGCCGCCATGAACTGGCCCTTGGCCGCGAATTCCGCGGGAACCTTCACTTCCGGCGCATCTTTCATGTCGGCCGGCATGAAGGCTTCTGAGCCCTTGATGCCGTTCGAATAGCGCGCGAAGGCCGAGATCAGTGCGGCATTCTCGGGATCCATGATGAAGTTCTGGAACAGCTTGGCATTCTCGACATTCTTGGCGTCCTTGAGGACCGCGACATTGTCCATCCAGATCGGATAACCCTCCTTGGGATAGCCATAGACGATCTTGTCGTTCTGCAGCCGCTGGCGCAGCGATATGCCGTTCCAGTTGACGCCGGCCGCGATGTCGCCCTTGCCCAGCCCGTCGACGGCACCGTAGTCGAAGGACAGCCATTTCGCCTTGGCCTCGACCAGCTTGTCGCGCACCTTCTTCAGCAGCACCTTGTCGTCGGTGCAGTACTGGCCGCCCTCATAGGCGATGGCGAGGAACATGACGTCCCCCATTTCGGGGACGACATTGATCTTGCCGACGAGTTCGGCCGGCGGGTCGAGGAATATCGCCGACGTATTCACGTCGCCGGAATAAACCGACTTGTTGACCGACACGCCGGTCGTTCCCCACTGCCACGGAACGGTGTATTTGCGGCCCGGATCAAAAGGCACATCGACCCATTTCGGGTCCATGTTCTTGAAGTTTTCCATTGTGTTGGGATCGGTCTCCAGCAGCAGACCTTCACTGATCCAGATCGGAACCACGCTGGCCGAAGGCACGACAATGTCGAAACCGGCGCCGCCCTGGCGGATCTTGGCGAGCGCGGTGTCGTTGGAATCGAAGTCGGTGACGGTAACCTTGACCTTGTAGGTCTGTTCGAACTTCTTGATCAGGTCCGGGCTGGTGTAGTTGCCCCAATTGTAGATGTTGAGCTCGCCATCGGCGCGGGCCATCCCGGTCATGGCCATCAGCGACAGCCCCAGAGCGGTCGCGGTCAGTTTCCAGTTCATGCACTTGCTCCCATTGTTGGGACCGGCGGCAATGCTGCCTCAGGTCCGTTTCCTGCTGACGAAAAAGAAAGCGGTGACGATGCCGATCGACAGCACGAGGAAGGCCGTCGAGATGGCGTTGATTTCCGGCGTCACGCCGCGCCGGAGCTGGCCGAGCATGTAGGTCGGCAGCGTGTCCTGGCCGCCCGATTTGACGAATTCGGTGATGACGACGTCGTCCAGCGAGACGACGAAGGCGAGCATCAGCCCGGCGAGGATGCCGGGCCACAGCAGCGGCAAGGTCACGTGCCGGAAGGTCTGCCATCTGGTCGCGTAGAGATCGGCCGCCGCCCTTTCGAGCGACAGATCCATGCTTTCCAGCCGCGCCCGGATCGGCAGAAAGGCGAAGGGAATGCAGAAGGCGGTGTGCGCGGCGATGAGGTAGCCGAGACCCGAATAACCGGTCCAGATCTTGATGCGTGAAAACACGATCAGCAGCGCCACCGCGGTGACGATCTCCGGCACCATCAGCGGCTGGTTGATGAAGGCGTATTTGAAGGTCAGCCCGCGATAGGGCTTGGTCCGCGTCGTCGCCAGCGCCGCCATCGTCGCGCAGATCGTCGCCAGCACGGCGGCGACGGCGGCGATCTGGGCCGAGCGGATCGACGATTCGATGACCAGCGAGTTGTTCCAGGCGACGTGGAACCAGCGCAGCGAAAAGCCCTTCCAGATCGCGAGCGATTCGTTGTCGTTGAAGGCGTAGGCCACCAGCGTGGCGATCGGCAGATAGAGCAGGAAGAAGCACAGCATCGCCATCGAGGCAAAGCCGGTCTGCCGCCGGACGTCGAAGCGGTCAGCCATGGCTGCCATCCGATCTGGTTGTGTTGCGGACGTAGAACAGCAGCGCGACCATGACGATCGCCATCAGAGTGATCGACAGCGCCGCGCCCAGCGGCCAGTTTCGGCCCTGGCCGAATTGCAGCTCGATCAGGTTGCCGATCATCAGATTGGTGCCGCCGCCCAGCACGCGCGGCGTCACATAGGCGCCAAGCGACGGGATGAAGACGAGGATCGAGCCGGCGACCATGCCCGGCGTGACCAATGGCACGATGATGCGCCGCAGCACCTGGAACCGCGTCGCGTAGAGATCGTAACCCGCCTCTACCAGCCGAAAGTCGATCTTCTCCATGCTGGCATAGAGCGGCAGCACCATCAGCGGCAGGAACACATAGACCATGCCGAGCAGCACGGCGAAATTCGTATACATCAGTTGGATCGGGTGGTCGGTAATCCCGAGCCACTGCAGCACCCAGTTGATGAGGCCGTCATTGCGCAGCACCTCCTGCATGGCGAAGGTGCGGATCAGCAGGTTGGTCCAGAACGGGATCGTGATCAGGAACAGCCAGATGTCGCGCCGGTGTTCCGGCCGCGTGGCGATGAAATAGGCGGTCGGGAAGCCAAAAATCAGGGTCAGCCCAGTGGTTGCCAGCGACAGCGAGACCGAGCGCCAGAAGATCGACAGATGCGCACCGGCAAGCGACAGCGTGTCGTCGAAAACATCGCGCTCGAGCAGCACGCTCACCCAGGCGCCGGCCGAGAACTGCCACTTCACGTCGCCGTAATTGCCGGGCGTCAGGAAGGAATAGATGACCACGATCAGCAGCGGCCCGACGGCCGCGAGGAAGACGATCAGCAGCGCCGGGGCGGACAGCAGCCAGCGCGACCGGATATCGTCGCGCTCGGCCTTGTCGGCGACCTCTTTCGCGCTCGCCATCGGCCCTAGTCCTTCAACAACTGGGCGGCGTCGTCGCCGATTGAAATGCCGACCTTGCCGCCAGTCTCGAAGCCGCAACTGGCGCTGCGCGAATTCTGCTGGCGCACGATGAAGGCTTCGCCGCCATCCAGCCGGACATGGATATGCGTGTCGGTGCCGAAATAGACGATGGTCTCGATCGTGCCGGCGAGGTCGCCGGGGCCTTTGACGAGCTTGGCATGTTCGGGCCGCACCATCAGCGTTGCCTTGCTGCCCGGCTGAAAGTCCCTGGCGGTGGTTGCGCAGATCCTCGCGCCCGAACTCAAGACGATCCGCGCATGGCCGTTCCCTGCACTCTCGATCGTACCGGTCAAGAAGTTCGTCTCGCCGATGAAATCGGCGACGAAACGCTCGGCTGGATGGTCGTAGATGTCCCATGGCGTGCCGACCTGCAGGATGTTGCCCGACGACATCACCGCGATGCGGTCCGACATGGTCAGCGCCTCTTCCTGGTCGTGGGTTACGAAGATGAAGGTGATGCCGGTCTCGTGCTGCAACCGCTTCAGCTCGATCTGCATCTCCTTGCGCAGTTTGTAGTCGAGCGCCGAGAGCGGTTCGTCGAGCAGCAGCACTTTTGGCTGCGGCGCCAGCGCCCGGGCCAGCGCCACGCGCTGCTGCTGGCCGCCGGAGATCTGGCTGGTGCGCCGGTTCTTCAGCTCCTGCATGTGGACGAGCTTCAGCATCGCCTCGACGCGCGCCTCGATCTCGGCCTTCGGTCTGCCCAGCATCTTCAGGCCAAAGCCGATGTTTTCGGCCACCGTCATGTGCGGGAACAGCGCATAGGACTGGAACACGGTGTTGACCGGCCGCTTGAACGGCGGCAGCGGCGCAATGTCCTGGCCATGGAGCAGGATTTCGCCGTCGGTCGGATAGTCGAAGCCGGCGATCAGCCTGAGCAGCGTCGTCTTTCCGCAGCCGGACGGGCCAAGCAGCGTGAAGAATTCATTTTCACGGATCGAGACGGAGACATTGTCGAGCGCCTTGACGGCGTCGTGGCCGGTTCCCTGAAAAATCCTGGTGACGCCCTTCGCCTCAACGGCTGACCGGTTGGCTGTCAAGATATTCCCCTTTTTTCGGTGGCCATTCACCGGCAAACGCCGGCTGGCCAACTCGTCCTCGGCATCAGGAATAACTATGACTAACTATACAGTCAACTTCCTTTTACGGAATGCCGCTTGCCCCTGGATTGCGCCGGGACCCCACGCCTGAGGGCACCCTGCCGCCGTCAGAGTGGACGTTCGATGCCGATGCGCCGGTGATCCCGTCATGGTATGGTCACGGACGAGGCCACTGATGAATTGGGGCAAGCCTTGGCGTCATCGCCGCGGCTTGCAGGTCTGGGTCGGGTTCATGCGCCTTCTGGCGGCTGCGCTGCTGATGACCATGGCGCTCCTTTCCGCCGCGCGCGGCGAGGAGCGCATCGCGTTGGTGGTCGCCAACCCTGCCTATGACGGCGCGCCGTCCATCGCCAACGCCGAACTCAGTGCCGAACTCGTCGCAACGAGCCTGCGGTCGCTTGGGTTCAGCGTCCAGCAAGTGTCCGACGGCGATCGCGCCGATGTGGCGCACGCCATGTATGATTTTGCCAAGTCGCTGGCCAGCGCCGATTCCGTCGGCATCTTCTACTATGTCGGTCATACGGCTCAGGCCAACGGCCGCAACTATATGCTGACACGCGGCGCGCGGACCGATTCAAAGGAAACCGTCGACCAGACGGCATTGCCTCTCGACCTGTTTCTGCAAGCGCTCGAGGCAACGCCGACATTCAAGCTGGTTTTTCTGGACAATCCCGGCGACGGAGACAATCCGACGCCGGGCGTGATGCAAGGGCTAGCGGCGATCGATCCGCCGTCCAACGCCATCGTCACCTTTTCCGCCAAGCCGGGAAGCGTCGCGCTGAACGAAGCCAAACCGGTCACGGTGTTTGCCGATGCGCTGACGGCCGCGCTGACCAGGCGGGACATGACGATCGGCGCCATGCTCGCTTCGGTCACGGAAACGGTTGCCAACAAGACACTCGCAGCTCAGGGGCCGTGGGTGGCCTATGGTCTTGCTGCCGACGGCCAATTTGTGCTGACGCCGGACCGGTCGGTCGCCGCCGCACCGACCGAGACACCGCCGGCACCCCTCGATGCGCTGCCGGCGCCCGAGCCCGAGCCGGTACCGCCGATGCAGAGCTGGTCCAGCGGCAGTGGGGGCAGCGACATTTCCGGAAGTGATGGTTCTGGCCCCGCCGATAGCGACTCCGGCTTCCTCAATTTCGATGGCAGAAACCAGGAGTCCCATCCGCCGATGGACGTTGCGCCGGGCTCCGGCAATCCCGACGCCTGGACGGGAAACAGCGCCGACGAGGCTGCCCAATACGAGGAATACAAACGCCAGGAGCAGCAGCGCCAGCAGGCTCGACAACAGTACGAAGCGCAAAAGAAATATCAGGAAGACGCGGGCAAGGCCGCAGCCGCGGCGCAGAACGATCTTGGCGGCGCCTATCGGGAGGACGGCGAAGCCGGCAGCATGGAGCCCACCCCGCCACCGGAAGCGCAGTCAAGTGCCGAGCCACCCCCGCCACCGCCCGAATCGGCCACGGCTGAAGAGCCACCTGCCTCTGACACGGCGACATCCGAAGACCCTTCGGCATTGCCGCCTGCCCCGTCGCCGGCGCCCGCCCCACCGCCTGTCATTGTACCGCTTTCTCCATTGCCCGATTTGCCGTCGGCGGCCGAGGCGCCTTCAGCGCCGCTGCCGGAGGCACCTCCCGGGATGGTGTCTCCACCCGTCGACAACAATGCAGTCGAAGTGGTGCGCCATCCCTCCATCGACGCGCCGGACGAAGTCGTCGCCGGCGAAACGGTGACGGTTTCCATTGCGCTGACCGAGGAGCAATTGACGCCCGAGGTGAAGGTCAAGGCGGCGCCCGGTTCGTCGGCGACGCCAGACGGCGCCCTGGCCATGGCGATGCCGGCCGGAACCGATTCCTGGCCGATCGATATCGATCTCTTCGCCAGCGGTTTCGATCTTGTCGATGGCGGCAAATGGAGCCGGCAGACGACGCTCTATCGCGAGGGCGACAGCGATTTTGTCCGCTTCGACCTGAAGGCGCGGCCGATCGCAGGGATAGCAAGCCGGCACAATTCATCGCCCGCATCTACAGCGCCGGCCGTTTTCTTGGCTCCGCCTCGCGGCCGGTGATCATCAAGCGCTTGCAGCCGGTGGCACCGTCAGTCGAAGCCACCGCCGACACAGCTCCTCCGGTCATGCTGCTGGCCTCAACCCCGCCACAACCGGCGGTGACCGGCAAGCTCGAACTCGGCGGCGGTAGCATGGATGACGTGCCCGACCTCGACGTGACCATTCTCTATGACGATCCGAGCGGCCTGGGCGCCGGGCAGATCATCATCCATTCGCCGCATCTGGCCGGCCCGATCACCGATACATTCTCGACCCCACCGGAAATGGCGGCGTGGCTGGACTCTGAATACCGCGTGCTGCTGCAGCTGGGATTGAGCCTGCGCAGTGCTGTCTCGCTGCAACAGCCCGCCGCAAGCAGCGACCCGGACGCACAAAAGCGCTTTGTCACGCTGGCCGCCGAAGGCTTTGGCGACGCACTCTACCGGGACTATGTGCCAAAAGCCTTCAAGGACGTGTTCTGGTCGTTGCGCGACAAGGGCGAACTGCATTCGATCCAGATCACCTCGAACAGCCCGACGCTGCCATGGGAACTGATCCGCCCGCAAAGCGGAGATGGCGCAACCCGGGACGGCTTTCTCGGCATGAGCTACCGGCTGGCCCGCTGGGCGCCGCGCAGCATTTCCTCGCAGGTCGACAATCCGCTCGATCGCATGGCCTTCACCGGCGTCGCGGCTGTCGCTCCCTCCTATGTCGACAAGCAGTCGCTGCCGTTCCAGCAGGTCGAGATCGACGCGCTGAGCAAGCTCGCCGGCTATCGCCGCTTCGACGGCGATTTCGTCTCCTTCGAAAAACTGGTCGGCGAGGTCTCGACCGGGTTTATCCATTTTTCCGGCCACGGCGAGGTCAACCAGCCGAGCAGCGGCCGGCCGGTTTTCGCCATCGACCTCGTCGACCAGTCTCTCGATCCGGACACATGGCGCGCGCTGGTCACCGCCGCACACGGCAAGGGCAACCCGTTCTACTTCTTCAACGCCTGCGACACCGGCCGCTCGCAAATGCTCGGCGGCTTCGTGCAAGGCTGGGGTCCGGCGGTGCTGGGGGGCGGCGCGTCCGGCTTCATCGGCGGCATGTGGCCGCTGACCGACCGTGCGGCCGCAGCCTTCTCGACCAGCTTCTATGGCGACATCACCACCCAACTCAAGGACGGGCCGGTCTATCTGGCCGAAGTGCTGCAAGGCGTGCGCAAGCGGTTCTACGAAACCGGCGACCCGACCTACCTGGCCTATACTTTCTACGGCAACGCCAATCTTCAGGTCGTCACGCAGTAGACGTGGAAATGGCCGGGAAAGCTCGCCTCACAGCGCCCGTTGCGGGCACGGCGTTCCGATGGTGTCATCGCAGCGCGAGGCCATGGGGTGCGATCTGAGGCTCATGCCCTCCGACTGGCGCACCAGTTCGGCAAAGACAAGGGCAAAACTTCCCAGCATCAGGACGACAATGATCAGGCGTGTCACCGGCAATAGACAGGTCTCGACTGGCTAGCCCCCCAGCCACCCATCCTCTGCCGGCTAACATGACCGCTCGGGCTTTACGAGTGTTTAAGCTCGGTCTTAACCATCACATTCGCCTTACCCGCGACACGAACCGCGAGCCGCTGGCTGGCATTTTCGCCCCGGTGCTGCGTTGCCGTGCGGGACAACACCTCCCTTTGCAGAAATGCCCGCCCATGCTACCCCGCGCTGGCGCGGCCCAAGCAACCGGTCGCCATCCGGGAGCCATGAGCAAAGCCGCCAGCCGTTTCGCCTTCGTCTCGTCCGATACAGCCGACGCCAAGGCAGCGCTGGAAAGCCTGTCGGCGCGTTATGGCCACACATCCAACGGGGATGCCGACGTCATCGTGGCGCTCGGCGGCGACGGTTTTCTGCTGCAAACGCTGCGCGATACGATGGGCACGGGCAAGAAGGTCTACGGCATGAACCGTGGCACCATCGGCTTCCTCATGAACGAATACCGCGTCGGCGGCCTGGCCGAGCGCATCGCCGCTGCGGTCGCCGAAACGATCCGTCCGCTGGAGATGCTGGCGGTGACGCATGAGGGCGAAACGGTTTCAGCGCTGGCCATCAACGAGGTGGCACTGTGGCGCCAGTCCTACCAGACGGCAAAGATCCGCATCACCGTGGACGAGCAGGAGCGGCTGGCGGAATTGAACTGCGACGGCGTGATGATTGCGACGCCGGCGGGCTCTACCGCCTACAATCTATCCGCGCACGGGCCAATCCTGCCGCTCGACGCGCCGCTGCTGGCGCTGACCCCGGTCAGCCCGTTCCGCCCACGCCGCTGGCGCGGTGCGCTGCTCTCCAACAAGGCGACCGTGCGCTTCGACATACTGGAGCCGGAAAAACGGCCGGTGAACGCCGCCGCCGACCACACCGAGGTCAAGGCGGTGGCCTCGGTCACGGTCCGGGAATCGCCGACGGCGACGGCAACGCTGCTGTTTGATCCCAACCATTCGTGGAACGAGCGCATTCTCGCCGAGCAGTTTCGCTACTGAGCCGGCGCAACGACCGGCAGCAGGATTAAGCATCGCGATTAAGGTTACAACTTCACAATCGTGCCTTTCCCGCCCGTTTCTGTTGACAAATCGCGGGCTTGCGCCTAATCGCAATACCAATCTTGCAGGCGCGTGGCGCTTGCCGCGACGGATGCCGTTGCGCTTCCCCGAACCAGCCAAAGACAACAACACTTGTCCTCAGACACAACGACCGCTCAAGAAGCGTTGACCTTCGCAGACCTCGGCCTGTCGCCGAAGGTCCTTTCCGCAGTCACCGATGCCGGCTACACCGAGCCGACGCCGATTCAGGCTGGCGCCATCCCGCATGCCTTGCTCGGCAAGGACATTCTGGGCATCGCCCAGACCGGCACCGGCAAGACGGCTTCCTTCGTGCTGCCGATGCTGACCCGCCTTGAAAAAGGCCGGGCCCGCGCTCGCATGCCGCGCACGCTGATTCTGGAGCCGACGCGCGAGCTTGCCGCGCAGGTCGAAGAAAATTTCATCAGATACGGCAAGAACCACAAGCTCAACATCGCCCTGCTGATCGGCGGCGTGTCGTTCGACGAGCAGGACAAGAAGCTGGAGCGTGGCGCCGACGTGCTGATCGCGACACCCGGCCGCCTGCTCGACCATCGCGAGCGCGGCAAGCTGTTGCTCAACGGCGTCGAGATCCTCGTCATCGACGAGGCCGACCGCATGCTCGACATGGGCTTCATCCCCGACATCGAACGTATCTGCGAGATGATCCCGTTCACCAGGCAGACGCTGTTCTTCTCGGCGACGATGCCGCCCGAAATCACCAAGCTCACCGAAAAGTTCCTGCACGCGCCGATCCGCGTCGAGGTTTCTAAGGCCGCATCCGCCGCCACCAACATCATCCAGCGGCTGGTCAAGTCGGGCTCGAAGCCGTGGGACAAGCGCGAGACGCTGCGCAATTTGATGAAGGCCGAGGACGAAGGGCTGAAGAACGCCATCATCTTCTGCAACCGCAAGGTCGAGGTCTCGGAGCTGTTCCGCTCGCTGTTGAAGTATGATTTCGATGCCGGCGCCTTGCATGGCGACATGGACCAGCGCGCCCGCATGCAGATGCTGGCCAATTTCCGTGACGGCAAGCTGCGCTACCTCGTCGCTTCGGACGTCGCGGCGCGCGGTCTCGACATCCCCGATGTCAGCCATGTCTTCAACTACGATGTGCCGATCCATGCCGAGGACTATGTCCACCGCATCGGCCGTACCGGCCGCGCCGGCCGCTCGGGCAAGTCCTTCACCATCGCCACCAAGTCGGACACCAAATACATCGACGCCATCGAACGGCTGATCGGCAACAAGATCGAATGGCATGATGGCGACCTGTCGACGGTCGTCGCCAGCGAGGGCGGTGAGGACGATGCTCCCCGCCGTGGCCGCGGCGCGCCGCGCCGCGCCGGCCGCAAGGACGATGACCGCAAGCAGCGCGGCGAGCGCAAACCACGCGAGCGCCACGCCAAGCCTGCCGAAGAATCGGCACCGCAAGCAGCACTCGAGGACGTGCCGGTCGTGGCCGAGGCCGCGGTCGCCGATATTGGCGAGCGGCGGGCGCGCAAGGAATCGATCCGTTCCGAGAACACCGAACGCAAGGCTTCCGATCGCAACGAGCAGCGCGCACCGGAACGCGGCGACACCAGGCCGCAGCGCGATAACACCAGCCGCCCTGCCCGCCACCGCCAGGAAGACAACGACTCGACCGTCGGCTTCGGCGACGACATGCCGGCCTTCATGCGGATCGTCGCCAAGGTCTGATCCCCGACCGCCTTCGAAGGCAAGCCGGCCATCCGGCTTGCCTTCTCGGCAAAACCTCCTGGCCTGGTTCGCCCGTCACATCGGCCCAGGCATCATCTTGGTCGGTTTCTCGAGCATCGGAAACTCGGCCTTGTTGCATTTCACGTTCGGGTTGGTCGGGCTGAACATGCCGTTCGGATTGTCCTTGAGCCAGGCGTGAAGGTCGTAGTGGACGAACTCCCTCGGGATGAGCGGATAGTGTCCCTCCATCGGGCCCATGAACGTTTGGCCAAACAGCTTCGGCGGCGCTTTGATGTCCGGCGTCAGCGGCACCAGCCATTCCACCCCGACCAGGTGCAGGCCCTTTTTCGTCGGCTCGTAGATCAGCACATTGGGGTGCATCGGATCGAGTTTCTGGCCGATGCTCGGCACGTTGACGAAATGGATACCCATGGCGCCCTTCGGGTAATCCATCGCGCCCGCTATCTTTTCTCCGCTGTAGTAGACGCAGCCGACTGTCGACAGATAAAGGTCGCGGACGGCGGCGGTGTAGTCTTCATATTTGGCGAGCGATTTTTTCAAGGCATCGATGTCGGCCTTGTTGGCATCCTCGGCTTGAGCCATAGCGACGCCCAACCATGAGCCTACGAGACTTGTCATAGCGAGGACGGCGCAGCGCCCAAGGCTTGTTGTTCTTGTCATGCATTCCTCCCAGATTTTCTGATCTGGCCGTGCAAGACCGAGGCGGAAAAATGCTGATTGCGCGGCCAGTTTGTACCGCCTCATCCCCTCCGGAACAGCGACGATGCTATTCCTTTCCCTGGCTGCGGGAAAGCAGCTCTTTAGAGGTAGCTAATTTAATGGCGCACCAATCTGAAGCGGCAACTCTGCCCAAACAAAAACGGCCCCGACGTGGGGGCCGTTTCGCATTCGCTTGCCGAACAGCTCAGGTGAGTGGCGACAGCTGGATCTCGACGCGCCGGTTCTGTGCGCGGCCCTGGGCCGTCGCGTTGGATGCGACCGGGCGGGTCTTGCCGAAGCCGGTGACGGCGAAACGGCGCGAATCGACGCCCTGGCCCGAGAGGTAGTTGGCGACCGCCAGCGCGCGGCGCTGCGACAGGTCGAAATTGTGCTCGTCGCCACCGGTCGAATCGGTGTGGCCGAAAACGTCGACTGTGGTCTGGCGGAACTTGTTCAACACCAGGGCGACCGAATTCAGCACCTGGTAGAAGCCGGGCTTCACCGCGTCCTGGTCGACGTTGAAGGTGATATCGGACGGCATGTTGAGAATGATCTGGTCACCGGTACGGGTGACGCTGACGCCGGTGCCCTGAAGCTGCCGGCGCAGTTCGGCCTCGTTCTGGTCCATCGTGGCGCCGATCGCGCCGCCAGCCAGCGCGCCGATGCCGGCGCCGATCAACGCATTGCGGCGGTCATTGCCGCCGGCAAGCAGGCCGAGACCCGCCCCCGCGAGGGCGCCAAGACCGGCGCCGGCCGCGGTGTTGGAAACCTTCTGCTCCCCGGTATACGGATCGGTGGTGGTGCAGGCGCTCACGAGCACGGCCGTCGCCACGACGACGAGCAAAGTCTTTTTCATAGGATGGTCCCTCTCCAATCGGCGGTCGCGCCACAGGCGCGCCGTTTCAGCCCTTCCGGCGACTTGTAACATGAAATGCGGCAAAAAACGGAACGGCAAAAGCGCCGGCGGTGTCTCAGTTTGAAATAAGCGGAATGATCAGCACGACGACGACTTCAATGATGGGGATTGCCACGAATATGGCAAGAAAGCCGGCAATCCCCATCCCGATTTTGACCAGCCAGGACGGATGAGGGATCGCCTTCCAGGCGAAAAATGCGCTCGCGACGCCCAAACCCAATGCGACAATGCCAATGACCGGAGACCGCGTCATTGGAAGCATCAGATCATCAAAAACAAGAAAGAGCGCGCCAGTGAGGATTAGCTGGGCCGTGAGCCCGAATAGAAACGCGCGTTTCACGCGACCCGCCAGGTACTATCTTTTATCGGCATCAGACTACGTCTTTCGTTTTGTACGGCCCGCCTTTCGGTGCAACCGCATCATCTTCTCGCAAAGATTGTCCATTGACCAGAGCATTTTGGAACGCCACTACCCAAGCTCTGATCACGGCTTTTCCCGGTGCAATTCCGCGCCGCCTGCGAGATTGATCGGCTACCAGAGATTCTTGCCGTCGATGACGACCACTTCGACTTTGTCGAGGTCGAAATCGTCGAACAGACGTGAATTAACGCTGACCTTCGGATTGTCGAAATCCGGCTCGCCGGTCGACCAGTCCGGCGTCTCGGTGAAAGTGCCGCAGCCGCAGGTGGCGCAAAAACCGTGTTTCACGGTTTTCGACCCCCAAAGATAGAAAGAGACATTTTCGATCGGGCTGGTGAGCTTGAACTGCGAGGGCGTGTAGTAGGCCCACAGCGACCCGCGCTTCGAGCAGAAGGAACAGGTGCAGCGCGTCACCGTTTGCGGCGCCTCCGAAACCTCGAATGTCGTCGCCTTGCAGTGACAGCTTGCCTTTATGGTCATAAGCGCATTCCTCTCCTTTGCCCGCCGCCTGTGCGACAAGGCAGCATAGAGAAGTGCTCCTGACAACTGTCTGTCAGCAGGCTTTGCTCGAACGAGCCGAGCAGTGCTAATAAGAGCGCGGCGGCACGAACAGGCAGATCGTCTTGCCGGCGTCGAGACCAGCTTGATGAGCGCACCAGTGGAACTCGCCGTCCGGGCTATCCTTGACGCGCTTGTCGCTCATCGGAACAACCTCACCCGTGCCGGCAATCACATAACCCTCGGGCTTTTCCAGCACCTCGCCCGTATGGGTCGTACGGCAATCATAGTTGGCACAGCACGCGAATGGATAAGACCAGCCTTGCGGCATCGACTTGGTAGGCGTGGCGTCATGGGCGAAGGCAGATGCCGTCAGCATTGCGGTCGCGCCGATTGCGAACAGGGAAAACAGAAGTCGGCCAGCCGGTCGAACGGCGCTGGCCGATCTGGATGTGGCAGCAGACATGGAAACGTTCCTTTCAAACGAGCATCAAGCGTTTCGCTTGCCCGTTCCCGGAACGTGTTCTTCCCAGTGGCCGATCGTCGGCTCGCAGATATGCCGCGTCCGGCCATAAATGCTTTTAAACCACGGGGATGGTGAGCCGATTTATGAGTCGGCGCAAGAAAATGCTGCGTCCACAATGCCGCAGCCCAAACGCCGATTGGCGCTTGCCGCGATTGAGCCGAAGGGGTGCTGTTCGACCGCGGCGCACGCCGTCAGTCGATATCCGCCACCACTTCGCCGGCGCCGCCCTCAATGCGCTGCGACAGCGACGCCTCCATGAAATCGTCGAGGTCGCCGTCGAGCACGCTCGACGGGCTGGTGCTCTCGACCCCGGTGCGCAGGTCCTTCACCAGCTGGTAGGGCTGCAGCACGTAGGAGCGGATCTGGTGGCCCCAGCCGATATCGCTCTTGGACGCCTCGGTGGCGTTGGCCACCGCTTCACGCTTCTTGAGCTCTTCCTCATAAAGCCGCGAGCGCAGCATTTCCCAGGCCTTGGCCTTGTTCTTGTGCTGCGAGCGCTCGGCCTGACAGGCGACCGCAATACCGGTGGCGATATGGGTGATGCGAACCGCCGAATCCGTCGTGTTGACGTGCTGGCCGCCCGAACCGGACGAGCGGTAGGTGTCGATGCGCACGTCGGATTCAGAGACGTCGATCTCGATCCTGTCATCGACGACTGGATAGACCCAGATGCTGGAGAAGGACGTATGGCGGCGCGCATTGCTGTCATAGGGCGAGATGCGCACCAGGCGATGAACGCCCGACTCCGTCTTCAGCCAGCCATAGGCATTGTGGCCCTTGATCAGCAAGGTGGCGGACTTGATGCCGGCCTCTTCACCGTCATGCACTTCCAGCACTTCGACCTTGAAGCGGCGGCGCTCGGCCCAGCGTGTGTACATGCGCAGCAGCATCGAGGCCCAGTCCTGGCTCTCCGTGCCGCCGGCGCCGGCGTGGACTTCGAGATAGGTGTCGTTGGCGTCCGCCTCGCCCGACAGCAGCGTCTCGACCTGGCGAGCCTTCGCCTCGCCCTGCATCGAGCGCAGCGACGCCTCCGCCTCGGCGATGACGCTCTCGTCGCCCTCTTCCTCGCCAAGCCCGATCAGGCCGATATTGTCTTCCAGCGCCTGGGTCAGGCTCTTGACGCCGGCGATGCCGTCCTCGAGGCCCTGGCGCTCACGCATAAGCTTCTGTGCTTCCAGCGGGTCGTTCCAGAGGCTCGAATCCTCGGCGCGCACATTGAGGTACTCAAGCCGCTTTATGGCCTGATCCCAGTCAAAGATGCCTCCTCAGCAGGGTTATCGCCTGCCTGATTTCATCGACAATATTCTGCGTTTCCGCGCGCATGGCTGGCTGTTCTGTCCTGTTGCTGGAATGGCGCTTTGGTCGGCGCGATACATAGGCACGGCACCGCCGCCTGTAAAGCGAAATGGGCTGGCGCGAAAGCCAGCCCCGTTTCGAGTGTCAGCGTGTCAGAACAGCCCGCCGCCGGTCGACTGGATGGCTTGCGTGGCTTGCGGCGACAGCGGTCCGCCGGCGCCGTTGGAGCCGTCTGCGCCCATGCCGATCACCCAATAGCTGTCGGCGGGGCCGGTGCCCGGCTTGAAGGCTTCGATGATGGTGCCCGCCTCGCCCTCGCCTGCCCGCATGCCGGTCTTGCGATTGATGGCGATGAGGTTCATGCCTTCCGGCACCTTGAAGTCGACATTGGGCGTGCCGTCCAACGCCACGCGCATGAAATTCTTGAAGATCGGCGCCGCGAGGCCGCCGCCGGTTGCGCCGTGGCCAAGGCCACGCGGCGTGTCGTAGCCCATGTAGAGCCCGACGACGAGGTTCGGCGTGTAGCCAATGAACCAGGCATCCTTCTCGTCGTTTGTCGTACCCGTCTTGCCGGCGATATGCCGGCCAAGTTCGGCGATGGTGGCGCCGGTACCGCGCTGGACAACGCCTTCCATCATCGAGGTGATCTGGTAGGCGGTCATCGGATCGAGCACCTGCTCGGCATTGTCGACCAGTTCCGGCTCCGGCTGGTTCTGCCATTCGGGCGCGTTGCAGCCTTCGCAGCCGCGCTCGTCCTGCTTGAACACGGTTTTGCCGTAGCGGTCCTGAATGCGATCGATCAGCGAGGGTTTGATCGCCTTGCCGCCATTGGCCATGATCGAATAGGCCGACACCATGCGCATCACCGTCGTTTCGCCGGAGCCCAGCGCCATCGGCAGATACGGCGCCAGATGGTCATAGACGCCGAAGCGCTCGGCATATTCCACGACCAGCTTCATGCCCATGTCGTTGGCCAGCCGCACCGTCATCAGGTTGCGCGACTTTTCGATGCCGGAGCGCAATGTCGCCGGACCCGCCGCCCCGCCGTCATAATTCTTCGGCGTCCAGGTCGTGTTGCCGCTCTGGATGGTGATCGGTCCGTCCATGATCACCGAGGCCGGCGTATAGCCGTTGTCGAGCGCAGCCGAGTAGACGATCGGCTTGAACGACGAGCCCGGCTGACGCATGGCCTGCGTGGCGCGGTTGAATTCCGACTGCGCGTAGGAGAAGCCGCCCACCATGGCCAGAACACGGCCGGTATGCGGATCCATGGCGATCATGCCGCCTTCCACTTCCGGAATCTGGCGCAGGCTGTAGGCGCCCTCGGTGCCGTCGTTCTTCTGCACGAAAATGACGTCGCCCGGCTTCAGCACGTCTGCCGGCGACTTGGCCTTGACGGTCTTGCCGTCGACCACATGGCGCATGGCAAAGCCCATGTCGTCCTTGCTGACGGTGCCTTCGACACGCTCCTTGACGATCTCACCCGAGATCTGCCGCGTCGGCTGCAGGCCGATCGACAGGCCTTCGTCAGAGCTGTCCAGCACGACGGCGAGCGACCATTCGGGCACGTCCTCCAGCCCCTTGACGGCGCCCAGCGGCACGCCCCAGTCGCCGGAGACGTCGATGTTCGTCACCGGGCCGCGATAGCCGCGCAGCGTGTCGAACTTCATCAGGCCGTTCTGCATCGCCGTGCGGGCGATGAGCTGCATTTTCGGATCGAGCGTGGTGCGCACGGACAGGCCGCCCTCGTAGAGCGCATTCTCGCCGTAGCGGGCGATGATCTGGCGGCGCACTTCCTCGGTGAAATATTCGCCCGCGAACAGATAGTTGCCAGTGCGGCGCGGCGTGACGCCAAGCGGCTCGGCCTTGGCCTTGTCGCCTTCTTCGCGTGTCACGTAGCCGTTCTCGACCATCTGGTCGATGACCCAGTTGCGGCGCTCGAGCGCGCGGTCGGCATGCTTGAAGGGATGATAGTTGTTCGGCCCTTTCGGCAGCGAAGCCAGATAGGCCGCTTCCGCCACGGTGAGCTCGTTCACCGACTTGTCGAAATAGGTGAGCGCTGCACCGGCGACGCCATAGGCGCCGAAGCCGAAGAAGATCTCGTTCAGATAGAGCTCGAGAATGCGGTCCTTCGAATAGGCCTGCTCGATGCGGAAGGCGAGGATCATCTCCTTGATTTTGCGCTCATAGGTCTGGTCCGAGGACAACAGGAAGTTCTTCGCCACCTGCTGGGTGATCGTCGAGGCGCCGACCTGGCGCTTGCCGGAGCCGAGATTCTGCAGATTGACGATGACCGCGCGGCCAAGACCGGTCACGTCGATGCCGGGATGGTTGTAGAAATTTTTGTCCTCTGCCGACAGGAAGGCCGCCTTGACGCGATCCGGAATGGCCTGGATCGGCAAGTAAAGGCGCCGCTCGCGCGCATATTCGGCCATCAGCGCGCCGTCGGAGGCATGGATACGGGTGGTCACCGGCGGTTCGTACTTGGCCAGCACTTCGTAGTCGGGCAGATCCTTCGCCAAATGGCCGATATAGATCGCCACGCCCGCCGCGACCAAAAGGGCCAGCGTCGTGCCAATGCCGAAGAAATAGCCAATAAGACGAATCATGCCCGCTCCAGTCCTTGGTTCGGGAATTCCCTAGACGAAGCCGCCTTTCGCGCAAGCTTTCGAAACGGTCCCAATCCGTAATCGAAAACCCATGTCGCCACCATGTGGACAAAATGGGGCAGCGCGGGATTTCGGCCACCAGTGCTGGAAATAAATGTGCCTGGTGTTGTCGTCGGGCAACGCTGCCTCTGGTTGTAGGCGGCGGCAACCATGTCAACCCCCGGTTCCGGTTCCGCTCCTGGCAGAGGCAAACAGCGCCACGGCGTTGGTTATGCTCTGCGCTGCCTTGCCGCGCCAATCGGCATCGAGCAGTTGCGCCTCGTCCTTCGCATTCGAGAGATAGCCGAGCTCGACCAGCACTGACGGAACGTCCGGCGCCTTCAGCACCTTGAAGCCGGCCGAACGCTGTGGATTGTTGATCAGGCCAACGCTGGTGGAAAGCTGGCCGACCAAAGTGTGCGCAAAACTCATCGAGAAATTGTGGGTCTCGCGCCGGATCAGGTCGATCAGGATGTCGGTGACTTCCTTGTTGTCGTCCTTGATCACCATGCCGGCGAACTGGTCGGATAGGTTTTCACGGTCGGCCAGCGCCTGCGCTTCGGGGTCAGACGCCTTGTCGGATACAGTGTAGACGGTGGCGCCGCGAATGCCCTTGACGCTGATCGTGTCGGCGTGGATCGAAATCAGCAGGTCGGCCTCGTGCTGGCGGGCAATGCGCACGCGGTCGTCCAGCCGCAGGAACTCGTCGGTCTCGCGCGTCATGAACACATCGTATTTGCCGATTGCCGCGAGCTTGTCGCGCAGCTCCGTGGCAAAAGCGAGCGTAACGTTCTTTTCGATCGTGCMGTTGAGGCCCTCGGCGCCGCCGTCAATGCCGCCGTGGCCGGGATCGATGACCACCGTGAAGCGATGACCTGGATTGGAGATCGGCCCGGTGCCGACCCTGCCGCCCTTGTCGCTCGAGACCGTCGAGCCGGTGGTCAGCGCCTGATCGGCGAGTGCAGCGTCGAATTCGCGTTCGGAGGCCGCCGACATGTCGATGGCGATGCGATAGCCATTGCCATCCTCGTTCTTGAGCACGTCGAGCTTGTCGACCGAAAACGGCCCCTTGCCGGTGAGGATCAGCCGCGAAGCCCCCTCGCCAAGGTCGCCGTAGCGCACGCCCTTGACCAGGCCGCGCGCTTTCACATCCTTGGCATTGATGGCGAACGCGGTGCGTGGCAGGTCGATGACCAGACGGTTGGGACCGCGCAGCAGAAACCATTTGATCTCCGGCTCGCGGTCGAAAGTCATGACGATGCGCATCTTGGTGGCATCGCCCGCCATTTTGTAGCTGGTCGCGCCGAGCGGCGCGTCGGCGGCGCGGCAAAGCGGCGAAAAAACCAGGCAAGCCGCCATCAGCAAAAGAACACAGCCGGCGCGGGCCAAATCCCCCCAGCCGCAACGCCCCTTGTCTGTGCTGCCTGCCAGTCCCATCTTTCTCCAGTCGCTCCCGGGTTTGGCGCCTGGCGCCGGGTCGTTTTGTCGAAGTGCCGGTTAGGCCGCGAACTCGATTAACGATTGGTATATAGAGAAGGTTAACCAAGCCTTTTCATCCAGGGATAGAGGCCTGAGCTTCCCTAAGGGCACTGCTTTTTGCCGGCATCCTAAATCGGGGTTGCCTTCCACCCCGCCAAATCATAAAAGCGATGGTGGATCACTGCAATCCTGGAACCGCTTCTCCCGCAGCTTCCTGCTACAGGTCAGATGAAAGGCGGCTCCTTTCGCTTCCAGCGAAAAGGGTTCAGGTGATCGCGACGAATTTCGCAGGTGTGCGCCCGTGGCGGGGGAATCGCCTGCGTGAGGAAAACGGCCGGGTTCGTCCCGTGCCGGCTCTGTAAGAGCAAACAAGCTGGTCCGGTTTTTTCCGGGCTTTGGTTCAAAAGGTTCTGCTGGTGACGATGGCTTCAAGCGCAATCATGGAAAGGTCCGCATCAAACCGCGCCATTATGGCTGCGGGCGGCACCGCCATGGCGCTCAGCCGGCGGCCGGCGGACGTTCAATTGTCCGGCACCCATAATCTTCCAGCCACACAGCGGCGGGCTTTGCCTCGCAAGCTGCAGCTGGCGGCTGCCGGGGGGAAACGAAATAATGCCCAACAAGATGCTGATAGACGCCTCCCACCCGGAGGAAACACGCGTTGTCGTCGTTCGCGGTAACCGTATTGAAGAATTCGACTTTGAATCCCAGGACAAGAAGCAGCTCAAAGGTAACATCTACCTCGCCCGCGTAACGCGCGTCGAACCTTCCCTTCAGGCAGCCTTTGTCGAATATGGCGGCAACCGTCACGGTTTTCTCGCCTTCAGTGAAATACACCCCGACTACTACCAGATCCCGGTCGCCGATCGTCAGGCGCTGCTGCGCGCGGAAGCGCAGGAAGCCCAGGACGAAGAGGATGAGGACGGCGATGGCGACGACCGCCAGAACCGCGATCGCGGGCGGCGCGGACGTCGTCGCGGCGGTAAAGGTCGCGAGCGCGGTGAAAACAAGCGCGATGCCGGTGCCGATTCCGACGACAGCGGCGAAAATGGCGACACCGGCGGTGACGCCGTCGCCGAAGGCGCCGCTCCCGAACATGCCGACACCTCGCCGGATACGGCCGGGCACGAAGCCGGGCACGACGAGGCCGCAGATCATGGCGAGACAGAACCTTCCGAGGGCGGCCCCACTTCCATCGCGGCAAGCGTCGAAGCGGATGTGATTTCCGAAGCCGTGACGCAGGCAGAGCCGAGTGGCGAAGCCACCTCCAGTGACGCAAGTGGCGAAGCCACGTCCAGCGACAATGACCGCGGCATGCTGGAAGAGGTGCAGTCCTCGCATCCTGACGACCACGAGGTCGAATCGGTCGGCGCCGAGGACGCGCTGGAAGAAGTGCGCAACCGCCGCAAGCCGGTGCGCCGCCAGTACAAGATCCAGGAAGTCATCAAGCGCCGCCAGATCCTGCTGGTCCAGGTCGTCAAGGAAGAGCGCGGCAACAAGGGTGCTGCACTCACCACCTATCTATCGCTTGCAGGCCGCTATTCGGTGCTGATGCCGAACACCGCGCGTGGCGGCGGCATTTCGCGCAAGATCACCAGCGCCGTCGACCGCAAGCGCCTCAAGGAGGTCGTCGCCGATCTCGAAGTGCCGCAGGGCATGGGCGTCATCCTGCGCACCGCCGGCGAAAGCCGCACCAAGGCCGAAATCAAGCGCGATTACGAATATCTGATGCGGCTTTGGGAAAATGTCCGCAATCTGACGCTGCAATCCACCGCCCCTGCCCTCGTCTACGAGGAAGGCAGCCTGATCAAGCGCTCGGTGCGCGACCTCTACAACAAGGACATCGACGAGATTCTTGTCTCCGGCGAGGAAGGCTATCGCGAGGCCAAGGACTTCATGCGCATGCTGATGCCGAGCCACGCCAAGGTGGTTCAGCCGTTCCGCGACACGACGCCGATCTTCGTGCGCAATGGCATCGAGGCGCAGCTCGACCGCATGCTGCAGCCGCAGGTGACGCTGAAAAGCGGCGGCTACATCATCATCAACCAGACCGAAGCGCTGGTCGCCATCGACGTCAATTCGGGCCGCTCCACCAAGGAGCACTCGATCGAGGACACCGCCCTTCACACCAATCTGGAAGCGGCCGAGGAAGTCGCGCGTCAGCTTAGGTTGCGCGATCTCGCCGGCCTGATCGTCATCGACTTCATCGATATGGAGGAGAACCGCAACAACCGCTCCGTCGAAAAGCGGCTGAAGGATCACCTCAAGAACGATCGCGCCCGCATCCAGGTCGGCCGCATCTCGCATTTCGGCCTGATGGAGATGTCGCGCCAGCGCATCCGCGCCAGCGTGCTGGAATCGACGATGAAGCCTTGCCCGCATTGCGGCGGCACCGGCCATGTGCGCTCCGATTCGTCGGTCGCCCTGATGGTGGTGCGGGCGATCGAGGAATTCCTGCTCAAGGATTCGCGCAGCCACATCACCGTGCGGACGCCGGCGGCGACCGCGCTCTACGTGCTCAACCATAAGCGCGGCACGCTGGTGGAACTCGAAAGCCGTTTCGGCCTGACCATCACCATCGAGGCCGACGATACGGTCGGTGTGCAGCACTATGCGATCTTCCGCGGCGCGCTGGCTGAAAAGCCGGAGGGCTTTGTCGAAGCGCGCAGCTTCCCGGCCTATGTCGAACCGGAAGAGCCCGAGGACGAGATCGTCGTCGAGGTGGAAGAAGACGAGGCACCTGTGCAGGCCGAACAGCCACGCCAGCAGCCGCAGCAACAGCAGCCGCGGCCTGCCGGCGGTGAAGAAAACGGCGAAGGCCGCGATCGCAAGCGCCGCAAGCGCCGCAGACGGCGTGGTGGCAAGGATCGCGATCGCGAGCATGGCGCGCCTTCTGAAGGCGCTTCTGCCTCGACGCCAACCGATGGCATCACTCAGGCGGCAAGCCATGACGGCGCGGACACTGACGACGAGGCACCGGTGGTCGGCGTCGTCGAAACGGTGGAAGCGTCGGACGACGCCCAGGGCAAGAAACGCCGGCGCGGCAAGCGCGGCGGCAAGCGCAATCGCCGTGAGGACGGCGAAGGCACTGAAACCGAGGCCGGCGAATCCGCTGACGTTTCGGTGGTGGATGCTTCAGAAGCCGAAGCGATTGCCAGCGAGCCGGTAGCGGTTGAAGAGGCTGCGGCTCCTGTACCGGCGAACGACGACGAACCGGCTGCCGAAAAGCCAAAGAAGAAGCGCGCATCGAGGGCGAAGAAGGCCACAGCTGAAGTCGCCGCCGAGACGGTAGCCGAGGCTGCACCTGAAGCTGCCGACGAGCCCGTGGCCGATGCTCCTGTCGCGGCCGAACCGGCCGTGGCCGAAGAGGAAACGGCGAAGGCCCGCCCGTCGCGGCGCAAGCCCGTTGCAGTGGATGCTCCGGTCGTGCCGGTGGTCTCCTCGACGGTCGCCGACGAGGCCAAAGCCGAGGAAAAGCCGAAGCGCGCCGGCTGGTGGCAGAGGAAAGGCTTCTTCTAAGCTTTTCAGTCACTTGGACTGGTTATCTGACTAATAAAAAAAAATCCCGCGCCATCCAAACAACGGCGCGGGATTTTCGCATCTTGGGATGGCGAAAACCGTTAGGGCGCGAAGTGTATGCAAGCACCGGAAGCGCAGCGATCAGTCATTTGCAGGCCGGCCTCACCTGAATATCGGTAAGTCCTAGGGCGCGAAGATCGACCAGTTCATCATCCTCGCCAGCTTTTCCAGCGCGATCGACCCCAGCTTGGAATTGCCGTTGGCGTTGAGGCCGGGCGACCACACCGCAAGCGACGCCACGCCCGGCACGATGCCCAAAATGCCGCCGCCGACGCCGCTCTTGCCGGGAATGCCGACGCGGAAGGCAAAGTCGCCGGACCCGTCATAGTGGCCGCAGGTCAGCATCATCGCGCCAATGCGGCGTGCGCGCTCGGCCGACACCACGGAGTGTCCGGTCGCCGGGTTCTTGCCGCCATTGGCAAGGAAGCGACCGGCCAGCGCCAGCTGCCGGCAGCTCATGGCGATGGCGCAGTGGTGGAAATAGACACCCAGCGCCAGCTCCGGCGCGTGGTGGAGATTGCCGAAGGATTTCATGTAGTTGGCAAGTGCAAAATTGCGATAGCCGGTGGCGCGTTCGGAAGCGGCGACCTCGCGATCAATGATGATCGTCTCGTCATCGGCCAGGAACTGGATGAAGCGCAGGATCTCGCCGATCGCCTCGCGCGGCTGGTGGCCGGCGAGCAGGATGTCGGAAATGACGATAGCGCCGGCATTGATGAACGGATTGCGCGGAATGCCGTTCTCATGTTCTAGCTGAACGATCGAGTTGAACGGGTTGCCAGAGGGCTCGCGCCCGACGCGTTGCCACAGCGCGTCACCGACATTGCCGAGCGCCAGGGTCAGCGTGAACACTTTCGAGATGCTCTGGATCGAAAATGCCTCGTCAGCGTCACCCGCCATCAGCACACGGCCGTCATTGGTGACGGCGGCGATACCGAATTTTTTCGGATCGACCTTGCCGAGCTGCGGAATGTAAGTCGCGACATCGCCGCGATCGCTACGCCCAGCCATTTCAGCAGCAACTTCGGCCAGGGCCTGTTCGAGTTCCGGCATTCTCGTCCCCGCTATTTCAGCCAGCGCTCGATGCGCGCCATTGCCTCGACCATGTCGTCATGGCTGCCGGCATAGGAAAAGCGCATGGTGCGGTGCCCCTGCAGCGGATCGAAGTCGCGGCCGGGCGTCGCCGCCACATGCGCTTCGGCCAGCATTTTTCGCGCAAAGGCCATGCTGTCATTGGTGTGCCTGGTGACATCGCAAAAGGCATAGAAGGCACCGTCCATGGGGGCGGCCAGGGCGAAGCCGAGTTCCGGCAGGCGTTGCATCAGAAGCTCGCGGTTCCAGGCGTAGCGCGCCTTCACCGCTTCCAGCTCCTGCGTCGCCTTGAACGCCTCGATCGCGGCGATCTGGGAGAGTTCCGGCGGTGAGATGTAGAGGCTCTGGGCAATGCGCTCGACCGGCCGCACCAGCTCGTGCGGCAGCACCATCCAGCCGATGCGCCAGCCGGTCATGCAATAGTATTTCGAAAACGAATTGATCACCGTCACGCTCGCGCCATAGGCGAGCGCCGTGGTGTCCGGCGCGGCGTAGGCCAGCCGGTGGTAGATTTCATCGGAGATTACGGCGATGCCGAGCTCCTCGGCCGTTTTCACCAGCGCCGACAGTTCATCGGCGGGAATGACGGCGCCGGTCGGATTGGCCGGGCTGGCAAACAGCACGCCCTTCAACGGTTTTTCCCGGTGCGCGGTCTTCATATGCTCGGCATGGAGATAGGCGTCACCGTCGAGTTCGATCTCGACGACCTCGATGCCGAGCGCCGCCATGATGTTGCGATAGGCCGGATAGCCGGGCGCGGCGATGGCGACGCGGTCGCCCGGATCGAACATCGCCAGAAAGGCCAGGTTGAAGGCGGCGGACGATCCGGTGGTCACGGCGATGCGGCCGGGCGCGACATCGATCCCGTAATGCTCGCCATAATGCTCGGCGATCGCCTTGCGCAGACCTGCAAGCCCCAACGTGTCGGTGTAGCCGATGCGGCCGATCTTCAGCGCGTTGGCCGCAGCCTCTCTTACGCCGATCGGCGCCGGGTCCGACGGCTGGCCGACAGCCATGGAAACGACCGGCACGCCAGTGGCTTTCAGCCGGTTGGCCTCGGCCAGAATGTCCATGGCATGGAACGGCTCGACCTCACCGCGGCGCGAAAGCGAAACAACCATTTGACCTCACTGCTGCCGCCCCATTTTGCCGCCCGATCCAGCCGCCGCAGGCAGCCGGCTTTGACGACCGCGCCGCACAAATGCCCGATTGATGTGAGGATCACAAGTTCAGGAAGTTTCCGGTGCCGACTCTTTTCATCGTTCGGCCGCTCGTTTACCAGTGGACCTCATGCTGAGCCGACCCAAATCGACCATTGCCAAGGCCGCGCGCATCTTCGCGACGCTTGCGCTTGCCGCCGCGGTCGCCCTGTCCGGCTCGATCAATGCCTTTGCCCAGAACGTGCCGGTGGTGCGCGATGCCGAGATCGAGGCGCTGGTGCGCGACTATGCGCGGCCGATCTTCAAGGCGGCAGGCCTGGCGGGTGACGGCATCGACATCGTGCTGGTCAACGACCAGAGCTTCAACGCCTTCGTTGCCGGGCGGCGTCTGTTCATCAACACCGGCGCGCTGATGATGGCGGGAACGCCCAACGAGATCATCGGCGTCATCGCCCACGAAGCCGGCCACATCGCCGGCGGTCACCAGCAGAAATTGCGCGAGCAGCTCGAGCGCGCCAAGACGATGGCGATCATTGCCACACTGCTTGGCGCCGGCGCAATCGTTGCCGGCGCCTCCACCGGCAGCCGCGGCCTTGCCGGCGCCGGCATGGGCGTTGCGGCCGGCGGCGGCGAGATGGCGCAGCGCAGCATCCTGGCCTATCAGCGCACCGAAGAGACCACCGCCGACAGCTCGGCTATCACCTATCTCAACGCCACCGGCCAGTCCGGCATGGGCATGCTGAAGACCTTCGCCCGCTTCCAGAGCGCCCTGTCGCTATCCGGCGCGCAGGTCGATCCCTACCGGATCAGCCATCCGATGCCGCAGGAGCGCATCGCCAATCTCGAAGTGCTGGTCAAGCAGAGCCCCTATGTCGACAAGGTCGACCCGCCGGCGCTTCAGCAGCGGCACGACATGATGCGCATCAAGATCGCCGCCTATATGGGTGGCCAGGCCACCGCGGCGCGGCTGATCCGCAAGAACCCGGGAAGCCTCGCTTCGCAATATGGCGAAGCGCAGACGGCCTATCTCTATGGCAATCTGGCCACCGCGCTCGCCAGGACCAATGCGCTGATCAAGACACAGCCAAAAAACGCTTATTTCCAGGAATTGCGCGGCGACATCCTGATGAAGGCGAACAAGCCGAAGGACGCGGCGGAAGCCTATGCCAAGGCGGTCAGCCTCGATCCGGCACGGTCGGGACTGCTGCCGGTCTCGCTCGGCCAGGCGCTGATGGCCGTCGGCACTCCTGATTCTCTGAAGAAGGCGGTGGTGCAGATCAACAATGGCATCGGGCGCGACAAGGAAAACGCCGAAGGCTACCGTTATCTGGCGCAGGCATATGGCGAGCTTGGCAACATTGCAGCGGCCGAACTGGCGACAGCCGAAGGTCATTTCTATTCTGGCGACTACAAAAATGCGAAAATCTTCGCCATGCGCGCACAGCAGACTATGAAGCGCGGCGAGCCGGGCTGGCTTCGCGCCCAGGATATAATAAACTACGCGCCATCAGGCAAAATCAAAAAATGAACCTTCCGGCGGCATGCGGCGACAAAAGCGGACGGAACAGGCTAGAGGATAAGGGATGATGAACAAGGCAATTCTGCTTGGCACGACTGGAGTGGCGGCCGCTCTTGCCATGCTGGCTTTCGGGTTCGTCGCTGGAAGTCCGCAGGCTGCAAAGGCCGGGACGACGGCGCAAGTCGTGCAGGTAGCGCCCTCGGACACCAAGGTCGACCGCACCGAAATCGAAGGCATCATCCGCGACTATCTGTTGAAGAACCCTGAGGTTCTGCTCGAGGTGCAGGATGCGCTCGAGGCCAAGCAGAAGGAAGAGCAGCGCATCGCCGCCCTCGGCGTCATCACCAAGGCCAAGAGCGAGATCTTCAATTCCAGCTTCGACGGCGTTGTCGGCAATCCGAACGGCAAGGTCACCATTGTCGAGTTCTACGACTACAATTGCGGCTTCTGCAAACGCGCCATCGAGGACATGCGGGCATTGACGAAAGCCGATCCGGATCTGCGTTTCGTGCTCAAGGAATTCCCGATCCTCGGCCCGGATTCGCAAAAGGCCAGCGTCGTCTCGATGGCTTTCCATCTGATGATGCCGGAGAAATACGGCGAGTTCCACAACGCGCTGCTTGGCGGCCAGGGCCGCGCCACCGAGGCCGCGGCCATCAAGGTGGCACTGTCGCTCGGCGCCGACGAGGCAAAGCTGCGCGAAAAAATGAAGGACCCGAGCATCACCGAGACCTTCTCCAAGACCTATGACCTTGCCAACAAGCTGGCCATCACCGGAACGCCGTCCTATGTGGTCGGCAACGAGGTGGTGTTCGGTGCGCTTGGCCAGCAAGTGCTGGCGGAAAAGATCGAAGCGGCGAAGGCCGCGCTCTGATCGGCCGGTGATTTGGCGGGCCGGCGGATTTTCGGCTGTTGTGGACAGCAAAAGAACGCGCTTGCGCTCTTTTCGCAGGCGTCTATGCCCATTATAGAGGCCCAGTGCGCCGGCTTGCCGCCGGCACCGGGAAAGGTCGGCATTTTTGAAAACTGTTTTCGTCCTGAACGGCCCCAACCTTAACGCGCTTGGCAAGCGCGAACCTGGGATCTATGGCGGCAAGACGCTTGCCGCCATCGCCGACGATTGCAAGCAGGCAGGTGCGGCCCTTGGGCTCGAGATCGATTTCCGCCA
Organism: Mesorhizobium sp. P3_B5; assembly: GCF_056402815.1. Lineage (NCBI taxonomy): Bacteria > Pseudomonadati > Pseudomonadota > Alphaproteobacteria > Hyphomicrobiales > Phyllobacteriaceae > Mesorhizobium > Mesorhizobium sp. P3_B5. The sequence goes on along the minus strand of NZ_JBFUGR010000011.1, from coordinate 101,169 downwards.
GTCGAACCATGAGGGCGACCTCGTCGACTGGATCCAGGAAGCTGGCGACAAGGCCGCCGGCATCGTCATCAATCCGGGTGCCTACAGCCACACCTCGATCGCCATTCACGACGCCATCCGCGCCATTGCGCCGCTGCCCGTCGCCGAAGTTCATCTTTCCAACATCCACGCGCGGGAATCGTTCCGCCACGTCTCCATGGTCGCGCCGGTCGCTGTCGGCATGATCTGCGGGTTCGGGCCGCTCGGCTACACTCTGGCGCTGCAGGCGCTGGCGGCACGCCTATGACCGGCCAACAAACAGAAGGCTCGAAAATGTCGATAAAGAAGACCGGTGTTGACCAGCAGCTCATCCGCGATCTGGCGGGCATACTGAACGACACCAACCTCACCGAGATCGAGGTCGAACTGGGCGACCTCAAGGTGCGCGTATCGCGCCAGGCACCGGCCGTTCATGCGATTGCAGCACCGCAGCCGAGCTATGCGCCGGCGGCAGCGCTGCCTGCCACGGCTGCCGCGCCGGCAGCCGTCGACGTGTCCAAGAACGCGGTGCCGTCACCCATGGTCGGCACCGCTTATCTGGCGCCGTCGCCCGACGCCAAGGCATTCATCGAGATCGGCACGAAGGTCAAGGAAGGCCAGACGCTGCTGATCATCGAGGCGATGAAGACCATGAACCAGATCCCCTCGCCGCGCGCCGGCACGGTGACGGCGATCCTGTTCGAGGACGGTCAGCCGGTCGAGTACGGCATGCCGCTCGTCGTGATCGAGTAAAACAGGAATGTTTCAGAAAATCCTCATCGCCAATCGCGGCGAAATTGCTCTGAGAGTGCTGCGCGCCTGCAAGGAGCTCGGCATCCAGACCGTGGTGGTGCATTCGACCGCCGACGCCGACGCCATGCATGTGCGGCTTGCCGACGAGAGTGTCTGCATCGGCCCGCCGCCATCGCGTGACAGCTATCTCAACATCCACCAGATCGTCGCCGCCTGCGAGATCACCGGCGCCGATGCGGTGCATCCGGGCTACGGCTTCCTGTCGGAAAACGCCAAGTTCGCCGACATCCTGGCCGCCCACAACATCACCTTCATCGGTCCGTCCGGCGACCATATCCGCATCATGGGCGACAAGATCGAGGCCAAGCGCACCGCAAAGCGCCTCGGCATCCCGGTGGTGCCCGGTTCGGACGGCGCGGTCACCGATCAAAAGGAAGCCAGGCGCATTGCCGCTGAGATCGGCTATCCCGTGATCATCAAGGCATCGGCCGGCGGTGGCGGGCGCGGCATGAAGGTCGCGCTTACCGAGGCTGACCTTGAGATCGCCTTGCAGACGGCGAGCACGGAAGCCGGTGCGGCCTTCGGCGACGATGCCGTCTACATCGAGAAATACCTGGAAAAGCCCCGCCATATCGAGGTGCAGGTGTTCGGCGACGGCGCCGGTCGCGGCGTCCATTTCGGCGAGCGCGACTGTTCGCTGCAACGCCGTCACCAGAAGGTCTGGGAAGAGGCGCCCTCGCCGGCCCTCAACGCCGAGGAGCGCGCCCGCATCGGCGGTATCTGTGCCAAGGCCATCGCCGACCTCGGCTATTCCGGCGCCGGCACCATCGAATTCCTCTACGAGAACGGCGAGTTCTACTTCATCGAAATGAACACCCGCCTGCAGGTCGAGCATCCGGTGACGGAAGCGATCACCGGCATCGATCTCGTGCACGAGCAGATCCGTGTCGCCTCCGGTGGCGGGCTTTCGGTGCGCCAGGAGGACATCAAGTTCAACGGCCACGCCATCGAATGCCGCATCAACGCCGAGGATCCGCGCACCTTCACGCCCTCGCCCGGCACCATCACCCATTTCCACACGCCAGGCGGCCTCGGCATTCGCGTCGATTCCGGCGTCTATTCCGGCTACAAGATCCCGCCCTACTACGACAGCCTGATCGGCAAGCTGATCGTGCATGGCCGCAACCGAGTCGAATGCATGATGCGGCTGCGCCGCGCGCTCGACGAATTCGTCGTCGACGGCATCAAGACGACACTGCCGCTGTTCCGCGATCTCGTCGGCAATGCCGACATCGCCAATGGCGACTACGACATCCACTGGCTGGAAAAATACCTGGCCAAGGAAGAATAGCCACGACTTGCCGCTATGATGACGCGATGACCCGTCCCTACGCGCCCGGCTATCGCATCCCGACAGACCTTTTGCTCAAGGCCTATGCTTCGGGCGTCTTCCCGATGGCCGAAAGCGCCACCGACCCGGAAGTGTTCTGGGTGCGGCCGGAGACGCGCGGCATCATTCCGCTCGACGGCTTTCACGCCCCGAAGAGCCTAAGAAAGACGATCCGCAAGAACCCGTTCGACATCCGTTTCGATTTCGATTTCGAGGCGACGATCGATGGCTGCGCCGAACGGCGCGAAGAGCGCCGTTCCACCTGGATCAACGCGCCGATCCGCGAAGCCTATGTGCAACTGCATCGGCTCGGCCATTGTCATTCGGTAGAGGCGTGGCGCGAGGAGCGGCTGGTCGGCGGTCTCTACGGCGTCTCGCTCGGCCGGGTGTTTTTCGGCGAGAGCATGTTCGCCAGGGAGACGGACGCTTCGAAGACCTGCTTATTTTATCTTGTCGAGCGGTTGAAGGCGCGCGGCTTCGCGCTGCTTGACACCCAGTTCACCACCGAACACCTCAAGCGCTTCGGCGCGGTCGACGTGCCGCGTGGCAAATACGAGAAGATGCTTGCCGACGCGCTGAAGGGCGAAGCCGTCTTTTTTCCCTGACGGTCAGACTTTTCACCCTTTCGCGGCGGTCTCCATCGGCGTCTGCGAGTGGAACATCATCTTCCAGCCATTGACGCGATGGACATAGCCGGTGCTGACCAGCGCCGCGTATGGCTCGCCGTTTTCTCTGACGGCGCGAGCCTCGTAAGTCATCATGATGATGTCGCTGCCCGGCTCGATGATGCCCTTGAGGTCCATCTTCAGATTGCGCCAACGGTTCGGCTTGGTCGCGGTCTTGGCCAGATCGGCATTGTCCATGGCTTGCGCCATTTTCGGAAACGCCACGAGGCATTCGGTGTCGACATTGGCCTCATAATAGGCCGCGTCGCCGGTCCAGAACCCTTTTTCGAGTTCGAGCAGGTCTTTCTTGCTGGCGGTGATCCGCTTGCTGTCTGACATCGGGAAATCCTCCGGCGCATCGATGCGCGGTCTCCTTCCCTAACGTATGGCCAGCCGGGCGGTTCCCCAACCGACTGGTATTGGGGATCAGTTCGCGTCGGTGCTGTCGGGGTCGGTCGCTTCCGGAGCGGCGGCGGCCTTCGGCTTGGACGTATCGACCTTTGGTGTGCCGGCCTTGGCTGCATCGGGCGGCGGCACGTCCGACTTCTGCTTGCAGCCCTTCAGCCAGACGTCATAGACGGCGTGCTCGACCGCGTTGAGGCCCGGGCTTTCGGCAAACATCCAGCCGGTGAAGATGCGGCGGATCTTGCGATCCAGCGTGATCTCGTCGACCTCGACAAAGGAATCGGTCTTCGGCTCTTCGGTTTCCGGCCGCGAATAGCAGATGCGCGGCGTCACCTGCAAAGCGCCGAACTGCACCGTCTCGTCGATATAGACATCGAAGGTGATGATGCGGCCGGTGATCTTGTCGATGCCGGCGAATTCGGCGACGGGATTGGTGATGCGATCGGACGCCGCGGGCGCCTCCGGCGTCTGCGCAGCGGCGAAAGCCGCCGTGCATGCGGCAACACTTACGGCCGCCGCCGTCAGTCCACCCATCGCGATTCGGCTGAAAATGCTCATCTGGGAATACCGGTGGTTTGCGCCCGGGTGATTCTCTCACCCAAGGCTAGTCGCCGCTGTCATACCAGCAAGCAGCTAAACGCCAATTGTGGCGACAAAAGACCGGCAGCCGGTCAAGAACCGGGCGTCCAGGCGTCGTAGTCGCCCGTCACCTGCGGCCGGTGCTGATTGGTCAGCACCGAGCCCTTCGGGCGATAGGCAGCAGCACTTCCCGTGAGGTTTGGTTCGTGCGCCTTTTGCCAGTCGCGCGGCCGGTAGTCGTCGCTCGGCGGGGCCACATCGACGCGGTGATGGATCCAGCCGTGCCAGCCCGGCGGGATCGCCGAAGCTTCGGAATAGTTTCGGTAGATGACCCAGCGGCGGGTGCGGCCTTCCGAATCGACACCGCCCTCGTAGTAGATGTTGCCGGTCTCGTCCTGACCGACCTTCGTGCCGTAGCGCCAGGTATGCAAGCGCGTTCCCAACGTCTGGCCGTTCCACCAGGTGAAAAATTGCGAAAGGAAAGTTTTCATCCAGATCCTCGCGGCGGCAGCTGCGGCGCCCGTTCCTGCTTATGGCGTCAGCCCATCGCGAAGGCAAGAGTTTTGGCGCAGTTGCGGCACTAGGTCGTCTAGCGAAGCCGCCAACGTCACGCTTGCCAAGCCCCCATCGTCTTTCTAAAGCTCTGCGCGCCCGGTACGGGTATCCGGCCTGATTGCCGGTCGAGGGAGGTGACGATTGGCCCCACACGCATCCGACCCTGATGTCCGGATCGGCGCCGAGACCATTCGCCGTCGCAAGGGCGGCGTGCCGATCGTCTGCCTTACCGCCTATACCTATCCTGTCGCCCGGCTGCTCGATGACCACGTCGACCTGCTTCTGGTCGGCGACAGCGTCGCCATGGTCCTGCATGGGCACAAGACCACGCTCGGCGCCTCTCTGGAGATGATGATCGCCCACGGACAAGCGGTGATGCGCGGCTCTGCAAAGGCCTGCGTGGTGGTCGACATGCCGGCCGGCAGCTACGAGGCCTCTGCAGCGCAGGCAGTTGCCTCGGCCAGGCGCATCGTCGATGAAACCGGCTGCCAGGCCGTCAAGCTGGAAGGTGGCGTCGACATGGAAGGGCAGATCGCCGCCATCGTCGCTGCCGGCATCCCGGTGATGGGGCATATCGGCCTGCTGCCGCAATCGGTGGAAAAGGACGGCGGCTACAGGATCAAGGGCCGCGGCGAGGAGAACGTCGCGGCACTTTATCGCGACGCTGACGCGGTCGAAAAGGCCGGCGCGTTTTCCGTGGTCATCGAAGGCACGGTCGAGACCGTCGCCGCCGAGCTTACCCGGCGCATTGCCATCCCGACCATCGGCATCGGCGCCAGCGGCGACTGCGACGGCCAGATTCTGGTCATCGACGACATGGTCGGCCTGACCGTCGACCGCGTGCCGAAATTCGTCAAGCAATATGCTGACTTGCGCAGCGTCGTCGCGGGTGCGGCCGCGCGCTACGCCGCCGAGGTGCGAGACCGGAGCTTTCCCGGTCCGGATCACGTCTTTTCAGCCAGCAAGGACAAGACATGAGCCGGCCAACCGTCGTCGACAGCGTCGCGGCGCTTCGCGCGCAAATTCTGGACTGGCGGCGCGATGGCCTGAGCGTTGCCATGGTGCCGACCATGGGCGCGCTGCATGACGGCCATATCTCGCTGGTCCGGATAGCGCTCGAAAGAGCCGATCGCTGCGTCGTCTCGATCTTCGTCAATCCGACACAGTTCGCGCCGACCGAAGACCTCGACAAATACCCGCGCCAGCTTGCCAACGATCTCGACCGGCTGGCGCAAGCCGGCGCACATCTTGCCTTCACGCCGACTGTTTCCGAGATGTACCCGGCCGGCTTTGCCACAAAGATTTCGGTTGGCGGCCCGTCTTCCGGACTGGAATCTGATTTCAGGCCGACCTTCTTCGATGGCGTCGCCACGGTCGTGGCAAAACTCTTTCTGCAAGCATCTCCTGACCAGGCGATCTTCGGCGAAAAGGACTACCAGCAGCTCTGCGTCGTCAGGCGGCTGTGCCGCGATCTCGACCTGGCCGTCGAAATCATCGGCGCACCGACCGTGCGCGACGCGCAGGGCCTCGCCATGTCGTCGCGCAATGCCTATCTCGGCGCCGCCGAGCTTGAGATTGCACGCCAGCTCAACGCCATCCTTTACAGATCGGCGGCCGCACTTGCAGCCGGCGCGGACGAGACCGGCGTGACCGGCGAGGCCAGCCAGGCTCTTCTCAGCGCCGGCTTCCATAGAGTCGACTATGTCGCGGCGCGCGCCGGCCTGACACTTGGCCCGTGGCGGCGAAACCACGACGGGCGCCTGCTCGCCGCCGCCTGGCTCGGCAAGACCAGGCTGATCGACAATGTGGAAGTTCCCTCAGCATAGCGCGCAGGCCACGGCCGCCAGCGCCACTCAAGCAATGTCGTGCAGACCACTAGATGCGGCTCCACTGGGCACAGGTGATGCAGCCTGGACACAACCATAAGCCGATATGAACCAATTCACATACATCGAGAGGTCGAAGAGGTTGTGTGCGACCTTCCGCAAAACTATTGTGGAACTTGGCACTGAGTCATTGCTGTCGCGGCAAACGAGAACCCATGTCTCCCCTCACAAATACGATCGGTCGCACACTGCCGCAGGTCGTCGAGGCAATTTACGATTCGATTGCCGACGTCGACCGCTGGCAGGCGACACTCGACGCCATCTGCAAATTGGCAATCGGCCAGCTGGCCATACTCGGTGTCGTCGACACGGTCAGCAACGCGGCCCGATTTTCGGTTTCCTGCGGCGATCCGGCCATACTCGAACCGCTGCAGCGGGAGTACGGTGCCGCCGTGCCCTTCTCCACGGCCTTGCCGAAGATGGACATCGACACGCCCTTCACGGTCGATTCCATCTATGCGCTGCAAGGTCCGGGCGCGCGGCAGAACTGGCTCGAAAGTCGCATCGTGCGCGAATGGGTGGAGCCCAACCGGCTCGACGATTTCTTCTGGGTGGCGCTGATCAAGCGGCCAACCCGCGTCGGCACGCTGATGGTGGTGACGGACAAGGACAGGCGCCAGATTTCGAGCGAGGATCTCGAGCTGATTTCCCAGCTCGCACCCCATGTCCGCCGCGCCGTAACCATCGGCGACCTGTTCGAGGCCGAACGACGCAAGGCCGAGATTTTCAGCTCGATCATCGAGGGCCTCGACCATCCGGTGCTGATCGTTGCCGACGACATGCAGATCCTCTTCGCCAATCCGGCGGCAGAAACGCTGCTGGCCGAGAACATTTCGGTGTCTTCGGCGCGCGGTCAACTGTCGTTCACCTATGCCGACGCCAATGCCGCGATCGGCCTTGCCGTCGAGCTCGGCACGCGCGACGAATTCGCGCTCGGACCCTCCGGCATCAACATCCCACTGGTCAGGGCCGCCGTGCCAGCGGTGGCGCATGTCATGCCGCTGGCGCGGCGTGAAATTTCGGCACGCGTGTCGCAGCGCGCCGCAGCCGCCATCTTCATCGCTGCTGCCGGCTCAACTCCAATGCCGGCGCTGGATGCGATCGCGGCGCTGTTCGGGCTGACCGCAGCCGAAAAACGCGTCGCCGGCCATGTCGCCGCCGGCCTGACGCGCCGTGAGATTGCCGCCACGAGCGGCGTCTCGGACGGCACCGTCAAGTCGCAACTGGCGACGATCTTCGACAAGACCGGCGCCAGTGACCAGCGCGGACTGGAACTCTTGATGCGCGAATTGTCACCGCCCCTGCGCTCGAGCTGACACTGCGGCAGGGCATTGTGAGCCGGCTCTATCTCTTTGTTTGAGCATGATCTTTTCCGAAAACCGGATTCCGCTTTTCGGGATCATGCTCTATTCCTCGGTTGGCATATGCAGATACATCGACTGGATGCCGACCCGGCCTGGTCCGGTGAAGCGATTGACGATGAAATTCATGTTGGCGCCGAAAAACCCGCTGGAGAGCCGGTCGATCTTGGTTTCCATCTTCACCGACACATCCTTGAACAGCCAGCCGCCCGGCTCGATGTCGATGGTTTCGCCGGCGCCGAGCGTTTTCTCGAAGACGTTGCCATAGCCGTGCAGCCAGACGATGCCGTCGCCGGAATCGCCGCGAAAACGGTCGATGAAGAAGCCGCTCTGGCCAAACAGCATCGTCGCCAGGCCACGCACGCGTTCGAACGTGTAGTCGACATTGCCGGTCGCCGCGAGGAACTGGTGCTCGCGCACCTGGATTTCCTCGCCGTGCCGCAGATGAATCGGCACGATATGGCCAGGCCCGTCGCGGCTGAAGGCGATGATGCCGGCTCCCGACGCCTCGGTGACAAAAATCTGCATGCCGGCCATCATCCGCTTCAGCGCGCCCTTGAGCGACTTCAGGCCGATGGTGATGGTGGAGTTCTTCCACAGCAGGATGTGATGCTCGAAATAGACCGGCATTCGCGTCACATCGACCGAAAGCACCGGCACCAGTTCGCCAGCAATATGATAGGTGACACCACCAAAGGTTTCGTCCGACACTTCTGTCGGCATCAGTTCCGGTAAGCTCGGCATGAAATCCCCCTCGCGCCGTCGCGTCCCGTCTCGTCATGCGGGTACGGATCGGCGAAGGCAGCCTTCATCGCCCAGGGGACGCAATCAAATCAAAAACACGCGATGGCCCGAGCGATCCGGAAGCCTATCCGATGGCCTTCTCGAGGATCAGCGCCGGCAGCCCGGAACTGCCGCCGCAATCGGCAGTCTTGCCGGAGGGCAGAAATCCTTGCGAACGGTAGAAGGCAATGGCCGCGGCGTTGGCTTCTTCCACTTCAAGGCGCAGCATTTGCGCCTCCGGAAAGCTCGCCTCGACCTCTTCCAGCAATGCCTGCCCAATGCCTTGTCTTTGGCAGTCGGGATGGACATAGAGCTGGTTCAACAGGACGATTTTCGTATCCGTGGTGGCAGCGGCATAAGCCATACCGCCGATGCGTTTGCCATCGTCGGCCACCAGGAATTCGGAATTCGGCCGGACCAGCCGCGCCTTGAGCGCGGCGATAGAATGCCATTCATCGGTGATTTCGGTGACCCTGCCGTCACCGTAGATCGCATCGTAGGTGGCGTGCCAGGTCTCGACCAGCAGCGTGCGGATGGCAGCAAGATCGCGTTCCCCGGCGGTGCGGACGAACATCGCCCTACTCGATGCCGAGCTTGGCCTTGACCAGATCGTTGACGGCCTGCGGATTGGCCTTGCCGCCGGTCGCCTTCATCACCTGGCCGACGAACCAGCCGGCCATGGTCGGCTTGGCGCGCGCCTGTTCGACCTTGTCGGGATTGGCGGCGATGACCTCATCGACAGCCTTCTCGATGGCGCCGGTGTCGGTGACCTGCTTCATCCCCCGACTTTCGACCAGCTGGCGTGGGTCGCCGCCCTCGTTCCAGACGATCTCGAACAGGTCCTTGGCGATCTTGCCGGAAATGGTGCCTTCCCTGATCATGTCGATGACGGCACCGAGCTGATCGGGTGTGACAGGTGCATTTTCAATGTCCTTGCCGGCCTTGTTCAGCTGGCCGAGCAGATCGTTGATGACCCAGTTGGCGGCCAGCTTGCCGTCGCGACCCGCAGCGACTTTCTCGAAATAATCGGCGATCGGCTTTTCCGACACCAGGATCGAGGCATCGTAGACCGAAAGGCCGAGCGACGAGATCAGCCGTGCCTTCTTGTCGTCGGGAAGTTCGGGCAGGTTTTTCGCCAGCGCATCGACATAAGCCTGGTCGAATTCCAGCGGCAAAAGGTCGGGGTCGGGGAAATAGCGGTAGTCATGCGCCTCTTCCTTGGAGCGCATCGACCGCGTCTCGCCCTTGACGGCATCGAAGAGCCGCGTTTCCTGGTCGATCTTGCCGCCATCCTCGAGAATGGCGATCTGCCGGCGCGCCTCGTATTCGATCGCCTGGCCGATGAAGCGGATCGAGTTGACGTTCTTGATCTCGCAGCGCGTGCCGAATTCGCCGCCGGGCTTGCGCACCGAGACATTGACGTCGGCGCGCATCGAGCCTTCGTCCATATTGCCGTCACAGGTGCCGAGATAGCGCACGATGGTGCGCAGCTTGGTCACATAGGCCTTGGCCTCATCGGCCGAGCGCATGTCGGGCTTCGACACGATCTCCATCAGCGCCACGCCGGAGCGGTTGAGATCGACATAGGACATGGTCGGATGCTGGTCGTGCATCGACTTGCCGGCATCCTGCTCCAGATGCAGGCGCTCGATACCGACCTCGATGTCCTCGAACTCGCCCTGCCGGTCCGGCCCGACGGAGACGATGACCGTGCCCTCGCCGACGATCGGCTGCTTGAACTGCGAGATCTGATAGCCCTGCGGCAGATCGGGATAGAAGTAGTTTTTCCGGTCGAACACCGACTTGTGGTTGATCTGCGCCTTCAGCCCAAGGCCGGTGCGGATCGCCTGCTTGACGCATTCCTCATTGATGACGGGCAGCATGCCCGGCATTGCCGCGTCGACCAGGCTGACATTGGCGTTGGGCGCGGCACCGAAGGCCGTCGAGGCGCCCGAAAACAGCTTAGCCTCGGAAGTGACCTGCGCGTGCACTTCGAGGCCGATGATGATCTCCCAGTCGCCTGTGGCGCCCGGGATCAGGCGTTTGGCGTCGGGCGTGCGGGTATCGATGAGGGTCATGGCGGCCTGCGAATTGGAACTACGGCATATGCGCGAGCGCATATTTGGTGTGCAACTTCGCTAGTGCAAACCGCCAAAAGAGACAAGCGCCCAAAACATAGACGCAAGGCCGCAGGCCGGCCTTTTCAGCCGCTTGCCTCGAATTCTGGTTTCTCTCGCTCAAGCCGTGGCGATATAGGCTCGGATCTCGTCGGCCTCGCGCTCGACATCCTCGATGCGACGCTTGACCACGTCGCCGATGGAGATGATGCCGTCGAGCAACCCGTTCTTTTCAACCGGCAGATGGCGGAAACGGCCCTTGGTCATGATCTCCATGACCTCATTGACGGTGTGGTTCTCGTTGCAGATCTTCACCTTCGGCGTCATTGCCGAGCGCACGGCGATATCGAGGGCGGCAGCACCTTCCTTGGCGACGACCCGCACGATGTCGCGCTCGGAAAGAATGCCGACGATCTTGTGATCGCCATTGGTGATGACCAGCGCACCGATCTTGTGGTCGGCGAGCATACGAATGGCCTCGCTCAGCTTTTCGTTTGGCCCGAGCGTCAACACGTCGTGGCCTTTTTTCTCGAGAATTGCCTTAACGGTCATGGCGTCCTCCTCAATTTTTTGCTCGCCGGTTCCTGCCCTGACCGGCTTTCACGTTCTGGTGAACATCGTGCGCCGTGATCGGTCGCATTTCAAGTGCGATGGTCACTGCTCGTGCTCGTGAACCTCCTGCTGTCGCCGATCGAAAAGACGCAGACCGAAGAAGCCGGCGACAAAGCCGCCAATATGCGCTTCCCAGGCGATCTGGCTGTCGACGCCGGGGGCGCCGAACAGGCCGGTGGCGAGATTGATGATCATCCACATGGCGAGGAAGGTCATGACGCTGCGCGAGCGCAGCACCGCTGATATCGACAGCGGCGCACCGGCAAAGGCGGCTTTGCCGGATGAACGGTCGATGCTGAAGCCAAAGCGCGCGGCAGCACCCATCATGCCTGAAATCGCGCCCGAGGCGCCGACCAGCGGCGCCTGGCCAAGCGGATGCACAGCCCAGAACAGCAGCACCGCCGCCAATCCGGTGGCGGCGAAGAACAGCGAAAACCAAAGCGTGCCAAAACGATTCGCCAGCGGTGAGCCGAAAGCCGCCAGCCACACCATGTTGATGCCCAGATGCGCAAAACCGCCATGCAGGAAAGCATAGGTGAATGGGCTCGAAAACGCATAGAAATCAAGGTCGAACTGGCCGGAATAGCGGATCGGAATAAAGGCCGCCCGCACAAGCAGCGCATAGTCCTGCTCGTCGGTGAGCCCATAGTAGCGGATCAGGTGGACGACGACGCAGATGCCGATCACCGCCAGCACCACGGGCGGCAGGTTGAACACCGGCTCGCGGCGCGGCTCCGGAGCAGGCTCCGCCAGCTCGGTTTCCGATGGGCTTACAGGTTCGCTCATACGCCTTGCACTCAGTTCGGGGATTGGACGTCGCGAGCTTTAGAGCAAGGAGGCTCAACTTGGAACAATTCAGTTTCCCGAGAGCCAATGCCCGGCAGGGGTCGCCGGTCATTTGCTAAAAACCAGGCAGGCAACAAGGCGGAAATGCTCCCGGAGTTGAAAAACTCGCAACCAGAGTTCTCGGAAGCGATGAGGCCGGTCCCTAGAATGCAGCCGGCCGATGTGTTCGTCGATGCCAATGGCATCGTCTACTCGCCGGATTACGATGCCGGGCTGGCGATCATGGAGTATGAGAGAAGCGATTCCCGTCCACTCCCTTGCGCCGCTTGGCCAGGGAAACCCTGGCCGAACCCTTTCCCAACCTGTAACCGGCTGAAGCCACTTGTTCCTCCCCACCTCCTCCATCGCCATCTCGATTGCCGGGATCGAAAAATCCTTTGGGCCGACGCGCGCGCTCGCTGGCGCCGACCTTGCCGTCGCGGCTGGCGAAGTCGTGGCGCTGATGGGCGCCAACGGCGCCGGCAAATCGACATTGGTGAAAATCCTTTCCGGTTCGCATACGCCCGATGCCGGGACGATCACGCTGAACGGCAGGACCGTCACCTTCGCCTCGCCGAGCGCCGCCAAGGCAGCCGGCATCGCCACCGTGCATCAGGCGACCGACCAGGCGGGTGCTGCCGGCCTGACGGTTGCCGAGAACCTGCTGCTCGATGAACTGTGCGGCAGTAGCGGGCGCTTCCTCGTCTCAAACAGGTCGATCCGCAAGCGCGCGAGAGAGATCGCAGCGCTGATCGATCTCGACCTGCCGCTCGACCGCGACTTTGCCGATTTGCGCCCGGCCGAACGCCAATTGATCGCCATCGCACGCGGTGTCGCGGCCAAGGCCTCCGTCCTGATCCTCGACGAGCCGACATCGAGCCTGTCGACCACGGAAGCCGACCGGCTGTTCGCCATCATCCGCCGGCTGCGCTCGACCGGCATGGCAATCCTCTACATCTCGCATCGGCTTGGCGACCTTGCCGCGATCGCCGACCGCGCCGTCGTCATGCGCGGCGGCCGCATCGTCGGTGCCTTTGCCAGGCCGATCGATTTCCCGGCGGCTGTTGCCGCCATGATCGGCCGAACACTGGAAGCCGTTGTCCATGACGGGAAGAGCTCGACCGCGCCGGTCATCGCGTCCATCAAGGGCGCACAACTGATTGCCGGTGCGCGACCCTTTGACCTCGAGCTCAGCTCCGGCGAAGTCGTCGCCATCACCGGCACCCTCGGTTCGGGCAAGAGCCGGCTGCTGCGGCGCTGTTCGGCCTCGAAACATTGGCGCAAGGCAGCGTCGTGCTCGACGGCAAGCCGTGGCTTTCGAGCGGGCCGGCGCAATCGATCGAAAGCGGCGTGTTCATGGTCGCCGAGGATCGCTGGCAATCGTCGCTGCTGCCACCTGAAATTCCCGGCGCCTCGATTGCCGGCACCATCGCCCTGCCGCATCTGAAGCGCTGGTTTCCAGCTGGCCTGCTGCGAGAGAAGCGGGAGCGCAAGGTTGCGGCCGAGGCAATCGCCCGACTCGGCATCAAGGCGCGCGGCCCCGACGACACGCTCGACGAGCTTTCCGGCGGCAACCAGCAGAAGGTCGTGCTCGCCCGCTGGGAGGCGGCACCGTGCCGGCTGCTGCTGCTCGACGAGCCGTTCCAGGGCGTCGATGTCGGCGCGCGCGCCGATCTGATCGCCGCGATACGCAGCAGCCAGAGCGGTTCGGCCACGCTGATCGCCACCAGCGACACCGAAGAGGCGCTGGAAGTTGCCGACCGCATCCTCGTCATGCGCAACCATTCACTTCATGAGGCCGCAGACGGCCATGGCTCGCTGACCGACCAGATCGGCAAGGTCGAGAGCGAAGAAGCCGGAGACCATCGATGACCGACCAGACGACAGCGCAGGCCGCGCCGCGCGCATCGCTTTTCCGCGAGATACGCCGCTATGCCCTCTTCGTGCTGCTGGCCCTGCTGGTCGTCGGCTTCTGGCATGTGCAGCCCGCCTTCATCCGCTCGGCCAATCTGTTCTCGATCCTGCAGGCGGTTTCTGTGGTGGCGATCCTGGGCGTCGGGGTTTCGATCACCATGGCGGCCGACGGCTTCGATCTCTCGGTTGGCAGCATGGCCGCATCGTCGGTGATGGCGGCAAGTTATGCCATGGTCGTCTGGCAATTGAACGCGACCGAGACCATGGTGCTGGTCTTGTTGATGGGCGCCTTCATCGGCCTCGCCAACGGACTGTTGATCGTGCGCGTCGGCGTCCCCGATCTTCTCGCCACGCTGGCGACAATGTTCCTGCTCGCCGGCGTGCAACTGATCCCGACCGGCGGCCGCTCGATTACCGCCGGCATGGTGCTTCCCGACGGCTCATCGGCTCCTGGTGCGTACGATCCGGCTTTCCTGGTCCTCGGCCGCTCCAGGCTTTTCGACACGATTCCCCTGTCTGTCGTGGTCATGGCCGTTGTCGCCGTTTTCGCCTGGTTCCTGATGGAACGCACGCGCTGGGGCCGCGTCTTCTACGCCATCGGCGGCAACGAAACGGCCGCCCATCTTTCCGGCGCGCCGACCAAGGCATACCGGCTCTGGGCCTATGTCCTGTCAGGCACGCTGGCTTCTCTGGGAGGGCTGATTGTCGCCTCGCGTGTCGGCCGCGGCGACGTGTCGGCGGGCAATTCGTTGCTGCTCGACGCGGTCGCCGCGTCGCTGATCGGCTTTGCCGTTCTCGACAAGCGCCGCCCGCATGTGATCGGCACGGTGGTCGGCGCGATTTTCGTCGGCGTGCTGCTCAACGGCCTCACCATGCTGAACGCGCCCTACTACACGCAGGACTTCGTCAAAGGCGTCGTGCTGGTTGGCGCGCTGGCGCTGACCTTCGGCCTGGGCAAGAAGCGGTAACTCGAGCAATTCCGGAAAAGTGCGTGGCGGTATTCCGCCCGGATCGCACTCCAGCGCGGCGTCAGGCGATGACAGCACAGGGCGGCGGCATATCTTCTCATCTTGGCCTCGACGGGTTTAGACTGCAAAAAAATTCCTGACCCTTGTCGGCCAGGCCCACGCTCCGCCGTCCTTGATGAAAGGCATGCAATCGGGAGGAGAAAATGCCGGAAAAAGTCCTGGTCCTCATCGGCACGAAAAAAGGCGCCTTCATCGCCGAGAGCGATGGCAAGCGCGGGTCATGGAAGCTGCGCGGTCCGTTCTGCGAGCACTGGCCTATGAACCATGTGGTCGGCGACGCCGCGACCGGCGCGATCTACGGCGCCGGCGGCAACGAATGGTTCGGTCCGGCGGTCTGGAAGTCGACCGACCTTGGCGAAACCTGGACACATTCCAGCGATGGCTTGGCCTATGAGGCTGGCGAGGAGCCGATCAAGGCGGTGTGGAGCCTCGCCAGGCGCAACGGCAGCCTCTATGCCGGCGTGCAGCCGGCCGGCCTGTTTCGCTCCGACGACGACGGCGCCACCTGGAGCCATATCGAGGGCCTGCAGCATCACCCCAGCCGCAAGGACTGGAACCCGGGTGGCGCCGGTCTCATCCTCCATTCGATCGTCACGCACCCTAGAGACGAGGAGCAGATCTGGGTGGGCATCTCGTCCGCAGGCGTGTTCTACACCTGGGACGGCGGCAAGACGTGGGAGCCGCGCAACCGCGGCACCCGTGCCGACTTCCTGCCCGAAGGACAAAACTATCCGGAGTTCGGCCAGTGCGTGCACTGCCTGGTGATGGCGCCCGGCAAGCCCGATCGGCTCTACCAGCAGAACCATTGCGGCATGTACCGCTCCGACGACGGCGGCAAGAACTGGCAGAGCATCGAGAAGGGCCTTCCCTCGACCTTCGGTTTTCCTGCGGCCACGCATCCGCGCGACGCCGACACCCTCTTCCTCCTGCCGCTCAACGGCGACAGTGCCGGCCGCTACGTGCCGAACGCGAAGGCGGCTGTCTGGAAGACGCAGGATGCGGGCGCCACCTGGTTGGACGAGCGCAAGGGCCTGCCGCAGGAGAACTGCTATGCGGGTGTGTTGCGGCAGGCCATGGCGACCGATAGCCTCGAGCCGGCCGGCGTCTATTTCGGCACCAGTGGCGGCTCGCTCTTCGCCAGTGCCAACGAAGGCGAAAACTGGTCGGAGATCGCTCAGCATCTGCCCACGATCCTGTCCGTCGAGGCGATGGTGGTGAGCGGGTAGGGCAAATGCCGAACGACACCGTCAGCAGCGTATCCCTCGTCGTCGCCCGGCTCCCGGGCGTGCTCATGGACCTGTTTCCCGGCGCACCGCGCCGGGTCGAGTTGCCGGCCTCGACCGTGAAGGAAATGATCGACGGGCTGGACGCGCTCTGGCCCGGCATGCGGGACCGCATGTGCGATTCCCGCCCGGCGATCCGCCGCCATATGAACGTCTTCGTCGATGGCGAGAAGGCAACCCTGAAAACCAGGCTCGCGCCCGGCACCGAGGTTTTTATCCTGACGGCGATCAGCGGCGGCTAGGCCAGGGAAGAAAAGTAGCCCGAGCCTCCCGCCCCCCTCGCCGTAAGCGAGGGAGGGGAGAAAAAAGTCAGTTGGACGGGATCCAGCTTGCCGTCGCTGCGTCGCTCTGGCCGAAAGCCGGAAGCTTGGCGTCGAGATCCTCGATCGTCTTGAAGCGCGCCATTGGCAAAGGTCGCTGTTAGCTGGCCGCAGCGCGCCTCGATCGCGAATCATCGAGCGCGAATCAAAAAGAAGCCGTCCAAGGTTTCCCTTGAACGGCTGGTCGAGCCCCCTGCTCCCCTAAAACTCTCAACTGAAGTGCTGCCGATCGTCGCGAAACGACCGCTTCTGGAGTGGTTTTTATGTGCCACAGACCCTGCCTGCGGGCAACGTAAACCACTTGTTAACCTTAACGACCCCGACCCGTGAACAAGTGTTAACGCTGCTGGCACGCATCCTGCGACGCACCGCATGTAGGTCATCGGAGAGCGCCCTTTCTGTTCCCCGATGGGACACCAGAAGACAGAATGCGCGGAGCTGCTAGCATGAAACAGAACGGGTCGATCACACTGTTCCAATATTGGAACAGGCTGCGTGATGGGCGCTCTGCCCCGAAGCGTTCGGAAGTAGAGCCCGCTGATATTAAATCGCTGTTGGCCGACACCTTTATCCTGGAAAGGGATACCCGAGGTGAAGCCGTGTTTCGGCTTGCCGGCACCCGGCTTTGCGCCGTCTACGGGCGCGAACTCAAGGGCTTTTCCTTTCCCTCGCTTTGGCGCCAGAAGGACCAGCGGCTTGTCTCCAAGTTGTTCCATGGCGTTCTCGAGCAGAAATCCGTGGTGCTCATCACCTATGAGGGCCTCAGCCAAAACGGCCGTTCCAACCGCTTCGAACTGCTTGCCTTGCCGCTCGACGGCGGGATCGAAAATCCGCGCTGCCTGGGCGTGATCAGCGCCGTCGAAAAGCCTTTCTGGCTGGGGGCGGACCCGATCACCGACGCATTGATCGACGCGATCCGCGTCATCGATCCGGACAAGGACCCGATGTTCCTCAAAAACCGGCCGGAGATCGCCGTTCCCTCGCTTGTGCCGTCCGAATTCGACCCGCCGGAAACGATTTCGGCACTTGGCCGGGCGCGCCGCATCCGCCACCTGGTCGTGTTCGACGGCGGGCGCGAAGAATAACCCCAAATCTTAAAGCAGTGCGGCCGGCTTTTCCCCTTTGTTAACCTGCTTTCCTGTAGTTTTGCGGGTGAAGTTCCTCGCATCGGCGCGCAGGAATGCCAACGGGGTGTAGGCATGATGAGGTCAGCGGCGGTCGAGTCCGCGCCGTCCCGAGCCGAAAGGCGTAACTTTCAGCGCGTCCGTGTGAAGATCTACGGGCGCTTCATGCTGGAGGACCGCACCGAGCATCCGTGCCAGGTGATTGACATGTCGCCGGGCAATGTCGCGCTTCGCACCGATCGCGTCGGCATGCCGGGCGAAAAAGTCATTGCCTATATCGATCATATCGGCCGCATCGAGGGCGTGGTGACGCGCACCTCGCAGGACGGCTTTGCGATGACCGTCATTGCCTCGGACCGCAAGAAGGACAAGCTTGCCGCGCAGCTGACCTGGCTTGCCAACAAGCATGAACTCGATCTTCCAGAAGATCGCCGTCACGAACGCGTGGCGCCGCGTAACCCGACCAGCGTGCTTCAGCTCACCGACGGACGCCAGTATCAGTGCCGCATCATCGACCTGTCGCTGTCGGGCGCTGCCATTGAGATCGACGTCAAGCCGGCGATCGGCATCCAGGTCATGCTGGGAACCATGCGCGGCCAGGTGGTGCGCCATTTCGAGGATGGCGTCGCCATCGAATTCGCCGTCATCCAGCGACCCGAAACACTCGATTCCGAATTCAACGCCCCGCGCTCCTGAGGCAGCGACATAGCGATCCAGGGGACCGGCCATTGCGGCCGGTTTTTTGTTGACCGGACATCCCGCCAAAGCCTGCCGTCGGCTCCAGCAATCCACACTCACCAGCGCCGTATCGGCGGCGGCGCGGGCACCCGGCTTGGTTAGAAATACCTGAAGAATTTTATACTCAAATAGCTCAAATTTTACGTTTATTCTACTGAGGTTTTACTCAAAATCTACTTCGGGTTTTTGCGTCAAATAAATCCACCCCTGTCATGGTCTTCTCAAACGGGGAGACTGAACAATGAACAAGACGAGGGGCAAGCTGTTGCTTATGGCAATAGCGATGCAGCTTTCCGCTTGGGGAACAGCGGAAGCGGCGCAACCAGCCTTCATGCACACTGGCGGCCGCACCACGCAGCCGGTCGGCCATTATGAGTTCTGCCAGAAGCTTCCGCAGGAATGCACCGAGCGGACGCCGAAGCAGGCGCCGGTCGAACTGACCCGCAAGCTGTGGGCGACGATCGTCAACATCAACAATTCGGTCAACACCCGGATCATCCCGCGCACCGACATGGAGCAGTGGGGCAAGGAAGAGGTCTGGTCCTATCCCGACAATGGCTTCGGCGACTGCGAGGACTATGCGCTGGAGAAGCGCCGCGAGTTGATGAGCGCCGGGGTCCCCGCCGGCAATCTGCTGATGACGGTGGCGCGCCAGCCGAATGGCGACGGCCATGCGGTGCTCACCGTGCGCACCAGCCTCGGCGAGTTCATCCTCGACAATCTGGAGCCCAGGGTGCTGTCCTGGACCGACACCGACTACACCTACCTGAAGCGCCAATCGGACCAGAATTCGGGCGTTTGGGTGACGATCAACGACGGCCGCGCCGACGCGGTCGCCAGCGTCCGCTAGCACGCCGGTGCATATCGCCCAAAACTGCGCCGCGGTTTTGGGACATGCACAAACCAGAGGTCAAGCACGCCGCATAGTGCGATGTGCCTAACGAGGAAGCCCGGTCGAGTCCCCACCCTCCCCGTCCCCAACGACCGGGCTTTAAGGAGCCGGCCCCGTCCCCGGGCCGGCTCCACCATTTCTGCGATAACCCATAGAAATTCTCGGCAGCAGAGATCAACTTGATCGTCGCCAAATTTTGAAGTATTAGACGTATGTGGAGACGTTCTAGAGTTCGTCTGGGAGCCGTTGTGGGTGACCTTATAGGTGCTGTTCTTATGCTCAGCATTTACCACTAAATACTGCGGAGTGACACTCTACAGTGTCGTCTTGTGCGAGGGATATCCCTTCCGAATAAGGGGCAATCGCTAACCGGTTGCTGCACATCCGCTTCATGTTGATGAAGCAAAAGGATGTGCGAAATGTGCAAATCAAACAGACTGATAAAACTTAGAACAGCGCAGGCAGAGCGGCAGAATTGGCGATGCTTCTACTGCAATTTTCCGATGTGGGATGGAAACCCGAGGCTCATGGCGGAGCGTAACCATCTGCCTGTCGGACTGCTCAACCGTTTCCGTTGCACCGCGGAACATTTGAAGCCACGAATGAACGGCGGACGAGAGAGCCTCGATAACATTGTTGCAGCATGCGTATTTTGCAACAAAACTCGCCATAAGATGCGAGATGTGTTGTCGCCTGTTGCTTACCAACAGCGCGTCCGAAGGCGGGTAGCGGCCAGGAAATGGCATCCGGTCGAGTGTCACCCCTTGTCGAAATGATATTTCAAATGGCGTTTGATCGCTGCAGTATCAGCGATCAAACGCCACCTCTGGATCACGGCGATGTTGGAAATCCCGGAAGATCGCTGCGAGCGCCACCGTCTGTTCAAGGCGATCGACGATGCGTTCAAGGCCGGCGATTTCGATGGCCTCGGCGCGGCCTTGGGCGACTCGCCCCGCTGGTTCGACGAGCACATGCCGTTCGAACTTGGCCTTGGCCATCCGCTGGAATATGCGATCTACTGGAGCCCCGTCGGCTTCATTTCGACCTTGCTGGGTGCGGGCTCGGATCCGAATTATCAGGATCAGGGCGGGTTTCCGGCGATCATCGCGGCGCTGTCCACCGACCGGGCGGACAGGCTGGAAATCGTCAAAGTGTTGATCGATGGCGGCGCCGACCCCAACATGCGGGGCGTGAACGACTGGACGCCGCTTCACTATGCGGTGGCCATCCGCAGCGTCGATGCGATCGGCCTGCTTTTGGCGGCGGGCGCCGACCCGGCGCTCGAAACCCGCATCGATCACTATACGACGGCCCTCGAAGAAGCCGACAATGCCGGCTTTGAAGCCGGCGCTTCATTGCTGCGCGATGCATTGGCCGGGCGCGGCCCCGACAGAAGGTGAGTTGGGCGCAATGGACCGCCGGCGAGGATTGGCTGGGCCGGCGTCAGACCTCTCTCAGCCCGGCCTTGAACCGCTTGCCGTTGGCGACGTAATGCGCAGCCGACGCGCGCAACCTTGCGACGGCCGCATCGTCCAGCGTCCGGATCACCCGCGCGGGCGAGCCGACGATCAGCGAATTGTCGGGAAATTCCTTGCCTTCGGTGACCAGCGCGCCGGCGCCGACCAGCGAATTCTTGCCGATCCTGGCGCCGTTCAGCACGATGGCGCCCATGCCGATCAGGCTGTTGTCGCCGATCGTGCAGCCATGCAGCAGTGCGCGGTGGCCGATCGTGCAGCCCTGTCCGATGGTCAGGGGAAAACCGGGATCGGTGTGCATCACGGTGTGTTCCTGGACATTGCTGTCGGCGCCGATGACGATCGGCTCATTGTCGCCGCGGATGACGGCGCCAAACCAGAAGCCGGCGTTGCCGCCGACCCTTATGTCGCCGATCAGCGTCGCGTCGGGCGCGATCCAGTTGCTGTCGGCGTCCTCGAAGCTGGGCGCCTTTCCGTCGATCGCATAGGTCGGCATCGTCTGTCTCCGAATCGTCTCACACCGGGAGCTCGATGGAGCCTAGGAGCGTGCCTGCCCACGACGCAATGGCGATCAGCACGACACCCAAGGCCAGCGCCCAGGCGACAGCGGTGCAGCCGCAGGAAATCAGCGCCAGTGTCGAAATGCGCCCCTGCCGACGGGCGTCAAGCGCATCATTGACGAGCATGAACGGCCCCGCGCATGCGGTTGCAGCCAACGAGCGCACAATATGCGACGGCGACACGTAGGGCTCAACAAAGGCAAGCCGGCGGCCCGAGATCAGCTCCATCGCCGATCCGACCAGGCCGCATGCGGTCACGCCGACCGCAAAAGCGAAGAGAGTGAGTTCCACCGGGCTCATCTTTACCTTCCGTTTACCATGAAATCGCACAGTCGCATCCGATACGCGCGCTGCAAGAGCCATGCCGCGCTATGTGTGCCGCCCGAGGACACCTCCAAGGACATCCAGGGAGGGACAGGCGGCCGATATTGGGGATTGCGATGAAGCAGGCTGCCACCGCCGATAGTCCGGAGTTCGACATCGTCGATTCCAGGCTGATGAAGCGGGTGTTCTATGCCTTCGCGACGCTGGCACTGCTTTCGGTGGCGATCAGCCTGGGCGGCAAATGGTTCGGCCGTTCGATCGCCATGGCCGGCTATACCGACGACGCGACCATCCACAGGATCGTCATCGGCAACAACGTCATCGCCGTGCCGGCCAATGTCATCCGCTTCGATCAGGCGCGGCGCGACGGCGTCGCCTCGCGCCTCGATCTCTATCTGCGCTATCCCGAGATGGACGGCTACAGCGAAGCCGCCCGCGACGACTTCAACCACACCGGTCAGAGCAAGGACATTATCTTCCTGTCCTTGGAGCCGCAGATGATGTCGCGCGACATGAGCGGCCGCTTCGCGCCGATCTACAGTGCAATGATCGTCCCGCCCGGCACGCCCGGTCCCGGCGGCACGACGATTTACGCCTTCACCGAAAAATCAGGCTATCTCAACGAGGTGCTCGCGGTCGCCAGCCGGCCCGGCAAGACTCCCTTCGTGGCCCGTTGCCTGAGCGGCCCAAGCGCGGAAGAATCGTTGGCGCCATGCGAGCGCGACATCCAGGTGGGCGACAGCCTCGCCCTCACCTACCGCTTCCCCAAGGAGTTTCTGGACAACTGGCAGGCGCTCGACGCGGCGATCGCCACCAGGGCTGCGCAAGTCCTGAAGACCGCGCATTAGCGGCTCCTTCGTCATCCACGGACGGAGCGGGCGCAAAGCCGCGCGGACCCGAGTATCCCGTGCGGGCGGCGAAGCGATGCAGAATTTTGTTGTTGGAGAGCGGCAGAGGTCGTTTCGGGCCGCTGTACTCCTGCGCCGATGTCGCGGCATGGATCCCAGGGTCTTCGCGACGCCGCTGCGCGGCTGCTTCGCCCTGGGATGACGAAGGCGCGACGGACTGCCGCCAATCGCCGAAGTGCCGTCCTGGCTCAGGCCAGATCGATGTCGAGAATCGCCATCGAGAAATTATAGTCGCCGTCATCCTCGTCCTTGAAGACGATGCCGAGAAACTCGTCGCCGACATAGACCTCGGCCGAATCGTCCTTGCGCGGCCGCGCCTTCACTTCGAGTTTGGGATTCTGGAAGACGCGCTTGAAATAGGCGTCCAGCTTTCTGATTTCGTCCGGCTTCAACAGTCTTCTCCGATCGTCGGGCTTGCTGATTTGAACGCGCTTCTGACACGTCGACAATGGCGATGTAAAGGCAAGCAGGCCATATCGCACGGGAACCAGGCCCAGGCGCGTGCAGCCGGATTTCGGCGCCGGCGCCCGGGGAGCCGGAAAATCAGATGTCGAAGCTGACGACGTGGTCCATCGACTGCGACGGCAAAAGCTGGTCCATCTGCCGCGAAGGCTGGTCGCAGCCGGTCTCGCCGACGACGCGGGCCGGCACGCCGGCAACCGTCTTGTTGTGCGGCACCGGTGACAGCACCAC
This sequence comes from Mesorhizobium sp. P3_B5, assembly GCF_056402815.1. Lineage (NCBI taxonomy): Bacteria > Pseudomonadati > Pseudomonadota > Alphaproteobacteria > Hyphomicrobiales > Phyllobacteriaceae > Mesorhizobium > Mesorhizobium sp. P3_B5. The sequence continues at coordinate 77,961 of NZ_JBFUGR010000011.1, read as the reverse complement.
CGACCCCGCCGCGATCTTCGAGCAATGGCCGATCTCGATGTTGCCGAGGATCTTGGCGCCGGCGCCGATCAGCACGCCGTAACGGATCTTGGGATGGCGGTCGCCGCCGGCCTTGCCGGTACCGCCCAGCGTCACACCATGCAGGATCGACACGTCATCCTCGATCACCGCGGTCTCGCCGACGACAAGGCCGGTGGCGTGGTCGATGAAGATACCCTTGCCGATGCGGGCGGCAGGGTTGATGTCGGTCTGGAACACCGAGGATGAGCGGCTCTGCAGATAGAGCGCGAAATCCTTGCGGCCCTGGTTCCAAAGCCAATGCGCCAGCCGGTGCGTCTGGATGGCGTGAAACCCCTTGAAGTACAGCACCGGCATGATGAAGCGGTCGCAGGCCGGATCACGGTCGTAATAGGCCTGGATGTCGACGCGCACGGTCGACGACCATTCCTTGTCGTCGGCCAGCATCGACTTGAAGGTCTGGCGGATGAGATCCGAACCGATGTCCTGATGGTCGAGACGCTCGGCCAGCCGGTGGATGACCGCTTCCTCGAGGCTCTCCTGGTTCAGGATCGTCGCATAGAGGAACGCCGCCAGCAGCGGATCGCGGTTGACCGCTTCCATCGCCTCATCGCGGATCGAACGCCAGATCGGATCGACCGGCTGCAACGCGCTGTGTCGGGAAATGCTGATGCTGTTCATCGACGTCTCGTCCTGCGTCCTGCCGGCTTGCCTATTGTCCGGCCGCACATATAAGCCAGATCATAGCACGATTGAACTCAATTTTCCTTAGTGCTTGGTCAAATGGATTTGGTTCACGGAAATTCAAGCCGCCATGGAAAACGAACCCTTGATCGACGCGCCGCTGAAGCACGAGCTTTCCGCGCTCTATCAGGCCGAGGGCCGCCACTATCACAACCTCGCCCATATCGAGGCGATGCTGGCGCTGGCCGCCGACTATCGCGCATTGCTGCACGACCCCGGGGCGGTCGAGGCCGCGATCTGGTTCCACGACGCCATCTATGACAGCCGGGCCAAGGACAATGAGGCCAGGAGTGCCGCACTGGCGGCGGAAAAACTCGCCGGTCGCACCAATACGGAGCGATTGGATCGCATCGTGGCGATGATCGTGGCCACCGCAACGCATGAATTGCCCGCCCTTGCCGACAAGGAAGCCTACCGCGAAGCTGCTCTCTTCCTCGATATGGACCTGTCGATCCTGGGAGCCTCACCGGAAGCCTTCGACGCCTACGAACAGGCGGTCCGCCGCGAATATGGCTGGGTGGAGGAGCCGATGTGGCGCGCCGGCCGTGGCGCGGTTCTGAAGACTTTCCTCGCTCGCCCGCACATCTTCCACACCGAGGAGTTCCAACAGCGGTTCGAGCCCCAGGCCAGGCAAAACATGGCGCGGTCGCTCGAAGCGCTCAAGTCCTAGTCCGGAAACGTCTCCATGCGCTGGGCATACTTCCTGAACCCGGCGTAACGGTATGCGTTGACGGGTTAGCGAGAAGGCGCTCGAACTCGCCCACAGGCAGGCGCCAGCATGACGGAGCGTTTGCCGAGCCTGCCTGTCGCGACGACGCCCGGCAGAGCCTCCGTACGTCTTCCCCATTGTGCCACTGTTTCCCACCCCTCGCCGGTCGCCCAATCCCCGTCACCCAAAACTGCGCAGCGGTTCAGAGCGGATTTTCGGCATAAAACTCAAGCACCCGCTGCTTGAAGGCCTTGTCCCCGACAGCCAGCATGTGGTCGCGGCCCTCGATGTGAAAGGCTCTGGCGTTGGGCATCAGCGCCGCCAGTTCTTCCGGCGAGCCGCCAATGTCGTCCCTGGTGCCGACAGCAATCAGCGTCGGCTGGGCGATGCGCGCGATGTCGTCCTCGCTCAACAACTCCCGCGACTTGGCGATACAGGCGGCCAGCGCCAGGCGGTCGCTGCGTGTCTGGTCGGCGAAGGCGCGAAACGAGCGGCCGCGCGGATGGCTGGTGGCATCGGGATCGTCGGCAAGAAGGGCTGCGGCAATCGGATCCCAGTCGCCGACGCCATCGACCATGCCGATGCCGAGCCCACCGAAGACCAGTGTCGCCACCTTGTCCAGATCGGACAGCGCCAGAAACGCCGAAATGCGCGCGCCCATCGAATAGCCCATGACATGAGCCCGCTCGATGCCGAGATGGTTGAGCAGAGCCGCTCCGTCCGACGCCATTTTGGCCGGCGTGTAGTCAGCCTCGTCATAGCTTTTCGACGAGGCGCCATGGCCGCGATTGTCGAAAGCGATGGCGCGGTAACCGGCATCGTTCAGCGTCTTGAACCAGCCGGGCGACACCCAGTTGACGTAGTGGCTCGAGGCAAAGCCGTGGATCATCAGCACCGGGTCGCCCCGGCCCGAGGCCGGCTGACGATCGAGGAAGGCAAGGTCGAAACCATCATGGGAGAAAAACTGCATCCGTGGCCAGCCCGTTCAGCCGCCGACGCTCGGCGCATCGCCCTTGTCCGCCGGCGGCTTGCCAGGCCCGGACGCGGTGCCGATTGCTGGATGACGCAGCAGGTCGTTGTACTCGATGCCGTCCCTTGCGGCGGTGCCCGCCTTGAGTTCGAGCACGAAGCGTACCGGCAGGCCGGACGAGACGATCGCCTCGGATTGCGGTTCGCCTTTCTTGATCGCCCGGATCCTGCCGTCCTGGCCGACGAAGATCAGGTCGAGCGGCATCGGCGTGTTCTTCATCCAGAAGTTCACTTGCCCGACAGTCTCGAACACGAACAGCATGCCATGATCGTCGGCCATGTCCTCTCGGAACATCAGACCGGCCTCGCGCTCGGCGCCGGTATCGGCGACTTCGATGGAGAAGGAGCGTTCGCCGCCTTTCGTCACCGCGACCAACGGCGTCGGATCGACCGGCAGGATCATCGCCCGGCTGTCGGCGGCACTTGGTTCCTGCGAATAGAAATAGGCGCCGGTGGCGGCGGCAACGGCAATCACGGCGCAGATCGCACCCGCAGTCAGCCAGATCCTGTTAGCCATTCAAAGTCCTCTGCCGGGCATCGCCCTAATGCGAGACCGGCAAGGTTCCCATATCGGGATGAATTTCGGCAGCCATAAGGCCTTTGTCGCCGCGTCCGAAGCGAACCAGCACGACCTGACCCGGTCTGAGCTCGGTGATGCCGTAGCGGCGCAGCGTCTCCATATGGACGAAAATATCCTCGGTGCCCTCGCCCCTGGTCAGGAAGCCGAACCCTTTGGTGCGGTTGAACCACTTGACCAGCGCCCGTTCGAGCCCGCTTTCCGGCGTCACCGAAATATGGGTGCGCGGCTCCTGCATCTCGGCCGGATGGATCGCCGTGGTGACATCCATCGACAGCACGCGGAACGCCTGCAAGCCGCGGTCGCCCTGCTTGACGAGACAAACGACCCGCGCGCCTTCCAATGCAGTCTGGAAGCCGTCCTTTCGAAGACATGTCACATGGAGGAGGATGTCGCCCGAAGAGCCGTCATCCGGAAGAATGAAACCGTAGCCCTTGGCCACGTCGAACCATTTGATGGCGCCGGCGATTTCAACGAGGTCGGCAGCGTCGCCGCTAGCGTCTCGATTCAAGGCGTCGTCAAGGCTCTCGTCCCGCCCCATGAAAGAGGCCTTTTCCCCCATAAGAATGCCCCCTTTTTTCAAGAACACCGCAACTGATTCTTGACATTAGATTAACACCGCGGCTTCCGGTCTGTGCAAGACCTGCCGTGCCTTTTTTCACGGTTCAATACAGGAATACCTGATTTGTTGTTTGCCGGCGCCACTGGCGGCCAGAACGGCGGCCTCCCAAACCGGACCACGCTGGCGTTCTGCCTTTTGCTTGAGCACCGGATTTTTCCCGAAACCGGCCGCCGCTTTTCGGTCCGCGATTGCCCTTTGGCCGGGTGGCCCCTATGTTCCGCCGCGACGCAACATCCGAGGAAACCACATGCGCTATCTCCACACCATGGTCCGTGTCGCCGATGTCGATGCTTCGCTCGATTTCTACTGCAACAAGCTTGGTCTCAAGGAAGTGCGCCGCTACGAAAACGAGCAGGGCCGCTTCACGCTGATCTTCCTCGCCGCCTCCGAAGATGAGCAAAGCGGCATTGCCGACAAGGCGCCGCTGATCGAACTGACCTACAATTGGGATCCGGAGGACTACAAGGGCGGCCGCAATTTCGGCCACCTCGCCTATGAGGTCGACGACATCTACGCTACCTGCCAACACCTGATGGACAATGGCGTCGTCATCAACCGGCCGCCACGCGACGGCAACATGGCCTTCGTCAAGTCGCCGGACGGCATCTCGTTCGAGCTGTTGCAGAAGGGACCGGCCAAGCCGAAGGCCGAACCCTGGGCCTCGATGCCGAACACCGGCACCTGGTAGCGATCACGCCATTTTGAACGCAGGCGGCCGAGCGACAAGCCGGCCGCCTTTGCGTTTCGAGTGGCGACACCTATCTACGCGGTCATCGCGCCAAGCCGACAGCCAGCGCACAGAACGAGAGAGTTCATCCATGCCGTCCAGCCATGTCGATGTCGCCACCGAGCACGCCAGCCGCTACCTGCAGCAGTTGTGCAAGCATTGGGCGCACAAATTTCCCGTCGAGTTCAACCCGACCCACGGCACCATCGACCTGACGTCGCTGGGACGCACCGTCATGGATGCCGATGCAAGTGCGTTGCACATCACGGTGTCGACGGATGAAGGCGGATCGCTGGAGCGCCTGGAAAGTGTCGTTGCCGATCACATCAAGCGCTTCGCCTTCCGCGAGGAACTGACCTTCGACTGGAAACGCACCCAGGCGGCTTGAGCGGCGGTCAGCCGCCGGCCTTGCCGGCCAGCCCCAGCAGCGCCAGCACCGAACGCCAGTTGCGCGCGGTGCCGGGCACTTTCAGCGTGCGCGGGATCAGCCCGGCGAACACGGATTTGCCGAGCCCGTCCGGTGCATGCAGGTACAGCACATCGCCCTTGATCTCGAAGCGTTCAGGACCGATGCACTTTTCCGCCAGCCGTGCGATCTCGTCGGCAGTCGGCTCGCGTTCCAGCACGTAGGCGTGGAGTTTGGTGTGTTCCGCGGCCACTTCGGGATAGGGGTTTTCGCTCACCAGCCGCTCGAACCATGAGAGATCGCGCACCATGATGCGCGAGTGAAATCCCCATTGCTTCTCGAAGGCTGCTTCGATCTGCTTCGTCAGAGTGGCTGCATCGCCCTTCGATGACCGGAAAACGGCGTTGCCGCTCTGCACATAGGTGGCGACGTCGGAAAAGCCGAGTTTCTCGAAAAGCGCCCGCAGCTCCGCCATCTTGACGATGCGGTTGCCGCCGACATTGATGCCGGAAAACAGCGCGACGAAGATTTTTCCCTTCCCGCTCATATGATGAACCCGGCCAAGGTCTCATTGTCGGTGATGTCCTGATACTGGACGCCCTCGGCCTCGAAATTCGCCTTGAGCAGATCGAAATTGCGACGGTCCTTGGTCTCGATGCCGATCAGCACCGAACCGAAATTGCGCGCCGATTTCTTCAGATATTCGAAGCGGGCAATGTCGTCGTCAGGCCCCAGCATGTCGAGGAAGTCGCGCAGCGCGCCCGGCCGCTGCGGAAAGCGGATGATGAAGTACTTCTTCAAGCCCTCGAAGCGCAGCGCCCTTTCCTTGACGTCCGGCAGCCGCTCGAAATCGAAATTGCCGCCCGAAACCACGGCGACGATGGTCTTGCCCCTGATCTCCTTCTTCGAGAAATCCTTGAGCGCATCGATCGTCAGCGCGCCGGCCGGTTCGAGCACCACGCCTTCGACATTCAACATCTCGATCATCGTCGCGCAGAGCCGGTTTTCCGGGATCAGCCGCACAGCGTCCGCGGCAAACTCCTTGAGGTGCCGCAACGGCTCGCGGCCGATCTCGGCCACCGCCGCGCCATCGACGAAATTGTCGACCTTGGCGAGCTTGATCCGCTTTCCCGCCGACAGGCTCTCGCGCAGGCTCGGCGCGCCGGCCGGTTCGCAGAAGACGAAGCGCGCGTCACGGCCCTGGTCGGCGAAATAATGGGTCACACCGGCGGCCAGACCGCCGCCGCCGACCGGCAGCATGATGATGTCTGGCATGCGCGCGCCCGGCATCTGGTCGGCGATTTCAAAGGCGACGGTCGCCTGCCCCTCGATGATGTCCTTGTGATCGAAAGGCGGCACCATATGCGCGCCCGTCGTTTCGGTGAATTCGAAGGCGGCGCGGTAGCAGTCGTCGAAAAAGTCGCCGACCAGCCTGACCTCGATGAATTCACCGCCGAACAGCCGCGTCTTGTCGATCTTCTGCTGCGGCGTCGTCACCGGCATGAACACCACGCCCTTTTTGCCGAAATGCCGGCAAACGAAGGCAAAACCCTGGGCATGATTACCGGCCGAGGCGCAGACGAACAGCTCGGCGTCGTTGCCGGCGGCAAGCGCCTTGCGAAAGAAGGTGAAGGCGCCGCGGATCTTGTAGGAGCGCACCGGCGTCAGGTCCTCGCGCTTCAACAGCACCCGCGCGCCGGTCTTCTTCGACAGATAGTCGTTTTCCTGCAGCGGTGTTTCGGGAAAGATCTGCCGGATTGCAGCAGTGGCGACAGCGACACGAGAAGAGAAACTGTTCATGGCAAGATCCCGGATCGCCTGTGCGCGAGTTTGATCCCCGCCTATTGCATATCCGGCCCCGCAAAGCCATTGTCCCGCGGACTACCCGCCCCTGCCGCGGGGCATTCCCAGAAACCTTGCAAGCACTTGAAGGCGTTTGTTCATGCCTGTCGCATCGGTTGCCCTGAAAACCATGTCGTTGCCGGAATTTGGCGAACCGACGCTGATGCCGCTCGTTGCGCGCACCACCTACGAGGCGCGCATCGACGCGCTGGTGGCACGCGGCACCGCGTCGGGCTTCGAGGCCTTCGCCATCTATGGCGACCGCGAGCACGCGGCCAATGTCGCCTATCTCTGCGGCTACGATCCCCGTTTCGAGGAGACGCTGCTGGTCATCATTCCGGGCAAGCAGCCGAAACTTCTGGTCGGCAATGAGGGCTGGAGCTATGCCGAGATCTGCGACGGCCCTTACGAGCGCATCCTCTACCAGACGTTTTCGCTGCCGGCGCAGCCGCGCGACCGCTCGGCGGCGCTTCCCGACATCCTCACCGCTTGCGGCCTGAAAGCAGGCCAGCGCATCGGCGCCATCGACTGGAAGCCGTTCGGCCCGGGCGATGCCGGCTTTGGCGAAACGGCGCTCGACCTGCCGTCCTTCATCGCCGACACGCTGCGCACGCTTGCAGGCGACAAGGGCGCTGTGCTGAACGCTGCCAACCTGTTGATGAACCCCGCCGACGGCCTGCGCGCCATCAACGAGGCCGACCAGTTGGCTGCGTTCGAATTCGCCGCGACCTTTTCCTCGCAAGGCCTGCGCAACGTGCTTGGCGGCATCGAACCCGGCATGACCGAATTGCAGGCCACGAAGCTGATGGGCATCAACGGCCTGCCGCAATGCTGTCATCCGATGCTGTCGGCCGGCAAACGTGCCGCTTATGGCTTGCCCAGCCCGCGCCTCGACATCATCAAGCGCGGCGATCCGATCACCATGGCCTATGGCATCCAGGGCTCGCTCAACGCCCGCGCCGGTTTTCTGGCCGAGAGCGCTGCCGACCTTCCGCAAGGCATACGTGACTATGTCGAAAAACTGGTCGCGCCCTATTTCAGTGCCGTTGTCGACTGGTATGAAACTGTCGGCATCGGCGTTGCCGGCGGCGCGCTGTGGCAAGCGGTGCACGACCGCATCGGCGATCCGTTCTTCGGCGTTTCGCTCAACCCCGGCCATCTCGTCCATATCGACGAATGGATGCATTCGCCGATTTTCGCCGGCTCCGACATCCCGCTGAAATCGGGCATGGCACTCCAGGTCGACATCATTCCGGCGACCGGCACAGACTATTTCACCACCAACATCGAAGACGGCATCGCGCTCGCCGATCAGGCGTTGCGCGAGGAGATCGCGGTACGCTATCCCGAGGCTTGGCGCCGCATCGAGGCGCGTCGCGCCTTTATGAGCGACGTGCTCGGCATCCGGCTCAAGCCAGAGGTGCTGCCCTTCTCCAACATACCGGCGTTCCTGCCGCCATTTTGGCTTTCGCGCCACAGTGCGATGGCTGTCGCCAGACGCTGACCCCATTTCGGCTGGACACGACTTACTTCCGCCGCACTCTACCTGTCCGGGAGGTGTCGCGGGGGTGGATGGGCCTTTTGGCCTCAAAGTGAATTCTAAATGAATTCATCTTTCGATTGGAATGTCTAAGTGCCTATGAAGAAGATCCTTACCGTTGTCCTTGCCTTGCTCGTTGCCGGCTGTGCCAGCAATCAGACCCAGGAACTCCTCGGCAGCACCATGGTGTCCGCGCCGGTGACGGAAATCGCCGGCAATCACTCGATCTTCATCGCCACGACGCGCAAGCATTCCGACGATCCCAACAAGGTTTTCGACGGCGAGCGCTCGGCGACGCTCAATTATGCTCGCGTCACCGTCACCGTTCCGGGCATCCACCAGACCGGCCAGATCGAGCGGCGTTCCCGCGGCAAGTCGGACGACCCGGCGAAATACTTCATGGCTTCCGAGGTCGTCGGCTACGACGCCCAGCCGAAATTCTCCAGCGCGCTCAGCGCCGACATCGCGGCGCGCGGCGGCCGCGTCATGGTTTTTGTCCACGGTTACAACACCGGCTTCGATGACGCCGTCTATCGCGTCACCCAGATCGTCCACGATTCCGGCTACCCCGGCACGCCGGTGCTGTTTTCCTGGGCATCGGGCGCCCGGACCACCGACTATGTCTATGACAAGGAAAGCGCCAGCGTCGCCCGCGATCAGCTGGAAGTGACGCTGCGCATGCTGCAGCAGTCGGGCGCGCGGCGCATCGACATCGTCGCCCATTCGCTTGGGACCTGGGTCACCATGGAAACGCTGCGCCAGCTCGCCATCACGGGCGACCGCGATCTCGGCGGCAAGCTCGGTGACGTGGTGCTGGCATCGCCCGACATCGATGTCGACGTGTTCAAGAGCCAGATGCGGCGCTACGGCAAGCCGGATAAACCATTCATCCTGCTGCTCTCCGACGACGATCGGGCGCTCAGGCTCTCCGGCCTGATCGCCGGCTCGCGGCCGCGCGTCGGCGACTACAAGGACGCCGCCGACCTCGCCGCCTATGGCGTCACGGTCGTCGACCTCTCCAAGGTCAAGGGAACCGACAGCTTCAATCACACCAAGTTCGCCGACAATCCCGAACTGGTGAAGATGATTGGCCAGCGGCTGCGCGAGGATGACGGTTTTGCCAGCGACCAGACGGTGACAGAGCGTATCGTCCAGCTCGGCCAATAGGTGCGGCCGCAGCGGCCGCGCCTATCAACGATTGCCGCGCCATCTGATCAGTTTGAACTGGACCGGGCCGGCCTCTGGCTCTATCGACATAGAAAAGGCGTCATGCGCCAGCGGGAGCTCGCGTAACCGTGCGTTCGAAGACTGTCCTCGTCCTTGCCTTCGCGCTCGCCGTCACCGGCTGCGCCAACCAGAACACGCACGACCTTCTCAACAAGACGACGATCACCGCACCCGCCTCGGACATTGCGGCGACGCATGAGATCTTCGTCGCCACCACCCGCCAGCAGGCGACCAAAGACCCTCGCCAGGTGTTCGACGGCGATCGCTCGCTGACCACCAGCTATGCCCGCGTCGACGTGACCGTCCCCAAGGTCCATCAGGTCGGCGCCATCGAGCGGGCCAAGGGGTCCGCCAACAGCAATCCGGCCAAGGACTTCACCGCGACCGGCGTCACCCACTACGAAGACGCCCCGCAATTCGCCAAGGCAGTCGGTGCCGACATCGCCATGCGTGGCGACCGCGCGCTGGTTTTCGTTCATGGCTTCAACAACGGTTTCGACGACGGCATCTACCGGCTGACGCAGATCGCGCACGACACCAAATATCCCGGTACGCCGGTGCTGTTCTCCTGGGCGTCAAGCGGCAAGGCCAGCGGTTATATCTACGACAAGGAAAGCGCCAACGCCGCGCGCGACGACCTCGAAGCGACGCTCAGGATGCTCGCCAAGACCCGGGTCAAGAGCATCGACATCATCGCCCATTCGATGGGAACCTGGGTGACGATGGAAGCACTGCGCCAGCTCGCCATCACCGGCGACCGCGATCTTGGCGGCAAGCTCGGCTATGTCATCCTGGCGTCGCCGGATATCGACGTCGACGTGTTCAAGAAGCAGATGATCCGCTACGGCAAGCCCAATAAGCCCTTCGCCGTCCTGCTTTCCGCCGACGATCGGGCGCTCAAGCTCTCGTCCCTGATCTCAGGCGACAAGCCGCGCGTCGGCGACTACGGCAATGCGGCCGACCTCGCCAGCTACGGTGTATCGGTGGTCGACCTCAGCCAGACCAAGGGCGGCGACCGGCTGAACCACGCCAAGTTCGCCGACAATCCGATTCTCGTGCAATTGCTCGGCGACCGGCTGCGCACGCCGGCCGGCCTGGCGTCGGACGAACCCGACCCGGCACAGCTCAACAATATCGGCCAAGGCATCGGCAAGGCTGTCGGCTCCGTCGCCGAGATCGTCATCACCACGCCGTTCAAGGTGCTGACCATCGCCACCGGCGGATAGCCAAAGAGACCTCAGACAAACCGGACGTCAAACGAACAGGTCGACCTTCTGGAAAGTCGTCACGTCGATCAGGCCGACATCGGAAATCCTCAGCTCCGGGATGACGACCAGCGCCAGCAGCGAGTGCTGCATGTAGGCGTTGTTGAGCGAACAGCCCATCTTGCGCATCGCCTCGGTGAGTTTCTCCGCCTTGGCCGCGACGATTTCCGCCCGCTCGTCCGACATCAGCCCGGCGATCGGCATTTCGACCAGCGCCAGTTCCTTGCCCTTGGAAAACAGCACCACGCCGCCGCCGACCTCGCCCAGCCGGTTCACGGCCAATGCCATGTCCTGCTTGTTGGTGCCGACGACGATGATGTGGTGGCTGTCATGCGCCACGCTCGACGCCATGGCGCAGTCGCCCATATAGCCGAAACCGGAGACGAAGGCGTTGGTGACACCGCCCGTGCCTTTGTGGCGCTCGACCAGCGCGATCTGGCAGACGTCGTTGCGGCGATCCATGGCGACCAGCCCGTCTTCAACCGCAAGATCGGCCTCGAGCGCCCGCGTCGGCGCCTGGTTCTCGATCACGCCGATGACCCGCACCCGCACCTCATTGGCGCCCTTGGGCGCCGCGATGTCGAAGTCACCGGACTTGAGCTTCTTGCCGAGCTTGACGGTGTTCTTGGCTGTCTTCGGATAGTTGTAAGCCGGAATGTCGATGTCGAGCTTGCCGCCCTTGGCCAGCCTGACGCCGCGCGCATAGACTTCGTCGATGGTCATCTCGGCCAGATCGGAAACGATCAGCAGATCGGCGAGCCGGCCCGGCGCGATCGAACCGATCTCGCGCTCCAGGTTGAAATGCTGGGCGGTGTTGAGCGTCGCCATCTGGATCGCCGTCACCGGTTTCAGCCCCTGTTGAATGGCGTGCCGCACCACCCGGTCCATATGGCCTTCATGGACCAGCGTGCCGGAATGGCTGTCGTCGGTGCACAGGATGAAGTTGCGCGGATCGAGCCCGCTCTCGGTCACCGCCTTGATCTGCGAGGCCACATCGTACCAGGCCGAGCCCAGCCGCAGCATCGCCTTCATGCCCTGGCGCACGCGGGCAATCGCGTCTTCGGCTCGTGTGCCCTCATGGTCGTCTTCCGGCCCGCCGGCGACATAGCCGTGGAACGGCAGGCCGAGATCGCGCGAGGCATAGTGCCCGCCGACCGTCTTGCCGGCTCTCACCGTTGCGGCGATCTCGCCCGACATGATCGGATCGTTGGCGACGACGCCGGGGAAATTCATCACCTCGCCGAGGCCGATGATGTTTTCCCAGGTCATCGCCTCGGCGACATCGGCAACAGTCAGTTCGGCGCCGGCATGCTCCAGCCCCGGCGCCGAGGGCACGCAGGACGGCATCTGCACATGCACGTTGACCGGCATGGCGACAGCCTCGTCATGCATCAGACGAACACCGGGCAGGCCCAGCACATTGGCGATCTCGTGCGGATCGATGAACATCGAAGTGGTGCCGTGCGGGATGACGGCGCGGCAGAACTCGGTCACCGTCACCATACCGCTCTCGACATGCATGTGCGCATCGCACAGGCCCGGCACCAGATAGCGGCCGCCGGCATCGACCACCTTGGTGCCCTGGCCGATGGCGTGGCCGGCATTCGGCCCGCAATAGGCAAAGCGGCCGCCGGCAATGGCAATGTCGGTGCCGGCGATGATCTCGCCCGAATGGACGTTGACCCAGCGCCCGTTGCGGATGACCAGGTCGGCAGGCTTGCGGCCCATCGCGACATCGACCAGATGCGTCGCCATCTCGGTCCACGGTTTGGGTTTCGTCACCTGCGCGGTCTTGGCCATGAAAAGACTCCTGTTTGCCCGACTGTGCCAAGCCGATGCGGTTTTGACCAGCGATTGCGTAACGCCAATCGGCTTGACGAAGGCTAGTCAGCCGTCACATCGACCGTGACTTTTGCGCCGCCGGACGAGATCCGTTCGGCCAGGCGCCTGAGTTCGCCCTTGGCGAATGTGCCGCTGACCATGATCTCACCGCCAAGGATCGGCTCGACCAGCCGCGGCGACATCACCACGGCGCCGTCGATGCTGAGATCGATGATGTTTCCGACATTCGCCCTGGTGAAGGCAGCAAATGTCCGCTTACTGTCCGGCGTCAATTTGAGGTTGAGCGCCACCTGTCCCGGCGCTGGGTCGCGCACGACATTCGCCTTGGCGATGGCAAGCGTCAGCGGCTTGGCCATCGCCAGCCCGCAGGCAAGCAGCACGATGGCGAGGCCGGCGATCAGGCGAAACAGGGCGGGCATCCGGTTTTTACCTTGCAAGCCGCCGATCTTGCACGGCGGCGCTCCCGCGACAATGCCGCCATTGCCGCGACAGGGCGTAAACCATGGCAACCCAAGATATCGGCCCCGGTCGAAATAGGATTCCGTTTTGCGGCAAATCGGGTTACCTTCAACCAGAAGTGTCATTCTGGAACCGACGTTCGGGAAACTCGATGCATCGCCTGACGCTCGCAAGTGCCGGTTTTCTAACCGCTTTGGCCGCGCCGGCTTTCGCCGCCGATCCAATGACCGACCTGCCGATGACAGCACCCGGCTTCGACTGGACCGGCTACTACGCCGGCCTGCAGGCCGGCTATGGCTGGGGCCAATCCGACATATCGGTGACGGAAGGCGCGCCGTTTTCCATCGCGCCCAGCATTGACGGCGGTTTCGTCGGCGGCCATGTCGCCGGCCTCTGGCAGTTCGACCAGGCGGTGCTCGGCGCCGTGGCCGACCTCAACTATTCCACGATCGACGGCACGGCGGTGTCGGGCCTGGGAAGCACCTTTGGCACCGACATCAAGTGGTTCGGGTCGGTCAACGCCAAGGCCGGCTTCGCCATGAACCGCCTGCTGGTTTACGGCATTGGCGGCATCGCTTTCGCCGGCATCGAAACGTCGCAAGTCGCGGGCGCGGCATTCGCCAGCACACGAACGAATGTCGGCTGGACCGTGGGTGCCGGCGTCGACTACGCGCTGACCGACAAGTTCATCGTCGGCGCGAAATATCGCTACTATGATTTCGGCTCCGAGCATTTTGACGTGGCGGCCCCCTTCAACGATCGCGATCAGAACGTGAAGCTGAACACGGTCGGCATCAACCTGAGCTATAAGTTCTGAGCCTCTCTGGGTTCAGCCATCGCAACAGGCTTTTGTTTTAAAACGCGAAAACGCCCGGGCAATCACTGGTGCGGACGGCGGGAATCGAACCCGTACGATCAGGGAAAAGCATCGTCGACATTTTACGCGGACGCATCGGACAACCCTGGCTGCGGCCCGACAGTCTGTTGGGGTATGTTCGACTGACCGTCGGGCCTGACCGGCTTGGGGCTCTCGTTGGGGGGCAAGCCGGCTAAAACCGAACGTAATATTAGCAACCATGCAACAAAACCCTGTTCGGACGTTTTCCCCCGCTAATGGCTGGGCAGCTTTGATACTTGCGCAATCGCTAAAATAATGAAAGCTTTAGCTTGGGGCCCGTTGGGGAACGGGAAGCGGATTGGGGCAATGTATTTTCCGCAGTTTCTAGTGGGAATGCTGACGACGACGGGCGTCGTCGGAGCTTGGGCCTATGCGGCCACAGGATCAATCTGGAAGGCTGTCGCGTGGGGCATCATCGCCGCGGTTTTGTTGCAGGTCGGGTACTTCTTGCTCGTGTTCAGGCTTGTCTATGGGCGGCGAGACACCAAGCAGGCGGTGGAAGAGACCACTGCGGACACAACCAAACAAGCTGTCGTTCCGAATCGACCGCTGCATAGAGACGGTCGCAAAAAAGGGCTGACTTAAGTCGAATCGAGCCTGCCCCAGTACCCGGCAATAGCCAGCAGGCTAAATCCAACCGCTGTTTATCGCCTGGCTGCGATCACTTCCCTGCGCCCCGGACGACGCACGAGGCCTTGCTTCGACGGTTAAGCACATCCCCGGCAAGTGTGCGTCGTTCATCCGAAGCAACGGGACTGGGGCGGCGGCAGCGCCGGACCGATGGTCCTAAACGATGAGCTGTTGGGTCCGGCAGCCTTTGGGGAGGGACCGCCTCAGGCCGCCGGACCTCACCGGCGGTTAGCACACCGGCTGAACCTACATGCGCCTGGACTGACGGCCAGTCAGCATCTCCAATAGGCCTAGGAGAGCAATAAACTGCCCATTGCCCTTACAACTCTTGGCGTAACTGTCGGAGGAAAGGCGCCGGCCAAGCCTGACGCGCCATCAAGCATTTTCATGCTCGTGATGCGAGAGGCTAGCCACAAGAGCGATGCGGCAGGCGGTTATCTCTCAAATTCAGCATGGTGCGGACGCCGGGAATCGAACCCGGATAGCCGTAGCTGAGGGATTTTAAGTCCCTTGCGTCTACCAATTCCGCCACGTCCGCGTGGCCGCCACTGGTAATAGAGCCAGACAGGATTGCAAGCCCGCTCTGGCGGCGGCCGCCTCCCGCTGCTCGACAATTTTGCCATCCTTGACCCGGCTTTATGCCCCCGACGTCGCTACAGTCGCATCAGCCGGCAATTCCGTCGCCACTATGCATCGCGGCGAAGTTGTAGGGTACGGAGCCAATGCAAGGTTCTCACTCCGCCTTCGCGCGAGCCAACGGTGCCTGCGCGTCCGCCACTTCGGAACGACCAATGACAATAACGATCGATAGAAACGCCAGCTGGCGCGACATCGCGCAAGTGAGCGAAGGCGAATCCCTGGCACTCAGTCCAGCAGCGTGGGAGAGGATCGCCTTTGCAAACCAGATCGTTGCTTCCATCGTCGAAAAAGGCATCCGCGCCTATGGCGTCAATACCGGGGTCGGCGCATTGGCAAGCAAGATTGTGGCGCCTGCCCTGCAAAAGAAACTGTCGCGCAACATCATTCGCAGTCACGCTTGCGGCGTCGGGGACCTGGTGCCAAGACGCGGCGTGCGCGCCATCATTGCCGCGCAAGTGGCGAATTTCGCGCATGGCCATTCGGGCGTAAGCCCCACCATCGTTCGCAATCTGCTGACCTTTATCGAGCGCGACTGCGTTCCCGACGTGCCATCGAGGGGGTCGGCCGGCTATTTGACGCACAATGCGCATGTGGCGCTGGTCTTGATCGGTGAAGGCAGTGCAACCGTGGCAGGCCGCTCCATGAGCGGGCTCGAGGCCCTGGCTGAAATGGGTCTGGAGCCCCTGGAGCTTGGCGCGAAAGAGGGCCTCAGTCTCGTCAATGGCACGGCATGCGCGACCGGCCTGACAAGCATCGCCGTGCAACGCGCGGAGCGTTTGCTGGGTTGGGCTGACGCCGCGGCCGCTTTGACGCTTGAAGCCGCCGGCGCACAAATGCCGGCCTTTGGCGAGCAAATCCTGGCGATGCGGCCCTCGCCCGGCATTCAGGATGTCGGCAGATCGTTGCGTGGCTGGCTCCACGGCAGCGAACTTATCGCGCTTGCCCATGGCAGCCGCACGCAGGACGCCCTCAGTCTTCGCGCCGTGCCGCATGTTCACGGCGCTGCTCGGGAGGTGCTGGATCGATCCGCCGAGTTGGTCGACCGTGAATTGGCAGCCGTCACCGACAATCCAGCGGTATTCGGATCGTTGGAGGATCCGCAGGTTGTTTCAGAGGCGCATGCGGTGGCGCCCGCGCTCGGGCAGGCCGCAGACGGCTTGACGATTGCCTTGGCGCAGGTGGCTGGAATGAGCGAGCGGCGGATCGACCGTCTCGTCAATCCACTTGTCAGCAATCTGCCGCCCTTCCTTGCCGATGAGGACGGCAGCAATTCCGGCTTCATGATTGCCCAATACACCGCCACGTCGCTGAGCAACGTCAATCGGCGCCTGGCCGCCCCGGCGGCGACCGACGGGGGCGTCACATCCGGCCTGCAAGAGGACTTTCTGGCCCACCCAACCGTCGCGGCCAACAAGCTGCTGGCGGTTATCGACAACGCTGAATACATTTTGGCAATCGAACTCATGGCGGCCGCGCAGGCCCATGATTTTTTGGCTGAACGCGGTGCACGTGCACCTGGTACCGACGCCATCTACCGACTGGTCCGGGAAAATATCGCTCACTATTCCGACGATCGGCCTTTGTCGGGGGATATGGAAGAATTGCGCAACTTCATCCGCGAAGTGGACGTGCCAATCTGTCCGCAGCCTACCGAGTGAGGCACCTACCCGCCGAGCTTCGAGCGGCTAGGCCTTCATCGGGCATAGCTCCAGGTGCTGGATCAGAATAATCGTCTTGGCGTCGACGAACCGGCCGCATTTAGCTTTGACGTCGGTTTTCGACTTAACCGACCCCGGCGAGTTTGTCAGTGCCTACGCCATGGCGCGAGACGGTAACCGAGCGCGTTTGCCTCAGCGAACCTGGCCAGCGCTTGTTCGACCTTCTGCGCCGAGGCGTCAGTGCGCTCGATGTGGTGGACCACTTGGTGCCTCAGCATCGCAAGCCTTGCAGCGCGATGCATGTCGCCGTTTCGCTGGATCTTGAGATTGAACGTCGGGAGCATCGTTGGCTTACAATCCGGGTCAATTCATGCTGGCGGGATCAATCTTCGTGAGGCGCTTTCTGGCCTCCAAGACGCGCCGTTGCGCGGACCTTATCGTGCTGCAGAGCGCGAGGTTGACGGCTACACCACAATTCTCGTCCAGCATTTCTTCCGCGCTTTCGAGGGCGAGTTTGGCTCGGCTAATGCGCTGTCTTGCTCTAGCGAGTTCCAGCGCCAGAATATCGGCCGCCATCCCGCGACCGTGGGGGTCCAATCTGTTCATCATGGGTTGCTAACACATGGCGGAGCGGTTCGTTCCCTTTTTACGTTGGTGCTGCGGCGGCTCGCCGCATGCTCTCAAGCGGGAGCAGGTGCATTGGCGTCCTGTCTCGCAAGTCTTTGCAGCAATCAGTCCTCCGGCGCAGGAATCGGGTTCAGCTTCAAATGCTGGATCAAGATGATCGTCTTGGCGTCGATGATGCGGCCGTCTGAGATGCCGGCCAGCGCGTCGTCGAGCGACATTTCCAGAACCTCGATGTCCTCGCCCTCGTCGGCCGCGCCGCCACCGGCCGAGATGCGGTCGGCAGGCGTGTAGCGGGCGATGAAGAACCAAAGCCGCTCGGTCACGCTGCCTGGGCTCATATAGGGCGCGAACAGCCGTTCGATGCTCTTCAGTCGGTAGCCGAGTTCTTCCTCCGCCTCCTTGCGGATGGCGGTCTCCGGATCGTTTTCGTCGAGCAGGCCGGCGCAGGCCTCGATCAGCGGTTCGCGATGGCCGGTGACATAGGCGGGGTAGCGGAACTGCCGGACCAAAAGCACCGTCGAGCGCGCCGGATCGTAAGGCAGGATCACCGCGCCGTCGCCGCGATCGTATGTCTGGCGGATTTGCGTCTCCCACTGCCCGTCACGCCGGCGATAGTCGAGGACGGTCTTTTTCAGAACCGCCCAGTCATCGGAAAGGACTTCCTCCGAACGGATGCGAATGCGATCTTCCATGATGAACTCCTTGGCGTCGGCGGCAAGGCGTAGCCGCGAACCGCTGTTTCCGCAATCCGGCCAGCGATTGGTCCAGAAGCGCGTTTCGCCGCCTCGTGTCTGGTGCCGGCAGCCGCCATTGCCTAGATAACAACATCCTTCCCGGAGTTTTCTGATGACCACATCGCTTTTCCAGCCGATCACGCTTGATGGCCTGACCTTTCAAAACCGCATCGCGGTGGCGCCGATGTGCCAGTATTCCGCCGACGACGGCTCGGCCAGCGACTGGCACCTCTATCACTGGATGAACCTGGCAATGTCAGGCGCCGGCATGGTCACCGTCGAGATGACCGACGTCGAACGGCGCGGCCGCATCACCCATGGTTGCCTCGGTCTTTATTCCGACGACAACGAGGCGGCGGCCCGGCGCACGCTGGATGCAGCCAGGCGGGTCGCCGCTCCAGCCACGAAATTCGGCATCCAGCTTGCCCATGCCGGTCGCAAGGCCTCCAACCGAAAGCCCTGGGAAGGCGGCGGACCGCTGCAACCAAGCGAAGACCCCTGGCAGACCGTCTCGGCCTCGGCCATTGCCTACGACACCGGCTGGAACGTGCCGCACGCGCTGGAAGAGGAAGAAATCCTGCAGCTCATCGAGCGCTTTGCTCAAGCCGCAAGGCGGGCTGAACGCGCGGGCTTCGACTTCCTCGAGCTGCACGCCGCCCACGGCTATCTGGTCTTCCAGTTCCTGTCGCCGCTCTCCAACCAGCGCACCGACCGCTGGGGCGGCTCGCTGGAAAACCGCATGCGCTTTGTCACCGAGATCGCCAAGGCGGTGCGCAAGGCCGTCCCCGACCTGATGCTCGGCGCCCGCCTGTCGGTGAAAGACTGGGTCGATGGCGGTTTTGATGTCGAGGACGCGATCGAAGTGGCCAAGGCGCTGAAGGATCTTGGCATCGCCTATATCTGCTGTTCGAGCGGCGGCAATTCGCCCTTGCAGAAGCTGCCGACCGGCCCCGGCTACCAGGTGCATCTGGCGGAAGCGGTGCGCAAGGGCGCCGGAATTCCGACACGCGCCGTCGGACTGATCGACGATCCCAGGCAGGCCGAGGCGATCGTCGCCGATGGCCGCGCCGACATGGTGGCGCTCGCCCGCGCCTTCCTCGCTGATCCGCGCTGGGGGTGGCGCGCCGCCGCCACTTTCGATGAAAAAATTCACCCGGCTCCGCAATTGGCCCGCTCGGTGACGACAATGCAGCATTGGATGAAGGCGGCGGGCTGAGCGGCCCGTTCTCCTGGTGCCGGCACGGCGCCGCTCATAGTTCTGGACGGTTTGCTCTCGCTTCAATTTTGTCCGCAAACTGTTACGCTGGGTGAGGCTGCGGCGGGCGCGGCCAAGGCTAGGGAGGAAATCATGTCATTCAAGGCATTCTTGCCGGTTGCAGCCCTGACAGCCGTGGCCGGACCTTGGATTGGCGCATCAACACCGGCCGGCGCACAGTACTGCGAAGGCACCGTGCACGGCCTTTCCCGCCACTACAATCTGGCGACGGGGAGCGGCTTTCTCGCCGTGCGCGCACGGCCGAATTCGTCGTCGCGCATGATCGGGCAATTGTTCAACGGCGATCATACCGAGATCTTCGACCGCCGCGGAAACTGGTACCAGGTCGAAATCGGTGGCGGCACCGGTTGGGCGAACGCGCGCTGGCTGCGCAACGATTGCGGCTACTGAGACGCTGTTTCGAAAGTCGCTCCGGCGAGTCATATGGCCGCCGAAGCAGAGTTTCCAAACAGGCTCTGAGACGTTTGGGCGCAGGCTGACGGCCACTTTTGCAACCAAATTGGCTGTTTTGCGTTGCGCCCATGATGGACAACAAACCTTTTGAAACGCCGGTCGTGGTCGAACTCGGTCATGTCGGCAAATATCGCCATATCCGCAGCACCCAGGAGGCGGCGGAGTGCCTGATGACCGTTTGGCCGCTCAATCGCGGTCCTCGGCATCGTGATGCCCTCGACACTTGCCTCAAAGTGCTGGAAGGTTATCGTTCGACGGCGGATGCACGCCGCGCCTTGATCGAAGCGGCCAAGGAATCGGAAGTGCTGGTTCCCGACGACCGGCTGCTCGACAGCAAGCTGCATTGAGCGAACGGGCTTTTCATCAGGAGGACTTCATGGCGAAGCTGACTTACAAGATCGTCGAGCACGACGGGGGCTGGGCCTACAAGGTCGGCTCGACATTCTCGGAGACGTTCCCCAATCATCAGGACGCGCTGCGCGCCGCCGAGATCGCTTCGGCGGAGCAGCAGGTTGCCGGCTCGACCGACGGCATCCAGTACGAGGACGCCGATGGCAAATGGCATGATGAACTGGCCGACGGCCGCGACCGGCCACAGACCGAAGTTTCCGACTAGTTTTCGATTTTGTTTGTCTCTGCCGGCCGTGGATGCCCGTTGGAGGCATCCTGCCGGTCAGTCGAGGTCTGCAGCCGATTACTTGCCGCAATAGTGATCGTTTACACCGGAATCGGCGTTGGCGTCCGGTCCTGGCGTGTTCGAAGCGCAAGGTCCCATCGCCCCGGAGCCCATCGTGTTCAGACCGGACGCATCATGGTTCGTCGTAATGCTGCCGGTGGTGTTCGGATCGACGGTCGTCTGTTCAACCGGGCGATGCCGGGTATGCGAGGTATAGACGCCTGACGATTGCGCCATCGCCGAAGTGGCGAGGCCGAGCGTCAAAACCGATGCTGCAAGAATTCTGGTGATCATTGAAGTTACTCCGTGTCTGCGTCGCGATGCTGCGACACGGGTCAACCCGGCAATCACCCCAAAGGTTCAGTGAAATTGCCGTGAGCGCGCGGTGATATCGGGCTGGCAAACGCCCGCTCGGCGATGCGCTTGATGAAGGCGGTGACCCGTTCCGGCTCGATGAATTGCGGCATGTGCCCGAGCCCCTCGACGGGCTCGAAATCGAGCCCCCTGATCTTCTCCGTCATCGGCGCGCCATGGACATGGATGCCCAGCACACGATCGCGCGTGCCGAACAGAATGCCGGCCGGCATGGCGATTTCGCCATAACGCGGCTCGAGGCCGCCGAGGTCGCGCTCGATCGCGACGACATCGGTTGATGTCGCGTAGAAATGGCTCGGCCGCAATCCGCACCAGCCGCCGCCATCCACCATATAGTCGGCCGGCGTGATCTGCGGCGCAAAGACGAACTTCAGCGTATGCCGTGCGTATCTCAGGCCCGCCGGCATCGCCACGGTGTGGGCCATGATCCAGCGCAGCAAGGGCGACTGGATGTAGAGCGAGCCGAATTTTTCCCGCACACGCGGTTCCAGATGCGTCAACGGCGCCAGCAAGGCGATGCCGGAAATCGCTTGCGGATGCTCCACCGCCAGCGTCAGCGCGATGGCGCCGCCCAGCGAATGGCCGACGATGAGCGGCTTTTCCAATCCGAGCGCTTCAATGAAGTGCCGCACGATTTCGGCTTGTTCGGGCAAGCGCCCGCTGGCGCCCCTGACCCGCACCGAATGGCCCGAGCCCGGCCGATCGAGTGCGATCAGCCGGTATCCCGGGCCAAAGCGTCCGAACAGCGTATGGCGGAAGTGATGGAGCTGCGCGCCCATCCCGTGCAGGAAGACGATCGGCCGCCCCTCGCCTTCCTCGACATAGTGGATGCGGTTGCCGTCGACCTCGACGAATTTGCCGCGCGCCGGCACCAGCCTTTCGGCCTTGGCGGCGATCCACAACGTCGCCAGCACCAGAAAGACGCCCACGGCGACCGCCAGCAGCAGCAGGCCGCCGAGCAGCCACAGCAGAATCGATAGATCCATTCTTCACCCGGGATCTGGACCGGCGCGCACCATCACCCACGGCCGGTTTGACCGCAAGGGAGCCGAGCGTGTTAGAGGCTGCATTGCCGCCGGTCCCATGTCGCGCTATCTCAGGCGACCTTGCCTGCCACGGGCGACCGTGTCTGCCCAAGTCGACCCGTTTGCCGGAGCTTGCCATGCCTGAAATCGTCACCGCCGCCATGCTCGTCATCGGCGACGAGATTCTGTCCGGCCGCACCAAGGACAAGAACATCGGCCACCTCGCCGACATCATGACGGCGATCGGCATCGACTTGAAGGAAGTGCGCATCGTTCCCGATGAGGAAGACGAGATCGTCGCCGCGGTCAACGCCGTGCGCGCCCGCTATACCTATGTCTTCACCACCGGCGGCATCGGCCCCACCCATGACGACATCACCGCGGATTCGATCTCCAAGGCCTTTGGCGTGCCGTGCGAATACGACGCCAAGGCCTATGCCATGCTGGAAGCAAGCTACGCCGCGCGCGGCATCGAATACACCGAGGCGCGCAAGCGCATGGCGCGCATGCCGCGCGGCGCCGACCATATCGACAATCCGGTGTCCATCGCGCCCGGCTTCCGCGTCGGCAACGTCCATGTCATGGCCGGCGTGCCGTCGATCTTCCAGGCCATGCTCGACAATGTCGTGCCGACGCTGAAGGCGGGCACAAAGATGCTGTCGGCAACGGTGCATTGCCCGTTCGGCGAAGGCCTGATCGGCGGTCCCTTGGGCGACATCCAGAAGGCCCACCCGGACACCATCATTGGCTCCTACCCGAAATATGGCGACGGCAAATTCTGGACGGAACTGGTCGTCCGTGCCCGCAGCCAGGAGGCGCTGGACGCCGCGCGGGCCGATGTCGAAGCCTTGGTCGCGGGCCTCGCCAGCACGGCAAGTTGATCTGGATCAGACCGGAACCAAGCATGGCGCTGTAGCGTTTCCCACAGACGATTTCGATCGTCGCAAAATGAGGGATTTGCCATGCGTTTCAAGACCATCGTCGCCATATTGCAGAATGAGCAGGATGCCGAGCGCGTGCTCGACTGCGCAATCCCGCTTGCGGAGCGCTTCCAGAGCCACCTCATTGGCATCCATGCCGAAGCGCTTCCTGTCCCCTACACCTCGGCCACCGGCTTTCCCGACACCGAATTCCTACAGGTTTCCGCCGACATGAGCCGGGAGCGCGCCGACAAATTGCAGGCCGTTTTCCTCAAGCACATCGAGAATTCCGGTCTGTCCTTCGAATGGCGCAGCCTGGAGAGCTTTTCCGGCGACAGCGCGCTGACCGGCATCTCCAGCGTCCGCGCCGCCGATCTGATCATCGCCGCGCAGCGCGACACCGGCGGCGACCCGAGCGCCGACGTCGACACGCTGGTCTATGACGCCGGCCGCCCGGTGCTGGTGGTGCCGCATGCGGGTCCGCTCGCCACCAGCTTCAAGCACGTGCTTCTGGCCTGGAACGGCAGCAAGGAGGCCGCGCGGGCCGCCTTCGACGCCCTGCCCTTCATCATCGAGGCCGAGAAGACCGACATACTGGTCATCGATCCGCCGGATACGCTGGACGAGAATTCGGAGGCCGCCGGCGCCGAGATCGCTGCGGCTCTGTCGCGGCATGGCGCCACGGTCAGCGTCTCGGTGCTGCAGTCGGGTGGTATCTCCGTCGATGACGTCATCCAGACCAGGATTACCGAGACCGGCGCCGATTTGCTGGTGCTCGGCGCCTACAGCCACTCCTGGCTGCGCCAGCTGTTGTTCGGCGGAGTGACGCGCACGGTGCTGCGCACCGTGCCGGTCGCGGCCTTCCTGTCGCGCTGAGGCATTAGGGCGTGAGCGCGACGCGTTTCAAGTCCACAGCCTAGAGCGGCGTTGCCCTTGCCAATGCCCTGACTTTCCAGTTAATTCCGCGCGCATTCCATGATGTTGCGCGCGGAGTGCACGAATGTCCCTTCCCGAAAAAGCTTTTCCGGTCTCCTGGGACCAGTTCCACCGCGATGCCCGCGCGCTGGCCTGGCGGCTTGCCGGCGCGAACAAGGGCCAGTGGAAGGCGATCGTCTGCATTACCCGCGGCGGTCTGGTTCCGGCCGCCATCATCTCGCGTGAGCTCGGCATCCGCGTCATCGAGACGGTCTGCGTCGCCTCCTATCACGACTACACCAGCCAGGGTCAGTTGCAGGTGCTGAAGGAGATCACGCCGGCACTGCTCGTCGATGACGGCGTCGGCGTGCTGATCATCGACGACCTCACCGACACCGGCAAGACGGCGGGCATCGTGCGCGCCATGATGCCCAAGGCGCATTTCGCCACCGTTTATGCCAAGCCGAAAGGCCGGCCACTGGTCGATACGTTCGTCACCGAAGTCAGCCAGGACACCTGGATCTATTTTCCCTGGGACATGGGTTTTACCTACCAGAAGCCGATCGCCGACGACCACGCTGGTTGATTCGCAAGGCGGCTCTTCTTTCCAGTTGAAACGGCCAGGCGAGCACTCTTTGCTTTGGAAAGAGGCCCGCAGACCACCATATTTCGTGAAGTCGACCGTTTTCGGTGACGTTTTACGCACCGGTGTGAAGTTTTTTACTTTTATTGCTTATGATTAGCCGTAAGATTCGTGAGACGGCAAACGATTCTGGAGGCTGGGGCTAGCTTCTGCAATGTTGACGAGGCCAACGACGCACAACCATCTGGCCGAAAGGGTCCGGCGACTCTTCGGCTCGGCGCCGTGCCGTCTGCAGGTTGCCGCCTTGCCCTGGCGCGATACCGGGAACGGCGTCGAGATCATGCTGATCACCAGCCGTGACACTGGCCGCTGGGTGATCCCCAAGGGCTGGCCCGAGGCCAAGGAGCCACTTTGCGAGGCTGCGGCGCGCGAAGCCGGCGAGGAAGCCGGATTGCGCGGCACCGTCTCCCATCTCGAAGCCGGCCGCTACTTCTATGCCAAAATGTTGGCCTCCGGCGAGGAAGTACCTTGCGAAGTGCTGGTATTTCCGTTGCTGGTCGACAAGGTCGCCGACCGGTGGAAGGAAAAGCGCGCGCGCACCCGCAAATGGGTGAATTCCACCGAAGCGGTGCGCATGGTCAACGAACCGGATCTTTGCCAGATCATCGCCTATTTCTGCGCCGATCCGCACAGGTTCGACTGATTCAAAACTGAAATGTCCTGCGACGGCCACTGATTTGTGGCATACTGCGTGCCGGCACGGGGGTGCTGTTGCGTCGAGGAATCGATCGGCTACGCCGATTTTATCAATGGTAAACCCCGCAAACCCACTCCAAGAGAAGTCCGACGAGCACCGGCGCGAACACCGCCAGCGCGTGCTCAAGGGCGGGACGATCATCACCGGGATCCAGAATTCCGAGATCAGCTGCACCGTGCGCAACCAGCATGAGGGCGGCGCCGAGTTGAAGGTCGCGGCCGATGCCCGGGTGCCCGATCGCTTCCTGCTCTACATTCCCGTCGATGGAATTGGCTATCGATCCGAGGTTCGCTGGCGCCGCAACGACAGGATCGGCGTTCAGTTTACCGGCACCGAGGGCAAGCCGAAGCTGCATTACGGCTGATCATTCCGCATTTGGCACTCAGACCAAGGCACCCGGACCGGACTTCGATCCGGGTGCCTTCTCGATCAGATCACCAGCCCCTTGGTCAGTTCCAGCGCCTGACGCTCGAACAGGCGGCGGTAGATGCCGCCTTGCAGCCGGATCAACTCGTCATGCGAGCCCTCTTCGACGATGCGGCCGCGATCGAACACCAAAAGCCTGTCGAGCGCCCGCACCGTCGAAAGCCTGTGCGCGATGACCAGCGTCGTGCGGCCGACCATCAACCGCTCCATCGCCTGCTGGATCAGCACCTCCGATTCCGAATCGAGGCTCGATGTCGCCTCGTCCAGGATGAGGATGCGCGCATCGGCGAGGAAAGCGCGCGCGATCGCCACGCGCTGACGCTCACCGCCCGATAGTTTCACGCCACGCTCGCCGACCAGTGTGCCATAGCCCTTCGGCAGGCCGACGATGAAGTCGTGCGCGCTGGCCAGCCGTGCCGCGTGCTCGATCTCGGCCTGGCTGGCGCCCGGCCGGGCATAGGCGATGTTTTCGGCCAATGACCGGTGGAACAGGATCGGCTCCTGCTGGACGATGGCGATCTGCCCGCGCAGCGACGCTTGCGCCACCGTGGCAATATCCTGGCCGTCGATCAGGATCTTGCCAGCGTTGACGTCATAGAGGCGCTGGATCAGCTTGACGAAGGTCGTCTTGCCCGAGCCTGAATGACCGACCAAGCCAACACGTTCACCCGGCGCAATGTCCACCGAAAAGTCGCGGTAAAGCGGCAGTCGATGGTTGCCATAGTGGAAGGTGACATTGTCGAAGCTGATACGGCCATCGGCAATTCGGATCGGCCTGGCGCCAGGCCGATCCTCGATGCCGAGCGGCTCGGACTGGAAGTCGACCAGTTCCTCCATGTCGTTGATCGAGCGCTGCAGATTGCGGATATGCGTGCCGATATCCCTGAGATAGCCCTGCAGCACGAAGAACGCAGTCAGCACGAAGGCGACATCGCCGGCGCTCGCTTGCCCCCACGACCACAGCATCAGCGCCAGGCCGATCACGGCGGCCCTGAGCACCAGCAGCAGCGCCCCTTGCGTGGTGCCGTTGACGGTGCCGCGCACCCAGGTGCGGCGCGTGCGCGCGCGCCATTTGGCGACGACCCTGGCAAGGCGCGTTTCCTCGCGCACTTCGGCGCCAAACCCTTTGACCACGGCGTTGCAGCTCACCGCATCTGCGAGCGAGCCGCCGAGGCGTGTGTCCCAGCTATTGGCGAGCCGTGCCGCCGGCGCGACATAGCCGAGCGACAGCATCGCCGTCACCGTGATGAACAACATCGAGCCGGCCGCCACGACCGCACCCATCATCGGCCAGAACCAGCCGAGCAGCAGCGTCGAGCCGGCGAGCATGACGACGGACGGCAACAGCGCGATCAGGATGGTGTCGTTGAGCAGGTCGAGCGCCCACATGCCGCGCGTCACCTTGCGCACGGTCGAGCCAGCAAAGCTGTTGGCGTGCCAGTCGGTAGAAAAGCGCTGGACGCGGTGGAAGGCGTCGGCGGCGATATCCGCCATCATCTTCAGCGTCAGCTCGACGATGGCCATGAACGCCAGGTTGCGCAGCACGACGCCGGCAAGCGCCAGCGCCACCAGCATCGAAAACGCCGCCATTGCCGCGTTCCACGCCACCTCGTCCGCGCCGGCGCTGCTGGCGACGGCATCGACCAGCCGGCCGGAATAGAGCGGCGTCAAAACGTCGGCCAGGGTCGACAGCAGGAAGGTGCCCATGATGAGCGAAAGCCGCCACGGTTGACGCCGCCAATGGCCGAGCGTGAAGCCAAGAACGCTGCGAAAGGCGCCTGCGCGCAGATCTATTCGAAAACGAGCCATGATGTCATTCGGGCCCAAACGAGCCCGATCCCGGTAAGGTCGAAAATTGAAGAAACCGCGCTAGGGCAATTCGCCAGGGAATGCGGAGGTTCGGCATATTTGGCGGCGCACCCGATTTGTCGGGTGGCGACCGGCATCGACGAACGCCTGTTCTCAGTCCGGCTTTGCCACAGAGGTAAAAACCTCGTAGCGCGCCGTCTGAGACCTAGGCTTCGCGGCCTCGCAGAATAATGTCAAATCCTGGCATTCGGTCCTCCCAAAGGGGAATCGCGGAGACGTTCTTATACGGACGGCTCGACGCCTCGCCAAGATGAAGTCCTGCCGAAAGCGCATCTGGTCTAACCAGTGAGACGAATTTGCAACAACGACGCTCAGCCTGTCGGGCTCACGGCACCACGAGATAAGCCTTCTGATCGGCGATGCCGATCGACATATCCGTGCCGGAATTGAAATCGACGAAATCCATTTCCATGCCGTCGCTGAAAACCACGCCGCCCTTGCTCAGCCGCGAAGACACGACAAGCGGACGGTCGCGGGTGATGACGCCATGCACCAGGGATACGCCTGTCGTCTTGCTCGGAAACGGTTCCCGCACCGAAAAGAAGAGCTGCTCGCCCTCCCGGTCGTAGCCCTGCGGCGGCACTGTCGGCACCGAGGTATCGCCATAGGCCGCGGCAAGACCGGCGGCGCCCGCCATGACCGAGCGCAGCCAGCCGGTCGAGCCGGCGCCGGTCGAAATGATGATGCCGCTCGACGACTGGCGCTCGGTCCTGCCGTCGTAGCTGAGATCATAGCGCGTCGAGACATGCGTGCGGGCGCCGACAAACAGGTCATTGAAGGCGAGCAGCCGGCGCCCATCCCTGGAGCGCGCCTCGGCCATAACCACGGCCTGCCGGCGCGCCTTGCCGGAAATCGTCATCGCCAGCACGCGTTCGGTGTCGTCGGCGCGCCACGGCAGGAGAGCACCGTCGAAAAGCGCCGGATCCGGATTGATGCCGATCAGCGGTTGGTGCGGCAGATATTTCGCGGTGTTGGAGACCAGCCCGTCCTGGCCGAGCGCAATCACCACATCGGTTGTGAATTCGAACTGCGGCACAAGTTCGCGGTCCAGCCGCAATTGCTTGAGACCGGCGGGAAGCGAACCCATGACGATATCGAGCGCCCGATGATAGGTATCGTGCGCGGCCTTGACCGGATCGAAATTCATGCCGGCCTGGCGGAGATAGAAGCGGGCCTGGCCTTGCGTGTTGAAGCGCGCCGTCAGTTCCTCGAGCTCGGTCTTGCGGGTGACGACGATCACCCGGTCGATCGGCCTGTCATTGCCCTCGCTGGCCACTAGATCACTTCGAAGGCCCGGCTTTCGCCGGCGTGGCGAGCTGGCTGAGCGCGCTGGTCAGCATGTCCGGCGTGATCGACAGATTGCCGACCGAACCGCCCTTCTCCGCCCAGGCCTTGAAGGCCATCGCCGTCAGCACATTGGCTGGCGCCGAAGAATAGACGGTGAGCTCGAGCTGCTGCGCCTTGGCGTCCGCCTCGGCAAGCGTCAGCTTGTTGCGCGCCTCGGTGTCGACCAGCACCTTGTTGCGCTCGGCCAGCTCGATCTCGGTGGCCAGCTCGCTCTGTTTGATCTCGCGCTCTTTTTCCACGGCATGCGCCCGGCGCGCATAGATCGCTTCGTCCGCCTGGCGCTGCAGGGTCTCGCGGTACTCGGTCTGCAGGGCCTGCCGGATCTCAGGTGTCGGCTGCGCCGATGTGATGTGGACTTCTTCGATCGACAGCCCTGCCGTCGACGCGATCGGATCGCTGCGCAGCAATTCGGCCAGATTGCCCCCGAGCTTCGTCACCTCGGCCAGCGCCTGCTCCAGGCTCATGCGCGAGACCACGGCGCGCGCATGGCTCTGGATCGCGAGCACGAGGCGTTCGGCGATCTTCTCACGGCCATCGCCGGCAATATCGGCGCGTCTGAGCCTGGCGCTGAAATCAAAACCTTCCGATGCCTTGACCGGATCGACGATGCGGTAGCTGACCGAACCCTGGATCGCCAGATCCTGGAAGTTCGCCGTCGTTTCGGTGAAGATGAAGGGGTTGTCGAGCGACGTCACCGGCACCATCGCGATGGTGGTGCCGAGCGTGCCGTACCAGAAGCTGATGCCGCGCCCCTGCTCTAGGATCTTGCCGTTCTTGAAGCGGACGATGTGATACTCAGGCGTTCCCCTGAAATAACTGACAAACATGCACGCCCCCAGGTTCATCAAATCAAAACAGATGTTTACCCGCGATCCCTGAATCGATTGGTGATCGGATAACGGCGGTCGCGGCCAAAGTTCTTCCGGGTGATCTTTACACCGGGTGCTGCCTGCCGGCGCTTGTATTCGGCAATGTAGAGCAGGTGCTCGATGCGCGTCACCGTCGCCCGGTCGTGGCCGCGCGCGACGATGTCGTCGACGCCCATCTCGTTCTCGACCAGGCATTCCAGAATGTCGTCCAGCACCGGATAGGGTGGCAGCGAATCCTGGTCCGTCTGGTTCTCGCGCAGTTCGGCCGAAGGCGCCTTGTCGATGATGTTTTTCGGAATCACCTCGCCTGAGGGCCCGAGCGCACCTGGCGGCACATGGCCGTTGCGCCAGCGCGACAGCGCATAGACCTGCATCTTGTAGAGGTCTTTTATGGGATTGAAGCCGCCATTCATGTCGCCATAGAGCGTGGCGTAGCCGACCGACATCTCGCTCTTGTTGCCGGTGGTGACGACCATCGAGCCGAACTTGTTGGAGATCGCCATCAGGATGGTGCCGCGCGCGCGACTCTGCAGATTTTCCTCGGTGATGCCTTCCTTGGTGCCCTCAAACATCTGCGTCAGCGTGTGCAGGAACCCTTCGACCGGCTCGAAGATCGGTACGATGTCATAGCGGCAGCCAAGCGCACGGGCGCAATCCTCGGCGTCCTTGAGAGAATCCTTCGAGGTGTAGCGGTAAGGCATCATCACGGCGCGCAGCCGCTCCTCGCCAAGCGCATCGACGGCGAGCGCGGCACAGATCGCCGAATCGATGCCGCCGGAAAGGCCGAGCACGACGTTCTTGAAACCGTTCTTGTTGACGTAGTCGCGCAGGCCCAGCATGCAGGCGCGGTAATCCGCCTCCTCGCGCTCCGGGATTTTCGACATCGGCCCTTCCGAGCAGACCCAGCCACCATCCGTGCGTTTCCAGGTTGTGACGTCGACCGTCTCCTCGAACTGGCTCATCTGGAAAGCCAGCGTCTTGTCGGCGCCGATGGCAAAAGAGGCGCCGTCGAAGATCAACTCATCCTGGCCGCCCATCTGATTGGCGTAGATCATCGGCAGACCGGTTTCGATGACCTGGCGGATGACGACCTGATGGCGCACGTCGATCTTGGCGCGATAATAGGGCGAGCCGTTCGGCACCAGCAGGATTTCCGCCCCGCTTTCGGCCAGCGTCTCACAGATGCCGACGTCGCCCCAGATGTCCTCGCAGATTGGAACTCCGATGCGCACGCCACGGAAATTGACGGGTCCCTGAGCCTCGGGCCCGGCCTGGAAGACGCGCTTCTCGTCGAACTCGCCGTAATTCGGCAGATCGAGCTTGTAGCGCTCGGCAAGGATCTTGCCGCCATCGGCAAAGATGATCGAATTGTGGGTGCCGCTCTTGCGCTTCAGCGGCGTGCCGATGATGACGCCGGGTCCACCATCTGCGGTGTCGGCGGCAAAGTCCTGCGCCGCCTTTTCACAGATCTTCAGGAAGGCCGGCTTCAGCACCAGATCCTCCGGCGGGTAGCCGGCGAGAAACAGCTCGGTGAAAAGCACGAGGTCGGCGCCCTGGCGGGCGGCATCCGCCCTCGCCTCGCGCGCCTTGGCAAGATTGCCGGCGACGTCGCCGACCGTCGGGTTGAGCTGGGCAACTGCGATGCGCAGAATATCGGGAGCGGTCTTCTTGGTCATGCCTGCTGACTTAGCGCGACAAAATTCAGCGGGCAATGCCGTTCGTTTGGACCAATCCGGACTGATCGAATTCGACCACGTCCAGGACCGAATGACATGTGTCATTCGTGTCCTGACCTGATGGCGACCAGCCTATTCGCCCATATATTCGCGCAGTGTGTCAGGCGAATGGTTCTCGCCGGTCGACATCGCCAGGATGCGCAAAATATGCCGGCCGCGGCAGCCGGGTTTCCGCCGCACTGCGATGGGATCAGCTGACGCAAAGTTGATCTCCATCCCAGATTGACTTCAAAGAGGCGCAGCAGAATTCCTTCTAGCCAAGCGAAAGGGAGGAAGGAATGGCTGAAGAGGTCAATCCAAACAACGCTGCTGAGGCTGGGGCCGAAGTTACCAAGACAGACGGCATTACGCATGGTCCCATTACTATTGATCAATTCTGGGATGATAACCCGTTCATCATGCCTTGGATGGAAGAATATCTCCCAATAAATCGTATGTGGAAAGATGGAATATTCGTGGCATATAATTGCTTCTTTGGTGTTGTCATAATGATTATACTATCAAAGATACTTTTAATTCCGGACAAAGTGGTCATTGCTCCGGGATTTATTATTATGATTTGGGATTCATATCTTTTGGCAAAGTTTAATACGAGAATGGCCCGTGCGCAGGGAAGATTTATTAGAGCCAAGCTGAATGAGAGATCCTTTTCCGAAAGGGTTCGGATCGGGGTGCTGGGAATCAAGGAATGGTTGAACCCGTAAATCGGAGACCCACCATGCAGAGCTGTTCGAAGTTGCTTTGTTTCGTCTCCGGCATGCTGGTGGCCGGCGTCGCCAATGCTGGGCAAGCGGAACGGGCCTATAAAAGAGGAGACTACGCAGCGGCTGTCTTGTTGTGGAGCGTCCTGGCTAACACCGGTGATCCCAAAGCGCAGGACAATCTTGGCACTGCTTACGCCGAAGGGCACGGTGTCACACAGGATTACGATCAAGCTGCGGCTTGGTACCGTAAGGCAGCAGACCAGGGTGATGCCCAGGCAGGGGAAAATCTCGCCAATCTTTACGACCGTGGCCAAGGCGTCAAACAGGACTATGCCGAAGCCGCAATTTGGTATCGCAAAGCTGCCGATCAAAGATTAGCAGCCGCTCAAACCGGTCTCGGATTGCTGTACAGATATGGAAGAGGCGTTCCACAGGACTATAAAGAAGCTGACACGTGGTTCCGTGAGGCCGCTGATCAAGGAACGGCCATTGCCCAATACTTTCTGGGATTGGCTTACCTCAAAGGTCAAGGCGTCGCCCAGGACTATGCTCAGGCAATCGCATGGTATCGCAAAGCGGCGGAACAAGGAGATGCCCTGGCGCAGCATGATCTTGGTGTAGTGTATGCGAAGGGCCTAGGCGTTGCGATTGACTACGCCCAGGCCGTCTCTTGGTTCCAGAAGGCTGCGGACCAGGGGAATGCGGGTGCTGAGTACGACCTTGGTGTTTCGTACTACAAGGGGCTAGGGGTCCCCTTAGACTATGTGCAGGCCGTCTCTTGGTTCCAGAAGGCTGCGGACCGGGGGAATGCGGGTGCTGAGTACGACCTTGGAGTAGCATACCTGGATGGCCATGGTGTGAAGCAGGATAATGCCCACGCTCTCATTTTGATTCGCAAGGCTGCTGATCAAGGGGATCCCACTGCCAAGGCCAATCTTATCAAGTTAGAGCCACCGGCAAAAAAGGCCTAGGTTGGGCCATTCCAATTTCCCAGAAGCCCTGCTCTTGTAGGAACAACTGTATCCAACGATCCGTGTCTCACAAGAGTTTCGTTGACATTTTAGGAATTCTGTCCCGCAATCCTTGGGAGGCTATTGGGAAGGGCTCCAAATTTAATCGGATACCGGCAGCGTCAAATCACCAGCCTATTCGCCCATATATTGGCGCAGCGATTGCGGCGAATGGTTCTCGCCGATCGACATCGCCAGGATGCGCGAAATATGCCGGCGCGGCAGCCGGGTTTCTGCAGCCCAGACATTGATCTGAACCTGGATCTTGTCGAGATCCCGCTTCGAAGTCGGGCTTTCGGCGATGTCGAGCCCCGCATCGCGCAATGCTGCCGCCATATCGGCCGAGATGACGAACGCATCCCACCCCAGCCAGCGCAGAAAATACTGGCCGGTGTTGCCGCCGAGCCGGCTGCCATGTTTGCCGAGATACGCCATCAGCCCGACTTGGTCGTCATCAGGCCACTCCGCGAGGAATTTGCCGAAACCGCCATGCTCCTTCGACACCCGCTCGACAAAGACGGCGTTGTCGCGCACGGCTTTGATTTTTTGCGGGTTGCGTACGATGCGTTGATCAGCCGTCAGATCGTGCCAGAAATCATCGGGCTGGAACAACAGCCGCTTTGGCTCGAAGCGAAGGAAGGCTTCTTCGAAACCGGGCCATTTCTGTTCGATGACGCGCCAGACGAAACCGGCGGCAAAGACGCGCTCGGCCATGACGGACAGGATGCGATCATCCGCGATGTCGGCGACGGCGGCATTGTCGGGCGCCGGGCCCAGCAGCGACGAAAGCTCCCCCTCACCGCCCTTGCGTTTGGCGGCGCGGGCGCGGATTTTCGCGAAATCGGGCATTTTGCTTCCCATCCTCACGCCACGCTTTTGACGGAGCGCCATCTTCCTATATGCAAACATGGCTGCCAAGCCGATGCTTTTCCTATGGAGACATCCATGAACAAGACCGTGCCGGAACTCGCCAACCGCTGGCTGAAGCGAACGCCGGAGGCTCTCAGCGAGCTTGAGCGACGCGTGCTGCAAAGCACCGTCGACCGCAAGCCGATATCGCAAGACATCAACCAAAATCTTGCCGGCCTTCAGGGCGCGGGCGATCGTATCGCCGATGCCATCGCCCGCGTCGGCGGCTCATGGTCGTTCATCCTGTCATTCATCGCCTTCCTGATCCTCTGGATCGGTGGCAATTGGTGGCTGCTGGGGCAAAGTTCGTTCGACCCCTACCCCTTCATCTTCCTCAACCTTGTGCTCTCCATGATCGCCGCCCTGCAGGCGCCGGTGATCATGATGTCGCAGAACCGCCAGGCCGCGCGCGACCGCATCGACGCCGCGCACGACTATGAGGTCAATCTCAAGGCCGAGATCGAGATCATGGCGCTGCATGAAAAGCTGGACGAGCTGCGCCACAGCCAGATCATCGGCATGCGCGACGAGATCGCGCAGATTGCCGATCGGCTCAAGCGGATCGACGAACGGCTGATGCCGCAGACCTCATGACGGAGACGATCCATCATCTCATTGAGCAGTATGGGCTGATCGCCGTCTTTCTCGGCTGCGTCGCCGAGGGTGAAAGTGCCGCCATCCTCGGCGGCTTCTTCGCGCACCAGCACGTTTTCGTCCCGTGGCAGGCTTTCCTCGCAGCCGCCCTCGGCGCCTTCGTCGGCGACACCTTCTTCTTCATTCTCGGGCGAAGCTTTGCCGACCATCCTTACGTTCTCAAACTGAAAGCCAGGCCGGGCTTCAATCACGCTTACCGTCTGGTCTCCTCGCATCCCAACATCTTCGTGCTGTCGAACCGCTACATCTACGGCCTGCGCCTGGTCGGCGGCATTGCCGCCGGCTTTGCCAGCATCACGGTGACACGCTTCGTCATTCTCAACGCCATCTCGTCGCTGGTCTGGGCGGCATTGTTCTGCACCATCGGCTATGTCTTCGGACTGGGTGCTGAGCGTATCGTCGGCCAGGCACTGCATCGTCACGAACGGCTGTTGGTGGCGCTCGCCATCGGGCTTGTCGTCGCCATCCTTGCCTGGGTCCTCGCCCGCTTGGTCGCCAAGAAGGAGCGCGCCAAGGACACCCGCGACAGCGAAGCCACGTAGCGGCGAGCCACGTAGTTCAGTCGTCGTCCCCGATCAAGGCGCGGTCGCCGCGGTCGAGGATCAGCGGGATGATCAAATCCTCCTCGTCAGCCAGATGCCGCTTCAGCATGGCGATCAGCCGACCGTTCTCGTCGGCATAAGCGTCCGCCGCAAAGCGCTGCTTGTCGTCGCTCTCCTGCAGCGTCCTGATGAAGGCGTTCGCCGTTTCGGCATTGCGCTCCAGCCCCTCGTGGATCGTGTGGTGATCGGCATCGAGGATCTCGAAGCCGCGTTTCAGCCGCGGCTCGGCTTTGGCGAAGACCGGGAAGTATTGATAGTCCTCGACATTGTGGTGGCCGTCGAGGTTACCAAGAAAATGGTTGAGGCGCGGCGCGAACCAGCGGGCGAAATCCGGCGCCGTCAGCCTGCCCTCGCGATAGTCGCCAATGCCGTTGCTGAGCATGCCGCCGAGCTCGCGGAACATATCGTGCCGCTGCAGCCACATGTTCGCCATGCCATGGATGTTGGCGTGGCCCTGCCAGGTTTCGCGCGGATACTTTTCCGTCAGCCAGCGCAGATCGTCCGGCAGGCCCGCCCGCTCAAGCAGTAAGAAATCGGTGGCCTCGGCCATGACAGTCTCCTTTGGAAACCGTCATGTAGTGCGTCAATTGTCAGATCGGTAGTCCCGTGATGCGCTCGATGATGGCGATCCCCCAGACACCGGCGACGATCAGCACCGAAATCAGCACCGCCAGCGAACCACAATCCTTGGCCAGCTGGATATCGACGTTGAACTCCCGGCTGAACGCATCGCAGGCCGCCTCGATGCCGGTGTTCAGAACCTCGACCATGATCAAAAGCAGCACCGCGCCGACCAGCAGCGCATAGCCGCGCCACGACACCGAGACGAACCAGCCAAGCGGCAAGGCAAGCACCAGCAGCATCAGCTCCTGCTGAAAAGCCTTTTCGCTGGCAGCCAGCTTGCGAAACGCCCGCACTGAATTGAAGAAAGCATCGATAAGCCGCTGCATGCTCAAATCCCCTGGAATCACCGGCAGGGGATAACGCAATGGCTGGATCAAGGGAATAAGGCAGCTGCTTCAAAAATCGTAGGCCCGCAAAGTCACTCTTCGGCGACCTTGACCGACGGCGTCGACTTCTCGAACTGCGGCAGCGCGTCGTCGATCGCATAATAGTCGCCCTTGTCGCCGACGAAGATGTGGCACTGACCCTCGAGCCCGGTGGGCTTGTCGAACAACCCGGCCATGACCGAAACATAGGTGTCGTCGCGCGGCTTCCAGAACAGCAGCGAGCCGCATGTCTTGCAAAAACCGCGTTTGGCAAACGAAGACGCCTCGTACCAGCTGATGCTATCGGTGCCCGCTATCGTGATGTTTTCATCGAGGACATTGGTTGCGGCGTAGAAATGCCCACTCTGCTTGCGGCATTGCGAGCAGTGGCAATAGACCACTCCGCGCAACGCTCCCCGCGTCTTGAAGCGCACCGCCCCGCACAGGCATGATCCGCTGTGATTGTCATCCATCCCGGCCTCCATTTGATAGCGCCATTCATGGCTTCGCCACACTGGCAGGATTCCAGTCCTGCTGCGTACAGGCAAATGCGACACGGCGCGGGCGTGTTTCGAATGCCCGCTGCACGGCAGCAAACACTTTGCAGCCTGAGGTAGAGAAAACGTCCTGAACCACGTGACATTAAGGAAACTTTAGCGCCCCCGCATCTATGGTCCTTGCAGCGAAAGTCGTGATAGGGGACGCGGCTTTTCGAAGGTTGACCTGGAATTCGGCTCACGCCCCCGTCGGCGATATCTTGCACTCGCAGGTCTGCGAAGGCTCCCAGGGGGTAGAGTGAACAGAACATGCAGCCGGTAGCCGTCCAGACCGACCGAAACGCCGACATCGCAACCAATGTTGTGACGACCATGCGCCAGCTCGGCGTGCTCGGCCTGCCGCGCAACTATGAAATCTTCTACGAGGCGCTGAACGGCACCAATCGCGAGCTCAGCCTTGCCGTCGTCTCGTTGAGCAACCGGCCGACGCAAGAGGAACTGGACCAGATCGGCCGCACCTTCTTTGCGCAGCATCATGGTCCCGGCATTGTCGAGCAGGCGCGTGACGTCCTTGCCAGCGAGCTGGAGGATATCGCCGCGCTGCTGCGCAACGAACGCAGCCATATCGAGAAATACGGCAGGATCCTCGACGAGACGTCGAGCGGACTTTCCAACCGCAGCCTGCTTTCGCAAGATCTGCTGCAAAAGGTCGTCAGCGCCATATCTGCGGCCACCAACTCGACGATCGACCACGGCAAGCAGGTTGCCAGCACGCTGAGCGACAAGACGGCCGAACTCGAGAGCGTCAAGTCCAAGCTCGAAGAGTATAAGCGGCTCGCCGACACCGATCCGTTGACCCACATCTGGAACCGTCGCGCCTTCGACAAGCAGATCACCAGGATCTACACCAGCAACAAGGGCATCCTGTTCAACGCCCTGGTCCTTGCCGACATCGACCGCTTCAAGGACATCAACGATCGCTACGGCCACCCGGTCGGCGACAAGATCATCCAGATTGTTGCCGACATTTTCCAGACCAGCATTGCCGCCGACATGTTCGTGGCCCGAACCGGCGGCGAGGAATTTGCGCTCATCATCGAGGGCGTCAGCGAGGACACCACCTACGAGATCGCCGAGCGCATCCGCCAGCTGATCGAACAGACGCCGTTCACCAGCAGCCAGACCGGCACCAACTATGGCACCGTCACGGTATCCATGGGCATCTGCATGGCATCCGAGGCCGAAAGCGCCGAGGACCTGTACACCAAGGCGGACCGGGCGCTCTATCGCTCCAAGGTCAGCGGGCGCAACCGCGTGACCAAGCATTCGGCGATGGCCGGCCGTGCCGGCAAAAGCTGGCTGCTTTACAAGAAGGACTGACCCTTCTGTCGGCCGCACCCCGAATTGTTTTGATCCAGCATCTTTCCATATGAATTTTTGTGGACTATATTTCCCACAGAAATGGAAAGACCATGTCCGTGACACAACCCCACATCGCTGCCAATGCAGCCGAAAATGCGGTCCTGACCAAGGCCACGCTGCGCGCCGCCGACCTTCTGGACATAACCGCCAGGGTGCTGGCGTCCGTCATCGGCGTTTCGGAAGCCACGGTTTCACGCATGCGCCGGCAGGAGTTCCTGCTGGAGCGTGGCACCAAGCCGTTCGAGCTTGCGGTGCTGTTCGTGCGGCTGTTCCGCTCGCTCGACGCCATTGTCGGCGGTGACGAGACCGTTGCCCGCGCGTGGCTGAAGAACGCCAATACGGCGTTCGACGGCAGCCCGCTGGAAAAAATCCTGACCATATCAGGGCTTGTCGATGTCATTGCCTATCTGGACTCCCGACGCGCTCTCGTCTGAGCGCCTCGACGGCAAATACTGGCGCATGGTCGAGGCGCAGCATCGTGTCTCGACATTGAAAGTCGTCGACACGCTCGACGAGCAGGCGCTGCTGGAAGACCTGATCGAGGAAACCAAACCGCAGATCCCGCTCGAATGCCGGCATCTCCATTATCTCCTGGCGACGCCGTTCCGCTACGGCTCGGTCTATCCGCACGGCTCGCGCTTCCGCCGTGCCGGCAAGACCTTGGGCGTCTACTATGCCGCCGAAACCATGATGACCGCGGTTGCCGAAATGGCCTTCTACCGGCTGCTGTTCTTTGCCGAATCCCCGGATACGCCCTGGCCACGCGACGCGGCCGACTACACCGCCTTCGCCGCCGCCATCAAATGTGCCAACGCCATCGACCTGACGCGGCCGCCGCTCGATCGCGATGCCGCGGCGTGGACGCATCCGACCGACTATACCGCTTGCCAGTCCATTGCCGATGTCGCGCGCGAGGCCGGCATGCAGGCAATCCGCTATCGCTCGGCGCGTGACCCCAAGGGCGCCAACATCGCACTGCTGACCTGCAAGGGGTTCGCCAAGGCAAAGCCGCTGGAGCCGCAGACCTGGCGCATCCGCCTCGGCGCCTTCGGCGTGCAGGCGATCTGCGAATTCCCGGAAAAGCGCATCGAGTTTTCCAGGACCGCCTTTGCCGCCGATCCCCGACTGAATGGACTGCGCTGGGAACGCGGGCGCAAATAGCTCCAGCTCGGCTCCAAGGTGTGTTGAGATTCAGGTCAGGCCGAGTCGAAAATGGCGGATTCCGAGAACCGGAGCGGAGCGTACTTTTCGTACGTGAGCACCGGAAGCGCAGGAAGCCGCCATTTGCAGGCCGGCATCACCTGAATACCGACACAGCTTACGCGAGGATGTTGACGGCACGCGCCGCCACCAGCGCGATCGTCAGCAGCGAGATCATCGCCTCCGCCATCATCAGCAGCTTGGCGCGCTGGCTGAGCGGCAAGGTGTCGGTGGGCGAGAACGCCGTCGCGTTGGTGAAGGCCAGGAACACGTAGTCGACAAAGCCGGGCAGCCAGTCATGGGTTTCGCGGTCGGGCAGCGTCATTTGCGGGAACAGGAAGTCGGCCTGCGCGCGCTTGACCAGACCGCAGGTCGGCGGCCCGCCCCGGTCGGTGCTCCAGAACCATAGAGCAAACACGATGACGTTGGTCACCCAGATGTTCAGCGCGTCGACCAGCAACGTCGTTCCGGCGCCGGCGTGGCCTTCGAGCAGCGCCTTGACCAGCAGAACCAGCGCCCCGCAGTTCATGATGCTGATGACGCCGGTCGTGACCAGTGCCGTCCGGCGGATGTAGACGCGAAACCGGCCGATCGCATACCAATGCTCGTGGTCGACGGCCTTCTGCGTCGCCATTTGTGTCCAGGCGGTCGCGATCGACAGCGGTACAAGCAGGGTCGCCTCGATCACAGGCGCCAACCAGCGCGGCCCGAACGACAAATCGTTGATGACGAGAAGCTGCAGGCAGATGATGACGAGGACCGCAGCGCGCGCCGACCAGAAGTCAAGCGCGCGGTGGTGGGTGATGGCATGCTCGTGGCGCATGGTGTTGGCGACCGGATGGAGAGGGCTCGGAGCTTCCGCGTTCCGCCCCAATCTTGGTTTTGCAATGGTCGCGTGCGAACACATTTTCGTATGCTCGGATGTGATGACGGCCCGCCATGCATCGCCGCGAAACGAAAAAGCGCCGGATTTCTCCAGCGCTTTTGATCAACCAAACTCAAGCCGGCAGGCTTAGCCGTTTGCAACCTGCTTGTGCTGCACCGGATGGCTCTTCTTGAGCAGGTCCGAGACCAGGAACGCCAGTTCGATCGCCTGGTCGGCGTTGAGGCGCGGGTCGCAATGGGTGTGGTAGCGATCCTGCAATTCCTCGGCGGTGATGGCGCGAGCGCCACCAGTGCATTCGGTGACGTTCTTGCCGGTCATCTCGACATGGATGCCGCCCGGATGCGTGCCTTCGGCGCGATGCACCTCGAAGAAGGTCTGCACCTCCTTGAGAATGCGGTCGAACGGCCGCGTCTTGTAGCCGGCGGCCTCGATGGTGTTGCCATGCATCGGGTCCGACGACCACACCACGCTGCGGCCTTCCTTCTTCACCGCGCGCACCAGCTTCGGCAGATGGTCGGCGACCTTGTCGGAGCCGAAGCGCGCGATCAGCGTCAGCCGGCCCGGTTCGTTTTCCGGATTGAGCAGGTCGATGAGCTGCAGCAAACCGTCCGGCGTCAGCGACGGACCGCATTTCAGACCGAGCGGGTTCTTGATGCCGCGGCAGTATTCGACATGCGCATGGTCGGGCTGGCGCGTGCGGTCGCCGATCCAGATCATGTGGCCTGACGTTGCATACCAGTCGCCGGAGGTGGAATCGACGCGGGTCAGGGCTTCCTCGTAGCCCAGCAGCAGCGCTTCATGGCTGGTATAGAAATCGGTCTCGCGCAGCGCGTAGTTGGTCTCCGAGGTGATGCCGACGGCCTTCATGAAGTCCATCGTCTCGGTGATGCGATTGGCCAGCGACTCGTATTTTTCGCCCTGCGGGCTGTCGGAGACGAAGCCGAGCATCCAGCTGTGCACGTTCTCCAGGCTGGCATAGCCGCCCTGCGCGAAGGCGCGCAACAGGTTGAGCGTCGCCGCCGACTGGCGGTACGCCATCTCCTGCCGTGCGGGATCCGGAATACGCGACTTGGCGTCGAACTCGATGCCGTTGATGATGTCGCCGCGGTAGCTCGGCAGCGTCACATCGCCCTTGGTCTCGTTGTCGGACGAGCGCGGCTTGGCGAACTGGCCAGCGACACGGCCGACCTTGACCACCGGCTGCGCGCCGGCAAAGGTCAGCACCACAGACATCTGCAGGAAGACGCGGAAGAAGTCGCGGATGTTGTCCGCGCCATGTTCGGCAAAGCTCTCGGCGCAATCGCCGCCTTGCAGAAGGAATGCGTCACCGGCAGCGACAGAAGCAAGCTGCTTCTTCAGCTTGCGCGCCTCACCTGCAAAAACCAGCGGCGGAAAGGTGGCGAGCTGGGCTTCCGTGTTCTTGAGCGCGGTGAGATCCGGATAAGCAGGAACCTGCTTGATCGGCATCGATCTCCAGGAATTCGGCGACCATTTCGTCATCGTTGCACCCAACGCTCTTTCCCGCGAACACCCGCGTCCGCCATTTCAGCCCCTATATGGGGTGGCGGCTCCATACACGAAGCCGATTTCCTATTCTAGACCGGAATTTCAGCGCTGGCGAATGAGCCGGCTATGCCGCAGCCAGCCGCGCCAATTGCGTCATCACCACGGCCGAACCCGCCAACCGCTTTTCGGCCGTCGGCCAGTCGCGGGCAAAGACGACGCTGTGGTCCGGCCGGATCTTGGCCAGCGAGCCCTGCTCGCCGATGAATTTGACCAGCCCGACCGGGTTGGAAAACTCGCGCTTGCGGAAGTGGATGACGACGCCCTTTGGCCCGGCATCAAGCTTTTCGACATTCGCCTTGCGGCAGAGCGCCTTGATGAAGACGATCTTCAACAGATGCTTCACCTCCTCCGGCAACGGGCCGAAGCGGTCGATCAGCTCGGCGCCGAAGGCGTCGATCTCCTCGGTGTTTTCGAGATCGCCGAGGCGGCGATAGAGCGCCAGCCTGAGCTGCAGGTCCGGCACATAGCTTTCCGGGATCATCACCGCCGTGCCGACGGCGATCTGCGGCGACCAGCCGCCATCCTGCACCTCGCCGGAATCCTTCACTTCGGCGACCGCCTCTTCCAGCATCTGCTGGTAGAGCTCAAAGCCGACCTCCTTGATGTGGCCGGACTGTTCTTCGCCCAGAAGATTGCCGGCGCCGCGGATGTCGAGGTCGTGGCTGGCGAGCTGGAAGCCGGCGCCGAGCGTATCCAGCGACTGCAGCACCTTCAGCCGGCGTTCGGCGGTGTCGGTCAGCTTGCGGTTGGCCGGCAGCGTGAACAGTGCATAGGCGCGCACTTTCGAGCGGCCGACGCGGCCACGCAGCTGATAGAGCTGCGACAGGCCGAACATGTCGGCGCGATGCACGATCAGCGTGTTGGCGGTCGGGATGTCGAGGCCGGATTCGACGATCGTCGTCGACAACAGCACATCGTACTGACCGTCATAGAAGGCGTTCATGATGTCGTCGAGTTCGCCGGGTGGCATCTGGCCGTTGGCCACCGCCACTTTCAATTCCGGAACGGATTCGCGCAGGAAATCATGGATTTCGGCGAGATCGCTGATACGCGGCACGACATAGAAGGAATGGCCGCCGCGGTAGCGCTCCCTGAGCAAGGTCTCGCGGATGACCAGCGGATCGAAGGGCGAGATGAAGGTGCGCACCGCCATGCGGTCGACCGGCGGCGTGGCGATCAGCGACAGTTCGCGCACGCCGGTCAGCGCGAGTTGCAGCGTGCGCGGGATCGGCGTTGCCGACAGCGTCAGCACGTGGACATCGGTCTTCAGATCCTTCAGCCGCTCCTTGTGCTTGACGCCAAAGTGCTGCTCCTCGTCGATGATCAAAAGGCCAAGGTTCTTGAACGAGATCGCGGAACCGAGCAGCGCATGGGTGCCGATGACGATGTCGACCTGGCCTTCGGCGATGCCTTTCTTGGTCTCAGCCAGTTCCTTGGCGCCGACCAGCCGCGAGGCCTGCCCGACGCGGATCGGCAGGCCGGAAAAACGCTGCGAAAACGTCTTGAAGTGCTGGCGCGACAAAAGCGTCGTCGGCACCACCACCGCGACCTGAAAACCCTCCATGGCCGCGATGAAGGCCGCGCGCAGCGCCACTTCGGTCTTGCCGAAGCCGACATCGCCGCAGATCAGCCGGTCCATCGGCTTTCCGGCCGCCAGATCGTCCCTGACCGAGTCGATCGCCGTCTGCTGGTCGTCGGTTTCCTCATAAGGGAAGCGCGCGGCGAATTCGCCATAGAGCCCCTCCGCCGGCACCAGCGCCGGGGCGGCGCGCATCTGCCGCTCGGCGGCAATGCGAATCAACTGCCCGGCCATGTCGAGCAGGCGCTTCTTCAGCCGCGCCTTGCGCGATTGCCAGGCACCGCCGCCAAGTTTGTCGAGGGAGGCTTCGGCCGAATCCGAACCGTAGCGCGACAGAAGCTCGATGTTTTCCACCGGCAGGAACAGCCGGTCGTCGCCGGCATAGTGGATTTCGAGGCAGTCATGCGGCGCGCCGACCGCTTCGATGGTGCGCAGGCCTATGAAGCGGCCAATGCCGTGGTCGGCGTGGACGACGATGTCGCCCGCCGACAGCGACGAGGCCTCGGCGATGAAGTCGGACGCGCGCTTCTTGCGCTTGGAGCGCCGGATCAGCCGGTCGCCCAAAATGTCCTGCTCGGCGACGACGACCAGTTTTTCGGTCTCAAAACCGGATTCGAGCGGTAGCACGGCAAGTGCCGCTTGCCCCGGCTCGAGCTTTTCCGCCTCGGCCAGCGTCGCGACCTGGCTGAGGTTGCCAAGATGGTGCTCGGCGAGGATCTGGCCAAGCCGGTCGAGCGAGCCCTCGGTCCAGCCGGCAACGACGATGCGGCGGCGCGCCGCACGCTCGTCGGCAATGTGTTTGACGACGACGTCGAAGACGTTGACACCGGGATCGGCACGCTCCTCGACGAAGCTGCGGCCATGGCGCGAGCCGGCATGGTAGACCTTTTTGGCGCCGGCGTCGGGCGCGTCGAAAGGCGTGAAGTCGATCGCTTCGCGCGGCCCGAGCGACGCCACCAGGTTTTCCGGCGAAAGATAAAGCAAATCCGGCGGCACCGGCTTGTAGGGCACGGCATCCTTCAGCGCGCCGTCGGCCTGCTTCTTGCGCGCTTCGTAGTGGTCGAGGATCAGCGTATGGCGTTCGGCCAGCGCCTCATGCGCCAGATGATCGAAGACCACCGGTGTGTCAGGCAGATAGTCGAACACTGTCTCCAGCCGCTCGTAGAAGAACGGCAGCCAGTGTTCCATGCCAGCGAAGCGGCGACCTTCGCTGACCGCCGCATAGAGCCCGTCATCGCGCTGTGGCGCGCCAAAGGCCTCGATATAGGAGCGGCGGAAGCGGCTGATGGTCTCGGGCGTAAGCGCCACTTCGCTCATCGCCTGCAACGCCATCGATTTGCGCTGGCCGGTGGTGCGCTGGGTGGCGGCGTCGAA
Organism: Mesorhizobium sp. P3_B5; assembly: GCF_056402815.1. NCBI lineage: Bacteria > Pseudomonadati > Pseudomonadota > Alphaproteobacteria > Hyphomicrobiales > Phyllobacteriaceae > Mesorhizobium > Mesorhizobium sp. P3_B5. Next base: position 33,149 of record NZ_JBFUGR010000011.1, on the reverse strand, counting down.
GACGCGGATCGATTCCAGAGTGTCACCGAAAAAATCGAGACGAAGCGCCTCGCTCCAGCCGGGCGCGAACAGGTCCAGAATGCCGCCGCGCACCGCGAACTCGCCAACGCCGCGCACGGTCGGCACCCGCTCGAAACCTGATGTTTCCAGCCGCGATACCAGCGCGTTCATATCGATCTGGTTGCCGGGCTTGGCATGGAAAGTCTGCGACTCGACGAGGTTTGCCGGCGGAATGCGCTGCAACAGCGCATTGGCGGTGGTCAGGATGACCGCACGGTGCGGCTTCTTGGCCAGCGCGATCATTGCCGTCAGCGCATCGAGCCGCTTGGCGGCAGCGTCGGAGCCGGGCGAGACACGGTCGTAGGGCAAACAATCCCAGGCCGGCAATTCGAGCACCGGCAGGCCGGGCGCGGCAAAGGCCAGCGCCTCGACGATCGACGGCAGCCGCTGGCCGTCGCGCGCCACGAACAGCACCGGCTTGTCGGGCGCGATCTCAAGTGCTGCCTGCACCAGCGCAAAGGCCTCGTAGCCGTCGGCAACGCCGTCGACGATGAACTGGCCGGCGCGGCCCTTCGGCAGGCCGATTGTAGGGATAAGGCTCATAAAATCACGTTTTTCAGAATGTCATGGAGCGGCGGGACGCCAGGATCTTTTGCAGGACCGCACAGTCGATCTCGAGGGGAACCGGGCGCTCGCCGGTGACCATGGGCAGGAATTCGGTGTCGGGAATGTCGAGGAGCCTCTCATATTGGTCGATTTCGTCGCCGGTAAAGGCGCCGATCTCGGCATCGGCGAAGCTGCCGAGGATGAGGTCCATCTCGCGCATGCCGCGATGCCAGGAGCGAAACAGCAGCTTACGGCGGCGGGCGTCGAGCCCCTCGCTTGATCGTGTCGTTCCGGTCATTGTGCCGCATCCCAAGTCGTGAACGGCGCATATAGCGTGGATAGAGGGCGGTGTCAGCCTTGCGCTGCGGCTGTCGCGACATAAGCTGACATCATGCGTCCTTCCATCCTCGATCCGCTGTTCGTCCCGATCACTTCGCTTGCCGGCGTCGGGCCGAAGGTTGGCACGCTGATTGAGAAGATCGTGCCGGCCGATCTTGGCGACCGCACTGCCCGCGCAGGCGACCTTTTGTTCGTGCTGCCGCACACGGTGATCGACCGCCGCAACCGGCCGGGCATCGCACTTGCCGCCGAAGGCGCCATCGTCACGCTCGACGTGCGCATCGACCGCCACCAGCCGCCGCCGCGCGGCAACCGCTCGGTGCCCTACCGCGTCTACGCCCATGACGACACCGGTGAGATCGGGCTGACCTTCTTCCATGCCCATGCCGCCTATCTCGAAAAGGCGATGCCGGTGGGCGAGCATGTGGTCGTGTCCGGCCGCATGGAATGGTTCAACGGCCGCCCGACCATGGTCCATCCCGACCATATCGCGCTGGCCGGCGACGCCGAAAACCTGCCGCTGGTCGAACCGGTCTATCCGCTCACCGCCGGCTTGTCAGGAAAAGTGCTGCGCCGTGCGATCGGCCAGGCGCTCGGAAGACTGCCGGAACTGCCGGAATGGCAAGACGATGCCTTTATGCGCAAGCAGACCTTCCCTGCCTTCGCCGATGCGCTTGCCCGCATTCACTATCCGGCGGATCCGATCGATGTCGCCATCGAGGGGGCGGCATGGCGCCGCCTAGCCTATGACGAATTGCTTGCCGGCCAGGTGTCGCTCGCTTTGGTGCGGGCAAAGGTGCGCCGCCGATCGGGCCGGCCGCTGGTCGGCGACGGCCGCATCGTCGAGAAATTGCGCGCTGCCCTGCCCTACAAGCTCACCGCTTCACAGGAGTTCGCCCTCGCCGAAATCAACGCCGATCTCGCCGACCCCGAACGCATGCTACGCCTGCTGCAGGGCGATGTCGGCTCGGGCAAGACGGTGGTGGCGCTGCTCGCCATGGCGCGCGCCGTCGAAGCCGGAGGCCAGGCGGCGCTGATGGCGCCGACCGAAATCCTGGCGCGTCAGCATCTTGCGACCATCACACCGCTGGCGGAACGAGCCGGCTTGCGCGTCGCCATCCTCACCGGCCGCGAAAAGGGCCGCGAGCGCACCGACACGCTTGCCGGTCTGGCGAGCGGAGAAATTGACATCGTCGTCGGCACCCACGCCCTGTTCCAGGAGACGGTGACCTACAACGACCTCGTCTTCGCCGTCGTGGACGAGCAGCACCGCTTTGGCGTCCACCAGCGGCTCGCCATCACCGCCAAGGGCGACGCGCCCGACATGCTGGTGATGACAGCAACGCCGATCCCGCGCACTCTGGTGCTGACCGCTTTCGGCGACATGGACGTCTCCAAGCTGACGGAGAAACCGGTTGGCCGCCGGCCGATCCGCACCGTCACGCTGCCGCTGGAGCGGCTCGACGAACTGGTCGGCCGCATGCTGGATGCCGTCGCCGATGGCCAGAAGATCTACTGGATCTGTCCACTGGTCGAGGAATCCGAAGAGATCAAGCTGATGTCGGCCGAGGACCGTTTCGCCTCGCTGCAGCCCCTGTTCGGCGACCGCATCGGCCTTGTCCATGGCCGCATGAAGGGCGCCGAGAAGGACGAGGCGATGCGCGCCTTCAAGCAAGGCGAGACACGCATCCTGATCGCCACAACAGTGATCGAAGTCGGCGTCGATGTGCCGGATGCGACAATCATGGTCATCGAGCACGCCGAGCGTTTTGGCCTCGCCCAGTTGCACCAGCTGCGCGGCCGGGTCGGGCGCGGCGACAAGCCCTCCTCCTGTGTGTTGCTCTACAAGGACCCACTCGGCGAGACGGCAAAACGCCGCCTGTCGGTGATGCGCGACACGGAAGACGGCTTCCGCATCGCCGAGGAGGATCTGAAACTGCGCGGCGAAGGCGAGTTGCTCGGCACCCGCCAATCCGGCACGCCGGGCTTCCAGGTAGCGCGCCTGGAAGTGCATGCCGACCTGCTCGAAGCCGCCCGTGACGATGCGCGTCTGGCCCTGTCGGGCGATCCCGAATTGCAGTCCGAGCGCGGCGAAGCCCTGCGGCTGTTGCTTTACCTGTTCGGCCGCGACGAAGCCGTGCGGCTCCTGCGCGCCGGATGAGACAAGGCGCCGATCGGCGGGTTGGCGAGATCTCCATCGATCTGCTCGCCGTTCAGCGTCACCAATTTGGCGTTGACCTCAGGCGCCACCAGCCCTGCCGAAACGATCAGCTTGGCCCCATCCTCGATCGTCATGTCGAGCAGCACGATGTCGGATTTCGGCACATACATCAGGAAGCCGGTGGTCGGGTTGGGGGTACACGGCATGAACACGGCGATCAGCGGATCGCCTTCCTGATCGAGCTTCTGGTTGATTTCGGTCTCTTTCTCGCTGGCGACGAAAACCAGCGACCAGACACCCTTGCGCGGATATTCGACCAGTCCGACCTGGCGGAACATGTCGCCCTTGTTCGACAGCACGGTTTCAAAAATCTGTTTCAGCGATCCATAGATGCCGCGCACCAACGGCATGCGGCCGAGCAGGCGCTCACCGAAATTGACGATGGCACGGCCGACGATGTTGGCGGTGAGAAAGCCGATCATGGTGATCAGGAACAGCGCCACGATCAGACCGAACCCCGGAACCTGGAACGGCAGATAGGTATCCGGGCTGTAGCGCGCCGGAATATAGGGCTTTACCCAGGAATCGACCCAGCCGACGACGGACCAGGCGATATAGGCGGTGATCGCCAGCGGCGCGCAGACGACAAAGCCCGTCAGGAAATAATTCCTCAGCCGGGTCATGCCGGAGGTTCGTGGGGCGTCGGACATGGGTCACCGGGGGCGCAGGTTGCACCGCAACACTAGTGAACCGGAAAGCGCTTTGGAACTGCGAAGTTTTTAAAGAACGCCTATTCCACCGTCACCGATTTCGCCAGATTGCGCGGCTGGTCGACATCGGTGCCCATGAACACGGCGGCGAAATAGGCCAGCATCTGGATCGGCAGCGCATAAATGATCGGCGAGATGATTTCCGGCACGTCGGGCAGGATGATCGTCTCCATCGTCTTCACGCTCGCCTGGGCCGCACCCTTGGCGTCGGTGATCAGGATGATCTTGCCGCCGCGTGCTGCCACTTCTTGCATGTTCGACACGGTTTTTTCGAAAATACGGTCATGCGGGGCGATGACGATGACCGGCATGTTCTCGTCGATGAGCGCGATCGGCCCATGCTTCAGCTCGCCGGCGGCATAGCCCTCGGCGTGGATATAGGAGATTTCCTTGAGTTTTAGCGCGCCTTCCATGGCCAGCGGGAAATTGGTGTCGCGGCCGAGATAGAGCACATCGGAGTAGCGCGACAGTTCGCGCGCGATCCTTTCGATCTGCGCTTCGAGTTTCAGCACCTGGTTGGCATAGCGAGGCGCTTCGGAGAGCTCCCGCACCAGGGTTTTCTCCTGCTCCTTCGAGATCGTGCCGCGCGCCACGCCGGCCCGCACCGCCAGCGATGCCAGCACCGAGAGTTGGCAGGTAAAAGCCTTGGTCGAGGCAACGCCGATCTCGGGGCCGGCGAGCGTCGGCAGCACCACGTCGGATTCGCGCGCCATGGTCGATTCACGCACATTGACGATCGCGCCGATCTTCATGCCTGCCTTGCGGCAATAGCGAAGCGAGGCCAGCGTGTCGGCGGTTTCGCCCGATTGCGAGATGAAGAAGGCGGCGTCATTCGCCGACAGCGGCATTTCGCGGTAGCGGAATTCCGAGGCGACATCGATGTCGACCGGCAGCCGCGCATAGCGCTCGAACCAGTATTTGCTGATCAGCCCAGCGAGATAGGCAGTGCCGCAGGCCGAGATCGCCAGCCGGCCGATTTTGGCAAAGTCGAACGGCAGGTCGAGCGGCTTCGAGACCCCACCAACGAAATCCACGTAGTGCGCCAGCGTGTGGGAGATCACCTCAGGCTGTTCATGGATTTCCTTTTCCATGAAATGGCGCCGGTTGCCCTTGTCGACCATGAAGCTGGTCGAGAGCGACTGCTGGCGCTTGCGTTCGACCTTCTTGCCATCCATGTCGAAGATGCTGACCCCGTCGCGGCGCACCACCGCCCAGTCGCCGTCTTCCAGATAGGTGATCGAATTGGTGAACGGGGCGAGCGCGATGGCGTCGGAACCGAGAAACATCTCGCCGTCGCCATGGCCGACGGCCAGCGGCGGGCCGTTGCGGGCGCCGACGATCAGGTCTTCGTCACCCCTGAACATGATGGCCAGCGCGAAGGCGCCTTCCAGGCGCTTCAACGCCTGGTGCGCGGCCTCGACCGGTTTCAGCCCCCTGGCCAGTTCGCGCGCCACCAGATGCGCCACCACCTCGGTGTCGGTCTGAGACGCGAAAGAATAGCCGTCGCGGATCAGCTCCTCGCGCAGTTCGGCGAAATTCTCGATGATGCCGTTGTGGACGATGGCGACGCCGTCGGAAAAATGCGGATGCGCATTGGTCTCGTTGGGCACGCCATGCGTCGCCCAGCGCGTGTGGCCGATGCCGATCGTGCCGTCGAGCGGCTCGTCCTTGAGCCGGCGCTCGAGGTTGACCAGCTTGCCCTCGGCGCGGCGGCGGCCGAGTTGGCCATGCTCGATGGTGGCGACGCCGGCGGAGTCATAGCCGCGATATTCGAGCCGCTTCAGCGCATCGACGATGAGCGGCGCCACCTGCGAATGGCCGACAATCCCAACAATACCGCACATGGCTGCTTGCCCCCGATTCCCTGCAGAAAACCCAGCGCTATTTAGGGATGGCCGGCCTGCCGCGAAAGTCACATTGCGTTTCGTCCCGTATCAGCCGGGACGCTTCTGCACCGATGCACCATGCCAGACCGCTCTTGCAATCCGGTTACTGCAATCATTCAGTTTTTTCAGGCGATCGACCTGAAAATATTCACTTTTTCTTCGCCGCCGCGACCGAAGCGAAACGCTCGCGTATTTCCTTGCCCTTGCCGGGAATGGTCTTCTGGCGGGCGCGGCCAAAGGCCAGCGCGTCGTCAGGCACGCTTTCGGTGATGACGCTGCCCGAGGCGATGTAGCTGCCCCTGCCGATCGTGAGCGGCGCCACCAGCGAGGAATTCGAGCCGATGAAAGCTCCTTCGCCGATATCGGTGAAGAATTTCGAGTAGCCATCATAGTTGCAGGTGATGGTGCCTGCGCCAATGTTGGCGCCCGGACCGACGCGGGCATCGCCGACATAGGTGAGGTGATTGACCTTGGCGCCCTCCTCGATGGTCGCCTTCTTGACCTCGCAGAAATTGCCGACCTTGGCTTTGTTCCTGAGATCGGCGCCCGGCCGCAGCCGCGCGAACGGCCCGACCTCGCAATTCGAGGCGATGGTGGCGCCTTCGAAATGGCTGAAGGCGTGGATCCTCGACGCCGTGCCGATCGTTACGCCCAGCCCGAACCAGACGTTGGGTTCGACGATGGTATCGGCGCCGATCTCGGTGTCGTGCGAGAAGTACACGGTTTCGGGCGCGATCAGCGTAACGCCGGAGAGCATCGCCGTGCGCCGCCGGCGCGTCTGCCAGATGCCTTCGGCCTCAGCCAGTTCCGCCCGGTTGTTGATGCCGAGCGCGTTTTCGAAGCTCGCCTCGGTGGCGACGACATCGAGGCCTTGCCCGCTGGCGATCTCGACAATATCGGTGAGGTAATATTCGCCCTTGGCGTTGGTGTTGCCGACGGCATCGAGCAGCTTCAGCGCCTGGCTGCCGGCAACCGCCATCAGCCCGCCATTGCAGAAGTTTATTGTCCGCTCCTCCTCGGAACAGTCCTTTTCCTCGCGGATGGCGACGAGCTTGCCGCCCTTTTCGATAAGCCGGCCATAGCCGGTCGGATTGGGCGTGCGAAAGCCGATGACGACGACGGCCGCACCTTCCGCCAGCTTCAGCCGCGCCACGGTCAATGCATCCGGATCGATCAGCGGCGTGTCCCCGAACATCACCAGCACATCGTCGTAACCCCTTGATATCGCAGCGCGCGCCGCCAGCACGGCATGTGCAGTGCCGAGGCGTTTTTCCTGAACGAAAGTCTCGGCCTTCGGTGCGAACTTCTGCGCCGCCTTGCGCATCTCGTCGGCGCCATGGCCGATCACCAGCGCCTGGTCGCCGGCGCCTGCGGCTTCGGCCGCCTTGACGACATGAGCGACCATCGGCAGCCCGGCGATCTGATGCAACACCTTCGGCAGCGCACTCTTCATGCGCGTGCCTTCGCCGGCGGCGAGGATGACGGACAGGCAGGATCTCTGGCTCATGGAATGGCAACCGTATGAAAAAGGATCAGGAATCGGAACTATCTAGCATTGGCGCCATGCTGAACCAATGCGGTTAAATTCCGGTGAGATGACAGAGCTGCTGACTCTCAATGAGACGGTCTAGCCTACCCCAGCTGCCCTAGCACCGGAAAATTCTCCAGCAGCCAGTAGGACGCGGCCTGCACGCCGCCGGTGAGGAAAAACACCCCGGCGATCACCAGCAGCGCGCCGATGGCCTTTTCGACGCGGCCGAGATGGACGCGGAATTTTCCGAGGAAGCGCATGAAGGCGCCGGAAAACAGCGCCGCGATCAGGAACGGGATGCCGAGCCCAAGCGAATAGGCGGCGAGCAGAGCCGCGCCCTCGCCCACCGTCTCGCGGCCACCGGCCAGCGTCAGGATCGGCCCCAGCACCGGGCCGATGCACGGCGTCCAGCCGAAGGCGAAGGCCAGCCCCATGACATAAGCGGCTATCAAGCTGGCCGGCTTGCCTTGCGACTGGAAGCGCGCCTCGCGTGACAAAAGCGGAATGCGCAAGATGCCGAGGAAATTCAGGCCCATCAAGATGATCAGCACACCGGCGGCCATCGCCAGCGGTTCCTGCCAGACGCGCAGCAAATGGCCAATGGTCGAGGCGCCGGCGCCGAGCGCCACGAACACTGTGGAGAAACCGAGCACGAAGGCGAGCGAGGAATAAAGCAGCGCACCGCGCGCACCTTCCCGTGCCGTCACGCCGGCCTCGCCGCGGAAATCGTCGACCGAGACGCCGGCCATGTAGCAGAGATAGGGCGGCACCAGCGGCAGCACGCAAGGCGACAGGAACGAGATCGCCCCTGCTCCGATCGCGCTGACATAGCCGATGTCCAATGCCATTTCCGTCTCCTGGTCTTGCGCTGCCATATAGCCGCGACCGTACCCGTCCGCCAATCACCATCGCGTGGCAAGTCGTCGCCATGCGCAAGAGGCCATACGCAAGCGGATTGCCTGGGAAGAAAGCGCAGCCGGGCAGCGTTTATCGAACGAGGCCGCGATTTTCCGCGCGCTTCTCGATCACCCAGGGAGATTCCGATGAAAACGATAACAGCAGGCTTGGCCGCGCTTTTGCTCAGCACCGCCGCATCCTTCGCCGCCGAAGCGTGGAAGGAAGCCGAGGTCGGAGGCGTCAAGATCTACACCGATGCCAACGGTATGACGCTCTATACCTATGACAAGGACGAGAAGGGCAAGACCAATTGCTACGACAAATGCGCCACCAACTGGCCGCCGCTGAAGGCCGAGGCCGGCGCCAAGGCGGATGACGAATGGAGCATCGTCGACCGCACCGACGGCACCAAGATGTGGGCCTATGACGGCAAGCCGGTCTACACCTTCATCAAGGACAAGAAGGCCGGCGATACGACCGGCGACGGTGTCGGCGAGGTCTGGCATATCGTCAAGGCCGACTGATTTTCGAACTGGATTCCCGCTCCATCGGCGGGAAACGGGCTGGCTGCCGGATATCCCCCTCCAAGCACTCCGGCGGTCAGCCTTTTGCCTATCTCGATGCTCGATCGTGTGTGGCACCCGGCCTGATCTAAACGGACGGTGAGGCGACGGAGCCCCGAGTCGTTTTCCGAGACCCGAGACACAAAGTGCCCTCGCCCAAAATTCTGTGATTTTCTCCATACACTCTAAGAGTGTATTGCTGCGGACATGCCGGCAATTTGGCCGCTTCCCCTTGACCGGATGCAAAAGCGCGGCCATGTGAGCGACAAATAGAACGAGATTTCGTCGCGCGCAGCGGAATCCTTCTGCCGCACCACAGCTGATATGAGACCTCATGGACGTCGTCGTCGTCGAATCGCCGGCCAAGGCAAAGACAATCAATAAGTACCTCGGCAAGAACTATAAGGTTCTGGCCTCGTTCGGGCACGTCCGCGATCTGCCGGCCAAGGATGGCTCGGTGCGTCCGGACGAGGATTTCGCCATGTCCTGGGCGGTCGACACGGCCTCGGGCAAGCGCCTTGCCGACATCGCCAAGGCGGTCAAGGACGCCGATGGCCTGATCCTCGCCACCGATCCGGATCGTGAGGGCGAAGCGATTTCCTGGCATGTGCTGGAAGTGCTGAAGCAGAAGCGCGCGCTGAAGGACAAGCCGGTCAGCCGTGTCGTCTTTAACGCCATCACCAAGTCGTCGGTGCTGGAAGCGATGGCCAATCCGCGCCAGATCGACGGTCCGCTGGTCGACGCCTATCTCGCCCGCCGCGCGCTCGACTATCTCGTCGGTTTCACGCTGTCGCCGGTGCTGTGGCGCAAGCTGCCGGGCGCCCGCTCCGCCGGCCGCGTCCAGTCCGTGGCGCTGCGCCTCGTCTGCGATCGCGAATCCGAGATCGAGCGCTTCATCCGCGAGGAATACTGGCAGATCGCTGCCATTCTCGGCACACCGCGCAAGGAGAATTTCGAAGCGCGGCTGACCGCTTTCGACCGCAAGAAGCTGCAGAAGCTCGACATTGCCAACAAGGCGCAGGCCGACGACATCAAGGCGATGCTCGACGGCGCCACCTTCAAGGCGCTGTCGGTTGAAGCCAAGCCGACCAGGCGCAATCCCGGCCCGCCCTTCACCACCTCGACGCTGCAGCAGGCTGCGTCATCGGGCCTCGGCTTCTCGGCCAGCCGCACCATGCAAGTGGCACAGCGGCTCTATGAAGGCATGGAAATCGGCGGCGAGACCACCGGTCTGATCACTTATATGCGGACCGACGGCGTGCAGATGGCGCCCGAGGCGATCACCGCCGCGCGCGACGCCATCGTCAAGGAGTTCGGCCCGAAATACCTGCCGGAAAACCCGCGTCAGTATACGACCAAGGCCAAGAACGCCCAGGAAGCGCACGAGGCGATCCGCCCGACCGATTTCATGCGCACTCCCGCTTCGGTCAGGCAATATCTCGATTCCGACCAGATGCGGCTCTACGAGTTGATCTGGAAGCGCGCCATCTCCAGCCAGATGCAGCCGGCCGAGATCGAGCGCACCACGGTCGAGATCGAGGCGGTGAACGGCGCCCGCACCGCCGAGCTTCGCGCCATCGGTTCGGTCGTCCGCTTCGACGGCTTCATTGCCGCCTACACCGACCAGAAGGACGACGACGCGGAAGACGAGGAAAACCGCCGTCTGCCCGAGATCCGCGCCGGCGAGCAGCTTGCCCGCGAAGCGATCAACGCCACCCAGCACTCCACCGAACCGCCGCCGCGCTATTCCGAAGCGTCGCTGATCAAGAAGCTGGAAGAACTCGGCATCGGCCGTCCGTCGACCTACACCGCGATCCTGAAGACGCTCGAGGACCGCGACTATGTCACCCTCGACAAGCGCCGGCTGGTGCCACAGGCCAAGGGTCGGCTGCTCTCGGCCTTCCTCGAAAGCTTCTTCCGGCGCTATGTCGAGTATGACTTCACCGCGTCTCTCGAAGAAAAGCTCGACGAGATTTCCGACGGCAAGCTCGCCTGGAAGGACGTGCTGCGCGATTTCTGGAAGGATTTTTCCGGCGCCGTCGCCGACATCAAGGAACTGCGCGTCACCGACGTGCTCGATGCGCTGAACGAAGAACTGGCTCCGCTGGTGTTTCCCGCGCGAGAGGACGGCTCCAATCCACGAATCTGCCCGAAATGCGGCACCGGCAATCTGTCACTGAAACTCGGCAAATTCGGCGCCTTTGTCGGCTGCTCGAACTACCCGGAATGCTCCTTCACCCGCCAACTCGGCGACGCCGCCAACCCCAATGGCGAGAATGGCGGGGGCGAAGACGGCACCAAGGTGATCGGCAAGGATCCCTACACCGCCGAGGAAATCACGCTGCGCAGCGGCCGCTTCGGCCCCTATCTGCAGCGCGGCGACGGCAAGGAAGCCAAGCGCTCCAGCCTGCCCAAGGGCTGGACGGTCGAGTCCATCGACCACGAAAAGGCGCTCGCTTTGCTGTCGCTGCCACGCGATGTCGGCAAGCATCCGGAGAGCGGCAAGATGATTTCGGCCGGGCTCGGTCGCTACGGGCCCTTCGTGCTGCATGACGGCACCTACGCCAACCTCGAAGGCATCGACGAGGTGTTTTCGATCGGCCTCAACCGCGCCGTGTCGGTGATTGCCGAGAAGCAATTGAAGGGCAAGGGCGGCCGCAATGGCGGCACCGCCGCTGCGCTGAAAGAGCTTGGCGACCATCCCGACGGCGGCGGCAAAATCATCGTGCGCGACGGCAAATACGGGCCTTACGTGAACTTCGGCAAGGTCAATGCGACGTTGCCGAAGGGCAAGGACCCGCAGTCGGTGACGATCGAGGACGCGCTGGCGCTGATCGCCGAAAAGGAAGCCAAGGGCGGCGGCGGCAAAAAACCTTTCCGCAAGGCGGCGGCGGCCAAGGCCCCGGCAACCAAGAAGACAGCAACCAAGAAGGCGGCGGCGAAAAAACCGGCGGCCAAGAAAAAAGGATAACGGCGTGGCGCGCAGGATCACCGGTAGAACCCACGGCGATCCGCGCACCGCTGATACCCGCGCCAAGGTCAAGGACGACTATCGCCCGTCGCGCGACGAAATCCTGCGCTACATAGCCGAAAATCCCGACCGTTCCGGAAAGCGCGAGATCGCCAAAGCGTTTGCGCTGCGCGGCGACGACCGCATCTGGCTGAAGGATATTTTGCGCGACCTGCAGGACGAGGGCCTGCTGACCAAGGAGCGCAAGCAACTCGCCCGCGTCGGCGCCCTGCCCCATGTCGCCGTGCTCGACATTTTTGGCCGCGACGGCGACGGCATCTTGCTGGCGCATCCGGCCGAGGCCGTCGGCCCTGGCGAACCGCCCGTCGTCTCGATCCGTGTGTCGCGCAGCGGCAACGGGCCGGCGCCCGGCATCGGCGACCGCGTGCTGGCCAAGACCTTTCCGACCAATGAGGCGACCGGCCCCGCCTATACCGGCCGGGTGATGAAGATCTTCGAGAAGCGCACCGATGCCGTTCTCGGCATCTTTCGCATCTTGCAGGACGGCACCTTTCGCATCGAGCCGGTCGAGCGCCGCCAGCCCGAGCTGATCGTCGACAAGGAATTCCAGAACGGCGCCAAAAACGGCGATCTGGTCGAGGTCGAGCCCGCGAGGGCCTCGCGCTATGGCCTGCCGCGCGCAAAAGTGCTGGCGGTGCTGGGGTCGCTGACCAGCGAAAAGGCGGTCTCGATGATCGCCATCCACGCCCATGACATTCCGCACATTTTTCCGGCCGACGTCATCGCCGAATCCGAGGCCGTGAAGCCGGCGACGCTTGATCACCGCGAGGACTGGCGCGACCTGCCGCTGATCACTATCGACCCCGCCGACGCCAAGGACCATGACGACGCGGTGTTCGCCACGCCGGATCTTGATGAGAAGAACCCTGGCGGCGTCATCGCCACCGTCGCCATCGCCGATGTCGCCGCCTATGTCCGCTATGGCACCGCCCTCGACCGCGAGGCGCTGAAGCGCGGCAATTCGGTCTACTTTCCGGACCGCGTCGTGCCGATGCTGCCCGAGCGCATTTCCAACGATCTCTGTTCGCTGCGCGAAGGCCAGGATCGCCCGGCTCTGGCGGTGCGCATGACTTTTGCCGCCGATGGCCGCAAGCTCAGGCATTCCTTCCACCGTGTCATGATGAAGTCGGCGGCAAAACTCGCCTACCCGCAGGCGCAAGCGGCGATCGACGGGGCGCCCGACGACAAGACCGGCCCGATCCTCGACGCCATACTGAAGCCGCTGTGGGACGCCTACGGCATCTTGAAGCGTGGCCGAGACGGACGCCAGCCGCTCGAGCTCGATTTGCCCGAGCGCAAGATCATGCTCAAGGAGGACGGCACCGTTGATCGCGTCATCGTCCCGGAACGGCTCGACGCCCACAAGCTGATCGAAGAATTCATGATCCAGGCCAATGTCGCTGCCGCAGAGACGCTGGAGGCGAAGAAACAGGCACTCGTTTTCCGTGTCCACGACGCGCCATCGCTCGCCAAGCAGGAATCGCTGCGCGAGTTCCTGCAGACGCTTGGCCTGTCGCTGGCGCGCGGCGCGCAGATGCGGCCAAGCCAGTTCAACGGCATTCTGGAGCGCGTGCGCGGCGCCGACAATGAGGGGCTGGTCAATGAAGTGGTGCTACGTTCGCAGAGCCAGGCCGAATATTCGCCCAAGAACATCGGCCATTTCGGCCTCAACCTGAAACGCTACGCGCATTTCACCTCGCCGATCCGCCGCTATGCCGACCTCATAGTGCATCGCGGGCTGATTGCCGCCCTTGGCCTTGGTCCGGGCGGGCTGACACAGGATGAGGAAGCGCGGCTCGAAGACGTCTCAGTGCTGATCTCCGGCACCGAGCGCCGCGCCATGGCCGCCGAACGCGACACGGTCGACCGGCTGATCGCAGCCTATCTCGCCGAGCGCATCGACGATCGTTTCGACGCGCGCATTTCGGGCGTCACCAAATCGGGACTATTTGTCCAATTGCCACAATTTGGCGCAGATGGTTTCATCCCGGTGTCAACCCTCGGCGGTGATTACTATATATACGACGAGACGGCCCGATCGCTCTACGGAGAGCGCACCGGCAAGGGTTATCAGCTTGCCGACCGCGTCGAAGTCCGCCTCATCGAAGTGGCGCCGATGGCCGGCGCGATGCGCTTTGAGATGCTGACCGACCCGAAGCCGCTACCCGGCTCCAAGCGGTCGTTTCACAAGGCCAAAGGCCGCGCCCGTGCGTCGCAATCGCGTCCAGGCTCGCGCGGCAGGAGACGATGATGCAAAACGAACTGGGTCTCGAACAGCCGATCTTCGGTGGCGAACATCACTCGGGCCGGGCCGCCCGCCCGCTGTGGACGGCGATGAAGCGCGGCGCGCTCTGCCGCTGCCCGCATTGCGGCGAAGGAAAACTGTTCCGAGCCTTCACCAAGACCGTCGAAAAATGCGATGTCTGCGGCGAGGACCTTCATCACCACCGCGCCGACGACCTGCCCGCCTATCTCGTCATCGTCATCGTCGGCCACATCGTGCTGGGCGCCTTCATGGGTATCGAGGCGACCTCCACCCTGTCGCTCTGGCAGCACATCGTCATCTGGGTGCCGCTGACCATCCTTCTGGCGCTGGCGCTGCTGCAGCCAGTCAAGGGCGCCGTCATCGGCCTGCAATGGGCGTTCTATATGCACGGCTTCGGTGGTGAAGAAGACAGGATCGAGTCTCATCCCGAGGCTTGAAATCAAGACTGGCGCAATCGGCCACGGCCGAACGCCACTTTCGCATCCGAGAAGATTCCGCTAAAGCGCGTCGCGTGTGAAGGGATTCATGCGACGCGCTTTTGATTTGTGTTTTCATGCATGTCGTTGTCCCAAACCGCTACGCACTTTTGGGCGGCATGCATCAGGTCGAGCGTATGGACGGGATGACCAAGGCAGAAGTCGACAGGGTTGAGCGGCGCGAAATACCGCGTGACGCCAGGCCTATGCGCCCGCGTGACGCCGCGACGCTGATCCTGCTCGACCGCCAGGGCGATGAGTTTCTGGTGCTGATGGGCCGTCGCCACGCCGGCCACGCCTTCATGCCGGGGAAATTCGTCTTTCCCGGCGGCCGCACCGATCCCGCCGACAGCCGTATCCCCGTCGCCACCGCCTTGCATCCGCAGGAAGAAGCGAATTTGACCGCCGGCGTCGGCCGCACCAGCCTGGCGCGTGCCCGCGCCATTGCGCTCTCAGCAATCCGCGAAACCTACGAGGAAGCCGGCCTGCTCATCGGTCAGAAAGGCGCCTTTGCGACGGACAAGCGCGATTGGCAGGGTTTCGTCGAGCACGGCGTAACGCCTTCGCTGGCAGCGCTGCGCTTCATTGCCCGCGCCATCACCCCGCCCAACCGGGTGCGCCGTTTCGACACGCGCTTCCTCAGCGCGTGGCGCAGCGATGTGGTGGTCGAATTGCCGGGCGGCGGCCCGACCAACGAACTGGAAGAACTGGTCTGGTTGCCGCTGGCCAAGGCCAGGGAGGCCGACATACCCGACATCACCCGCATGATCCTGGACGAGTTGCAGACCCGGCTCGCCCGCGATCCGCTGCTGCATCCCGGTGGTTCGGTGCCCTTCTACCGGCTGGTCCGCAACCGCTTCACCCGCGAAATTCTGTAAAGCATCGAGTAATCAGGCATCTCATGACGGTCGATACCCAACCACAGGGCGACGAACGCGTACACTGGCTGCCGATGATCGCGGCGATCTCGTCGATCAGCGTCGTCGGCATCGCCATCGGCCTTGGCATGCCGCTGCTTAGCGTCATCCTGGAAACGCGCGGCCATTCGGCATCGATGATCGGCCTCAACACCGCGGTCGCCGGCCTGGCATCGATCGCCGGCGCCCCGCTTGCCACCCCGCTTGCCATGCGCTTCGGCGTCGCCTGGACGATGATTGCCATGATTGTCGCGGGCGCGCTCGCCTTCGTCGGTTTCCATTTCGCGCCGGATTTCTGGATGTGGTTTCCGCTCCGCATCGTGCTGCACATAGCGCTGACGGTGCTGTTCATCCTGTCGGAGTTCTGGATCAGCACCTCGGCGCCGCCGCACCGGCGTGGCCTGGTTCTCGGCATCTACGCCACCGTCCTGTCGCTCGGCTTTGCCGCGGGACCGTGGCTGTTCGCCCATCTCGGCAGTTCCGGCTTCGCGCCCTTCGGCGTCATCATCGGATTGGTGACGCTGGCCGCCATACCGGTGCTGGCCGCGCGGAACGAAAGCCCAACCATTGTGGCCGACGGCGAGACCAGCAATTTCCTGCGCTACATCTGGCTGGTGCCGACGGCGACCGCCGCCGTGCTGGTATTCGGCGCCGTCGAAACCGGCGGTTTTGCGCTGTTCCCGGTCTACGGCAACCGCATCGGCTACTCCGAGGCCGACGCCGCCCTGCTGCTGACCATGATCGGCCTCGGCAACGTGCTGTTGCAGATCCCGATCGGCATGGTCAGCGACCGCGTCTCAGACCGCCGCTATCTGCTTCTGGCCTGCGCCATCGTCGGACTGGCAGGCACCATCTTCATGCCGTTCTTCGCTCAGAACTGGCATCTGATGGCAGCACTTCTGTTCGTCTGGGGCGGTGTGGTCGCAGCCATGTACACGATCGGCCTCGCTCATCTCGGCTCGCAGCTCTCCGGCCATGAACTGGCATCCGCCAACGCTGCCTTCGTGCTCTGCTACGGCGTCGGCATGGTGCTTGGGCCGCAGGCGATCGGCATCGGCATGGACGCTTTTGGACCGTCCGGTTTCGGTTGGGCGCTGGGCCTGTTCTTCGGCGCCTATATCGCGCTGGTCGGCGTCAGGCTGTTGCGAAAGATCCTGTAGCGCACTGCATGGCCGCCAGCCCTGCGTTCATAGCCGCTCGCTGTAGCTGCTGACAGAACCGTGTCAGGAGCCTCCGGGTAAAAGAGTGTCCTCGAAAACACCTTGAGTTGAGGATATCTCCATGATCGACAGCGGCTTTGAAACCACATCCCTTCGAATGACGCTTCTGCTGCTTGTGACCTTCCAGGCGCCGGCCGCGGATGTCGACCGCATCATGGACGCCGTGGTCGCGATAGCGCCGCTGGTCATGGGCAAATATGACCGCAATGCCTATCAGTCGGCGCACGGCATCGAACGCTACAGGCGCCTGGAAGGCACTGCCGCGGGGCCGGAGACCGAACTGCGGCGTCGCCCGGGCACGGTGGAGGTTTCGTTCGAATTGCCCGATGACCAGGCACTGGCCTCCCGGGTGGTCGAGGCAATCTTCCAGGCGCACTCCTATCAGGAACCGGTGATCCGCATTCAGCCAATCCTCGCCAGCCGGTCCAAGGGGCTGGATGACCAGGCCAATCCGAATCGCTGGTGGAACACGACGGGTGACTGGAAGAAGGCCGCCTCGCCGCTCAAGGAGGACGCCTGACAAAGGGGAACGGTGGGCTCCAGACCGGCTCGGGAATTCGTGACCAAGCCGCGCGGGCTTGACTTTCAGGGCGCTTTCTTTATGTGTCGCGCCAAGTTTCCCGCGTCCGGGTGTTTCCCCGTGCTCCAGCGGCCAAAACTCCACCAACACAACGGACGAACATCATGGCCAAAGCCGCAAATATCAAGATCAAGCTTCTGTCGACCGCCGACACCGGTTTCTTCTACGTGACCAGCAAGAACAGCCGCACCAAGACCGACAAGCTGTCGTTCCGCAAATACGACCCGGTCGCCAAGAAGCACGTCGAGTTCAAGGAAACCAAGATCAAGTAATCTGGTTTCTCTCCGCGATACAAAAACGCCGCCCATTGGGCGGCGTTTTTGTTTCAAGGCGCGCTGAAAAGCACGAAACTTCCGAAGTTTGGCGCGGAATCCTGATGTAATCCTTTTGAGAGAAGGGGGCCGGTCGGCGGTTGGCAGCGGTACGAGGAGGCCACTATGTGCCAGCGCCGGCCGGCCGACCCCACGGACCCAGGAGATGCGGCGGACCTGAGCATCATGGGGTATTTTTCGGATCGATCCGGCAATCTGTCCTCGCGCCGGCTCCGTCTATGGGCTGCACATTTGCGCAACAGCTTATGGAAATCAACAGTTTCTTAACCAAGGCTCCCGAATCGCTTGGATTAAGGTAAATTCGTAACCCTGTCGGGTTGACAGGATAATCGGGCGCCGGCCCCTGGGCATGATTAGAAAAGATCATGCTCGAACACCGAGATAGAACTCCATCCCGCGTCCATCGGGATGGAACAGGCCCTAAGCCGCCTTGGCAACGACGCGATTGCGGCCGCCGCTTTTGGCTTCATAGAGCGCAAGATCGGCGCGCTTCATCAGTCCCGCGACCGTATCCGCCCCCTTGAGCACCGACGATACACCGACGCTGACGGTGACTTCGACCGTCTTGCCCTCATGACCGAGGGCAAAGGGCAGCTGGGCGATTTCGGCGCGAATACGCTCGGCAACCCTTTCGGCGACCGCGCCATCCGTGTCCGGCATCACCACCACGAATTCCTCGCCACCGAAGCGGCAGGCAAGGTCGATGCCGCGCACATTCTTACGCAGCCGCCGCGCGAATTCGCGCAGCACCGCATCGCCACCGTCATGACCATACGCGTCATTGATCGTCTTGAAGCGGTCGAGATCGGTGATCATCACCGAAAGGGGCCGTCGTCGCGCCACGGCGCGATCGAACAGCGTCTGCAGATGGCTGTCGAGGTAGCGGCGATTGTGCAGCCCGGTCAGTCCATCGGTCACCGCCATCTCGATGGTCTGGGTGACGCTGGCGCGGAGCTGGTCGTTATAGCGCTTGCGGCGCACCTGCGTGCGCAGCCGCGCCAGCAACTCCTGCTGGTCGATCGGCCGCATCAGGTAGTCGTTGATGCCGAGTTCGAGGCCGCGGATGATCCGCCCCTCCTCACCTTCCTCGGCAAGGAGGATGATCGGCAGGAAGCGGGTACGATCGAGCGAACGCAGTTGCGAGCATAGCCGCAGCGGATCGAATTCGGCAAAGGCCGTCGAGATCATGACGCATTCATAGGGCGCTTCGGCAGCCTGGAAGAAGCCGGCATGCGGATCGGTGGCAATGTCGAGATCGGCACTGTCGCGCAGCATCTTCTGGATGCGCTCGACTGAGGATTTGCGCTCGTCGATCAGCAGAACTTTTGGCGTCGCGTCTTCGGACGTGAAGGTGCGGCTCAAAAGCTCCTCGATGCCGATGTTGCGTGTGGTCGAGGCACGCAGGCGCAATTCGTCGGTCAGCGACTTCAGCCTGACCAGGCTTTTCACGCGCGTCATCAGCTGCAGGTCATTGACCGGCTTGGTCAGGAAATCGTCGGCGCCAGCCTCGAGACCGCGCACCCGATCCGCAACCTGGTCGAGCGCCGTGATCATGACAACCGGGATATGCGATGTCGCCGGATCGCTCTTCAGCCGCCTGCAGACCTCGAACCCATCCATGTCAGGCATCATCACATCGAGCAGCACGACATCGACCTTGCCGTTTTCGCAGGTCTCGATCGCGTCCGGCCCATTGGAGGCGGTCAGCACCTCGAAATATTCGGCCAGCAGCCGGACCTCGAGCAGCTTCACATTGGCAGGGATGTCGTCGACGACGAGGATCCGCGCAGTCATGTCATGAGGCTCCGGCTAGGCTGGCGATGCGCATCAGGCATCGCCCAGATAGGATTTGATGGTTTCGATGAAACGCGGCACCGAGATCGGCTTGGAAATATACGCCTCGCAGCCACCCTGGCGAATGCGCTCCTCATCGCCCTTCATGGCAAACGCGGTGACGGCAATGACCGGGATGGAGTGGAGGTCATCGTCCTCCTTGAGCCATTTGGTCACCTCCAGGCCTGACACCTCAGGCAGCTGGATATCCATCAAGATGAGATCCGGCCGGTGCTGGCGCGCCAGATCGAGCGCTTCCAGACCGTTGCGCGTGCGCACCGTCTCATAGCCGCTTGCTTCGATGAGGTCCCGAAAGAGCTTCATGTTGAGCTCGTTGTCCTCGACGATCATGACCTTCTTAGGCATCGATTTCCCGTCCCGGCGAGCCTTCTGCCCGAAGGCTGCCGTCATGCGCCCTTGTTGGAGCACACCAAACCCACGTTCACTCTAAGGCAATATGATTGACGAAACGGAAACCCGCAGTTGCAAAAGCTATTCGGATTCCATCTCGAAAACCGCATTGGACCGGGGCGGTGGCTTGCCGCAGGCGACGCTTGCGATTACTGCGGAAAAGAGACTCATTTCCGCACCCAGAAGGTAGTGATGGCAAACGCAGCGTCAATGCGCGAGGAAGCCGAAACCATTGCCGTGAAGGCACTGGGCTTCGTCGCCGCCGATCCGGAGCTCCTGCCGCGTTTCCTGGCGATCACCGGAATCGAAGCCCATTCCATCCGGCGGGCCGCCAGCGAGCCGGGATTCCTCGCCGGCGTGCTGCAGTTCATCCTCGCCCACGAACCAACCTTGTTGCGCTTCGCCGAGGAAACCGGCACGCCGCCGGCCTCCGTCGGCAAGGCCTTGCGGGCGCTGCCGCTTGGCGGCGACGATCATGAGCATTCGATATGAGCGATGATCCCGAAACCGCCCGCCAGATCGAGGAGCTTGCCTCGGACAACCGGCCGCTGCTGGTGCTCGACGTCGACGATGTCGTGCTCGAATTCATCCGGCCGTTCCCGCGTTTTCTCCAGTCGCGCGGCTTTGAGCTGACGCTGGCCTCGTTTCGCCTCACCGGCAACATTGCCGAAACAGCGAGCGGCCGCCTGATCGAACAGGAAGAAGTGACGACGCTTCTGGGTGATTTCTTTGACGCACAGGCCGACTGGCAGAGTGTCACCGACGGCGCCGCGCACGCGCTGACGAGCCTCGGTGATCGCGTCGAGATCATCCTGCTGACAGCCATGCCGCACAGACATCGCGCGGTGCGCCGCGCCCATCTCGACGCTCTCGGGCTGAACCACCCGCCTTTAACCACCGAAATGGCCAAGGGCCCGGCCGTGGCCAAATTACGCGGCACCAAGGGCCGGCCAGTGGCCTTCGTCGACGACCAGCCGCACAATCTGGTGTCGGTGCGTAGCGCCGTCGCCGATGCGCACCTCTTCCACCTGATGGCCGACAATTCGCTGCGCGCCTTCCTGCCGCCAGTGCCTGACGACATCGTGGTTGTTGAGGATTGGCACGCGGCTATGCCGAAGATCGCGATGGCGCTCGGGCTCTAAAGCCAGTCGCGTCGAAGCCCGGCGCTCAGGGACTAAGCTTCGCCCCTGCCCCACCACCGCTGTTCCCCTCGCCAGGAGTCACATCCTGATCGGTGTTGTCTTCCACCACCGGATCGGGACCCTTCAACATGGCGCCGTTGACCGCCACCGAACCGTCGTGCTTGGCGTTGATGACCCATTCCAGCCGGCCGTCCGGCAGCGTCTTGGCAAATCCCTTGATGGCCAGCGCGCCGGTGAAAGCTTGCGAAGCCTGAGGGTCGGTCCTCGCCGCTTCCTGCAGGCTTGCCACGATCTTGTCATAGCCGGTGACGTCGATGGTCACGTTGGCATCGGGCTTCTCGCCATCGGGAAACGTCATGTCGCCCTCCAGCGCGATTTCAGCACCGCCGCTCTTGACCGTGCTGTGGCCGACGAAAATCTTAGGACCATTGGCCAGGAAGCCAGCCTTCAGCCCCTCGCCAAAATCGTCCGACAGCGGCGGATTCTTGTTGAGATCGAAGGCTTCGATTGCCTTCTTCGCCATGGTGTCGAGATCGATGTTGGCGCCGCCGAAATTGAGATCGAAATCGGTGGGCAGCAGCGCCACGCTCCAGGCCGGAACAAGATGTTGCGGTATCGAGAGCCCCGACGCTTTGATCCCGTAATTGATCGTCCCGCTGCGGGCGACGCCGTCCATGCCGAAAGCAACACCCACATTGGCCGCGCCGAAACTGCCGACCGGGCTGCCGACGCTGAAATCCTTGAACCTGTAAGCGCCATCGATCCGCTCCCATAGCGGCAGCGCGGCCAAGAGGTGCGACTTGAGTTCGGCTTGGTTGGCCTTCAGATTCGCCTCGTCCTGATTGGCCACGGCGAAGGCCAACAGGTCCAGAAGAGGCTTCGTCCGCAGCCCCTTGCCTTTAGCGTCCACCGACAATTCGGGCGACTTGATCGCCAGCGGGATTTTCTGCCCGCTGTTAGGGTTATCGATCGCGATCGATTCGGCAAAGTCGGCGATTGTCTGAACCATGTTGAAATCGACACCGCCATTTGCGCCCTTGATAGCGCTTATTGTGGCAGTTCCAGCACCAGAACTCATCTCCGTGCGCTGCCTGGCGTCCTGCGACGTCATCGTCATGCCTTCCAGCGACGACGTCGCGCTGCTGAAAGCCGCCAGTTCGGGATCGTAGATGCCGACGAACTTGCCGCCCTTGATCGACACCTTCATGCTTTGCGGACCCTGAGGCCCGTTGAACTCCATCGTCCCTTCCGGTGCCAGATTGCCTGAGACATCCCACGCGCCATCGCTGCGTGGCTTGGTCAAGAGCGCATAGGGCGTGAGATCAAGCTTCAAGCCATCCTGTTTGCCCAGGAGATCCACGAGCGGCTTGAAATCGAATGCGAGCTTGTAGGCATCGCCGTCGACCGAAATCTTCAGAAACCCGATGTCGAACGGCGTCTTGCCGAAATAGCGCGCCAGATTGTCGGTAAGCTGCTTCGCGCCCTGGCTATCAACCGTCTGGCCAAGCGCCGGTGCGCTGCAGGCAAGAAGCAAAACAAATGGCAAAACGCGCTTCATATCGATCCTCCACTCTATTGCGGCCGTCAAAACCGTTCTTGCCACTGGTAGGGAAATACCATCACGGCTGCAAGACAACACCCATGATTGCTGGCGGGCTGTCCTACAGCACCAGCCGCATCAGCGGCCGGCCGGTTTTGCGCTCGACCAGCCGCTCGAAGCCGGCCTTTTCGAACACCCGCGACGAGCCGACGAACAGGCCGATCGATCGCGAATCGCGCGACAGGTCGATCGGGCAGGCCTCGACCTGCCGCGCACCCTTCTCGCGGGCAAAGGCGATGCCGCCTTCGACCAGTCGGTGCGAGATGCCTCGCCCCCTCGCCTTGGCGCGGATGAAGAAGCAGGAGATCGCCCAGACGCCGGGATCCATGGCATCGGCCGGGTCGACCGGCGCCGACCCCCTGCCCTGATTGTTCCATTCGGGCACGTCGGCACGCGGGCCGATCTGCATCCAGCCGACCGCCTTGTCGTCCTCGAAGGCCAGCAGGCCGGGTGGCGGCCCGGCCTCGATCCGCGCCTTGATATGATCCTTGTTGCGCTCGCGGCTGCTCTCGCGACGCACGGCCGGCGCCAGCCGGAAATGCGTGCACCAGCAGCCGTAACAGGCGCCCTGCTTGCCGAAAAGGTCTTCGAAATCCGCCCACAGCGCGGGCGCCAGCGGCTTTATGGTCGTGCTCATGCGTTCTCCCCAGGCCAAGCTTGTCGCTGCCCTCGGACTGACGTACCATTGCATTTGTTCTCTTTATGTTCGCAGCGATGGCGGCCCCTGTCAACAATCCCGAGCACGGTTTTTGCCGCGACTGCCTGACCTTTCAGCGCAGCGAGGCACGCCGTTGCGAGCGCTGCGGCAGCCCGAGGCTGGCCCGCCACTCCGAACTCTACCGTCTGCATCTCGCCCATATCGACTGTGACGCGTTCTATGCGGCCGTCGAAAAGCGCGACAATCCGGCGCTGAAGGACCGGCCGCTGATTATCGGCGGCGGCAAGCGCGGTGTCGTCTCCACCGCATGCTACATCGCCCGCATCCACGGCGTGCGCTCGGCGATGCCGATGTTCAAGGCGCTCGAAGCCTGTCCGGAAGCGGTCGTTCTCCCGCCGGACATGGAAAAATACGTCCGCGTCGGCCGCGAGGTGCGCGCGTTGATGCAGGCGCTGACGCCGCTGGTCGAGCCGCTCTCCATCGATGAGGCCTTTCTCGACCTTGCCGGCACCGAGCGGCTGCATGGCATGCCGCCTGCCGTGGTGCTGGCGCGGTTCGCGCTGACTGTCGAAAAGGAGATCGGCATCACCGTTTCGGCGGGCCTTTCCTACTGCAAGTTCCTCGCCAAGGTGGCGTCCGACTTCCGCAAGCCGCGCGGTTTTTCGGTGATCGGCGAGGCCGAGGCGCCCGGCTTTCTGGCTGAGCAGCCGGTGACGATGATCTGGGGTGTGGGAAAGGCCTTCGCCGCAAACCTGGAACGCGACGGCATCCGCAGCATTGGCCAGTTGCAACGCATGGAGCGCGGCGACCTGATGCGCCGCTATGGCGTCATGGGCGACCGGCTTTACCACCTGTCGCGCGGCGAGGACGACCGCCGCGTCCATCCCGACCAGGACGCCAAGAGCGTATCGGCGGAAACCACCTTCGACACCGACATTGCAACCATGGACGAACTGGTCCCGGTGCTGAGAGCGCTGTCGGAGAAGGTCTCGGGACGGCTGAAGAAGTCAGGTATTGCGGGGCGCACCGTGGTGCTGAAGCTGAAGACGCAGGATTTCAAGCTCCGCACCCGCAACCGACAGCTCGGCGACCCGACCCGGCTGGCCGACCGCATTTTCCAGACCGGGCTCGAACTGCTGCGCAAGGAAGCGGACGGGACGAAATACCGGCTGCTCGGCATCGGCGTCAGCGACCTCTCGGACGACGACAAGGCCGACCCGCCCGACCTCGTCGACATCCAGTCGCGCAAGCGCGCCATGGCCGAAGGCGCCATCGACACGCTGCGCGACAAGTTCGGCAAGAAGGCGGTGGAAACCGGCTATACCTTCGGCAAGGGCCGCAACGCCCACCCGCCCGAGCCGATTGAGGATTGAGGCATCGAGATCAAGTTCGCTTCAGATCGATCCGGCTCGTCACCACGCTCTTGCCGGTCTTCGGATCGACGTCGGTAACCGTCAGCCGCATGCCGTCGCCGCTGGTTTTCTCGACCGTCAGCCGCGCCTTGAGATCGCCGTTGACGACCTGGGCCCAACGAATGCCGAGATTGATCGCATTGCCCGATCGGCTGCCGGCGAGCTGCGCCGGCCCGGTGCGCGATCCGACATAGACGCCGCTGTATTTCGCACCTGTGACCTTCAAGTTGGCGCTGATGGCCCGCGTTACCACAACGAGACCGCGGCAATTGCCATCCAGCGAGAGCGAGGTTGAGGTCGCATTCGACTTGAAGCTGCAGGATACACCGACATTCGGCACATCGGTGGTTACCTGGACCGTGCCTTTGCCAGCGAAATTCCCCTGCAATGAGCTCAGAAAATCGGCCTCGTCGGCATGGGCTGCGCCGCTTGCGGCCATCAGGCACCCGGCAAGCAGAAATCGTGCGAATGATTTCATCTTAAACTCTCCCCGTTGGTGTTGAAAAACCGCACTTCCAACAATTTTGGCAAATACCGGGAATCAACGCCTGCCGCTGCGGCAGGTTCCGCTGCCGACATGACTGTTTTGCAACGCGGCTGTGGCCCAGTCGAATGCGGCGGCTAGCGGTTGCGATAAAGGTCCCGACTTGCGAGATAGCGCGCATGGCACCTGCTCCCTCGATCCCCAAGGCCGCGTTCTGGATGGCACTGTCGATCGCGTCGTTCCTGGCGATGTCGGTCGCCGGCCGCGCCACGACAGCCGAACTCAATGTCTTCCAGGTGCTGGAGCTGCGCTCGGTGATCGGCTTTTTCATCCTGCTGCCGCTGGTGATGATGAGCGGCGGCTTTGCTGCGATGCGCACTGAGCGCCCCGTCGCCCATCTCGCCCGCAACCTCATCCACTACACCGGCCAGGCGGCGTGGCTTTACGCGCTGACGCTGATCCCGCTCGCCGTGCTGATCTCGATCGAATTCACGACGCCGATCTGGACGGCACTGCTGGCGGTCGGCTTTCTCGGCGAACGGCTGTCGCGGCCCAAGCTGGCAGCGATCGCGCTGGGGCTGATCGGCGTGGTGATCATCGTGCGCCCCGGCGTCGGTGCGGTCGATCCGGGGCACCTGATCGTGCTCGGCGCCGCGGTCTGCTTCGGCATTTCGGTGGTCATGGTCAAGTCGCTGACGCGCACCGACAGCGTCGTGCGCATCATCTTCTGGATGCTGATCATCCAGTCGGTGGTCGGCTTGATCCCGGCGCTCTACGAATGGCGCAACCCGCCGCTGGAACTCTGGCCGTGGATCGTGCTGATCGCCTTCAGCGGCATGTCCTCGCATTTCTGCATGGCCCGCGCGCTCGCTTATGCCGACGCGACGGTCATCTCGCCGATGGATTTTCTGCGCGTGCCGTTATCGGCTCTGATCGGCTGGCTGCTCTATAGCGAGCAGATCGACGCCTTCACCGCCGGCGGCGCGCTGCTCATCCTGATGGGCAATCTGCTCAACCTGCAGCGCAAGGCACCGCAAGCAGCCGAGATCGCGGCATCCTAGACCAGCTCGACTTCCACCACGCCCTGCACCGCGCGCATGGCGGATGCAATTTGTGGCGAGACGCGATACCCGCCCGGCAAAGCGATCTCGACCTCGCCCTGCGCCTCTCCCTTGATCAGGATAATACTGACCTGGCTGTCGCCACGCTGTTTGAGCTGCGATTGAATGATTGAAGTTGGGCCCTCGTCTCTCACAAAGACCCGCAGCGCCTTCTGGATGCGGCTGGCCTCGTCCTCCAGCGACTGCACCGAGTTGATGCGCAGATTGACGCCTTCAGGCCGGTCCTCGGCCGAAACGGTGATCACCACCGAGCGGCCGGGCTCGAGCAGGTCGCGATACTGCGCCAGCCCTTCGGAAAACAGCACGGCCTCATACTGGCCGGACGTGTCGGAAAAAGCGATAACGCCCATCTTGTTGCCGGTGCGCGTCTTGCGCTCCTGCTTGGTGGTCACGGTCCCGGCCAGCCGCCCGGCGGCGGCGCCGCGTTTGACTGCGGCCGAGAACTCGCCCCAGTTCTGCACCCGCATCTTCTGTAGCGCCGCCTTGTACTCGTCGAGCGGATGCGCCGAAAGATAGAAGCCGACCACCTGGAATTCCCGGTGCAGACGGTCGGCGGCGAGCCACGGCTCTGTCACCGGAAGGTTGAGCGCCTGCGACTGGGCGCCCAGCGAAGCGCCAAAAATGTCCGCCTGGCCGGAAACGGCGTTCTGCTGCGCCAGCGAAGCCAGCCCCATCATCCGCTCGACCCCCGCCATCATCGCCGCGCGGTCGTGGCCGAAGCAGTCGAGCGCGCCGGCGGTGATCAGGCTTTCGAAGACGCGCTTGCCGACGATCTTGGGATCGACCCTTTCGCAGAAATCGGCGAGGTTCTTGAACGGTTTTTCGCCACGCATGGCGACGATATGCTCGACCGCCGCATCGCCGACACCCTTGAGAGCGGCAAGCGAATAGAAGATGCGGTTCTCGCCGACCTCGAAATCCCGGAACGACGTCATCACCGACGGCGCCGAGACCACGATGCCGAGGCGCAGCGCATCCTGGCGGAAATCGGCGAGCTTGTCGGTGTTGCCCATGTCGAGCGTCATCGACGCCGCCAGGAATTCGACGGGGTAATGCGCCTTCAGATAGGCAGTCTGGTAGGAGACAACCGCATAGGCGGCGGCATGCGACTTGTTGAAACCGTAGTCAGCGAACTTGGCCAGCAGGTCGAAAATGAAGTCGGCTTGCGGCTTGCCGACGCCGCGCTCGACCGCGCCCGAGACGAAGCGCTCGCGCTGCTTGTCCATTTCGGCGCGGATCTTCTTGCCCATGGCGCGGCGCAACAGGTCGGCTTCGCCCAGCGAATAGCCGGACAGCTCCTGCGCGATCTGCATCACCTGTTCCTGGTAGACGATGACGCCTTGCGTCTCCTTCACCAGATGGTCGATCTTGGGGTGGATCGAGGCCATCTCCTCTTCGCCATGCTTTCTGGCATTGTAGGTCGGGATGTTCTCCATCGGGCCGGGCCGATAGAGCGCGACCAGCGCGATAATGTCTTCGATACAATCGGGCCGCATGCCGATCAGCGCCTTACGCATGCCGGCACTTTCCACCTGGAACACGCCGACCACTTCGCCGCGCGACAGCATGGCATAGGTATCGGGATCATCGAGCGGGATCGTCGCCAGATCAATCTCGATGCCGCGGCGGCGGATCAGCTTGACCGCGGTCTCCAGCACGGTCAGCGTCTTCAGGCCGAGGAAGTCGAATTTTACCAGCCCGGCCTGCTCGACATATTTCATGTTGAACTGGGTGACCGGCATGTCCGAGCGCGGATCGCGGTACATCGGCACCAGTTCGGACAAAGGCCGATCGCCGATGACGATGCCGGCGGCGTGCGTCGAGGCGTGGCGGTAGAGCCCTTCCAGCTTCTGCGCCATATCGAGCAAGGTCTGGACGATCGGCTCGCGCTCGGCCTCTTCGGCAAAGCGCGGCTCGTTGGCGATGGCGTCGGCGAGCTTGACCGGATTGGCCGGGTTCTGCGGCACCATCTTGGACAGCTTGTCGACCTGGCCATAGGGCATCTGCAGCACGCGGCCGACGTCGCGCAGCACGGCGCGGGCCTGCAGCGTACCGAAGGTGATGATCTGTCCGACCTGGTCGCGGCCGTATTTCTGCTGGACGTAGCGGATGACCTCCTCGCGCCGGTCCTGGCAGAAGTCGATGTCGAAATCGGGCATCGAGACGCGGTCGGGATTGAGGAAGCGCTCGAACAGCAGCGAGAAGCGCAACGGATCGATGTCGGTGATCGTGGTGGAATAGGCGACCAGCGATCCTGCGCCCGAACCGCGGCCCGGGCCGACGGGAATGCCTTGCGCCTTGGCCCATTTGATGAAGTCGGCGACGATCAGGAAGTAGCCGGGAAACTTCATCTTCTCGATGATGCCGAGCTCGAAATCCAGCCGCTCGCGATACTGCTCTACCGTGTAGCCGACGGTGGGTCCATGCGCCGCCAACCGCGCATCAAGCCCTTCGTGGGCCTGCCGGCGCAGTTCGTCGGCCTCTGCCTTCAGCGCCAATTCATTGTCGGCGACATCGCCGCCGGTAAAACGCGGCAGGATCGGGCTGCGGTTTTTCGGGTAGTAGGAACAACGCAGCGCGATCTCGACCGTGTTGTCGATCGCTTCCGGCAGGTCGGCGAACAGCCGCGCCATATCGGCCTGGCTGCGCAGGAAATTGTCTGGTGACAGCCGGCGGCGGTTGTCGGCGGCGACGACCGAGCCTTCGGCGATGGCGATCAGCGCGTCATGTGCGTCATAGTCGTCGCGCGTGAAGAAAAATGCCTCGTTGGTGGCGACAAGCGGCAGATCATGGCTGTAGGCGAGGTCCACCGACGATTTCTCGATCGCCCGGTCATAGCCGGAGACCCGGTCCAGCTCGACATAGAGCCGATCGCCGAACAGCGCCTTGAGCGCCAGGAGCCGCGCCTCGGCGAGATCGCGGCGGTCTTCCTTCAAGGCCCGGCCGATCGGCCCGCGCGGCCCGCCTGTGAGGCAGATCAGACCGTCGGAATGGCCCCGCAGCATCTCGGTGGTCAGATGCACGGGTTCGCCCGGTGGCGTTTCGAGGTAGACCCGGCTGACCTGCTTGACCAGGTTGGAGTAGCCGGTCTCGGTGGCGGCAAGCAGCACCACGGGGCTCATCTCGGGCCCATGACGGCGGCGGTCGCGCTGGGCGTCGCTGGTTTCGCCGGAAAAGACCAGGTCGATCTGGCAGCCGATGATGGGCTGGATGCCGTCCTTCACCGCCTTCTGGGCGAATTCGAGCGCGCCGAACAGATTGTTGGTGTCGGTGACGGCGATCGCCGGGCACTCGTCCTGCACGGCATGACCGACGATCTTGCCGAGCTGCAAAGCGCCTTCGAGCAGCGAATAGGCCGAATGCACGCGCAGATGGATGAAAGGCCGCGCCGGCGCCTCAGGCCTTGCCGCCCTGGCAATGGCCTCGCGCATCAGCGGATCGCGTGTCATCTTCTCGTCTGCCACTTCGTCTGGCTCTCAATCCTGTCGGCGAATCTGGTTGTCGTCCTAATCTAGGCTCCCACGCCACTGCCCGCCAGCATTCCCGGCCCCGATATCTGCCGATCCCCTGACAAACTCAACGCCCGCGCGAACGGCCGGCAGCGTCCGAGATCAGTCGATGTGAAGCGCTTCATGGTTGACGGGCACCGGCATCGGCACACTGCCAATGTGGACGAAATCATCTTTTTAACAGGAGATTTTCATGGCCAACCGTTTTGTCGTCGATCTCAGCGGTCTCAAGCTCTCCAAGGGCATGGATGAGAAGCTGGCGAAAACCATCCAGCACGCGGTGCTGGCGACTCTCGCCGAGACGCACACGCAACCGGAACTCGTCTTGCGCTTTCCCAGGGAATGGCTCGGACTGGTCGCGCATATCGACCAACACCAGCTGCCCGCGCTCGACAAAGAGATCAACGGAATGCTGCGCTGACACCGATGTCACTTGCTTCAACAGATATGAAGAAGGCCTCGGCGAATCCGAAAATCGCCGAGGACGGCGAAAAGTCCTGTCCGAGCGCCCGCGCCGAACCGGGGGCGCTGCTGATTGGCGTTGTCGGGGCGGACGGCATTGTCCAGCCGATCCCGACGCGTCTGGAGATCGATGCCGAGTTCGTCGATCTGGCGAGTAAGGCCGGCGTGCCGGAAGCGCGCTTCCGCTTTGCCGGCCGTTGCGTCGAAGGCAAGTGCAAACAGTGGACCGGCAATTCCTGCGGCGTCATCGAAAAGGTGCTGACCGGCATGGCCGAGCAGATGATCGCGCCCGCCGAAAACCTGCCGCGCTGCGCCATCCGTGGCTCCTGCCGCTGGTACAGCCAGCGTGGAGCGGATGCTTGCCGTGCCTGCGTCTACGTCGTCACCGACCAGAGCATGCTGGCCGCAGACGCCTGACTGCCATCCGCCGTCGAAAAATCAGGCGAACTCCATGATCACCGCATCGACGGCGAGGCTATCGCCCGGCTTGGCGTTGAGTTTCGACACGGTGAGGTCGCGATCGGCGCGCAGCACGTTTTCCATCTTCATCGCCTCGACCACGGCCAAAGTCTCGCCCACCTTGACCTCCTGCCCCTCGGCTACGGCAATCGACACGACGAGGCCCGGCATCGGGCAGAGCAGCATTTTTGACGTATCCGGCGGGACTTTTTCCGGCATCAGCCTTTCGAGCTCGGCGATGCGCGGCAGCATGGCGCGCGCCGTCACCGACATGCCTTTCCAGGCGATGCGCAGCCCGTTCGGCAGCGGCCTGATCTGCGCCGCGATCTTGGAGGAGCCGACCGTGCCGCGCCAGATGAGGTCGCCCGGCCGCCAGTCTGACGCTACCGTCAGCGCCTTGCCGCCGTCGATCGACAGGTCGATTTCCATCGGGATCGAGATCATACCCTCGAGGATGGCGGCCGAGAGGTAGTCCTGGCCGACCTTGACAACCCAGTCGCGTTTCAGGGCACCGGAATGCGGCGCCAACCGCCCACCCAGCCGGTCGAGCCGGTCGCGGCGCAGCAGTTCGACCGCGGTGGCGATCGATGCCAGCACCGCCTTTTCCTCGCCGTTCGGCACGATCGGCGCAAACCCGTCGGGATATTCCTCGGCGATGAAGCCGGTCGACAGCCGGCCTTCCCGCCAGCGCGGATGCTGCATCAGCGCGGCCAGGAACGGGATGTTGTGCTCGATGCCGTCGACGACGAAACTGTCCAGCGCTTCCGACATGGCGTCTATTGCCCTGAGCCGCGTCGGCGCCCAGGTGCAGAGCTTTGCCACTATCGGGTCATAGAACATCGAAATTTCCGAGCCTTCGGTGACGCCGGTATCGTTTCGGATGATGACGTCGCCGAACTGTCCTTCCTCCGGCGGCCGGTATCGCGTCAGCCGGCCGATCGACGGCAGAAAATTGCGATAGGGATCTTCGGCGTAGAGGCGGCTTTCCACCGCCCAGCCATTCAGCTTGACGTCGCTCTGCTTGATGGCGAGTTTTTCGCCGGCGGCGATGCGGATCATCTGCTCGACCAGATCGATGCCGGTGACGAGTTCCGTCACCGGGTGCTCGACCTGCAATCGTGTATTCATTTCAAGGAAATAGAAGTTCTTGTCGCTGTCGACGATGAACTCAACCGTGCCGGCGCTCTGGTAGTCGACGGCCTTGGCCAGCGCCACCGACTGCTCGCCCATGGCTTTTCTGGTCTTGGCATCGAGGAAAGGCGACGGCGCCTCCTCGGCGACCTTCTGGTTGCGGCGCTGGATCGAGCATTCGCGTTCGCCGAGATAGAGCGTGTTGCCATGCGCATCGGCCAGCACCTGGATTTCGATGTGGCGCGGATCTACGACGAATTTTTCGATGAAGACGCGATCGTCGCCGAACGAGCTTTTGGCTTCCGAGCGCGCCCGGTCAAAACCGTCGCGCACCTCCGACTGGCTCCAGGCGATGCGCATGCCCTTGCCGCCGCCGCCAGCCGAGGCCTTGATCATCACGGGATAGCCGATCTCGCCGGCGATCTTTTCGGCGTGATCGGCATTCTCGATGACGCCGAGCCAACCGGGCACGGTGGAAACCTTGGCGGCATTGGCGAATTTCTTCGATTCGATCTTGTCGCCCATCGCTTTGATCGCCTTGGGCTTCGGGCCGATGAAGATTATGCCCTCCGCCTCC
This sequence comes from Mesorhizobium sp. P3_B5, assembly GCF_056402815.1. Taxonomy (NCBI): domain Bacteria; kingdom Pseudomonadati; phylum Pseudomonadota; class Alphaproteobacteria; order Hyphomicrobiales; family Phyllobacteriaceae; genus Mesorhizobium; species Mesorhizobium sp. P3_B5. Next base: position 775 of record NZ_JBFUGR010000011.1, on the reverse strand, counting down.
AGTGCCTCGCAGAAGGATGCACGCTCGGAGAGAAAGCCGTAGCCGGGATGCACGGCCTGCGCGCCGGTCTGCTTGCAGGCGGCAATGATCTTTTCCGGCAAGAGATAGCTCTGCGCGGCCGGCGACGGCCCGATATGCACCGCCTCGTCGGCCATCTCGACATGCACGGCGTCGCGATCGGCGTCGGAATAGACGGCGACCGTGGCAATGCCCATCTTGCGCGCCGTCTTGATGACGCGGCAAGCGATCTCGCCGCGGTTGGCGATCAGGATTTTCGTGAACATGCTGATGTCGTTCCCTCCGGCCATTCCTTTTATGGCTTGTGCTTGTACGGTCAAGCCGACCATGCAATTCACCGCCTTTCAATCGATTTGCGATTCCAATTCGCCGCTGTGGCCCAGTCTTGCCACCAGCTTCCAGTTGATCGCATCGAGAAAACCTGAAAGCTTGAGCAAAAAATCGCCTTGGGAGGAATTGCCTGATGAAAACCCGCGCCGCTGTTGCCGTCGCCGCCGGAAAGCCGCTGGAGATCATGGAGGTCGACCTCGATGGTCCGCGCGACGGCGAAGTGCTGGTCGAGATCAAGGCGACCGGCATCTGCCACACCGACGAGTTCACTTTGTCAGGCGCCGACCCTGAAGGCCTGTTTCCGGCCATTCTCGGCCATGAGGGCGCCGGCATCGTCGTCGATGTCGGCAAGGGCGTCACCTCGGTCAAGAAGGGCGACCACGTCATCCCGCTCTATACGCCGGAATGCCGCCAGTGCCCGTCCTGC